>NZ_BIMH01000013.1 GCF_004000985.1 Paenibacillus validus NBRC 15382 | reverse complement strand
GTTACCTAAAATGGTCAAAATCGGTATACCAAAGCATACTTAGGGTTTGCTGAACAAGATTCGTTCCAGTCTACGCCCAACGTAAGACACTGAACCCAAACAGTCTGAAAAAAAACAATAAGAGAGCCCGCAGCCGCCGCTCCAGATTCATGACCAGAAACTGAAGGGCGATGACGGTTAAACTGGTTTCGGCGCCGCGTGCGCGAATGCGACCGAGTCCCAATTTGCGTTTTCCTTCTCCAAACTTTCCTTCGATCGCATTACGCTGTGCGGCATCCTGCCGCTCTTGCCTACAATCGCCATCGCTTTGCTGTTTTGATGGTCTGCCGAGCTTGGGGCCGCTGAGTCGAATCCTAAGCTCCTTGCAATAGTTCAAGTTGTCTCGATTGCGGTAGATTTTGTCGGCCAGAATGACGGCAGGGTAATGCCCAAATCGCTGCTTGTATGTTTCCACCGATGCTTGCAGCGTTGTTGCCTCGTTGAAGCTGTCCCATTGCGCCGTTTCGATCCAGGCATAACCGTCCACCATACTGGCAGCGATTTTGGCGCCGAACTCTACGTTCGCCCCAGCTTTGCCTCGAACCATCGGACGTACATGCGGCTGTTCGATACTCACGATGCGGTCGGAGATGACATGCGTCTTCTTCTCCATCATTTGGCGTTGTTGGCGGTAAAGCTCCGAGATGATCAGCAACTGGCGATAGTGTCTTTTGCTCAGCTCCGTGAAAGGCGTATGCGTCACAAGTGCTTCAATGATCCGCAGATCCCGTCCCACGTAGCCAAGTTGCTTTTTGATCGCTTTACGGATCACCTTGCCCGATGCCTTGCGTTGTTTGGATATGCCCAGGTACGATTTTCTGGCTTTCTCACGGTACGTGCGCGGCTTCTCCATCGCTCCGATATGGGGACGGTGCAGCACGTCAATGATGTCTTCGAGGATTTCACGGGCATGATTCAAAAGCCCCAAGTCCGTCGGATACTTGATGTCCGCAGGCGCACATGTCGCATCCAGCATGAGGGTGCCCCTGTTCGTGACATTCGCTGTCGGCGCAGCTGTGGATGGCAGGACGTGTGGCTTTCTCGCCATGTTACGGGTTTTCTTCGTCACATCGGGGGCGGGGGCCTCCTCAGGTATTGAGAACGCTTCCCCGACCTCCATGGTAATCTGCGAGCCGCCCGCATCGTTATCGTCATCATCGCGATCTCGCTTGGACGATTTCTGTTTCATCGCTACCTCTCGCTCGGCTTGCAGCGCGGCTTGGGCAATCCAATCGTTGATTTCAGCCAAGATTTCCAAGCCGAGCCGTTCCCGAAAATGCGTTAACAGAGAGTGATGAAACGGCTCTTCGTCTACATACTCGGTGTAGCCCAAGAAGAATTGCAAATATGGATTCTCTTGGATTTGCAGGGTCGTCTCGCGGTCACTTAAACCAAGACGCTCCTTGATGATGAGCGAGCCGAGAGCGATGCGTGCCGAGTAAGCCTTTTGGCCGATAGCTGGTGACTGGAACGATCTCACATATTTCTCTTCTACTATGCCCCAAGGGATGAGTGCTGCAAGCTGCACCCACCGATTAGCAGGATTTAATCTTCCGCCAAAGGGTAAATAGAAATTTTCTAACAGATCCGCCATATCTCGATTCAGCACGAACACTTTAGCTCACTCCATCTGCAAGGTTTTTTACCGTTTTTCCGTGTTTTCCTTGCAGATAAATTCGACAAAAGTGCCTTAAAACCCTTGCAGAACAGGGAATTTTTGATTATTCAGCAAGCCCTACTTAATGAGACAATATGGGAATAAATGCTGCGAAGTTCTAATTCCCGAATCAAAGCTGGATCTTTATCGAAAGGAATTTCTGAAATGAGTAATTTGGGATGAAAATGAAGAAGATGGGGAAAGTAATGGTACTGCTTCCATTTAGTATTTCACAGGGTAAGGTGAGTTGATGCCGAAAATTTCAGTTTTACAGTCATACATGATCATAATGCTTTCTGTCGGTTTGCTGAACCACGTCATCATCATACCGTTACTGCTCGGTGCATCAGGGCGAGATGCCTGGCTTGTAGTACTTCTTGTATTAATCGCTTCGCCAATTTGGATTGGCATTCTGAGCTATATCCTAAAAAACATGAACGGAATGCATGTTAGGGATTGGTTAAAGCAACAATTCGGAATGGTTCTCTCGGCAACCTTGATTGTCCTATACAGTGTACTTGTATGGCTTATGGGACTCATTTCCTTTAAGGACACTATAACATGGACAATTGCAACTTATATGCCTCAATCTCCAATGCTTGTTCTCGCAGGAACAACGCTTTTCGGATGCTTCTTCGCGGCATTTCAAGGGCTTCGCACCATTGCAATTTTAAGCGGGATATTGTTGCCTTTTGTTGTTATTCTGGGTGACCTTGTCATGACTGCAAACTTTCAGTTTAAAGACTACACCATGCTATTTCCTCTACTCGAAAATGGGTTATCTCCGCTTTGGAAAGGCATTCCCTACGTAGCTGGGGGATTGTTGGAATTGTCGTTGCTGATTTTGTTTCAGCACAAGTTAACGAACAAACCAGGTTTCAAAAGTTTAATGCTTATTTGCATCATATTATCCGGGCTAACGATCGGCCCTTTGATGGGCTCGATTACCATGTACGGCCCTGATGAAGCGGCACACCAACGATACCCCGCTTTCGAACAATGGAGAATGGTTCGACTGGGCGAGTATGTGGAGCATATTGATTTTTTCTCGATTTACCAGTGGTTATCCGGTATGTACATTCGAGTTTCCCTTTCCCTGTTACTCTTAAGCGAATTGTGGGAATTGCAAAAGTATAAGTGGTTGCCTATGTTTCTGGGCGCTTTATTCATGCTGGTTGCTGCGTTGTTGCCAATCAGCGATATAATTTTTCAAGAACTGCTCAGCCGATATTACTTTCCTTCGTTTTGTGTCTTTACCATTGGGGTCATGTTCGTATATTTCGTGCGAATTTTAATCTCAACACGGAGTAAAAGGAGCAATTGAAGATGATAAAGCTTTTCAGAAATAAATGGGCAAAGGACATAAAATCGTCGACACAACAAAGGCCGGCTGATACACAACCGCTTAATGAACAAACCCTTCTTCAACATTTCCAGATGTGTTGTGATGTAAAGCATCATGTTTACAAATTAAAAACTGGCGAAGATCAATCAAGGATCGTCTTACTGTATTGCGATGGGTTATGTGACAGCCAACAACTCATTCACGATGTAGTACTTCCTCGCTTGACTCGGTTTTACGAAAATTATAGCTTTCAAAAGAATCAGGAAGTGCTTGAGTCGTGTCAATTACATCTTGAGATCATTTCCCCCGAGGAGTGGGAGCAGAAATCCGAAACGGATATTTTTGAGGGAAAGCTGCTTATATTTATTCCGGCACTAACCTCTTTGTTCTCCTTCGATATATCGAAAAAACCGGCACGCCAGCCTGAAGAATCCAATATTGAGGTTTCCATTCGAGGGCCGAAAGACTGTTTTGTGGAGGAGCTCGGTGTCAATGTTGCGTTAATTCGGAAACGAATCAAGTCAACAAGCATGGTATACGAAACGAAAACAGTAGGTGTCCGGACAAAAACAACTATTGCAATTCTGTATATGCAAGACATTGTTGATCCGAAAATCGTCCAAGATATCAAGACTAAATTGGATCGCCTTCAAATTGACGGAGCATTCAGCGCCACTCAACTGGAAGAGTTAATGGAACCGGCCAAAGCTTTGTTTCCTTTGATGGGCTATACGGGAAGACCAGACTTTACCGTTAACTGCATGATGAATGGACGTGTAGCGCTGATTGTGGATGGTACACCGGCTGCATTGATCGCCCCGGCAAATTTGTACCTGCTCCTGAAAACGCCGGAAGACATCCACTTTACTGCTTTATCGGCTACGTTTGGACAATCGCTTCGTTTGCTCGGATTGTCCGTATCACTCATGCTGCCCGGTTTTTGGGTTGCCATTCTTTCGTTTCATCAGGATCAGTTGCCCTATTACCTTCTTGCAACAATTGGCATCAACCGATTAGGCATTCCTCTTGGCGTGGCAGGGGAAATGTTTCTCGCGCTCATCTTTTTGGAAATATTGCGGGAAGCCGGTGTTCGATTGCCCTCCGCGGTTGGGTCTACAGTTACGGTAGTAGGAGGGCTCATTTTAGGGGATGCGGCCATTCGCGCAGGATTTTTATCCCCTAGCATTGTTGTCATAGGAGCAATTACGCAAATATTCGGTTCAACTGTATCCAACTTGTCACTATCTGGGACAATAAGCATTTTGCGCTTTTTTCTGTTCGCTATGTCATCGATTTTGGGGATCTATGGTTTCTTACTTGCGTTGTTTATCGTAATAACTCACTTAGCCTCTTTACATTCATGCGGTTTGCCTTACCTGGCTCCGGTTTCGCCTCCATATAAAGATTTCGCCAATGCCTTGTTTCGATTACCTTGGAAATGGCGGAAAACTCGGCCAGACATGCTAAATACTCAAGATTCTACAAGCCAAGGGGATAAGCAGAAATGAACGCATACAAATTTACCGCAGTTCTTCTGCTTCCCTTCTTTCTCACCGGATGTTGGAGCAGGTACGAAGTGCAAAACATGAACTATGTAACTGCTGTAGGAATTGATTATGCGGATAGCCAATACATCATTTATGCGCAGTTGCTCGATTTCTCGACAGTGGCAAAACTGGAAGGACAACAGAAAGCGGAACAGCCTCCGGTCTGGATCGGTAGAGGAAAAGGTATCTCATTTACAGAAGCAGCGAATGATTTATACAGCACTTCGCAACAAAGGTTAAACTGGGGACAAATCTCTGCAATCTTTTTTAGCGAAAGGTTATTGAAGGAACGAAAAGTCGGTGAAGTGTTGGAACTGATCGACCGATATCATGAGATAAGGTACTTAGCTTGGGTGTTCAGTACGCGCGATCCCCTTGACGAGGTCTTAATTGCGACTCCATTTCTCAGATTATCGCCCAAAGCATCGATTCTACATAACCCCGAACAGAATTTTCGGCAGCGTTCTATCCTCGCTCCGATCCGCCTGCAAAAATTTGTAATGGATTCAAACGAAAAGGCGAAGACAAGCTACATACCAGAATTATCTGTTCGAAAGGATCAATGGAAGGAAAATCAAAAACCGCATGAGCTGCTTAGATATTCAGGCATACAAATATACGATAAGGACAAATATTACGCACGCATGAGCCTCGAAGAAATAAAAGGATTGCCATGGCTGAATAAACACACAATCCGACTGCCCGTTGACTTGTTTTCCGATAACAAGCTTGTTGCAGTTCTCGTCGCAGAAAAACCCGAATATGACGTCAAACCAAGGGTTAAATATGACAAAGCATATTTCGATATTTCCGTTAAGGTGAAGGCCGGAGTAAATGAGCTACATGCAGACGTTACGGAGCAAGAACTCACGCAACTGGCTCAAAAAAAAATTGAGCATCAAATTAGGCAGACCTTTCAAACCGCGTTTGAAAAGAGAATAGATATTTATAATCTAGGGGAATCTCTTTTTCGCAGGAATCCGTATGCGTGGAAACGGATTGCATCTGGGACTGTACTAAACAAAGATTCCTTACGAACGATCAACGTTAACGTACAAATCGTATACCCTGGCAGGTATAAACTTTCACCTTGATATTTGGTTGTGATTTACTTTGCGGGTGGTGTCAGCTTCGCTGGTACTGCCCCTATATGGGGCATTGGGCGACCGGTGCCCGTTTCATTTGAGTTATAACCTCCTTGACAAACTGCACTGGAAGGAACGGGCTATCGGGCGAAAACCCGGTTTGCCCGTTTTTACAATTTGCCGGAACTGATGAATATGTTCAAGGAAGTGGCCGACATCCAGACGGCGGACATGCTTCAGCTTCCCGTGCCGAAAGCTCATTTCAACAATGTTGCTGTGCCGCCAAGCGACTTTCAGCGCGATATGGTTGCGGATCTTGCCCGCCGCGCCGAACGGGTGCGGGCGAAGGAAGTGGAGCCGCACGAAGACAATATGCTGACGATCACCAACGACGGACGCAAACTCGCGCTCGATCAAAGGCTGGCGAATCAGATGCTTCCCGACGACGAAGGCAGCAAAGTGAGCGTTTGTACGGACAACGTTTACCGGTATTGGGCGGAACATCAGGAGCAGCGGTTGACTCAGTTGGTGTTCTGCGATCTATCCATCCCCAAACAGGATGGTTCCTTCAACGTCTACGACGAGCTGCGGCGCAAGCTGATGGAATGGAAAAAGGTGTTCCTGCTGAGGAAATCGCCTACATTCACGACGCCAATACCGAAGTCAAGAAAAAGGAACTGTTCGCCAAAGTACGCAGCGGCCAAGTTCGGATACTGCTCGGATCGACGTTTAAGATGGGGGCGGGCACGAACGTGCAAACGAAGCTGATTGCACTTCACGATCTGGATTGCCCGTGGCGTCCAAGGGACCTGGAGCAACGCAGCGGACGCATTATCCGGCAGGGGAATCAAAACAGCGATGTGCACATTTTTCGCTACGTCACCGAGAACACGTTGGACGCTTATCTTTATCAGACGCTGGAGAACAAGCAACGCTTCATTTCGCAAATCATGACCAGCAAGTCGCCGGTGCGTTCCGCCGAGGACATTGACGAGACGGCCCTCTCTTATGCCGAGGTCAAGGCGCTGGCGACCGGCAATCCGTACATCAAGGAGAAGATGGACTTGGACATTCAAGTGTCGAAACTCAAGCTGCTTAAAGCGAACCACTTGAGCCAACGCTACGCGCTGGAGGATCGGCTGCTCAAAATGTTGCCGCAGCAAATCAAGTCCACGGAGGAACGGATTGTCGGCTATGAGCAGGATGCCGCTTTGTTTTTACGATCCAAAGCGAATGTACAGGAGGAATCGGAGGAATCGAAGTTTCCCGGAATGGTTATCAAGGATTTTACCTATACGGAGCGAACGGCAGCAGGCGCGGCTTTGATGGACGCTTGCAAAGGCATGACTTCGCTCGATCCGCAGGAAATCGGCAGCTACCGCGTTTTTTTCTCATCAGGGGGCATTTCTCGCATGTATTCTTTATCAAACGTTTTGCCATCTGGCATTCCTCCTAGACATAAAAAAAATAGAACCGGCAATCAAGACCCGCTCCTTGTTCATTCAATATGGGATTACATTTGCTGCAGCATAGATAACCGTTCGATTACCTACTTGCGCGCTGAGTACCCTTTTGATCCAATAGAATCTCCTCCCTCGCATATGATTTCCTACGCAAAAAAAAGCCCCAGCAGAGGGAATCCTTGGAAACAAGCAGACTACACCTGTTCTCATAAATTCCGCCACTAGGGCATTTGACTTCACGTAAGGTTAAAACAAGATTCTTAGTTAAATATACCACAACCCCCTCTCATATGGAATAGAATACCACGCATTTTTTCATTTATGCGTCTTATAACCTTTTACATTGAAGAAATCCTACCTGCTGCCTCTTCTGCTAGAAGTCTCTCAATGATCATCATATCTTCGTTTGTGCAGCGGTAGCCTTACCTTGTTACTTAATAAATTACAAGAACATCCTTTTGTAGTGATTTGCCATGTCTATGACCTTATCAAATTCAGCCTTAGCTTGTTCGAACGTACCGTCGACGAAGGCAATCGTCGGAATATATTCTTCCTTAAGCTGCCTCGGCTCGTACTGGCAGTATCCCAGTTCATGCACCCCAGTGCTGCCCCGGCTTGGTTCGGCTTCGAGCAGATGGGCGACCATTCTCGCGTATCGCCCTACCCAGCTAGGGTTTTTCAGAAATGGTCGACTTTGGAACGTGGGGAATATTGTAAGCAAGCCGTCGTACCAATTCTCGGCGGTGACCAAGACATCCGGTCTATCCTTCACAATTGCATTTTTCAAGCCCTTGAGTCCCTGACATACATCGAAATCCGGATCGTTCACCCAGTGATGGGCGGTATCCAGGAAGACGGAATCGAAGCCATATCGATCCATCAGACGAGTGACCTGCCGAGTCAACTCTGTTTGCCAGGAGGGAGCTCCCGGATTGAGCCAAGCCTGCCATCCGGTATCGTGAGATCGGCTCAAATCCCAATCCGGTACGTTGCCATGATATTGGTTTCGCGAAGCCGTTTTCATATTGGCATCTGTCCCGTACTGCGGGAAATTAGAGAACCAAGCATTCACGCAGTTGGCCCCGAACATCGGCATGATATGGACCCCCAGCTTTCGTGATTCCTCGCATAAACGCTGGAATCCTTCCTCCCCACCAAGGAGCGGATCCGGACGATAATCCCCGTATTGCCAGTAATACCGACCTTCCCAACCTGGTAAATAGGCCAAAATATTTTTGCCATCTGTACGCTCTGCGGCATAGCGGATAATCTCCAGCATTTGATCGTATGTGTTGAATATGTAACCGGACCAATGCATTCCATGCAGCGTGAGACAAAGCGAGATTTGCTTCGCCCAGGACGGCATATCGGTTCTGTCCTTCCAAGGTATTAAGCCGATACCGTTTGGAGACTCGGCAAACTCAAGATATTGGTTGAGGAATGCTGTTGGCTCTACATTGCGGCCAAGCACCCAGGCTGGAACGTCGATTTTATCGTCAAATTTGCTTGCGGACTCTTCGTGAATCAATTCGACCGTATAGGTACCTGTGTTTGCACCCATTTTTTCTGGATAAACCGCAAACCGCTTGTCCCTCACTTTATGATCTTGGCATTGAAACGCCAAGCAGCCATCCTTATCGATCTCACGCACAAAAAATGCAGGAATCTTCAAGTTATTCTCACGATGAATCCAATTATACGGGTAATGATAAATATCCCCAGCAGCACCCACGACATCTTCTTTTTCGGTGCTTGCATTGTACACCGCTATGGCATCCAATTCACGCACAAGCACCTTCACACAACGGATTTTATGAGAGGCCTCTGCCGATATTTTTAACACCAACTGCCCTTGATCATTAGTAACCGCTTGGAGTGTGAAGCGGCCTGGTTTCTGCTGCTGCTGACCGGCGAAGCTTAGCTCCTCACAAACCAGCTTCCAAGAGCCGTCCTCTTGCGTAAACTGTGTTTTTTCTGGATTTAAGCCATAAGTGTTTTCGAGTGTAATAATTTGAAAACTAAGTTTCCATCCGTCGAAATTGTAAATCGGATCTCTGAAATCAAAACTAAAAAATTGCAATTATTGTCATCCCCTCAATATTAAATGGCAGCTTTTTACTTGACAGCACCGTTCGTTAGGCCGCTGATGAAAAACCGCTGGAGAAACACAAACAAAATGATCATTGGCAAAAAGTTGATGATGGAACCTGAAGTTAGCAGTCCCCAATCGTTGCCGTACTGGCCAATAGCCATATTCGTCAACCCTATGTTCAGGGTTCGCATATCATCCGTTGTCGTGAATACCAGCGCGACAATATAATCGTTCCATGTTGTGTAGGCAGAATGTATCGCTACCGTTGCAAGCCCCGGCCAAGCGAGTGGAATCATCAGCTTAAAAAAGATTTGGAATTCCCCTGCCCCGTCGATCAATGCGGATTCACGTATGGCGTCCGGCACAGCGTCGAACGAATTAAGCATCATAAATACCGCCACCGGAAGATGGAAGGTGACATAAATGATAATGAGAGCAAGATAGGTATTTAGCAGATTGAGGCTCTTCATTATGGAAAACAGCGGAATTAACAGCGTCTGAAACGGAATCATGAGCGCTATTAGAATCAACAAAAGAAATATTTTGCTGAAAGGGATCTCAAGCTTGGAAAACCCATACCCTGCGAGCCCACCAACCAAAACGATGAGCAACACTGAAATGATTGTCAGTACGATTGTGTTGAACAAATACGTTTGAAACAAGCCGTTGTTCATGCCCCAGATTTCCTGATAATGCTCAAAGGTGATCGAGGACGGGATCCATTCCGGAGGAGTTTTAATAATTTCCTTTGACTTCTTCAGCGATGTGCTTAGCGTCCACGCGAACGGAAGAAGAAATAAGACAGAAAGTACGATATTGAATAAGTATTTGAATTTGTGCCGCTTCAATGTATCGAGAAAACGAATCAAAGCCATAAAGTCCCACCTTTAATAATTTACCGGATTCCTCAGTATACGCATTTGAATTAAACTTAATATAATTAGGATAAAGAGCAGAACGAAGGTCATCACCGAGCCATATCCCAGATGGAAATATTTGAATGACGTTTTATAAATCAAGTGAACGACGGTTGTCGTCGTGTTAGAAGGCCCGCCTTGAGTCATGATAACAAACTGCTCGAAAGCAAGCACCGAACCGATTACCGATAATATCAAAGCTAAGGCGAACGAAGGACGCAGCAAGGGAAGGGTAATATACCGAAGCACTTGCCAGCGGCGTGCGCCGTCCACATTAGCAGCCTCATAAATGTCCTGAGGTATAGATTGCAGTCCAGCGAGCAATATGATCATCGTAAAGCCCGAGGTTTTCCATGCGATCATAAGCACGATAGCCGGCAACGATGTGCTTGCATCGCCCATCCAAACAATAGGCTGCTGAATCAAGCCCCACTCCAGCAAATAGTAGTTCAGCAGACCATATAAGTCATTGTATATCCATAGCCAAACCAAGCTGGAGGACACCATAGAAATCACGACGGGTGTGAAATAAACGGAACGAAAGAAGATAATTCCCGGCAATCGTTTATTTATAAGGAGCGCTAGGCCAAAAGCAACAATAAAGATGAGCGGAGTTACCATAAGCGTATACTTCAGGGTGAACCATAAGGTACTCCAGTAAGTTTTATCCTTGAACAAATCGATGTAATTATCCAAACCAATAAACGTTTTTTCCCCCAGCACCGGCCAGTTATAAAAGGACATGATGAGGGAACGGATTAGTGGATAAATAAAAAAGATCAGATTCAACAAAACAGCAGGAAGTACGAATAGCAGATGGACTGGTTTGATGCGGATTTTAGTCATGTGTCCTCCACTGCAAGGAAAGGGGAGGTCTCTCCCCATTCCGTTGCATTATGTTTTATTTCTTTTGCAGGATGGCGTCCATGTCTGCAGCGGCTTTCGTGAACGCATCTTTAGCTGGTGTTTTACCTAGAAGCGCCGATTGAACGTTACTGAGAATCGGATCATATAGTTCATTGTACTTCGTGGTAAAAGGCGTTACCGCCACATCAAGTGACTGTGCGAACATCTTATACTTCGGTTCTTTATCGAAATAAGGATTGTTGTAGAAGTCCTTGCGTACCGGAATAGATCCATTTTTCGCGAACGTCTCGACCTGAACTTCTTTGGACAACGCGAACTCGATAAATTTCCACGCTTCTGGCAGCTGTTTTGAACCGGACGTGATTGCGATAAGCTCTCCTCCACCGAAGGAAGCGTGGCCTTTGCCCTCATTTTTCGGGATCATTCCGACACCGTACTCGATATTGGAAAACTTCAGATTCAAATCAGACACTCGGAAGTTACCATTGACCATCATGCTCGCCTTGCCAGACGTGAAGGCGTCAAAGGCTTGTTGGGACGTATAGGTCGGCGATCCAGGAGGAACCACTTTATCCTTATTGGTAAGGTCCGATAAAAATTGCAGCGCTTCGATCGCTTGAGACGAATTCACCATCGCCTTGGTACCATCTTTGTTGAGGAACTCCCCACCGTTGCCCCAAACGTAAGGCATGAAAGTAAACATGAGTGTACCGGCAGTACCACCGCCATACACGTATCCAAAACGGTCTTTATTCGTTAATTTTTTCGAGTACTCTTGAAGCTCCTTCCAGGTAACCGGCGGTTTTTCCGGATCAAGTCCTGCATCCCGGAAATGTGCCTTGTTGTAAATAAAAGCAGAGACGTCTGCGTTAAACGGTAAAGCGAACTGTTTGCCATCCTTCTGTCCCTGGTTCAGCATACTCTTGCTAAGCTGGTCCTTAAAGCTTAGACCATTATACTGCTGTGTGATATCTTTGAACGCACCAATTGATGAGTAATAGGGAGCCAGAACAAGATCCACGGATACGATATCCGGAACCGAATTGGACGATAACGCAGCGGTAAATTGCTGATTAAAGCTCTCGGTAGGAATCGATGTGACTTTGATTTCTACGCTTTTATTTTCCTCGTTGTATTTTTTAACTGCTGCTTCTAATAACCGGGCGCCATTCTCACGAGTCCACATCGTTACGACTTTTTTGGCTCCACCTGAATCCGGAGCAGCTTTCGCTCCGTCATTCGCCTTTGCCCCACCATTCGTTGCGGCCGGTTGTCCGGAGCAACCGGTCAAAGCGAGTACGAACAAGCTGGCAAGCAGTGCTGCATTCACTAGTTTTTTTTGCATACATAAAACCTCCATTGATATATCTTTTGGGCATTTGGATTTGCTTGTTGAAAAGGATCTAAAAGCTCCCCGCTTCAATTACATCCCTGCCGATTCGATTAGCAACCGCTTACATAAGTACTTTAAGAGCGTCTCCTTATTGCAGTTCTCAAGTATATCGAAGATCGTATTTTCTTGTGTGCGAATCTCTTACCGCTCATATCAAGCAATATCTTAAAGGACGTTTTACCACAGTTCTTGCACATTGTACATATTTAGAAGCGGAGATGCACTCTCCGACTCGATATGGTATCAGTTTTTGATAATAGGCTGATACTACCATTGCACTCCAAAAACATCAATACGATAATCCGAGTTTTATATAAGAAGACGATTTACAAATTTCAACTTATTATCTTCGGTAAAAACTGACACACCCTTTTCAGCTCGATAACTACAAGGTTAGCGTTTACACTCCTAAAATGAGGAAAACTAACGATAACTCCCCCCTTTGATTCTGCTCCTTAGTTTACTAATGCTAACAATTTCAAGTATATTAATAATAGTGAATGTGAAACAGTATAATGTTGACCCAATTTTAGCACAATATGACACAATATAATTTAGGTGATAGACTTGAGTTATTTCCATTTTGAATCACCACCGTTACCTCATTTCGTCGCTTGTGGGGAAGCTACTTATGCGATTGGAAGAAGCCATGCCGAACGTTCAAACATCGGTGTGTTCGATATGATTTTCGTCACTCGTGGAAGCCTACTGATGATGGAAAGTGATACACAGTGGAGGACGGGACCGGGTGAATGTCTAATTTTGCGGCCCGATGGTTATCATTTTCAGTTGAATCCATGTGATGAAGAAACCCATTTTTATTGGCTTCATTTTCAAAGCATCGGCAAATGGATCGAAATACAAGAGCAGAATCGCGGCTTCTTAGGTGTGCAAAGCCATTTCATGCTTTCTTTTAATGTTTCGATACCCCGATATTGGAAATTGCTAAATCCGACCAATGCTTACGAGCAAATACGCAATCTACTCACATTAAAGGGCCAGCCTGCTTATTCGTCCCGTTGGGAAGAGCAAACCATTTTTCAAAAGCTGTTCTTTGATCTTCATATTGAACAAGAGCCTTTATCCTCCGCCGTCAGTAGATTGGCCGATGATACGGCCCGATATTTACGGCAAAATTCCCCAGAGCAAATTACTTACGAACAGCTCGGGAAAATTTTTAACTTTCATCCCTCCTACATCACGCGCTGTATGAAAAAAGTGTACGGTTGCACACCTGTGGAATATTTAACGATTGTTCGGCTCGACCAATCGAAAATTTTACTGCTTAATACCGATTTACCGATTGGGCGCATTGCCGAGGAAGTCGGCTTTCACAGCAGCTCCTACTTCACGAAATGCTTTTGCAAAGCCGAAAAAATTACCCCCCACAAATTTAGACAGCAATTCAGATATAAAGGCGGAAATTAGAGAATAACTCAAAAAATCCGCAAGCATCGACCGAGGTCGAGCTTGCGGATTTTTGTATAGTAATTATTGTGTTCGCGTTACTTTTGCACTACCGGGAATTCACCAATACGTAAACGGGCACTGCCATAAGGGACCAACTCCAGATCTACGACTGGCTGCGTCGGATCCAGCTTTGGCTGCATCGGCGGCGTTGCCGCGGAATGCATGTCAAAGCCCCAATTGGGCAGCAGTTGTCCTTTTAGTATTACGCGCACCGGGGCATTGGATGCCTGATAGGGTTGATAAGGTATTTCATCTTCACTGATGGTGATACGTGTGTCCGTCCCGTCAATTAGACCGTATTTCCAAGGAGAAGCTGGATATACCTCCCAATCACTGAAACGTTCCCGGTTGCGCATGCAAGTCCAGCTTTCGGTAATAGGCAGCACGTACACCAAAGGCCCTCTTTCCACGCTTGCCGCGAAGTTGCTGCGGCGAGATTGCTTTACTTCCATCGGAAGCGACAAGTCAATCTCGTCGCCGTCACCCCATTCGCGTTCGATGCGTGCATAACCATCCTTCGTGGTGAACGTTTGACTGCTTCCGTTGATCTTCAGGACGGCACCTTGGCACCAAGCTGGAACCCGCAGGTAAAGCGGGAATGTCTCGCTGCCCTGCAGCGAAAGCCGGATGTGAATGCTTTCTTTAAAGGGATAATCGGTGATCACCTCAGCAGTGATTTGCTTGCCGCTACCCGTCGTTGTACGAACGAAGCACGGTGCGTAAGCAACAGCAGCAATCCCGCCATCCTGTGTGGACATCCAAAGATGAGACACAAGCTTGGGCCAGCCTTGATGCATATTTGCTGTGCAGCATCCGAAATTCGGGGCTAGTCCGAACGTATTGGCATCATCCCGATTCACCCAGTTACGTTTGGCCACATTACACACAACCTGATTCACCTGCTGATCGTATTGATGTGAAGTCCAATCCGCCGAGATCGTAGCCGGCAGAGCGTTATAGGCAACTTTCTCCAAGGTGTCTCCGAATCTCCCGTCCCCAAGGATGCTGGCAACATGCTCCAAGCTGAACATGTACTCAACCACGGCGCATAGTTCGACCCCCTGGCTTGGATGGGTACCGGATAACCACTCATCGCCGGAGAACATCCCGTGGGCTTGCCCATGATACTTCATTAGGCTTTCCAGTCCTCTGTACACAGCCTCCCGGTGTTCCTCCTGTCCGGTCAACCGATAGAACAACGCCGGCGTTTTCAGTGCCATAGCCACATTCACTACATGTGTGCGATGATCGAACTTCCCTTCATATTTTCGCCAAAATGGGAAGTCATTGAAGATGCCTGGCCAATCCAACGTTTGCTTTCTTATTTTATCTGCAATCTGAAGCAGGAACTCTTCATTTGTCCGTTGATGCAACCAGAGTATGGACAGCATCAAATCTGCTCCGCGTGCTTGTGCCCAACCCTCTAGAGGCATCTGCTCGATCACCCCGTCAAGATACCGGAAAAACCGCGTTAAGAATGGAATGACCCGCTCATCACCGCTGGCTTCTTGATGCTGGGTCAGTACCTTCAGCATAATGGTAAAATGCCACCAGTCATGTCGTTTATTCACATCATTATTAACGGTCGTGATGTGATTGGGGCCAAACATGCCGTCTTCCCTTTGACTGGATAACGCCCATTCCACCCACTTCATGGCTTTGCGGATGAGTGTCTCATCTTCCAGTAAGTAGGCGAGCGGAAAAAGCCCGTCTACATAGTAAGGACCACGCTCCCAGCTTTCTCCTTTGCCGCCCAACCATCCATTGTCTGAACCGACGTCTTCCCAATGCTCCTCCAAATGTCCAGTTAGTCCATCTGCCTGTATGTTCAATTGGTTGCGAATCCACCCAGATGGTTTGATACTCCCCAGCGGCAAAGGGGTAAAAATCGGTTGTTTTAACATCATGCCATCCCATCCTCCCAAGAATATTGAAATCATGTCCCCCCACATTGTAGTGGATGCTAGGAGTGTCAAAAAACTACATTCCCAACTATTTTTAGTCCGATTTAAACCAACGAGCTGGATTTACAATCAAGATAATAAAGGTTACGATGAGGGGCGAAGTAGAATAATGCTAACGTTCCGATGAAGAAGGGGCCTGCTCACATGAACTCATTTCAATTGGTATGTCCGCCTTTGCCGCACTTTCTAATTTGTGGAGAAGATGTGTATGAAAGGGGACAGCGACATCCCAGCCGTCATTCCATTGGCGTGTTTGATTTGCTCGTGGTAACTCGCGGTTGCTTATATATTGGAGAAGAAGAACGCCAGTGGCGTTTAGAGGCCGGTACCTTCCTGCTGCTTCGCCCGGATCGATACCATTATGCGACACAAGGCTGTGAGGAGGAAACCCATTTTCACTGGCTGCATTTTCAACCGATGGGTGAATGGTCAGAGGTTCCAGAGGGGGCCGCTATTCCGCAGCCCTTCCCGGAAGAATCGCAGTTCGTTGCATTCATCCCCCGCTTTGGCCGACTGTCACTAGACAGCAGTGTTTATCAGCAGCTGGAGTCGTTACTTGGCATGGTGCGTCGTTCCAGTGTGCAGTGGAAGCATCAGATTGCTTTCCAGCAGCTGCTTCTGGCGTTGGGTCAGGACAAGTCGGACAGCCATACGTCTTCCGTTTACCGCATTGCCGAACAAACCGTCACCTACTTGCGGATGCATTACCGTGAGCCGTTTCGCAACGAACTGCTTGGAACGAGCCTACGCTTTCATCCGATGTACATCACTCGCTGCATGAAAATGGTGTACGACTGTACTCCGTTGGAGTACATCACAAGATACCGTATTGAACAGGCGAAGCGGATGCTTATGAATACGGATCTGCCAATCGGGCGAATTGCCGAGGAATCCGGATTTGAGACCTTTTCTTTTTTCAGCAAATGCTTTCGTAGGACTACGGGTACCAGTCCGCGAGATTACCGCAAGCGAATGTGGACACCTGATTGATATTAATAACGATCAGGCGAATGAAGGAGTTTGGGACATCCCGTTATGTCTGTCCTTGTAGATGCTCTTTTATTTTTCTGTACAGAGTAGCGCGGTTAATGCCTAACCGTTTTGCAGTTCTGGACTGATTGTACTCCTCTTGCTCGAGTACCATGAGAATAATGTGTCTTTCAATTTCCTCCAGGGTCATATCTTTAGTTAAATCAGGGACAAGCTGGTTTCTAGGATTTATCGAGAATTGCTTATCAAGAATGGGCTTCGCAATTTCCATTGTAACGAACATCGAATTCGCCCTTTCAATTAATTCGCACAGGACGTGTTTTAGCTCCGTCAGGTTACCGGGCCAATGATAAGACTTTAATTTTTTAAGAACATCCGGCTTAAAGCCTATGACTTGCTTGTTTATCGTCATGCTAACTTCTGCAAGATACCAACGAATGATGTCATCCAGGTCTTCAATCCGTTCGCGCAGAGAGGGAATCGAGATACATTGCGGCCGCAATTGGTAGTAAAGCTCCATATGGAATCGGTTAGCGTGCACTTCCGAAAGTAAATCGATGGAGCTCGAAGTCACCAATCGGAAACGGGACGATTGATTTAGCAATATTTCGCTTAATTTCGACTGAGCTGTGAGTGGTAATTTACCTATTTCTTTAATGTAAAGCATTCCTTCGCGGGCCTTTTCAATTAACCCTTCCGTTTGCTGATTCTCTGTCCCGAAAAGGCGGTTAACCACTACTTCAGGTGGCGATACGAGATGCTCGTCAAAAGCAATAAAAGGGCCTCGATTAAATTGGGAGTTATGATATAAAGCCTTTGCGAGTACGCCTTTATTGGTGCCTGCCTCTCCACAAATAAGAACGGGTTTGCAAGCCCGATCCCACGCTTCTAAGTTACTCAAATCCCCCTCGGCTACTCTCAGCTTTTTCATGACCTGTTTAAGGGTTACTTTTCCTTCCGGCAATAAGGTGTCACCGTTTAGCTTTCGTCTCAGTATTCGCTCGAGATCTAAAATTTGCTCTGTCTCTTGCAAGGTAAAAATAAGTTCATCCTTTGAGGATGGGCATTTTTGAAGGATAAGCCATTTTTGATTCCAATTTATTAAACGATGCTTCCGGCTCGTGAGCCCGGCTAAGTCGTCCAACTGCCATTTTTCTAGCCACTCTTTCCATGTTAATTGGGTGATTGATTCTTTAGGTAGATTAAGTAATTCCTCCGTTTTATTATTAATCAGGATGATACGGTTATTGGAATCAATGATAAATATCCCTTGATTTAACTTATCCAGCAAGGATGAGAACCTGATATTTCCATCCTCGATCTGATTATAGAAATAATACAGGTCCGTAACTTTTTTTAAGGCACCATCAATAGCTTCCTTGCCTGATGCGATCATGACGGTTTGGATCCCTTTGGACTCGGCCAGAGAAGCCGTAAGCGCATCTCCGATAATAACTTCAACCCCCTGCCTAATGGCCTCCATGACCGCTTGCTCAAATTGTTCGAAAGTCTCAATTGTTTGCGCCAGCACCTCTATTTCCAATAACTCCGTTATCAGTTTGACATTTTGGAGCACGTTGGCGGAACCGATCATCCCCATTTTACCTTTAAATCCTTTAAGTATCGTAAGCGTGCGGAGTATGTCATAGCTTGTAATTTCTATCTCAATAACTGGAATTTGACTATGCTTCTTAAATAACTCAAAGGTTGCTCCTCGGCAAATGACGACATCATACCCGTGATACTCTACATGATTAAGAAGCTCCTCACCCCTTCGGATATTCCCAATCTCTACATCGATTCTAAAAGGGTAGTTTTCTCTTATATTAAGAATCATCTCTTTAAAGCCCTCATACGGTGCTATGACAAAACACTTAAACATATATGGTATCTCCTTTGTTTATTTCTAAAGCCGGCATTTTTACTGGATAAGTATATATTACAACCTTTTATATTTGTACATAACCATTGGAGGTCACTAATGTTTAATTTCAATAAAATTTTAGTACACTATGCTATATTTTGCATCACATCTCTCTTCTTAGCGTGTTGTATTATGAAACTTCGAAAAATATAATGATTTCAGATAGGCAAAACGAATGAGAAATTACATCCATTATATCGAAATGGGGAGATTAAATGAGCGGCAATCGCAAGGTTACGATGGGGCTTCTGTACGGTGATGCGACGGGTATAGGATCTGAATTGGTGGCAAAAGCCCTGCAAAATCAGGACTTATTTGAAGACGTTACTTGGGTATTAATTGGAGATGAGAGGGTCTTTCGATTAGGGGCGGAAATTGCTAATTGTTCGCTCCAATACAGAAAGATTGAGAGCATAGACCAGATCGACCCGAATGAAGAAACGACTTGGCTCATAGATACGGCAAACACCGATCCCCTTACGTTACCGTTAGGTAAACTTTCCGCTGAGTCCGGCAAAGCAACAGGCGATAACTTGACACTCGCAACTCGACTCGCCCAAAACAAGAAATTGGATGGTGTAGTTTACGCTCCATTAAATAAAGGCGCGCTTTATAAAGGCGGGTATCAATTTGAGGACGACATTCACTTACTTGCGTCGCTGTTTGACTATAAATCGGGTTTCGGTGAAGTCAACGTCCTAGAGGATTTATGGGTAACAAGAGTTACATCCCACATCCCCATGAAGGAAGTCGCGCAACATATTACTAAATCAAGAGTACTGGAAGTAATTCGGTTCGCGAATGTAATTCTCAAAAAAGCTGGTTTTACGAACCCGAGGATTGCAGTATCTGCATATAACCCACATGCAGGAGACAGTGGTTTGATTGGAATGGAAGAGATTGAGGAAATTATTCCTGCAGTTGAGGCTGCTCAACAAGAAGGACTTAACGTAGTAGGACCATTTCCAGCAGATACGATTTTCCTTCGTTTAAAGGAAAACCCGTTTGACTGTTTAGTATCCATGTACCATGATCAGGCACAGACGGGGATGAAGTTAATAGGATTCGATAAAGGTGTCACTGTAAACGGAGGACTTCCCGTTGTATTGGATACGCCTGCCCATGGAACGGCATTTGACATCGCCGGTAAAGGAGTAGCCAATCCTGGCGCTATGATCACTGCGATGAAATTGGCGGTTAAAATGGTTCGAGAATAAATCCCGGGGTCATGGCAAGGGCTATAAAAACATCTCCGGCCGCTTTTGGACCGGAGATGTTTTTACCCCTCGGAACTTCTGCGGAGCAATTCGAAAGCAACGAGGCCATGTTGTTTTTCCGAAAAAATGAATAGAGGAGCCAAGAAACGGATGAGCGAATTAGGCATCATTGCCGATGACTTAACCGGGGCTTCCGACTCCGGTATGCAGTTTTCGCGGCTTGGTCGGAATGTGAAGGTTATCTGGGATATAGGCAGATTGGAGCAGTCACCGACCGGCCGAAGTGATTGTAAAAGCTTTGTCAGATCAGGTTGTTTATGAGAAGTGCAGACCTTTTGTGATTGGGGACATCAAACGGCTGCAAAAGGCGGAAGCTATATTGAAAGCGGGTTTGGTTATCCGTTCCATTCAGCCGTCGGATGACGCCGACTTCCGCTTCGGAACCGTGGACTGCCTGGATCTTGATCTGCTGCCTGTTGACCTGCCGTTCGGTGCAGTTTCCGCTGAGGCGGGGAACGCGGGGTTCTAATATTCGGTAACTGCGATGCCGCTTCCGGGGGTGACGACTCGACGGCAGCGCTGCTCTATATGCTTTATGGCTATAATGTACCAAAGGAAAAAATAACTCTTTTTCATTCTCGCGTGGATGGTCCCCCCGAAAATGAAGTCTTCTTCGGTTGGCCTGAAACCGAGTCGTATCTGGAATATCTTAGTCGTTACTTTGATTTGCCTCTTATTATTGCTTGGGGGAAAAGGGGTTTCTAAAACGAATTGAAGATAGGGGAATGTTTCCGGACAGTTCCGCGAGGTACTGTACATCTTATCTCAAGAGAGATGTGTACTTGAAATATGCGAGGACCAGGAGCGGAAACATTTTATGCGTTACTGGCGATGATAAGAAGCCTGCCATAAAGCTGTTGTTCCGACATGAGATGTTGCATTAATGTTTGCTCCTCGGTCTAGTACAAATTGTACTTCTTAAATATTCCCCCTTCTAGCTGCACCAACAATTGCGGGGCAATGTGAATCATTAAGTTCCGCTCCATTATTAATCAACAACTTTACTATTTCAAAGTCATATTCGCGAAATCCACACCAACAGTAATCTAAATATGTTCCAGTTCCTGGGGCTCAATAATTCAAATCGATCCCTGAAGAGATTAATGATTTAACAGCCACAATATCTTTATTTTTAAACACATTTATCAACTCTTGATTCATCACTGAGTATTCACCATCCTAAGATTTATACCATACAAATGCAATATATTTGTAATAATTCCATCCTTACAATCATTATTCTGCCAGTTAGTTTAATAAAAAGAACGCTTCCCGCGCCTTCGCTTGGGCTACGTCCTCCTCATTACATTCCATTTCCAATTACCTATTATTGGACATACGCGAGTAGCATGTATTGCTTAAACAGGGGTCTCATCTTAACCTAAGCACTAAGAAAATACTTTATTTTCTCAGTCTAGAACTTTATTTTCTTCGAACATTTAGGAAAAGTAAGATTATCAGTTTTTTTTAGTCTAATGGTTTATTTTCTTTTACCACCATGAAGAAAATATTCTAGAATGACTTAGACGAACGGGCGGGGGGCAGGAAAAATAAAGAAGCACCCACATAAGCGAGTGCCTTGATAATGCTGTTATGGATTATAGGTAAATTTATTATAACCATTTTTACGATTACGAATATATTCGGACATTGCTGACTTTGATTCAGCCGTTTGCCCTCCTGATTGAGCTAAGATACCAACAGGATCAATGATCTGAGCTTCTTTAAAATTAACTGTTCCGATAGTAACACATAAAGGCTGTCCATTTGGATTTATTCGGATACCAAACAATAATTTTCCAATCATAATACTATTATAGTATACTCTAATCCAGTGGTTTGATACAACACCATCAATGCCAAATTCTGCGCGTTGGTTTAGCTGCGCCGCTTTATTTTTTCAGTCTTAGTACTTTAATTTCTTGGAACACCATTTTCTAAAGTGGACACCAGTATTATCAGGACTCCTTCGCCATCGCTACTGAGCCTAGTCAATAGTTCTTAATCTCGCTTTCAACAGTGCAATCTCAATAATTTCCCTTTTATCATAATCATTAAGATTCCTAAAAACCTCAATTAATTTTTCTTCATAATAGTCGTCATATGTATCCCCATCATTCGAATCAACTCCGGTTAACAACCAGTTTAGGTTCACATTATATTGGGTTCTAATTGAAATTAGTGTTTCCGCAGACGGGTTACTATTTCCTTTTTCAATTTCACTCAGGTTACCTTGGGAAATCCCTATACTTTTCGCGAATTGAGATTGGTTCTGTTTGTTTTCTTTTCGGATACACTTTATTCTATATCCAATTTCATTCATACATCTCACCAGCTCTCTCTACAAAAATTAAAGAGGGTAGCCTTAGAATATTCCATCAGCTACCCTCTTCGATGTAGATAAAAAAGTTCACTTTCCGACTTTCTTAACTACTTTCCAACATTCTTTACTACTTTCCGAGTTTTTTACATCGGGACAACAGGTGTTAGGTGTAAAAGATCTCTTGAACCAATCTTGTTGATTTTATTGGGTTTGCCGCGGCACATGATAAACACAAAAAATAAAATGTCATGAACCACCAGTAATTACCATGAAAAGAATATTGTGAACCACTCTGCTAACTGCTATTACTAACTCAACTTTCGCAGCTTAGTTTCCCAAACAAACCCTTGATGTAGTTAGGTAAACCAGCCATCCATTCCTGCACTTGACTCAAGATGGTAGACTGTTTTCGTTTTGGCTTCGACTAATTCTACAAAGAATGAAATGAGTTGTTGCAAGGCCAGTTTCAAATCTATGTCACGGACCTCGTCCGAAAATAGGAAGAACAAACCGCCAAGCGAGCGCTGGTCATTCTCCTGACGACGCTCCCACTCCATGACTAAATAGCGGGTAAACACAATAGTGGTATGGCTTATGAGCATGTCGAAGGAACGCCCCTGAAATTCAGATCCAAGCTTTAGGAACGACTTGGTGAATTTGAAAAAGGTTTCGATGCTCCAGCGCATTCCGTAAATTCGGACGATTTCCTGATCGTCTAAATCGAGATCAGTGCTAAGGATAACCAGCCACTCCCGACGTTTGTTTCGGTTTTGTACGAATACCAGCTTAATTGGCAATCCGCAAGCCGTATGAACCAATACCGAGCCCAGGATATCTGCTTTTTTGGATTTGGGTAAGGAGGCATACAATTCCTTCAGAGACAATCGTTTGTCGCCAAGGAAGTAGCGCTGCTTCATGTCCTTGATCATTCCAATCACATGCAGTCCCCGGGTCATCAGATCTTTTAATAACGGAACTTGCGTAAACCAACTATCCATCAGCACGAAATCAGCCGAAAATCCGGCTTTTAACGCATCGTCCAACAAAGAGACCACCGCATCGGGTTTGCGAGTCAGCGCTTCGGTCCGGCGCTTGTAACCCTGTGAACGCTTAAAGAGATGATCTTTCATTTCGCAAAAGCGGTTTGCCAGTTTGGCGGAGCTTAGCATGACAAAATCGATCGGCGCAAAGCTGAATCCATCCGACCAGCCAAGCGTCAACATCGTATATCCGCGAACGAAGCGACCGGTCGTATGATCATGGACCCGGGCGAGTAGTTCAGCCTTCTTACTGCGATTACGGTTAATAACGGAATCATCGATGATAAACGCTTTAATGCGTGAGGATGAAGTGAGCGATTCAAAATGGCTGACCATCTTCAAACTGAGTGCATGCAGAAATCGCCGCCAAGCAAATCGAGAGTGATTCAGAAAACGATAGACTACGTCTTTTCCCGGCAAGGAGGATCTTCGTTCTCCTTCCAAAAGACGAAACCAGTTTCGACCCTGGAAAACTAGAGAGAAGATCAGTTGAAAGACCGCTAAACTAGACATTCCAAAGGATTTTTTGATGCCAGCTTTACGAAGGATCTGTCCAATACCTAAAGTCGAAAATAAGTCAGAAATGCGTTCTTTATCCTTCTCAGACAGCGGATTGTGGTGTAACATAGGAAGTACAACACCTTTCTTTGTTTGGGATGGTTGCTAGTCACTTCCATTTTACCAAACAAGTGAGGTGTTTTTCTGTCAAGAACGATCATTTTGCGGAGGCATTGCCTGTTACATCAAGGGTTTGTTCGAAATTTCAAGCTGCGAATGTTGAGTTACTAATTTATTCGATGAGCCCGCTATCCCAATCAGATTTATCTTCAACTATAACATTGTTTAATCCTGTCATTAACATTTCTTCACCACTTTGGTTCTGTAGGAAGAAAATATATTCATTTTTTCCTTGAAGCCTTCACAAAAGGCCTCAAACCCACCAGTATTTTTATCAGTAATTCCAGAAATCATATACTCCACTCAAAGAAAAATCATTTGTCATTTCAAGTCCCAAGCTTTTTATAGAAACAGGACTATTGCTTAAATAATTAAAAAACATATATAGGGCTACTGTATCTTGATACTCAAGACCTGAGGAATTGTGCCCCTCCGGTATACAGAGGACCAAAATATGAATGATCCACTACAACAACCCCTTATCTGATTTCTTAAAATACTATTTGTGTTTGCTTTTGCACGACAGGGTTTACTGTTGGTCATGAAATATAAGAAAGGACCTTTCAAATTATACCTTTGAGATCCCATACATTTCTTATAAACGTTTTCTTACAGATCCCGGTAATTTGTTTTTTGTTATCGGGTAAGCATGAAAACCGATGTTTGCGATGCTGAATGGATTGCAAGACTGTTACGAGTCGGATTAATCGAACCGAGCTTTATTCCCTCTGAGGATCATGCTAGGTTTGCGAGCGAAGATCATGAAGGTTTATTACTATACATCTACCCATCAATGCATTTTGGGATACCTTTGAAATCTCCGGCACACAAATAAACAAATTCTTTTTCGCCCTACTACAAGCTACATAGTTAACCCTGTGATCTTCATTCCCATTTATATCAGGATCAAGTAAGAACCCTAAATCCCTTTCTTCATTGTACTTATAACCGTCCTTACCTTTGACAATTACCATTACATTATTGAACTCGCTGCCTTTAGCTTTATGGATAGTACGATGTAAGCTACTATCCTCTGTTATCTTCACACTTAACGCTATGCCCGAATATATCGTAGATTTATAATAGTCTTCTATTAATGAAGGTGCTTTTTCTCCCTTACTCTCCATAATCTTTGGAATGTCAAAATATCCTGTCTCTTTTACCCTACAATAAAGTTTCCACAATGGTTCATCGCTATATGTACTGTAATCATTCAACATCATCCTAATAAAATCTATTGCGGACTTTTGTCCATTATAATCATCTTTATTTCTTAAATGTCTACTTAACTCTCTTATTGCATCCTTGAAATGATTGAGCCTTGCATACTCTATGGCCTTGATAATTGAGATTATAACCTTTCTGCGATCAGCGTTGGAATCTACAAATGCCTCATCGATCAACATCCACTTTTGCCCGTCTTTATAATCCTTCTTATTTCTAACGGAATTCGCCATGAGATTGGAATATGAAAGAGTAACAACTTCTTCCTCGCCTACAACATCCTGCACATGTTTTAACGCCTGCAAAGGTTCGCCTACGATAATACATGGGGTGCTCCCTACTTTATTGTCTGGGCTTCTTTGGATAATATCTTTCCTAATTACGTTCAACAGCTTAATTATGTTTTCAGTACTTCTGTGGTTATCTTCCATTTTGTAGGAAGCCATACCTGGCAAGAAAAAATTATCAAATTGCTTAACATCCGCACCTTGGAACTCATATATAGATTGAGCTTTATCTCCAATGACACCTACAATTGTTTCTTTCTCAGCTATTAGTTTTATTATTTCAGTTTGGACTGGGTTCGTATCCTGGAACTCATCAATGAAGAAATAAGGGAATTTAGAACGTATTATACGAAGGATTTCTTTAGATGAATTTAAAATCTCCCAAGCAAAGGCCAACACATCTTCGTAATGTATTATCCCTTTTTCCCAAAACATCTTCTTATATTTAAGTAGGCTCTTATGAAAGTCACTCTTCCTACCTCGTATATGTAACTTGCACGAAGTACCCTCAATAAACCAAAATACTTTCTTCATGTCTTGCTCTTTTATGTTTTTCATACCCAAATCTGTTTTTCTAAAATAACCATTAGAGATAATATGTTCGTAGGGTGCATCTATTTTTAAATGATTGATCCCATGTTTATCACTAATTAAATACAGATATGGCTTAACGATATGCATAAAGAGAAAACTATGTATAGTACTAACTTCTACATGGTCAAGTTCATCACCAAGTCTTTGTACAATGGTCTCGACGCCCACATTTGTGTAAGTGATACAAGCTATTTTTCTATTTCGCCCCAACCGATTTGAATTATGGAGAACGTTCTTAATATGACTAATTAGAAACTTTGTTTTCCCTGCTCCTGGACCAGCAGTAATTTTAAAGTGTTTTTCGATGTCAATCAAAGAATCCGAGTTAATTAACTGCAAACCCATGCTATCGCATCCTTAATATAAGCTGGAACTTTAAAATTCTCGATATTCTTCTTTCGGTAGTTTTCTTCTAACGCTATTGCTAACTCGTAAGCATTCTCACCCTTTTGTAATGAATTTAAGTATCTCGATGCAATCAAATGTTCCCTATTATCAGAACCAACATACTGAGCGATGCTTTCAGCAATTCTAGAATTCTCCTTACCCTTCTTCCCTAATAATTTGAGCATCTGATCAAGTGTTTTACCTTGCTTATAAGAATCGATTAATTGTGAGAGTTCCTTCGAATTAGAAATAGACTCGGTAACTATCAACTTACAACCAGGATTTGTATACGCAAGAGCATATTCGAATGTCTTCCCTTGGCCGATTTTTTGTGAAAAACAAGCAATATTTCCTTTGAGTTCTTTCTTTTGAGGATCAATTGAATACTTTCCAACTAAATCGTTTGAACATGATTTATAAGTGTATTTTTCCTTATCTTGGTCTAGTTCATATGGATAACATTTTTCGAAACTTGCGTCTTCTACGTTCTCTTTCCTAACAGGATCAAGATCTGTAATGCAGGCAACTTTCTTGTGAATGGTATGTTTATTATCTGAGTCGAAAAGTTTAAGAAAGTGCCCGAAATAGCGTCCAGCTATATTAATAACCGATATGTGGCTGCTCTCTAAATCGTAACCTTCGTATTGAGCGAATAAAGACATATTTAGTTGCTCAGTAATTCCCTCAACAAGGATTACCCCCTTAGCAAACAACATGTCACACTTTGTGGAATCCAAAAAACGCTGTACGTATGCTTTTGACTTTAAATCGTCACCAAAAGCTTTGCCTAAATATCCAACATTTAATGTATTATCGTTCTTCCGATGAAAACAGATAATTTCATCTAAACTAACTGCCGCGGTTATATTCGGCGAATGAGTTGTAACAAAAACTTGTCTAGCCTTATCCTTTATATTATTCCTTATAAACTTTAAAAACTTATACTGCATAGCAGGATGTAGATGTGCTTCAGGCTCCTCAATAACTAATATGGGAAAAACCTTCGCATTACTGCCAAGATAATCACCCGAAGCATCTTTCTGCATTTTAGCCAATAGTAGAGACATAAATATTAGATTGTTGTATCCCAACCCATTATGAGTTGCAGGAATAGATATGCCTGTTTGATATTTAACAATTAATCTTAGGGCTGAATACAGTTCTGTATCCATTATGTGACCATCGAAATCTGGCTCTGCATTACCAAACGAAGCTCCAGTATTATTTGCGTAACTAAGCATTTCTTTTTTTCCATGCTCCATTCTTCGTTGCAAGGTCTTAATCAACGAAGATGCATGAGTAGAGAATTCTTTTTTTAATTGCTCTATCTCTCCCTGTTGTTTTGTTTTATCCTTGGTTTTATCACTCTTTATTTCATAATCCATAAAAAAATCAATGACTTCTCGTAAAAGTGTGTTCTTGCCAGTAAACAGATCGCGCTCAACATCCCTGATGGCATCTAAAAATTGAAAATCAAATTTCTTCAAGCTTTCTGTATCTGCAACTTGTTTAAAATCTGGGTTTCCCCCGTAAATGTTGCTCTTATACTTTCTTAGAAAATTATGTTTTATTGCTAACCAATACTGTTCAATATCATCGGAAGCAATGTTTGCTAATGTTCTTTTATATTCCGCCTCTTCCTTTTCAGGCAAATAAAACACATACGTTAATTGCGCTTGATAAGGACTTTTCAATTGAGTTAACCATGTCGATACTGTTATCAAATCCTCAGAATATTCAACTTCATTAGCAGATTCTGCAAAAGTCACCGTTATTGACACTTTAGGTGATTTTTCTTTTAATTCTTGAATGCTTACTTCCTTGTTAAAGTCATCTATTGATAATCTTTTGGAAGATCCATAGTTTAATACTAAATCAAGTGCTTTTAGTAGATTCGATTTACCAGAGTTATTGTGGCCAATAATTACATTGACGCCCTCATTAAATTCTACAATGTTGTTTGATCCTTTAAAATTTCGAAAGTTTTCTACACTGATTTGTGATATATACACTTTCTATGACTCCTCTTCTCTTGCTTAGCATTATTTAAGTTATCTATCTGTTTATGTACATGAATCGTATTGGCCCCCAGAAAATACAATGAAGAGAATCCATGACACTGGTATGATCGCCATCTTAAAACAAAAGCTGATCTTATGTAACTCCATAAGTCAAATCAATTCTTATTATTTTCGAATGACCCCTTCGATTTGTCTTGCTTTGGTCGGTTAACTTGTTCTAATAACCAAATAACGTGCCACATTCCGGGGAGAAAGAGAGCCGCAGCCCATTCATTGTAGATAAAATCTGTAAAGAAGATAATTCCTGCGGATAGGATGAAGAGAAGAAGATGCACAGCCATCTTACTTAGTTCTAATCGCCAAATAGATGGGCAATAGCGATTTGCTATTGATTTCCCTAAAAAATACAAACAAGCCATTAGCAAATAAAGAACTACAAACAAAGCATGTGCTCTTGTAATGTCAGAACCATATAGACTTACATAACTTTCATAAAAGCTCGAGAGCACACGGGATAAAAGACCTGACATCACTAAAATAACCCAACCAACTGCTAAAAATAAAGCTATTGTAAGTCTAACCCCAAAATGTCGCTTATTCCGAGCTTGCTCAAACTCTATACGTAAGTTTTTGAAGCCTGTATAAACAGAGTCACCGACCTGAGTCAACGTCCGTCGAACTGAATTTGGTATATTGCGCAATCTATCTATCCTTTTTCTACATCGCGAGATAATTGCTGCACGTTTTTTTTGCAGCCAACTTTTGCGACGAGATCGGTACGCGTTTAATAACGGTACGTATGAGTGAAGGAGATAGTGGCCATGAATCATTCCACGGATCGAGCCTCCTCCAAAATAGATCGCCTTACGTAACAAGGGCATCATTTCAGAGGCGGGGACGTTGGTATTGCTGCATGCACTATCAAATACTTTTTGTCCTTTGCTCTTACTGGCCGCTTCTCTATATTTGAATATAAGGATTGGAAATGTTGTACCTAATGAAAAGGGCAAGATCACATATTTCAATGTTTGCTCATAAAACAATCTGAACCCAGCTTCGTCCTTAAACTCAAGATAAGAAAGCATCTCTTTGTTAGTCTGCAAGTAATCGAACAATATTTGTGAAATAGGCTGCGCCATAAGAAGACCGAGAACCGATACTGCTCCAAAAAGGAAGGCCACTGTCTCTAGGGCCAGCCTACTTTTTTCTAGTTTATAGACAGGTTGAATGATAACATACAACAGTTGGAATGCGAACGAATACATAAAATTATAAAAGGCAAACCTTTTGTCTGTTCCAGATTGAACAAACATGTAAACATAGCTATCAAAAAAGCTGTTCAGTGGTATCGAATATGGAATGCCTGTAATATGAGATAAGTATTGGTTTATTTCATTTAATACACTTAGGAAAAGTGATAAGGAAATAAATGGGCTGGTTAAAGAAACCAATGGTATAAGCCAGCGTCGGCTCGTAATGGATAAAAAGCAAAAAGCATAAAAGATTAACCCAAGCCATCCTGTAAAGACAAAGTCATTAAACAACCACCTATCAATTGAAAAGGCGAAAGGTCCCCACACCCAACTTACAATAACACTAAAAGATACAAAATAAGAAAATAGCAGCGAAATCCCTTTTCTGAACAATCTCAATCTAGCCTTTAAATCCTCAGCTGTACTATCAATTCCAATATAGTTAAACTTTCTAATTCTATGCCACAGACGACAAGTTAGCTTGGTCTTTGCTACAGTTATTCCCAAGTACGGAATTAACCATAATGCTGCTAATAACACTTTTAAGCACCATGGCAATAAAGAGGAGAAGTAAATCAAAAGAAGGAGAACATCAATAATCAAAAAGCGACTTACTAACCCCAATTTTCGGCTACGGCGCAAAACTTTGAAAATGATTTTTTTGTTGCAATTCTTATAGATTCTTATAAAAGTGTTTAACCTGGTCAATTCATAGACCTCCGTTAGGAACCAAGTAAGCTGTAGCGGTTTGAGGCCGCCCTTTTATACTGTGCGAAGCGGCATCATCCATGCCGTATAATAATTAGGGCTCCTAGGTTTCCCAACGCTCCTTACAAATATTCTCTGCTTCCTCAAGAGACAATTGTTCAAGAAGCTGCTCAAACTCAAGAATGATCGCGGCTGCATCCATCGCTTCCAAATAGCCAACTTTATTCAACGAAGCTATTAACGTACCTACTGCTCTTTTGGCAGTAATCTGGTTACTTAGATGATAGGCAAGATTATCTATGAATAATTCACTATTGGAAATTGCCGCCTTTTGATTGATTGAATCTTTTGTACTTAAGAAAAAACGGATTGATTCAAGATAATTAGCAAAGGTATCTTCACTGGGAAGTTTTTTAATATGATGATCCAAAATACTTATCAGAAATGCCACTTTCTCTGTATCGTTTAGTAAAGTCAAGTTCTTTCACCCCCATGTTTATTCGTAAATACTGCCGCGGCAATGCATGTACGAAGTTTGGACAAAGCCTATTGCAATTCATGAAAGTGCTTGGTAATACATGGTTTTCGCATGCACATGAGTCCTTAATTTCCAACAAGCTCCCCAACTTTTTCAACAAGCTTTTGCCAATCAGTAAGTAATGCAGTTGTTGCAACAACCCCCTTTGAAGCTGATGCCATATAGCTTTTTATGTTTTCCATCGCCTTCCTTAATCTAGGCAATTTGGGATTAGGTGATTCCACCTGCTCTTGAATAGTCTCCAAATCGTCAGTCAAACTTTCTTTTTCATCTACTGACAGTTCACTTACCTGAATAGCAGGCAACAATTTTTCAATCAGTGCCTTAATCTCGTTTACATCGTTATTGGTTATATTGCCAGTGTAAGTGACATCTCTTCCAGCTGCGTTGACGTTCCCGTAGTTATTGCCAATGTTTTGATATATATTGCCCATAACCTTATCTCCTTCCAGCAGCATCATTTTCTTAGCCAATGCATCAACAACAAAATCAACCAAGGACTTGAACGCGCTGTCCAAAAAATCCCTGACTATGTCATCCCAACTTCCTTTGCCGTGAATAAAGCTGTGCGCAACCCCTTTAACATCCTTATTTTCTGAGCACAAATACGACATATAATCATATTGGGCTTTCAAATGACTAGCCTCATCAACAGGAGGTTCTATATAGTTCCATCCGGAACCTTCTATCAGAAAACACTGCTTATAGTCGAACTCCACTCCTCTTATTCGATCCTGAATAATGCTGCTTATAACCGGAGTTGAGTCGATATAGTTTTTGAAGCGTTTTAATTGAACCGTTGCAGTATCCGCATCACACATCAGCATGTTGCTTGAAACTCTTCTAAACTCTAAGCTCAAGAGTCTGTACTCTTTGTACTCCGTTGTATTCACTATATATCCACCCCACAATAAGGACAGTAGACTTTCGAAACACCGGCACAATAAAGAACTTTCACATGCTGCTCGCAACAGCTGCAGGCAAAAATCTCTTCCGTTGTGTCACGATCCTTCAGTTCTCTAACGTTAACCGTCTTAAGAGGCTTGAAATCCATTTTTATGACCCCTTTGCTCGTGCTATTAATGTTACGAGCCATTTTACCAAAAGTCTTATTTAGTTGTTCAATAGCATAATTCATGGCCAATGCTTCTATCTTCTCGACAGTCTCTTTGGTGTAAAAGTTATTTTTGTTGCTCGTTAGCCCGCAATATGGACAAAACAGATCCATAACTGGCTTCTCGTCGTGTTGTAATTCATCCGCTCTCACCTTAAATTCCGAACTGCAGAACGGACATTCAAAAGTCACAAATCCTTCACTATCGCCCTGGATTGTAAATGATAGGGTTACCTGGGTCACCCAAATCCCCTCCCGAGTTCATTTCGTATGCTTTACCCTCAGCCCCACTAATACTTTATACCTAGTTTATCATCCCATATTTCTATTGTTAAGTCTTGTAAAAAGAACCAAGCAGATAGATTGCTTGGTTCTTCTACAGTCAAAATGTCATTGTCTCCAATTGGTTAATGATCCTTTCGTCCACCTCTGCTGTACTTCTCCTGTACATCGGGCTGAACGTTTTTATACTATCAAGGGAAACGACTCTCTTGTTGTATTTTTTCATCTGTTCAATAATTACTGGAAGATGGCGGATTAAGTAGTTTGCGTCTGACTCAACCTTGCTTTTTAGTAATTCTGTAACTCTTGGGAATTTTTCAGGTGCATTCTCTAAATGCTCGGTAATAATCTTGGGGGCATGAGCCAAAATAGTATACTTTCTTATCTGCTCAGCGGGATTTGATCTGTACAGGTCATCTGCTGCCGCGGCTAAAATTTTGCTGTATTCAAGATCTAACTTGGCCCAATCCTTTCGAATCCGATTTTTTTTGCTGGGAGGCAAGTTTTTCTCCATCCAATCCCGGTCGTTCTTTAACATTTTATGATACAGATGATTATATCTTTTAGCCAACTCAGTTCTTGAAATGTCGCTATTTTCCCGCATTATTGCAAGTATCTTTTTGCGATTTTCTGTTAACAACGTGGTGACCTCTGATGTTGCAGCAACCTCGTCATTATTATCCATAGACGATGCCCATAACATTTCAAGCGACTGAAGTATTCTAGTGTCTGAAGCCGGCTCTTTATGCCGGTTCAATGAACGTTTTATTTGGGTTGGGGATGTCTTTAACCTTTTTGCAATAGCATTATTACTTAAACCACTTGAATGAAGTTCCAATACAGTTGAATGCCACAATGGACCCATTGTTAACACTGCATAAGGCTTCTCGTTACTATGATCGTTTAATTTCCATCTTCTTGAGAAACTAAAGCCACATAGCGGACAACCAAATAATCCCGAAATATATCTTCCATCATGATCAACACGAACACATTTTTTGATAACTCCTAAGCCATATCCTTCACATACCGGGTTATTGCAAATCCATGGCCCATTCCCAAATGGTATCGGTATACAAAAGGCTCCGTTCTCCGATATAAAATGTTCAACTGAACCAGATAAAAACATCATAATCAGCACATAGAGCAGAATATTTTTAACACCCTTACATGAAAGAAAGAAACTGTCCGAATTAACCTGTGCTTTCAAGTCGGTAGTCAAGTATCCCTTTAAACCATTGTCTTTCAGGAAATTATCAAAGTGCTGAAGAATTTGTTTTCTGTCAACGCCACCCGAGTACTTCATGTATCCTTTTAGTCCCAATGCATTTTTCAATTTTGCAAATATCTCTTCCCGCGATACCTGCTTGGAGTACCTAACCATCTGATAGAAGTTCGTAAGGACTCTCTGTTCGATATTATAGTTGGAGGAAACCGATTCTTCTTGACAATCTGATAGATTGCAACCACATTCACACTCTATAGAAGCTAATAATTGTCCATCTTTCGCTCTAGCCAACTTCTTATTACAGCTTGGGCAATGCACAATCAATTTACTGCCATGTTCTGGGCAGCATGTTATAAAAGTCAGTTGGTGTGTCCTATGCAAATAGACTTCACCATACTTTTGGTTGTCATTCTTCATGCACACGGGACAATAACGTAAGTCCTCTGAAATAAACCGATCTTGACCTTTGCCTAGTAAAACAGCAATATTGGAATCGCCTGCATTTTCCATGATCTCTTCAATGGCCCTTGATAACCGGTCTTCAGGTATGAATGGTTTGACCCAGTGAAAATAGGTATGGTTAAACAAAAAATCACCCACGGACATAAAGCGACTTGGCAACTGTTTAATTAAAAAATTTAAGTTGCGAGGAAATACGGTTAAACTGTAGACCTTTCTTCCGAACAACTCTGAATTTGTTACTGAAAAATCGCTGTTACCCGAAAGCACATGGTACCTAAATATTATGGACCTACTATCTTCATCTGGATATAAGATCGGTAAATACGATAACATAAGCATCGTCCCTCTTTCATGACTGACACTCAACGAGTTCCATAAATTTGTCTTTAACCATTTTCTTTAATGGATGATTCAAGCCGGCTAGCTTCAATAATCTCCATCCTAACACCTTACCTTCCGTCTCATTAAGCTTGCTTGCTGCCCATATTAACCTGCGAACTTGAAATGTCTCTGTAGAATCGACATGTTTCTTAATGAATTCATTGGTTCTGGGGAGCTTGTTTAGATTCTTCATAAGCTTATGTGTCAGGTTACCTGAATCCGTATATCTAGCTATTGAGGCCAACGATATTCTTAGGGGATTAGGCAACTGTTTCATCTGTTCGACCGCCTTTGCCACCACATCATACAAAATCTCGTCTCGCTGATTCCAATCCACTTTTCGTTTGACTTTCGATAGCGAACATCCTTTCTCGTTGTTTCTGTTTCTTCTCGACCTGGCAGGTTGACTTTGATTTCTCATCTTATGCAAAGCTGCTTTATTAGTATTAAGAAGCTCCGTTTGAGTTTTTACAGTCCCAGGGTCGACACCGAGAATTTTTGCTTTCTGACGAAGGGATGTATTGGTTTCATTAAGACACCTTAGTTTGTCATACCAAACTGGACCAAAAGCTTTAATTCTGCCTATGCGGTTTCGATCCTCATCACTTGTATCCGGACCTCTTCTTGAATATACAAATCCGCAACAGCAATGGAAGGTGCCGACCGGCTTTGAAGTTGTTGAGCAACGAGTAACTACACATTTTTCAACAACACTTTGATTGTAATGATCAGCCGCTTTATTGAGACATGGCCAGGGGCCGCTTCCAAATGGAAGATTGTTGGGGGTGACCGAAAAACCACCGACAGATTTTTCAAAAAAACCGATTAGTAATAGATGCCTTAGCGGATGCGTGATTTCTTCTTGATCCCTGATTATTTTATGTAACCACGTATCAGAGCTGTTTGAATCGATACCACAGTCTAGATAATCCAGCAGTTCATCAGTGTAGAAATTCCGAAAATCATGTATAAGACGATTAAATCGTATCCGGCCGCCTACTGTTTGGTATCCTTCCATCGGCAGTACCCTTCTATAGGATGTGGTCTCCTCTTTAGATTTTGACTGGGACTGTAGAAGTAAATTCGATTGAACAGCAATGTATTCCAGATGATCACACCAGTTGGCGTCAATAACGGGTTCGGTAAAATTCGATTCACCGTGTATTGCCAAAGGCACAAATGAATATTTGTGATGAAGAGTTGAGTATTCTACCGTACTGACCCTTAAGATGATCTTATGCAACGGACACATTATAACACCGGGCAGCTGATGGCAGCGATGCCAATAAGGCTCGCAAATCTCACTATCTGCTTTATAGCAATCAGTACAAAATCTTAGCCTTGCCGGCAATTTTATAGAAGTAGCAAGCAATCCCAGGAAGGCATGAACTTCCCCTTGTTTACTCCCATTTTCCATCAAGGATTGTACTTGATGAATTTTCTGTTGCTTCATAAAGTAAGTGTAATAGGGAAGTAGGGTATGATTGTTGATGATTTGATCGGTCGTATATTGTCCATTCAGATTATCGGCAAGACTCATTAGGTGACTTGGCAGATCTGCAGTCGCACAAACCGATCGATTACCGAAAAGGTCCTCGATGGTTTGTCTTTGTATCTTATTTCCTGAAATTACATGGTACCTGGCAATCCCGCTGTAAAGCAATTCATCCTCATAAAGAGTCGGAAAATAAGCTAGCAATAGAATCACCCTCTCAGATAAGATCCTATTGCTAGTTTTCCCTATTTTACATGTCCCTAGTACTCAAACAATCCATTAAATTATTAGCTTCGATAGCTCATCCTCCGACGGGATACTTCCTATATCCACTAGCTTTTCATAGATTACCTCTGTATCCTTTTCATTGTTTGCTACGGCATTTCTAAGGTCATCCTCACCAAGCATAACCTGCTGCTTTTTCTTCTTTTGGGCTTTACTGTTCCCCTTTTCTTGGGCTTCTTTCCCCTCGTTACCACGGTTTTCATCTTCATCCGTCATGGAGTTGAACGTAATATCTTTAATAAGTTGTTTTCGTAAATCAGCCATATCCTTCTCAGCCTCATTAGACTGAAGAACCCTATTAGCAGCTTCATAAGCCATATCGTAAGAAGCCCCGAAATCCATTGCTGTTTTTACAAGCTCAATTAGCTTCTCTTCGTCCTGCTCAATTTTTCCATCACGCAATATTTTTGTTCTGACCTCTCCTTGAATATTGACTTTCTCATCTGCCTTTTGTAAATATTGATCCAACACGTTCCACTTAGGATATAAATCATCTATTGCCTCTAACGCTCGGGGATCTTTACTTCTCAAAACCTTTAACATAGGCTGAACCAGCTGCATGTGCTGTTTGGCAACGGTCTCCAGGAGAGCCCCTGTTATTTTTTCATTATCGTTTCCGTCCTCGATGGCTTGCCACTGGGCTAACATGTACAACTTAACCGCAATATCTACAATTCCCTGAGAAAGCTCATACATTTTCTTACTCAAATGAGGCTTTAGAGGCGTTTCAGTAGCAGTCCATTGATATTTCCACAGAGCATTTAAGAAGAAATCCCACTCCTCGCCTTCATTTAGTCTATCCATGATCAGGTCCCCTTGTCCCGTGCTTCTTCTTGCTTGACTGAAGGAACCTGAAAGAAGCTTCATTGCCTTAAACGTCCCTACTAATACCACAGGAACACCAATCGTATTAATCAATTGAGTAAAGTAATTAAGCATCTTCTCAGCGCCGCCACTCTTAAGAAAACTCAAGTTTTGAATTTCGTCAATGACTAGTACTCCTAACCCATGTAATGTAGCGATATGAGCCATCACTGGAATTAACATATCTACCGATACTTTTTGAGTCGAAAATTTCCGGAAATATTTAGTACCCAAATGCGAATCTACGGATTGTAAAAAGTTAAAGCACAACCCTTTCAGCGAACCATCAAACGGGCAATTTAATTTCAGCCAAACAACTTGCTTACGGATAAAAGGTTGCCCTTTATAAGTCGAGTGATGGATGACCTGCGGGTATAAAAGTAATGAGCTCTCGATTGCCGTTGTCTTCCCCTGTCCACTTACTCCAAGGATAGCGAATCCGGCAGCGGTAGATCTCACCCCTGCAATATTGCTTCCTGTTGAATCAACTCCTCCTTCAAGAACCTCTTTAAACCCTATATGGAATTGTCTCATGACTGCTGGAGAGAAAGGATTTCTGGCTTTATAACCATGGCGGATTAATCTCGACAGCCTTTGTTCCACCAGAAAATGTGAAGGTAACGGCTCGACATAATCGGATATCTGTTGAACAAGATGCAGCCTTGTCTGCCGTCCTAATTTACGTTGCCTTTCATCGTAATCAGGGTATTTCCTGATTTGTAATGCGACATCTTCTTCTTCAAATATCGGAGGCAAAGCTTCTATAAAAGGATTACCCCTATAGTCAGGAATCTCCTGTTCAGAATAGCTTGCCTCCTCTTGCCTGCCTATAAGGCTCGGAGAATACTGGTAATAATCAACCTGCTGTTGAGCTTGCTTAACCATGCTTTTTCTCCTCCGTCTCCCTTAATTTTGCGAGTAGACCCAGCTTTGATTTAGGCTTATATGTTTCTAGAGGGATTACATGATCTCCAGGAATAGATGGTTCGTCCGTCTCCTCATTTGGAGACTTACCCAACTCATAAGCTTGTTCTTTTCGCAGCTTTTCTCTCTCAACGGCTTTAGTCCCTTTAATATTGGACTTCCGTTCAGACTTTGTTAAGGAATGGTCTTGGCTATCGGCACTCCGCTTCATTGCTTCTTTCTTAATCGCTTCTAACTTCGCGCTTAAGGTTACTTCTTCCTGAAGTTCCGTTTCATCATAGTACAAGCTTCTTGACAGTTTTTCCTCGTACCGGGTTGACTTGACCTCTTCAAGGCTCATATTTATGAATCGGGAAGACTTGGCCAATAAGTCGCACTTTATAAAACCCTTGCCATTGTCCGTCTTCACATAGACATGATTCATACATCTTCTGTCATAAGCGATCGGCACCTTTTGTGTTTTCCCTTTAACGAACCAACCCTGACGCGCTAATTCTTCACAACCATAATACATTCCTTCAAAGTATATCCCCTCCCGATTCACAGTAACTTTTGCCTCGGGCAATACATTCAATCGAACGATATCCGGATGAACATTCTTCAAATAGTGATTATGAGATATCCCCCAATTCCATAAATCCCTTGCAACGGGCCGCACTTTATCCAATGCCTGATCTTTGTCTAAAGGGTAGTATTCCATGTAATGATAGTTGTTCCTTTGAAGAATCATCTCGATCATCATTTGTGTAAATTCTCTAAGTGTGAGCTTCGCATCTAAAACGTAATCCGGTCCCCCGCGCTTTTTGTATTCTTTCTTCACAGCACCAGGCGTCCATGGTTGGAGCGTCACGTTCAATGTTCGAAATTGCTGTTCCACAATCCCCTTTAGATCAGCACGATACGGAGGCGCGTTCTTTAGTTTAATTCCTAGCGCTTTACCAAGCGAGTCGGCATTTTTACTCTCCATCTCGCCGCGGTCAGCCATAAAACTTTCTGGCATATGGTGACACGGCCACTCTTCCTCTGTAATTTCGATATCATACTGCCTGCAGAACTCAACCTTATTTTCCACTGTATTTTCAATAGCCATCATGACTCCAAGCCAAGACGGACCTTCAAACCCAACATATAACCCGACAACCATATGACTGTATACATCAACAACAATATATACGACAGGCCTGCCGACAATAATATTGGGATCAATTGCACTTACCAAATATACATCTGTTACCGTTGCATCAACTTCGAAGATTTGGCCTGGTCCATTAGCTTTCCTAGTTTCTGATCCTAGCAAAGGCCTGAAATCACGATTGAATGTAACCTCGCCTTCTCGGGCGATTAGCAGCTTGCGCTTGGTATAATACCTTCGAATGTGATATCGCAATTGAGCAATACTTGGTACATCGTGTCCTGGAGGTATTATCGGGATCTCATATTTCCCCTTCTTAATGGTATCAATTTTATAATGATTCTTTAGCATCTCAATATATGTATATTTCACGGAGTCCCTTCGATTTATTTTTAAATAAACATCTCTTATAGCCTTATCGAATATTTTTCGATGACCCTCACTTATTAAGACTCCTTTTAACTTGGGATCTACAGAAATGCTGGTTTCTCTGGGTCTGCCCATCTTTTGAGTTGGATTCTTCTTACTGCCCTTCCCCCCGCATTTTCTGAATCTGGGAAGTAGAGCATTCACCATCTTCCCCCCAGTCCAGTAATAGCGTAAGTATTTATAGTAAAGGTTTTTTCCCTTACCGGTTCTTTCCACCTCGCTCTTTATGATTTCATACCGCTCTTTTGGATTGTAGATGTTAGGCTCCAGTTCAACTATGTCTTTAATACATTCCCAGGCTTCATCTCTAAGGCGAATTTCTTTTGGGGTTAGAAGTTCTTCCGAAACCATAAATCTGGAATATGGGTCATGCTCGCGCTTAATCATCGTCCCTTCAATAAGCTCTTGTTCAATAGATGAGATACGCTTAAACTCAGGAACCCCGGTTTTTTTTATAATAGAAATGGTAACGGCACAATCCTCCGACTGATTCAGCCACAGGACCCTCTCGCAATCAACAAGCTTTGATTCCGCGTCTCTCTTTTCAAGCAGAGTATTGATAAATAGCTCCATTTTATTCTCCTCCAATTTCAATAATGGTTAGGATAGGTCTTGTAATTACATTAGGATTGGCCGAGTTAATTACGCATATATCAGCTATTGTTTGATCTATTTTGATCGCTTGAATCGTCTGGCTTTCCTTTATTAATTTGGACTCTAAAACAGACTTTAATGTAGCCTCGTTATCTTCTAGAGATGCTAATACGATTATTTTCATGGCCAGCCCTCCAGTTTTGAAAATGATTCACTCGTACTTCTAATCGTTTTTGTGTAGGAAGAATTCGACGACTCATATCAACTTCCCACAAGCGATTAGCGATCAGATATCGGACAACATTCATGCTGGTCCCCATTGGTAATTCCATCTTTGCATCAAGGTCCAAGGTGATTTTGGCTAACGGCTTGTCTATATTAACAATCGATTCGTATAGTACAGGCTCCAACTTATAAACCAGTTCATTATTTAGATACGCCATCTCATCCAAAATTTTGGCCGAATGCAACCATTCCACGTTTTTAACCAGATCATAATTGATTTGATTTTCAGTAATCAGCCGCCATTCAATATCCAGATCTTTGAAGTAGTACTTTTCTATTTGAAGCTTGTCTAATACCCTTCGATTTAACTTTGCCGATGGCTTTATGGAATGAGCTATAAACCTAAGTTCTCCACCTGACCTTACGGTCAATAACATGTCTGTGGTCATTACAATGGGATGCTTGGTCTTCGGATCAATTGGATGTCTGATGCCCAGCTTTTGTGCAATGAACAGTGTTTTTTCTAAAGGCAACAAAGGATATTGCTCCCTAATATCAACAACGTCCATGGCCCACTCCATTTGATAATGATGAGCTAATTCAAAATGCTCCGACAAATAATGGTGTAATCGTCCACTCTTCCAACCCCGAACTCTCGTTACAACCCCATGGGATGGAACATCATGAATGGTTAACCAAGGCTTATATTCCGCAAAATGCCCAATACCACGCCCTTCCTTAATCCACCTTTCAATTGTTGCTGCTGTAGTGCGCCGACGTCTTTTCGACATGAACAACTCCTCCATCAATTTATAGATTTTTTATTTACAATCGCAACGCATTAAAACGATTTACGATTGACTTTGATGATAAACGATACTAAATCGACTTGTCAACACCATTTAGTCGATTAATTTACAACTCCAACGTATTATGTTACCATTAAGTAAAGTGTTCACTTTACTGTTCAGTTTTGTATTCAGTTAAGCAGATTATGGGTAGGGGGATTTATGTTAATATTAGGAGAAAGAATTAAAACCTCGCGTATATCTAGAGGGTGGACTCAAGAAGAACTCGCCGGAAAGATCGACACAACGAAACACGTTATTTCTAATTGGGAACGCAACAAAGGAAATCCAGACCCAGAGCAAATTACCGCATTAGCTAATGCCTTTGAGGTTTCGGCAGACTACTTGCTTGGGTTAAGCAATTTTCCCGAACCACATTTTCGGGACCCATTCGGGCAAATCTCCTTGATGCCTGCAATTGACTATTCTTTTGTGAAAGGATCGACATGGGATCTCCTTAAATTGTTAAGCTCTGGTATTCCACTAACTGTAGATGGTAATGAAATTGCCCCTAAAGATAAGAAACTGATCGCCACCATTATTGAAGCCATTCTTACCAGAAGCAACGAAGATGCTTGCGGGGTTATAGAAGAACCGCTTAATTCTCAGTCCAATATGGATCAGGATTCTCAGCTGTTTTAAGGTCTGCCAGCTCATCACCAATCCTCTGTTAGATCCAGGACCCTTTTACATATATCACATCGCACCTCGATGATTAACCCAAGTCCAGTGGGAATGAAGGTATAAGCGAATTTAGCGCCTGTAACGTCAACAGGTTTGCATGAATCCCAAACTTGTATTTTCTGAAGCATCTCTTCTGTAATCTTAAAAATCATCGTTCCATCTCCATTCTCATGTTTCATTTTCATCTGATGAAGCGCATCGTGAATAGGGGGAGACATGAGATCTCGAGCCTCCCTCTATACAGAGATGCCTTCCAGTTGTTCGACTCTACTCTCTAAGCGCTTCATAAAGGTCAACATTGCGTCAAGAGTACATGGAGTCACAAATCCGGGCACGCCGTTCCTTTCGATGTTAATCCTGTTAGCGAACTCCTTGCTTCTTCTTGGCTCTACCGGTCCCCATCTATGTTTTTTGTACTTCAGGATTTTCCCCAGGCAGATTGTCCAAACCTCTAATGTCTTCTGCAGCATCATAAGTTTGTAATAATGATCCGGGTTATTTGTGAACGGGTAATCATAGTACTTCTTCTCTCTTTCAATGCTCAACTTGTAAACGCTGATGATTTGTTCGACATCTTCAATTAATTCTTCCATCTTCCCACCTTTGCTTATCTCGGTTTATTCTATACGCCTCGTTATTTTGCATTTTCCGCAATGCTTTAAGTTTCTGAATACTCTGAAAATAAAGCTGAAGTTTAACATCCGAAGGCGTCCTGCTGTCATCTATTCGGTTGCACTTTTCCAAGTCGCCATTATCTTCTACGACGTAAATTGCTGATAAATTCTTGTTGAGGGTATATACAATCTTTACCCGCCACTCTTTCTCAAAGGCAGCTTTTTCGAACCACTGATCTCTGATTGCTGTTGGGCACGTAAACCTGGCGCCCTTGAAAATAATGCCTCGTGCCGTCACTTTCGCACACCCATTTCTCATTAAATGTCTATTCATTCCCATAGAACAACTCCTTCATAGATTCTTCTATCACTAGAATATCCCTTATAATATATTTTATACGTATATCGTATTTTAGATATTTTGTGATAGACCTTCCCCCACTAATCTTAAAATATATACCTTTGATGCAAACGGCGCAGACAACTTCCTAAAGCTCATCATCATCCTTCATGAATCCATCTATCTTTCTGCCCATTAAGTAAATCGCTAACATTAACGTACCGATACCGATCGCCTCAATTGCTTTTCTCCAATCCTCCTGAATACTAATCATCCCTACACCAAAACCAAATAACATAACAATAGTGACTCTTATTAAAATATCCTCAAGCATCCCTGCCCTTTGCTTCATTAAAGCCACACTCCTGCTTCGTTTTGTTTGATCAGGTACTAGCCCAAACCCATTTCATATCAGTGTTGCCAACAGCGATGCCGGCTAACTGTTCACATTGATTTAACGGGAAATGTTCAAAAAATAAAAGCCCCAGCCGAAAGAATTCCTTGGCTGAAGCCGCTTGGTCATTCAACATTACAACACTAACTGAAGTTCCTTCCATTCCTCATCTGCAACATAGCGATACGACTGCGGGGCTACGAAATGTTCAAAAACCTCTTCAGGTTGAACAGGGGTCTCATATTCCCGATATTCCTTAATTTGAATCGCATATCCGGTTTCTCTATCTGAAAAATACTGCTTGAAGAAGTCTTCAGAAATTCCCGACTGCTTGTGAGTTTGATCCCATAGCGCTTGAGGAGTATCCGATAAAATATGATCGAATGTAAATTCCCCGACAATCATCCCTACTGGCTTCGTGCAATAAATGATGACGGATTCAACCTCTTTCTTAAAAATCCGCTTCCGGTATTCGAAGAGCTTCTTACCGTTTACAATCTGCTCCACAAACTCCGGTCTAATCGATAATAATACTTTCAAGTACTCCACCTTCTTCTAGTATACGAACAAACTGTTCATCCGTGATTTGAAAGAAGCCCCAATAAATGTCGCGGTCAATCCCAATCTGCTCAATAAGCTTCTGGCGAATCAATCGTTTGCTTAATGCTGCGTTATAGGTCATCTTTATTGTATAGCACCCGCCTCGGTTATACCAATATTGTAAATCATTTCGATCAAATACACTATATTTTGTGGCATAAGAATAAAACGCTTCAAAATTTTCAAATTCGGTTTGGTAACGGACTTCTTCCACTACACATATTGAGCTGACGACAGAGCTGTACTCTGCTTTTTTTCCTTCATCCTTGGTTCGATACATGACCAATATATCTCCTCTTACCAGAGGATATACCTTCATCCTGGTCACATAGATCTTGTGAATGCTATTCGTGTATGAGACATCTTCAAGGATGTTGACGTTCTCATTTCTTAAGATAGAATCCGGGAACATGACGGAATGATATTGAGGATAAATCGAAAGAATGTATTTGTTATTCCCTTTTATCGAAATCAAAGGATAATCCGTTAATATGTCGCCCGTAAATGTGGTCAGAGACTTTACAAACACCAACTCAGTTCCGTTTACTGTTACCTTTACTCCATGGCGCGAAAACCCATATTTTTCAAACAGATCCACGAGGGCCTTATGCTTTTCAAATACAGTGACGTAACACTGTTCCACACCCATCACAATTGCATAATCGACGGCCTTTTTGATAAAGCGTTCGCCTAAGCGCGTACCGTGTGGATTTATTTTGAGCGTACCTATCTTCAGGAGGTGTCTACCGGTAATGACGGGCTCTACATCTGTAATGGGTCCTGATTCAACTTTGAAATAAAGAAAGCCTTGAATAAACCCGTTTTCGTAATACAGATATGCCTCTTCATCTCCCTTCCGTTCAAACCAAGCTGCAAATTCCCGATAATCGGATTTAAGAGAATCAAAAAAGGGGTCGTTCAGATTAACCTCTCTAAACTTCTTCCGTTCCAGTATTCCGCTCATCGGGTGCCCTCCTTGAAACATTCGCTTACGAAACCGCTCAAATCAAACGTATCGGTCGGAGTAATAATACAAACAGGGCAATGCAATTTTTCCGACACGTATTGTGCGTACTCTATTTCCTCATTTTGAAACTTCTCTAGAAATGAAAGGTCATAATGCTGAGCATCTCTAGCACCTAATCTTTCGTAAATGGAACACACGGCATCCTTTAGAAGGATTAGTCCAGATGGATTAAGATCTGCAAATGTTTGGTACGGCACCCTTTCAATCTCATTCTTTTTGTTCACAAGACAAAAGTGCCCGTCTAATAAAAATTTCTGGGACGCGCGGGTACGCCTCACGGCGGATAGAAGCAACAGTTGGTTTTCCTCAACTTGATCCACTCTCTTGTCGCTTGTAAAGGAATCGTTTCTTTCTTGAGCTATTAGCGTACTTGCTGAGTAGTGAGCTATACCTGCATGAGCAGACCTTTCTTTGCACCAGCTTGTTTTGCCGACACCGTGTATACCACCAACGAATATCAAGGACTTCACCTCGGAAACATAGTTTTATTGCACTACTATTTCGACAAATTACAGTAATTTCCTCCGATCTCATTTAAGGAAAACTTGTTTTCAAGCAAAAAGAATAATTCCGTATATCGAAGGCCAAAATTTACAATGGTGTCAGTTGATCCTAACTGAGTAATAGGATACGGCGACTATGACTAATGAAAGTACCCGCACGTGAAAGAACTCTGCCCAGAATTGATCCAATTCGGCAGCGATTTAACTTGAAGGTGGAGACAGTCTATGGCAATCAAAGGTAGGAGCTGCTATAGGGCAGTCCAGTCAACGTTGCTTACCCTCGAAAGGGTTCGAAGCATTATGGAACCTTGTTTGCCTGTAGCGAATGATAAGGGCAACGCTCACCAAGAAACCGCTAAATGAGAGCTTCCTTCTGGAACTGTCGGAAATGAAAGAGCCGCTGGAAGCCCCATTCCAGCCTACCAACATAATAAAGTTGATTTAAAATCGTTGCACAAAATGCAGCAAACCCGGCCAATGATAACGCGCCGGGTCAGAAGCATAGTTTATTTATTGAGTTAACGTTTCCCGTTGCCTGAACCACGATTAATCAAAAGGAAAATCAGCAATACGCTGCTAAAGAAGTGTCGCGGCTTCATTCCGCTACGATTCTCAAATTTTTCAAAGACAGCAAAAGGTCTTGGTCCACTGCATTGGCCGAGGCAGGATTTACACCTAAACGGTGCACACCTTGTTAAGTTTCAATCCAATTTGCAATCGCTATTCAATCCAGTGAAGCAATTCATAATAATCGCCGGCCTCCTTCCATTCAAAATAATAATCCCGGTTCAGCCGAATTGGTTCCCCATATGGTTTCTCCGTGCGATAAGTAAGGACAGTTCCATGCTTGTAGGTCGCACCATGGGATAGGTCAAAATCGTTGGTCTGTAAAGATCTCGGCTTTATGGTGTAATGAATATGATCCGTGATCAGTATGAAGGCCCCTATGTCAGCTTGTTTTGCGGCCACATAAGCTTCAAGATTATTGAGATCCATGAACGCGTCATATCGATTGTTCGGTTCACGTTGATTTTTTGCTTGATAATGCTTTAACTCAATGGCAGCCGTCACAGTTTGTTCAGGATGCTGCAAATCTTGAAAGGTAACAACGAGATCGATCAGCGCCTTCTTGGTCTTACTTTTCATAAGTGTTGTTGCCGAAGTAAAGGGAACCTCTAACGCGACATGGAAAGATTCGCTTTTAGAAAAACAGTATGTATCGCCAATCTGTTGAAGGATCATTCCCATATGTAGTTGAAGAGAGGCTTCGCTTGTCAGCGATAAGCGGCCGCAGGCCAACTGTGTAGTTACCAGTTCCACACCTTGTGAAATGACAATTTTGAGTTTTTCGATTTGCGATAAAGTGAAGGCTGAGATTGACGGTATATTTCGAAGCATCGGATACCCTCGCTAACTTTATTCAGAAGTTGCTCCCATCATCATATCTAACATCTGATTCCTTTCCAATAACCAAACTACTATATCGATGAAAATGTTATTTGATAGTAAAGTTGTTTAAGAGGTCGCAAAAAGGCAGAAAACCCAACCTATGAGGTGGACCGGGCAAGAAATAAAGTTGTTTAAAATCATTGAACAAACGTCTCCGTTAGCGTAACGATTTCATATGATTAATGACTACCCCTTCTTTCGTAAGCGAATCGTAATGTATGTCTTTATCATAATTGGTTTTACAGTTAATTCTTTATAGGTGCTCTGGAAGTCTTTATACTCTTTGTACATCAATTTGGCTTGCTCAACAGAGTATCGTTTTGAAAGCCCCTTGTCTCTGTAAATATCTGCATCATTATCATTTTTACAACTAATTCTTATTGAGGATAGTTTTCCGATCAAGAATTCAACAGATACATTACTAATGAGTGTGGCCGATGGTTCGCTATCATGTATGGCTATCTCTGCAGTAAACTCGGCACTATCCACAGCATGAAATGCCTGACGAATCGCAGTTTCACTCTTCTTCATTGCTGCATCGGTCATATTTTTGCTGGTTGATTTCATTCTTTCTCACATCCTATCGCATAGAAATAAAAAATTTACAATAAATATAGCACTTTATATAATTTAGTTAAACGGTTAAATGGGGCGAAGAGCTTGTTATCCAACTTTGATGTTATGCGGGTTGTTAATTGGTATGTTGGCGTTGATGGCGGATATCTTGTTGGCTTTTCATAAATAAGTCATACCGAATTCTACCCTATGTACTACGGGCTGGATATTGAACCTAATCAATGTATTGGGAACGGTTTATGAAAATTCTTTCGGAAGCTGACGACACAAGCTAGGATTCTGCGCGGCGTTTTGGAGTATTGCCCCGCGGACGATGAATACCATGTGGAACGGTGCCGAAAGCATAAACCGGAAATCGAAGAAATGATTCGGCGCCTTGAAGGTGAATCACAGCCTATCGTTGACACGCCAAGTCTTACCATAACGTCCAAGGTCATTGAAAGAGCGATTGCGGAAGGATAAAGAACTGCCAGTCTTTTAAATATACATAAAATTCTTATTAGTGACTTGTTAAACAGACTCTTTCGTAAAGATATATATCGTCTTCAGTACCCTACTGGAAAAGAAATCAGAGGCCGTATAAAGCTGAGAACTCACGCCAACAATTTATGGAAGAAGGGGGGGCCTTATGTCGAAGGTATGTTGCGTGCACTGTTTCACCAACGATTTTATCCAGGCTACCATTCGGAAAGCTCGTAAAAAGGGGGAATGTGATTACTGTAACATGAAAGGGAATAAACAGGTCTGGGTCGCCGACGTTGGGGATGTCGGTGACTTCATTCGAGAGAGGCTTGCGCTCGGCTATACTAATGCGACTCGGGATGATGTCCCCTTTCATGCCTTGCGATCCATTTCCACGACCATTGAGGATGTTCTAATCTTTGAGGAAGAGATATTTTCGGAAGAGTTGGATAACAAGGGTAAAATTGGGGAGATATTGGGTGACCTGTTTAAAGAAAGCGGTCCGTCCTATAGAGACATCGCCCAGGGGGCAGATGACGAATGGGAGGGTGGTGACGCTCCCATCGTTCTCAAGGATGCTTTCTTTGTATCCGGAGACGATAATCCACTAACCCTTTCCTGGTCCGATTTTACTTATTATGTGAAGCATATCTGCCGGTACTTCGATATGGGCGCTGCCCCATACCGGGAATCCGCATTAGCACGTTTCCTACCGATTATTCGAGGGATGGCTACGACGCTGCCTCAGGGCACGGACATATGGCGTGCACGGATCATGAAGCCAGGGGACGGAAGAGTGTTAAAAGCGACCCGGCACTTGGAGTGCGGGCCCCCTCCGCGGAATAAGGCGATCCCACTCCGGATGAATCCATCCGGCATATCCTACTTTTACGGAGCGGAGGATATTGCTACGTGCTTGGAGGAAGTTCGTGTGAAGCGAAGGGACAGGGTGCTGCAGGGGAAATTTCGGACTAAACTGGACCTTACCATCGTGGACCTTAGTCACAAGGTGGTACTCGGAGTGCGAAGTGTCTTCGACCCTAATTACGACCATGACTATAACTGGGCCTCTCACTTTGTAGAAAATTTTATTGAGGAGGTTTCACGGCCGATTTCAACCAAGGAGGCCCCAATCGAGTATGTGCCGACCCAGATTCTGTGTGAATACATCCGGAAACTCGGTTATGATGGGGTGCGTTACAAGAGCAGCCTGACCGGAAAGATGAACTATGCGTTATTCTGCGGGCGGGCAGAGACGAATGTTACAGATGCCTGGTGGCGACATCCCGATCAAGTTCCGGATTTTACTGGTTGGCTGGAACTCGTAGAATTTAAACAAGAGCGGCACTAAGAAAAGGTGGGAGCTCCAAATGACTTTTATCTCGGCCGTCATGACAGATTTATTCTTATCGGTCACAGCAGACCGCCGAGTGACTAGGCTTACCCCTGACGGTAGCTGTGGACAGGTTCTTGACGAGGACACTGTAAAAATATTTTCGGTAGGGATCAATGGGTTCTATTCGATCACAGGCGCCGCGGACACGGCAATAGCCATAATGGATGCAACAGCGTTTCTAAGTACCGTCTTTTCGAGGATCGGTATTATTCGTAATTCTAGGCTTAATCAGTGGTTAGAAACAAATCGGGAACTGTTAAGGAATGAGCAGAACTCCTTTCAGTTAATCTTTGGAGGCTTGACCACCGAGGGAACCTATAAGTTATTTGATCTTGATAGTGAAGAGGGAGTTTTGGAATCCATTGTACGGGCACCGATTTTACAATATAAGGTGTTTTCCAGCGCACACTTTGTAGATGATGAGACTCTGCCGGCGCAGTGGTTTGAAGAAATGTTGGTAGCCACACCACCGCGATCCCTTGCCCATTTGCAGCAACTTCAATCCCGATTGAATGACAGGGGCGCTGACCGGGACCCGTCTGTGAACAATAGAGTGACCGAGTTTATCCTTCCTTTCTCGGATTAATGGGTGGTGAGGAAACCCGTACCTTATTTAATCAGCCGGAGCAGGACTGGAGTAACGTATTCGTATCCATGTTCTTTAATAAAGTTGTTGTTTATGGTTTCCAAAAATGCATTAAACCCGACCTATGATACAGGTCGGGTCAGAGATAAAGTTGTTTAAAATCATTGATCTGACGTACCCGTTAGCGAAATGAGTTGTTAAGCTGGGAACATTCTCCACATATTTTTAAATAACCATTTTCATTTAGGTTAAGTGGTTTGTCGGACACGGAGCTGGCGCCCCTAAAGTCAGTGAGGGTTCGTGAAATCCAGAACGTACGGATTTGGCCAGTGCGTGGTTGTCTACTGAGTCCACTTCCCCCGAAATGCCCTCTACAGACTAAGGCCGTTTAGGCCCGCAACGGGTTACGGCCATCGAAATTCATCCGATCAAATAAGCGTCGACCGCTGCCGACACGTTCTTGTCCGATAAGTAACAACGGCACATCCCCTTCCGAATCTCCACACGCTCCTTTCTTCCTGAAGGAAGTCAATAAGCTAGAGGGTCGATTGAAGGTCACCGTTCTCTATCAACCCTTGGATTACGCTCGTGGCATACTCTACGCGAATTCGCAGATCAGAAATTCGAGAATAACCATTGCCTCGAGGCAGCTATTTCATCTTGTAGCCCATAATGTTCCACAACGAGTTGCATCGCCCCCAACTGCTGTCGGTCGTTCGGTATGTTCTCTAACAACGCCTTCGCCTTTCGGACTTCATCCGTGAAGTTTATTAACTAAACTGTCGCCGCATACCTGAGACACATAATTGCTTCAAGTAACTTTATCTCGCAAAAAAAAAACGAAAAATTGTGATTGCTGCAGCTCGGCTTGTTCATTTCCGCCACTCATTGACCAGCGACACTTAATCCTAGAATTGCGTTTTGAAACCGAGCGAACTCCTCGTCTCGCTTCACTAGTTCCTCAATGTCTAGCTTATTTGCAGCTAATCGGGATTGCTCAATGCGATTCTTAGCGCCCCATTTCCGGAGTTGATCAACATCAAGGTCAAGCCAGACTTCAATAGAAGGATTGGGAATGACAGAAATCCATTCGTTAAATTCAAGGCCTTTCACCAACATATCTTTTGTAGCGGTGGGGTCACCGTCACCATCGACCACTATCAGGACCTTAGAGGCAGAATAGAACGTTTTCCAAAGTGCGTTTGCTACACGCGAAATTGTGATCTTCCCCATGGCGACCATAATTTTGATCGATCGATTGGAACCGGCATTACCCAGGATCCTCTCAGACAGCGTAGCAATCACTAACTGTATTACCTTCACACACGATTAAAAGATCTGCCTCAGCGGCTTCAACTGGATGCGTAGCCAAGACTCCGCCCGTTGTCGGGTCGTAATGAAGCTGGTCGATTTCGACGACCTGCTTCCGTTCGGCGGTGACGAGTTCGCCTTCTGAGGGGAAATAAATAGCTCCTTCCTCAGCAGCTTTCCGGAGCTTGAGTTTGAGAACATTTGTGAATCCCAATCCACGGTTGATCGCTGCGTCCATGTCACGACCGTCGAACAAAATGATGTTCAGCGCCTTGCCAAGGACAAGCGCATCAACGGCGTCCTCTGCGTATCCTGACATCGAAATAAATATTCCAATAGTACCAGACAACTTTCCTTCAACCTTACCCTTGAACTGATAGAGAGTCGATGCCGGTAGTGGATCTGCGTGCCATTTGGCTTCCAGGAGATATGTACGTCCGTCAAGATAGATGGAGCCATCAATCTGTTCGCCCGCCGGCCTGTAACCTGTGCGCGGTTCGAGTTGTTCAATGGTAAATAGCTTATTCAGCATGCGCTCGAAATTAAAGCCACGACGCCGTTTTTCGACCGCATCTGCGTCGGCGGCTAAGTTCAGGAGTTTCCAGTATTCTTCTTTAATGTCACTCAAATTGGTCCCCATTTTTCTTCCCCCAAATTTCTGCTTGGCGAATTAAGTTTTTCCAGCCCGGACAATCAACTCTATCGCTTTATATTGATCCGTAAGAATCTTTTCATGCCTTCTCTTTTATTTTAATTGAAGTCTACACTTTAATGTCTGTTCTTGGGTCTTTATCTCGATAGCTCCATGTATAGGTAATGTCATCTGGTTTTATCCTTTCATTGGACGGGATTGTCCATGTAGTTGGACTCACTGCTGCATTCTCAGGAATATGGGGGCAGTAAGAATAGAGAAGAGGTGCGCACTTGATGTCCGGTGAAGCTGGCAAATAAAAAGAAATGATTTTCGTTCCGTAAGTAAAACGTATCAAATAAGGGTAGTTTATCGAATCAGCATGAGTGGTCTTTAGTACCTCCAGTATAACATTAGCAAAACCATTACCTGGAACAAATGCTGTATCTAAATAAAGCGGATAGATGTCGATTTTCCCTAGCAACCAATTTGGTACATAGGAAACCAACGTCTTATCTTCATCTTCTAAAAGCGCCCAACCCATATGAGTTAAGCACTTACATATGTCTTCAGGTCTATAGGGAGGGGGATTATTTATTTTGAAAGTAATAATGTTTTGTCCTTCTTTTTCTGCAACATTAAAAATGCCTTCTTGCTCAAGAATAGCAATGTTGAGCTTACCGCTATTCATTTCTAACGCTGATTGCTTACCTTTTTGCTTATATTTTGGAGCGCCGGACCCAGGTCGTTTCTGAGCACTAATAAATATTCTATCGAAGGTTAGAAAGTTAACCAGTTCATTTTCATAATAACTGAATCGGGTATTACAAGTATCACACTCGTTCAGATAGAATAACGTTCTATTTCCTAACCCAGCTGGTATAACATGAGCATCTTTTTTAAAAGTGACATTCGGACGACTCTGTCCACAAAAGAGACAGGTCGTCTTCGAATTATCACCAACTAAATCTTTATCTGCTCCTGTAATATCATGGGGATAAAAAATAGAGCTCAGCTCTGCGTAATGATGTTGACCGTGATTCATATGTGCATTCATCCTTTTAAGCTTTATCGGAAAATCTATAAATGGCCCGAGGCCATCTTAAAAGACAGCTTCCGTAATTTGTTGTTTACGCTATTGTTTACTATTTTTATGGACTGTTCTAGATCCTATAGGATCATCAACAAAACAAGGAAGATATGATAGTTTGGGCTGAAACATGGTCTGATGAACAGATTAATAAAGTTAGAAGAGAAGAAAATAAACGTAGAGCGAAAGATAATAAAGGTATCGCAAATTTTCTTAAAAGGTTATTTAAATAGTCTTCAGATTTAGTCAAGTCTTAGAATCCTTTTGAATTTTTATAATCTTTCCGACTGTTCTGAGTTTTTCCTTCGGTCAGGGACTGTAAAATATTTTGTGTAAACTCTCAAACCTAAATCTATTACAATGGAGATTAACGAAAGGTTGAGGGAGAACACATCATGAAATTACTACCAAAAGATCAACTGCGCCAATTCATCAAAGACAATAACTTGAAAACCGTCGAAGACGTACAGAAAACGTTGAAGGAACTCTTTGCGGAGACACTTCAGGAAATGTTGGAAGCCGAACTGGAAACGGAACTCGGCTACGCCAAGCATGATATAAAGAATAAGGAGACTCGCAATAGCCGCAACGGACATAGCAAGAAAACAGTAACGTCGGAGTATGGTGAGGTCGAAATTGAAGTCCCACGTGATCGACTCGGCGAATTTGAACCGATGGTTGTCAAGAAGCATCAGACACAGGTCACCGGCATCGAGGATCAGATCATATCCATGTACTCCAAAGGAATGAGCACAAGAGATATCCAGGATCATCTAAACCAGTTGTACGGCATCGACGTCTCCCCAACACTCATTTCCAATGTAACGGCTAAAATTATGCCGCTTATCAAAGAATGGCAGAATCGCCCTTTACAAAATGTCTATTCCGTCGTCTTCATGGACGCCATTCACTTCAAAGTGAAGCAGGACGGGCAAATTATCAACAAAGCCGCTTACATGGTCGTAGGCATTGATTTAGAGGGTTACAAGGATGTACTAGGCATTTGGATTGGCGAGAACGAGTCCGCGAAGTTCTGGCTGAGTGTTCTAACCGATCTGAGGAATCGCGGCGTCCAAGACATTCTCATCATCTGCGTCGATAATCTGAAAGGATTTAGCGATGCCATTGCCGCATGCTACCCGCAGACAGAGATTCAGAAGTGTATCATCCATCAAATCCGCAATTCAATCAAATACGTATCCTACAAAGATTTGAAGAAGGTTACTGCCGCGCTACGCCCGATTTATACCGCTCCAACGGAGGAAGCTGCTTTGCAGGAATTGGAACAATTTGAGGCGGTTTGGGGCAAGCAATATCCACTGATCATACGTTCATGGCGAAACAATTGGGATGAACTCGCAACGTTTTTTAAATACTCGCCAGAACTGCGTAAATTAATCTACACGACGAATATGATTGAAAGCTACCACCGCCAGCTTCGTAAAGTCACAAAAGGAAAAAGTATTTTTCCGAACGATGAATCGCTGCTCAAGATGCTGTATCTTGCGACAATGGACGTTCTTCGCAAGTGGACAGGTCGTGTTCAAAACTGGGGACAAATCTTGCTGCAACTCACGGTGCACTTCCCTGACCGCGTACATGTCCGCTAAAGGACTTTACATGGAGAGGCGGGCATGATAGGCTGGTTAGCCACGCGATACCGACTTTCCAGTATCGCCCAATCGCGAAAAGTCATGCCCGCTGGAGGCTCCATGTCAAGTCCGGCACCAAACTTTGGCATAACCGAGTTTACACAAAATTCTTGACAGACTCTTCGGTCACAAACAATCATTACTCCCTATAGTTCAACAAAAAGGGGCCCATTCGGCCCGAGTTCAGTCTTCATTTTTCAGTTTCAAGCTTTATAAAGCTAACACCAATCCGCCGCGGACTCATTCTCCACTCCCTCAAACCAGTAGTGAGCATCTTCACATCCCAACGAATCGTATATTTTATCCAGAACTTCAATTCGCCTGCGATAAAACGTCCGGGGCGACCAGCTGAGTTCCGCCATGATCGAAGGGTTCAAAACTTCCTCAAAATATTTGAGCCTGACGAACTCCTTTTCCTCGGCACGCAACCCGGAGTAGGCAATATCGATGAGCTTCACCCGCAGTTCCAATCGCGGAAGCTCCTTTTCCCTGATCTGGAACCGACGTATGATCTCATTCGGTATGCTTTCATTGGGCTGCCCTTTTCCGTAAATCGGCACAAGGTCCAATCGCTGAGTCAGTCCTGGAATATGCTCGAGTTGAGCCTTCAGCGTTTCGATTCGCGTTTTCCAGGACGGATATTTCGTCAACCATCTTTCCACTTTTCCGTATGGCGTCCGCTTTTTCTTCCTATCATCCTTTTTCCCGTTTTGGTCATCTTTCACCTGTCATCCATCCTTTATCTTCTTTTTGACAACAGGCTCACCGGTGAGTGCCTTTGCAATTACATTGTACTTCCCGCCTCATAATGGGATAAGTTGGAACTTTTTATAGAACCTTTTTCCGCGAAGGTTCTATTTCATATAGAACTTTTTTAAATCCAATAAAAAAGGCTCAACTCTCCATAACGGGAAAGTCGAGCGCTTTTTCATTATTTACTTTCGACCAGATTCTCTTAACCCCCATGGAGTAAATCGTTGATGCCATGTATTTTCATCAAACGATTCCTTCTGGCTATCGCCCCATCCATAACGGGATCGAGAATTCGTTCATTGTGACATGAATCCCGATACAAAAGGAGGGATCACGTCCCCCCTGAAACCATTAATAACTTTGTTTGTTTTTGAGTTCGTTCAATTGACGACTCAGTTCCGCATTCTGTTTTCTTAGTGCGTCCATCTCAGCGTTTCCATGCTCACTCCGGTTTCCTTTGTTCCCGTGCATTCCCTTCATCATGATCAGCATCATGAGGGGACAAGCGAGTGCCAGCAACCAAGCCCAGTCCATTTGACCACCTCCTCCCGGACGAATTGTTTTGAAGCAGTCTCCTTTCTTCTTCGCGCGATTTCTCAGGTCCGATCGGGTCAGAAGCAACATTTCGCGTATCAGAAGGTAATATCCCTGCGGCATCATTCTGCTTCTCCTCCCTTTCCTCTTTTTTCACTTGCGTCGCTTGTCGGCTTTCCTTTCTTAAGAAGACGGATAATCCAACTCCCAACAACATCATCAAAAGATATACGGTTTGTTCCCCTGAGAAACTGAAAATAAACTCTGTTTTTGTATCAAAGAACGTCACCACCATCAATCCCATACCGTAATACGTCAGTGTGTTTAACAGCCACTTTCCCGTGCCCATGAGAAGAGCATTCCGCCATAACCATAGCAACATTGGCAAGGTGATGATCAAGCGATATATATTGACGGGATGGTACTTAAACTCAGGATTTTCAATCGAAATCCCCCATGGAAGCGAAGTGGGCATTCCATACTGCCAGCTGAGCAGGTTGTGTACCAAAACCGCGACAACACCCCCAACTGATAACATATCCCCAACCAACCGCCATGGCACGCCGATTTTCCTCCAACTTCGGTACAAATACAATGCAGCAACGGCAAGCCCAAACCACCATCCGATATCGGTTCCGGGTACCGTCAGCCATAATAACGGGTGCTCCCGTAAGAGAGACGGTGAAAGTAAGATCGGACTCATTTTCCAAACGAAAAATATGATAAGCAGAGCGTTCACCAAAGGTTCGAGAAAGGGTCGATCATGTATATCGGACCGCTTCCATTTCCATTGCATGGCGGCATATCCTGCGAATCCGGAAACCGCCAGCACGACCCAATCCATCCTGATCATAAAAGGACCCAACTGCAAGATGTCCGGCAACGTATCTCCCTCCACACTTTTTTTGTCGATGAGTTCGGTAAGCAAACCTTATGGCAACAGTTTTTTGAATTTAGCTTCCATCGACTGTGGGTCAACAAGTCCGATCACTTGATCGACAATCACACCATCCCCACCCACAAAAAACGTCGTCGGGATCGGCTGAATGCCGTATTTTTGCGAAACTTCTCCTTTATCGTCCAGCAGGACGGGAAACGAAAAACCGTATTCATCTGCGAAAGCCCTGGCTCCTTCAACCGAATCGCTGGCAGTCACATTAATCGCATAAATTTCGATCTTTCCTCTATATTTTTCATAAAGCCGTACCAATTCCGGAGCTTCGATCCGGCACGGCCCGCACCAGGATGCCCAGAAATTCAGAACGACAGGCTTGCCGTCCAATTTTTTCAGCGTATACGTTTGACCATCCAGAGCCGGCAATGCAAACTGCGGCGCTCTATACCCTTTTTTAGGCAGCTCCTCGCGATTGGCAGGCGAAGTTTGAAAGAGGGCAACAATTGCAAGAACGATAATGGCTGCAAGCACCAACCATTGCTTTTTCATGACCCTCCCTCCATTCTTCAGAATGTCCAATACGTCCATGTGTCGCTTACGCCTAAAATGACAAACAATACACCGGCTATTTTTTGAATCCGAATCCCCCAACGTTTGGCCCGTTTCACCATGATACGATCAAAGCCGAAACCTACGGTGAGCGCGGCAAGTAGCAGGAACGGCATGGCTGTCCCTATCGCAAAAACGGGGGGTAAAATACCGCCATATGAAGTTTGCATAGCGAGAGGCATGAGTGAACCGAAGAACAAGACGAACATGGTCGGACAAAAGCCGACCGAAAATGCAATCCCCATCAAAAATGCACCGCCTTTACCCCCTACCCGATCGGCAATGTTTCGCATAAACGAGGAAAAACGAGCACCCAACTGAAAAGGAAGTCGCACCCGCCCAAGCAAAAATAAGCCGATGACGACCAGCAATGGTCCTAACAGTTTCCTCGCAGATGCGAATAGCGGAATAAAGTCGCGGGAAATTTGCTGTCCGAAAAACCAGAACAATACGCCAAATAAGCTGAATAGCACGATTTTCCCTAAAAGATACATAACCGTTTCCGACCAGGAAAGCTTGGCTTGTGCCTGACGGTTGCCAAAATACACGATCGCGGCGACATTCGCCGAGATCTGGCAGGGCGCCACTGAACCGACAAATCCAAGAAACAGCGCGGCCAAAAAAGCAATATTCGAATGTGCTGCACCTAAGAACGGTTCGCTTAAGAAGGAACTGATTTTGCTGAAAAACGAATACATTCTCATTCCCCCTTAGAATCCGGTAAATCCACCGTAAAGCTTGATCAGATAGATCGTAATTTGCGTCATTTTATCCGTATACAGCAAAATCCCCGTCAATATCATCAAAGCTCCGCCGGCTTTCATGAATCCGTTCGAATATTTCAATATCCAACGCAGCTTTCCGATAAAAAAGGCCATAGCAAAAAATGGAAGAGAGAATCCGACGGTATAGGCAAAAGTATATACCACCGCCTGGCCGGGATTGCTTACTCCTAACGCCAGAACGGCAGCCAAAATGGGTCCGACACATGGCGTCCATCCAGCCGCATAAGTGACGCCCACCAAGATGGAACCCAAATATCCAAACGGTTTCCGTTTCCATTCAAACCGCGCATTTTTGAGCAATAATTTAGGTTTAAACACACCGAGCATGATCAGTCCCATGACAACGACCATAATGGCCCCCAATTGCCGGATCACATCCCGATTGCCGGAAAACAAATTCCCTACGAAGCTGGCCGATAGTCCCAAGGCGAAAAAGATGATCGAAAATCCGATGATAAAGAACAAGGTGTGCAAAAATGCCTGCTTTTGAAGCAGCCCTTTGCCCTCCTGCAAATCTTTAACCGAAACCCCCGTGATATATGATAAATACGAAGGGTAAAGGGGAAGACAACAAGGTGAAATGAATGATAAAAAGCCTGCACCGAACGCGATCCATACCGTTAAATCAGCAGCATTCATAGCAACCCTCTCATTTATACTACGAATTGTAGTGTTTTTGTTTAAGAAAAAGGCGGGCTTATGAACACCCGCCAAACAGTAGACTGCTCATCAAAAATAACGTCAAAGAAGATAAAAACAATGGTCGGTATAGTGTCAGCGGGACTTCAACTGTTTTTTGCGGTTCCAATAGCTGCTGAATCCGATAATTGATCGCGGTATTCGCAAAATAGACACCCGCCGCGCGGTATTGAACCATTTTTGTGTGATTCGCCAATGTCAACAGTACGTTACCGAGGTCAATCTCGGTTCCCATTTGTTTCACCGCGAAACGGTCAGCCAGCAGTTCTTTCCATGTCTGATAATATTGGGCGGTCGATTTCACGATGGGTAAGTACCCAAATGCATCGACCATTAACGTCGAAAGGAAGAACTTCAGATTGTCGCGGTTACGGCAATGGTACCACTCGTGCAGCAGAATGGCCCGAACTTCGCGTTCATCAAACAAGTCGAACAGCGCCGAGGATACAATGATTTTCGGTTTCCACACTCCCAGAGCGAGAGCGAGAAAAGCATGATCCTCAATAACGATAAACTCGGTATTCCAATGACGATATTTCTTATTCAACCGCTTTGTTAATTTTTGATGTTGTGCCTCGCGAAATCTGCACAGCCATTTACGGGTTAAAACCCACTGCTTTCCGATGCGCCAAGCTATTTTGCCCACAGTGTAGACGATAACCAAGTTGAATACCAGCTTCACCCAAACATGTCCTGACGATTTTTCGCCGATTGCGGTTACGCAGTATTGAATAATATTCCATCGAAGCGGTATGTTCCAGATTTGATGGGCTACATACATCCCCATTTGCAATAGCATAAGGAACCCGAACAGAAGCATCACGGCGTAAACCCACTTGACTTTCGTTTCGGGTTTCATGACTGTTTCCTGCTTTTCATTTCGTTTATTTTCCGTTCAAGCTTGGAAATCAGTTCCGGATCGACATCGTCCAAGGCATCGATCATATGATTGACAACAAGTCCTCCGAATTCCTCAATAAGTCCGTGAGTGACGGCTTTTGTTTGTTCCGCGAGAAATTGTTCTTTGGACAGTACAGCTTCAAAAGATGTAACCCGATTTCTTCCTTTGCCGGTCGTTGTTCTCTTCAGAAGCCCCTTTTCCTGCAAGCGGCTCATGACGGTCATTACAGCATTGAAAGAGATGGGATTTTCCTGGTTTAAAATGGATTGCATTTCCTTGATCGTAATACTTTCAGAAGCCCAAACGATCTCCATAATACGCGCTTCAAGCGGTCCGAAAAAATGATTCAACCCGGATTCATGCATATTGAATTTTTTAATTTTCATTTTCTTCACACCCTTACACTACAAATTGTAGTATACAAAAATTGTCGCTGTCAACATAACGAAACTTTCTTGTCCGTGCTCACAAGTTCTACACATTTTTGCTTTATGATCGAAATGAAGAGACCACAGTACAAAATAAAAAAAGAATGGGGGATAACCATGAAAACCGGTTGGAAATTGAAAAGCGCAGCTGTTGTTGGCGCCATTGCCGTTTTATTGACGGGATGCTTCAACTCCAGCGGTGGTTCGATGGGCGGCATGGATCATTCAAAAATGAACATGGATGATAAATCGGCGGCCCAACAACCAACGAATACGAATACTAGCACCACAGTGAAAGTCGCAACGTTAACCGGTAAAGAGTTTACACTTACAGCAAAAACGAGCAATCAAGAACTTGCACCGGGAATAACGCTGCCGGTCTGGACGTTCAACAATTCCGTTCCTGGTCCGGAGCTTCGTGTAAAACAAGGGGAAACCGTGAAAATCAACCTTAAAAATGAATTGCCTGAACCGGTGACTATTCATTGGCACGGGGTTCCGGTTCCGAATGCGATGGACGGTATTCCGGGCGTTACACAAAACGCGGTTCAACCCGGACAATCGTTCACTTATACATTTAAAGCGGACGTACCTGGAACATACTGGTATCATTCCCACCAAGACAGCGTAAACCAGCTAGACCGAGGATTGTACGGTTCGTTTATCGTGGAACCGAAAGATGGAACCAAAGTAGACCGCGACTATACGCTCGTCCTGGATGAATGGATGAGTACCGGCATGAGCATGTCTGATATGAATATGTCCGGCGGCAACATGTCTAAAATGGATATGTCCAACATGGACCACAGCAAAATGAATATGGGGAATTCGAATAACAAAGGCAGCAATTCGATGGATCATAGTCAAATGAATATGGGACATGATATGAGCATGTACGATTTGTTCACGGTTAACGGCAAATCCGGATCGCTCGTGGACAAACTGCCCGTAAAACAAGGGGAAAAAGTACGAATACGGCTCATTAATGCCGGTTACCTGTCTCATCAAATCCACCTTCACGGACATGAGTTTAAAATTACTGCATCGGATGGCCAGCCGATTCACAATCCGGGTATACTCAAAGATAGTGTCGTCACGATTGCACCAGGGGAACGTTACGATATTGAATTTGAAGCCAACAATCCCGGTCAGTGGCTGATTGAAGATCATGGCGAAAACAAGGCCGTTGCAGGGATGAAAGCCGTAATCGCTTATGAAGGGGTTGCCGCAGGTTCGGATAAACCGAACGACAAAGAAAAACTACCGGTTGTCGATCTAACCCGTTATGGTCAAGCCGGAAAAATGAACTTTACCCTTGATCAGAAGTACACGATGGAATACACGATGAATCTGAATACGGAAATGAAAAATGGCGATATGGTTTATACCATCAACGGAAAAACATTCCCGGAAACCGAACCGATTAAAGTCAAAAAAGGTGATACAGTCAAAGTTCGTCTCGTGAACAACTCCAAGACCGACGACCATCCGATGCACCTGCACGGCCACTTCTTCCAGGTGCTAAGCAAAAACGGCAAACCTTTGGAGGGTTCGCCAGTCATTAAAGATACGTTGAATCTGAAACCGGGTGAAGAATACGTCGTAGCGTTTGAAGCAGACAATGAAGGCAACTGGATGTTCCACTGCCACGACCTGCATCATGCATCGGCCGGCATGGTGACAGAATTGAAGTATACGGACTATAAAACCGACTTTGTTCCAGATCCGAAAGCCGGTAACAAGCCTGAATAATATTCAAATTGTTCTTACTTGATCCCCCTGGGAACGGACGCTCATCCGTTCCCTTTTTGCATGTTCAGTATCGGTTGCATAAGAAATTGAGGCCTATTCCTACTTTCTGATGAGAAACCCCTTTCCCGTAGTTCTGCATATTCTTCTATTATCTTTCCTTGTCGGAGTTTTCTAATAATTTACGTTTATGGTCGAACTCTTCATCACTGAGTTCACCTTTGGCATAACGTTCTTTTAATATCATGAGGGGATAATCTTCCACCTTGCTTTTCCTCATTAACAAGCGGACAACCACGTAAACAGATACGCCAACAGCTAAGATCAACAAAAGTAATCCGAGCACCATCATCATACACATCATGCCCATCATGGAACCATCCATCATCGTTGATCCGTCCATCATGATACATACCTCCCATCATTAGGATTATCATTTTGTGCACCGAGCATTCCTTTAACTTGCCTCGACCTTCTTTGTTAAGCCTTTTCGATCTTCCCCAACCATTGATTTACAATTTCGGTGACGTTACCTAAGCAACAACTGCCTTGCGGATTATTAACCTCACAGCCACAGCGGTTAGCTTGGACGTGCCCGCGAATTTGATCAATGGGATTGACATTTTGCTGAGATGCCTTGAAAAGCTTTTCTCTCGTCCACCCGAAACAGTAACAAACTAAAACATTGGGCGCTTCATCCTTCTGAAACACTGGAACTTTTAGATCCCCTTTGTCAAAAAATGAACCCTCTGTAAAATACACAACAGAACACGAGGAATTGGGGCAAAAGGCAAATGACGCTTCCGGATCGAGTCTTTCCAAAGCAGATGGAATAAGCAAAGCTTTCAGCGTGATAAGCTGCACACTTTTTCTCTTGAAGTTACAAATAGGACATCGCATAACGCTCCGTTGAGAAGCCGCTGAACTTTTACAACAATCGTTCATTCAGATGCACTTCCTTTATTCGAAAAGCGTTTCCGCTTTTTGTAATAGATCCAAACCGCTGCCGCGGCGACCAATGCGGCGCGTAAGAAGTAAAGCGTTTCTTTTCCTTACAAACGAAAGTTAATGGTCGAATCCTTCGCTCATCGCGCCCCTCACATCCCTTTTCCTTGATCGGCAATTTTTGTCCAATTGATTCCCTTGTCCTTGGATAAATAAACATCTTTTTTATACGTAGCGAAAACGAGCTCTTTATCGTTGACCGGATTTTGTGCAACGTAAGCTGCGGCGTCTTCAACGAGAACAGGAATGGTTATCTCCTTCATTTGCTTTGTTGCCGGATCCATCTCATAAAGTTCGCCGTTTTGCTTATAGGCACCAATAAACAATGCCCCCTGCTGATTAAAAGAAAGAGCTGTCACTTGCAAATCTGCCACTTTTTCGAAAAGGTTTCCGCTATCCTTCGAAAGATACAATGCTTTTTTAGTTCCAACCGCCACGATCGCATCGTTGGTCGGATGGACCGCCAATGCAACAGGCTCATCGGTCAAACCATTCATCTCAGATTTGGTCCAGGTTTTCGTTTCATCCATCGTATAATACAAACCCGCCGTTTTGAGACGTGTATTCGGTTCCGGGTTAAAGACGTACAGAGTGTGTGTATTATAGGCGGCATTCAAGAGATGAAAGTCAACTTCCCCGTATAAATCAAGATGTTCAAGACTTTTTCCTTCGTCGGAACTTTTCACGATTCCTAACGGATTCTTCATGTTTGACCCGGGCGCCGGGTGTCCGCTGCTATAGAACCCGTTACTCACGGTCGTGAATCCCATGTAATCATGCTTTTCTCCTGATGCTTCCGACCACGTTCCTTGCGAATACACTTTCAGCCCATCATGAGAAGGAATCATGATTCGCTGTCCATCTGAAGAATAACCCAATCCATGAAGGTGGGGCATGGTAATTGTCTTTGCTCCTTTACTTTGCAGCGTGAAGACACCGCTTATAAGGACACCGATCAGAGCTACGATCCATGCCCATTTTAAACTGTTAGCCTTTTTTGCGAATTGAAGCCTCTTCTCGCGGTCTTCCTGTTTTTTGGCATTGCTCAGTTGCTTCGCTTTTGTATTGAATGAAAAAAAGAAGTATAAAAATAAGACAAACAGAACGGACGAGCCAATAAATAGAAACCTCATCACAAAGCAAATCTCCTTCCAGATCCATTCTGATAAATAAACATTTTGCAAGGATAAAAACATTCCCGCATCATTTTATCATAACACTACATATTGTAGTATAATTATATATAATTGCACAAGTTTAACTCCCTCCTCGTGTTAGTCTGTACTTTTTGTCATAATAATACAAAATGCTTAACAAGGGTGAAACAATGATGAAGACGATTTTAATGGTAGATGACGAAGACAAAATACGTGATGTGGTGGTTTCTTATTTGCAAAAAGACGGGTTTCGTACTTTGGAAGCCGGTACAGGAACGGAGGCGTTACAAATGGTACGAAACGCTCCGATCGATCTGGTCATCCTTGATTTGATGCTGCCGGATTTTCCCGGCGAACAGGTTTGTCAAACGATACGCAAACTTTCATCCGTTCCCATTCTGATGCTTACCGCCAAAGTTGCCGAAGAAAACCGGATACAGGGGCTCACGATTGGTGCTGATGATTATATGACGAAGCCATTCGATCCCCGCGAGTTGGTGGCCCGGGTCCGGGCCATTCTGCGCCGGACAGATGATCATTACTTGTTAGCAGACCGAATCTCGTTTCACAATGACGAATTGGTTATCGATTCGGCCCGTAATGAAGTGTTTTCTCGCGGCGAACCGGTTAATTTGACCCCAAGCGAGTATAAACTGCTGCTCGTCCTGGCTCGTCACCCGCTGCGGCAGTTTACCCGCGAAGAATTGGTGGAGAAAGTTCTAGGCTTCGATTTCGAAGGGGATGCTCGCGCCATCGATCAGCACATCAAAAATTTGCGCCAGAAAATTGAACCCGATCCCAAACAACCGAAGTACATTCATACCGTTTATGGGAAAGGTTATCGATTTGTCGGAGGTGTATAATGAAACGCGGGTTGCAATTTCGCCTATCCCTGCTTTTGATCGGGGTTGCATCGGGAATTTTGCTTATTGCGGGAATCAGCTTCATGGCAGGAACCCATTATCATTTTAGATTGTACCAAGACCAGTACGGGATGGATCACAGCCTGCCGGGGCTGGCTTACCATCTGGAACAAGCTCTGCTTCAATCGATGATGTGGACTTTAGTTGGAGCCGTCCTTCTGTCCATCATGATCAGCCTTTATGTTGCCAAACGTCTTTCAGCACCTCTCGTAGAAATGAAAAACGCGGCGGAACAAATCACACGAGGAAAGCTTACGGTTCGGACAAGCATCCGAGGCAACGACGAACTCGCCGATCTTGGGAAAGCTTTAAATCACCTTGCGGAACAATTACAGAAACAAGAGAAATTACGTGTCACGATGACACAAGACATCGCCCATGAATTAAGGACGCCTCTCGCCACTCTGAAAAGCCATATGCAGGCCATGCTGGACCAAATCTGGGATCCGACGCCTGCACGGCTGCGAGCTTGTTACGAAGAAACTGAACGTCTCATCGCATTAGTCGCCGATTTGGAACAATTAACGGTGATGGACTCCCCTCATTTTCGCTTGCAGCGTAAACCGGAAGATCTATCGACGCTCATTCAACAAAGTTTGGGCATTGTAGCTGCTGCGTTTATGGAAAAAGGCGTTCGACTCGACGTGATGCCCCATCTTTCTGTCCGCCTGCATGTCGATCGGGATCGTTTCATACAGGTATTGGTCAATGTTTTAACCAACGCACTCAAATTTACACCTGAAAAAGGGCAGGTCAAAATACAGGTGCAAGACGAAAACGATACGGTTCTCATTGCTATACAAGACACGGGAACTGGCATTGCCCCGAACGATTTGCCGTATGTTTTCGAACGGTTTTATCGGGTGGACAAATCACGAAACCGGAAAATGGGCGGCGCCGGAATCGGCCTGACGATTGTCAAGAAGTTAGTTGAGGCGCATGGCGGTACAGTGTGGATCGAAAGCGACAAAGGTACAACGGTCTACCTTCGTTTTCCAAAGTAACATTAGTCCAATTTTTTAGCGCTATATAAAGATAGGGTACCATATACCGTCATGAATCGATTCTCCTCCTTGACGTCGGCAAAACCAGCCTTTCGGATCAGTTCCGGAAACACACCGGTTACATGATCGGTCGTTGTAAGGAACCCGTCAAGTAATTGAACAGAAAAGAATGCGGTTCGCATGATAGCATTTTGGGCTTTGCCCCAATCGGCAATATGCAGTTCTCCGCCCGGCCGCAGAACCCGATAAACCTCATGTAACGTTTTGCTTTTATCTTCCCGCGTCAAATGATGAAACATCAAGCTGGAGATAACCCGGTCGAACGCATTCTCCGGATAAGGCAGTTCGAACGAGAATCCGTGAACAAATTGAATATCGGAATGAAGCTTAGACATTTTATGACGGGCAATCTCCAACACTTTCTCATCCCCATCAAGTCCATCCACTTTGGCTCCGGATGGATTTTTTTGATCAGAAGTGTAAGCGTCCCCGTTCAAGTACCCGATGCCTGTCTCTGATATTTGCTTGTGTCACCAACTGATGTTTAAAAGTCTCTACACGAATTGTCCAACGCATTATCGGATCGTAAAGCGATGTCAACCAATTGTAGCGAAGTGCAGGTATGATTTTCTTACGTTCATCCATAATGATACCCCCCAGATACGGATTGGATGTCCTATACTGACGAATATTGAAGGTTCGCTTGGGAAATCTAAATGATGTGTTTAACACCATCACAGTTTTTGGAAAGGAGAGCTTTTTCATGTCTGTCATGATGCATACAGCTCAACGTCAAACTTGTATCGATGCTTGCAACGCCTGCCTTCAAGCTTGTGAACATTGCTTAACCGCCTGTTTGAATGAACCCGATGTACAGGCAAGAGTCCGCTGCATTCAGTTACTGCGGGACTGCGCAGACATATGCTCGTTGGCATCTCAATTCATGTCACGGGATAGTTCGTATGCCAAGCAAATTTGTAATGTATGTGCAACCATTTGCGATGCTTGCGCCGCGGAATGCGGCAAATTCAAAGATGAACATTGCCAAAAATGTGCCGATCTTTGCAAAAAATGCGCCGACGAGTGCAGAAAAATGGCTGCTTAATCATGGCAGAGGGAGCAACTGCTCCCTTTTTTCAAAACAACCGAAATAAGGGGTCGGTTTACGTGAACTTTCGCTGGTTATTTGTCATTTGTTTGACCATTGTACTGCTTTCAGCCTGCGCTCAAAAACCAAAGCAAAATCAGACGATGCCGGGCATGGATCACAATCAACATAATCAGCCGTCCGGCGGAAAAGAATCAACCAATACGTCGCAAGTTCAGGCCGTTTGGAAATTTGCCGATTCTGCACCGCAAAGCGGAAAGGACGAACAGATTTCCATTCAGATCCAGGATAATACGGGGAAGCCGATTGAGAAATTTCAAGTCAGTCATGAAAAACAAATGCATTTAATCGTTGTTAATAAAGATCTGTCATTTTTTAATCATATCCATCCTGATTACAAGGGAAAAGGGCTGTTCCAAATTCGCACTCAATTCCCAACAGGGGGAGATTATAAACTCATCGCTGATTTTATCCCAGAGGGCGGTGAAGCGAAAACGGAAAGTCAATGGGTCAAAGTCTCCGGGGATGTTCCTGCCGCTCAGCCACTTACACCGGAGACTAACTTAACCAAAGTCGTTGAAGGGAAAGAAGTATCTTTATCCTTCGACCAGCTTCAGGCAGGAAAAGAACTGACCATGACATTCAATTTTCTTGATGCCAGTACGAAACAACCGATTACAAACCTTGAACCGTACTTAGGTGCAGTGGGTCACGTCGTTATTTTGAGTGCCGACGCAGAAAAATACATTCATAACCACCCCCTGGAAGAAAAGGCAACTGGACCACAGGCTAAATTTGGAACAGCATTCCCTGCAAGCGGGATTTATAAGTTATGGGGGCAGTTTAAACATCAAGGTAAAACCTTCATTGTCCCCTATACAATCCAGGTTCCGTAAAAGTCAACGAAAACATGGTTGCAAGTAAATTGCGGCCATGTTTTTTGCAGATTTTATGCTAATTCATGCTGATAATTATCGGTAATAACCGCCCCTTCTTTTACCTCTGTCTTTTGTATTTTGCAGCAGGAGACGACCAACCCGATGATCACATCATCGCCCTCTTATCCGAATACGTTTTGCTCACTATCAACCTTATGTTTGTCGAAAATCAAAGCCGCGCATGGCTTGGATCGAGCCCGGAGGCGCGGGGTATAGTCTAACCTTGAATGGCTGACTTGGATTTGTTGTTTGATCGTCTCCGGAAAAACCAATAAATAAGAAAAACTACGGAAAGAAAGAGAACATAGATCAATGATGTCCAAAGAACATCACGCAAGTCGGAGAGCAATTGGTCTCCAATGACGGCAAACACAAACATAACAGGTATTTTCCCAAGCAACGTAGCCGCAAAAAAAGGTCCAAATCTCATTCGACTGATTGCAGTGTAAACATTTACAGCGGCAGCAGGTACAAAGGGGATAAGACGGGCCGTCAAAACCGCGAGAAACGCGTTCCGTTCCATCAACTCCGTAAACCGGTCCATTCGCTTGTATTTTGACAAAAGCCTTCTTCCCTGCTCCTGAAAAACCGTCCTCACAGACAAGAATAGCAGAGCGGCTGCAAGGGTGGAGCTAATGACATTCAGGAATCCTCCCCAAAAAGGGCCGTATTTGGCCCCCATTATTCCGGCAACAACGCCATAAGGGACAATAGGAATCAGGGCCAATAATACAGCTGCACCAAATAGCAGTAGAAGATGATTAGCACTCTCAGCATCCAACCAACGAAGGATCGGACCTTTGTTCATGACGATCACGATGATGGCCGCCACGTAGCCGAGAAGTGTAATCCACTTTTTTATCATCTTTCAGCATTCTCCTGAGAATTCTGTTATTATTGCCAGATGGTGAGAGGGCAAATTTCTTAATAAGCCAATTCCCTCACTCCCTTATTTAACAATGGCTCGCTGCAGCCTGAGTGCGTTGAGTACGACCGAAACCGAACTGAACGCCATCGCCGCGCCTGCCAGCCAAGGAGCCAAATATCCTGCTGCTGCGATGGGAATGCCGACTACATTATAAGCAAGAGCCCAGAACAGGTTTTGTTTAATATTTCGCATTGTTTTCCGGCTCATCAAGATAGCATCCGGAATGCTGTTCAGGTCGCCGCGCATCAGCGTCACATCTGCAGCTTCCATGGCAACGTCGGTACCCGTACCGATGGCCATTCCGATATCGGCTGTGGCAAGTGCCGGGGTGTCATTGATGCCGTCGCCGACCATCGCCACTTTCCTGCCCGATTGCTGTAATTTCTTAACTTCATCCGCTTTGCCTTCGGGCAGCACTTCCGCCAGTACCCGGTCGATCCCGACCTGCCTTGCAATCGCACGGGCGGTTCGTTCGTTGTCACCGGTGATCATGACGACATCGAGGCCGAGTTCTTTCAACCGGGCAACGGCTCGCCTGGAAGTGTCTTTGATCGTGTCAGCCACCGCTACGATACCGGCGTAACGCCCATCAACGGCAACAAGCATCGCGGTTTTTCCCGATTCCTCAAGTGCATTCATCGTTGCGAAAGCCGATTCCGCATCGATCTGATTTTTGACCATCCATTTTCTTGTTCCGATCAGAACCTCTTTGCCTTCGACGACCGACCGAATGCCATAACCCGGAACGGCTTCAAACGCTTCAGTTTGCGGCAGAACGATGTTTCTTTCCCGCACGCCGGCTACGATCGCTTCCGCAAGCGGATGCTCGGAGTTTTTTTCGGCCGCTCCCACCAAAGCAAGAAAGCGGCTTTCATCGATAAATTCCGAAACGATAACATCCGTCAGCTCGGGTTTGCCTTTCGTTACCGTACCGGTTTTATCCAACACGACAGTTGTAATTTTATGCGTCGATTCCAGGTGTTCTCCGCCTTTGAACAGAATTCCGAGCTCCGCCGCGCGGCCAGAGCCGGCCATAATGGAGGTTGGCGTTGCCAATCCGAGCGCGCACGGACAAGCGATGACAAGCACCGCTATCGCTTTTTCCAAAGCGCCGGAAAAATGACCGGGTTCGACACCGAAATACCACACCAGGAAGGTGATCACAGCAATCCCGACGACAATGGGAACGAATATACCCGAGATCACGTCCGCAATCCGTTGAATCGGCGCTTTGGAACCTTGCGCTTCTTCGACGACTTTGATGATTTGCGCAAGCGCGGTTTCTTTTCCTACTTTGGTTGCCTCAATGCGGAGCATGCCGTTTTTATTGATGGTGGCTCCGATCACCGGATCGCCCTGCCGCTTACCGACAGGAATGCTTTCACCCGTCAGCATCGACTCGTCCACAGAAGATGAACCTTCAAGCACGATTCCGTCAACAGGCACTTTTTCGCCGGGTTTCACGATTACAACATCACCTACGGCAACTTCCTCTATCGGTATGGAAACTTCCTGACCGTCGCGAACGACAAGTGCGGTCTTGGCCTGCAATCCCATCAAGGTTTTGATGGCTTCCGATGAACGGCCTTTCGCTAACGCTTCAAACAGTTTTCCGAGAACAATGAGCGTAATCAGCACGGCGCTTGTCTCGTAGTACATAGCAGGCACATGATGCGCCCCAGCCTGGTTGGCCCATTGAACCGTTAAATAAAGACTATAGAAGTAAGCGGCCGACGTGCCGAGCGCCACCAAAACATCCATATTGGCGCTGCCATTCCGAAGCGCTTTATACGCTCCGATATAAAAATGCCGGCCGACGATAAATTGAACGGGCGTTGCCAGAAGCAATTGAAACCACGGATTCATGAACAATTCGGGCACCCAGATCCAGGCGGTAAACGAAAAATGACCGACCATTGCCCATAACAGCGGCAGTGACAAAAGGGAGGAAATGAGAAGCTTCTTTTGTTGTCTCTTGATTTCTTTTTTTCTGTGGTCTGCAGACTCTTGTTTTTCCTGTTTTATCGCTGCTTTGTAGCCGAGCTGCTCCACTTTCCTCACCATATCCGAAGCGGACACCTCAGCAGGTGAATATTCTACTCGTGCCGTCTCCAGTGCCAGATTGACGGTTGCTTTGTACACTCCGGGCAGTTTGCTGAGCCCCTTCTCAATCCGGGCGGCACAGGCGGCACAGGTCATGCCGCTGATTTCAAAATCAACGGCTTCTTTGACGGTATCGTATCCGATCTCTTGAATTTTCCGCTCGATTTGGGGAAGTTTAACTTTATCCGGATCGTAAGTAACGGACGCCTGCTCGAGAGCAAAGTTAACTGTCGCTTCCGATACACCTTCCAGTTTGTTTAATCCTTTCTCAATCCGGTTTGCGCATGCGGCACAAGTCATACCCGATATTTGCAAGGTCGTTTGCTGTTTTTTTGGGGATTCCGTGTTTTGCATGTAAACCGCCTCTTTCATACCCCTATAGGGTATTTATAATAATAAAAAGAAAGGCCACCAGCAAGTGACCCCCCATGCCTGTTAGGCAACCTCGTAGCCTTGTTCTTCAATGGCTTCCTTCACGGCATCCAAGGATAATTTATTTTCATCGTATTCTACAGTAACCGAGTTGCCTTTCAGATCAACACGAGCCGACGCACCTATTTCTTTTAAGGCTTTCTCAATGGAATTGACACAGTGTTGGCAGGACATACCGTTCACTTTAAGTGTTGCTTGTTTCATACAAATCCCTCCGATATTTATGATTTCATTATTTCATTAATTTATTAACCGTAATCAACAATTCGTCAATGACTTCATGTTCTCCGGCCTGGATGCGTTCCACGACACAACTTTTCATGTGTCCTTCAAGCAAAAGCTTGCCAACGCTGTTTAAGGCTGACTGAATGGCCGCGATCTGGTTCAGTACATCGTCACAATAAGTATCCTTCTCAATCATCCCTTTAACTCCGCGAATTTGGCCTTCGATACGGTTCAAACGGGATATCAAGTTGTTCTTCATTTTGTCCGAATGATGGCTTTTCCTTTCGCTTTCTGGAGAACAACAAGAACGGTCAGCTTCATCCGGTAGCAATTCCTCTTGGTTCGCCACGACTTATCACCCCACAACAAATATACTATACCCCCTTAGGGTATGTCAAGATGAAATTATTCTAGTCAAATGAATTTGTTCGTCTTTAACTCAAGAAGAAGCTTAATGTTTGTAGGACAGAAAAACAGCCCGGTCTTCCATTAAAAGCCGGACTGTTTGCTTTGAGATTCTAATCAATTATCCCAAGACGCTTGGCTTTTCGGGCAGCTTCACGGCTGGAGCGGGTTCCCAGCTTCTTCAGAATACGATTCACATGCTTTTTTATGGTGCTTTCAGTTGCATGCAGTTTGCTTTGAATATTTGATTGCTTGTACCCTTTATGAATGAACCTTAATATTTCCTGCTCGGCTGAGGTTAACTGCTTACTACGTTGCTCTCTTTTCATCCGCCGAAATTCCTTCACCAGCACACCAGCCGAATCCGGATGAATGTAATTCAAATTATTGTAGGCAGCGCGAATAGCGCAGGGAATATCTTCGAAGTGGGCCTTCGTTACATAATTGACTGCCCCTGCCGCATACGTATCCATAATTGCCTCTTCCTCGTCGATGCCGGTCAGCATAATGATCTTGGTTTGCTTTATTTCCAAAATATCCATGGCCGCTTCAAGTCCGTCATACCCATTATCGGATAAAATAAGGTCCATGCGCACAACATGCGCGTCACTAAGCCTGGCGAGATGAACCGCATCCTCCCTGTTCGCCGCCGAACCGACGACGACAAGATCATGCTCGCGGCTCAGGAAACTTGTGAGTTGGTCACGCCAGACGGCATCATCCTCAACCAACATAACCTTGATTTGATCCAATGTCCCTCACCTCGGTTAACGGAAGCGAATGGGATCGAATCCTTTTGTGTGGAATTTGAATTACGACCGACGTCCCGACATTCAATTCGCTTTGAATATCGATCGATCCGTCATGCTGCTGAATAACATTGTAGCAGTACGTCAATCCGAGACCGAAGTTTTGCTTGCGATGTTTGGTCGAATAAAATGGATCGAACAAATAGGTAAGCTCGTCTTGTGATATTCCCTTTCCGTTATCCTTAAAGACGATCGTAAGATGCTTCCGCGTTTCGCATACCGAAATGAACAACATTCCTCCCGGCTCCATCGCTTCGGCCGCGTTCTTTTTAGCCCCCTAATGAACTTGGACAGAATAAGGTCTTTGAAGTACAATGTCCAGTGTTAGGGAGGAATGTAATATGCAACGTAAACAATACAGTCCCGAATTGAAAGAAAAAATCATTTTGGAAGCGATCGAAGTCGGCAGTCCAACTCTTGTGGCACGTAAATACGAAATCAATGCCAATATGCTTGGGAGATGGGTTCGCAAATATAAAGAGGGTAAAAAGACCTCTTCGATACCGGAAGAACATTCCGTTTCCGTATCGGAAATCACGATGGAAAATCGGCAGTTATCCCAGGAGAATGAGCAACTCAAAAAACTACTAGGCGAAAAGGATCTCGAAATTGCCATTTTACGTGATCTCATAAAAAAGAAAAACCCTCACTTGCTGACAAAATTGAAGTAGCCCGCAAATGGATTAACCTCGGATATCCGATTGTGAAAGTCCTTCGAATTGTGGGTGTAGCCCGGTCAACGTACTATTACCAGACCAGTTACAAAACAGCTGAGAAACGTGTAAGTGAGGGTAGACCGATTCCGGGCTACTCGTATACAAAGCAAGGCACTCCTGTGCCGGATGAGCAAATACAGGCTTGGCTTTTGCAGTTCATCGAAAATGAAGGGGCTTCTTATGGCTACCTTAAGCTGACGATTTTATTGCGCCGCTATTATCATCTGATCATTAATAAAAAGAAAGTATATCGGTTATGCAAGGCGATGAAGGTTCTTCGTCCTCAGCGCGTGAAGAAAATTCATTATCCAAAGCGACTGGCTCAAAACCGGACAGTTACTGCATCCAACCAGTTGTGGGAAGCCGATCTGAAGTACGGCTTCATTACAGGGGAACAACGTTTTTTCTTCATCTTGTCGATTATAGATGTCTATGATCGTTCCATCATCGATTACCATATCGGATTACGCTGTGAGGGCAAAGATGCCGTTCAAACGTTAAAGCAGGCTTTATGGAAAAGAAAACACTATGCGACCGATCAGAAGCCGGTCATCCGTACAGATAACGGTCCTCAGTTTACGTCTTACGCCTTTCAACGCGCTTGTGAAGAGCTCGGCATCGAACACGAGCGTATTCCGAACCGAACGCCCAACATGAATGCGCATATCGAGGCCTTCCATCGCATCTTGCAAGACGAATGTTTGTCCAAGCACGAATTTGAAACGTATGCCGAAGCTTATGAAGAAGTGGCAAAGTTTATTCGCTTTTACAACGAAACCCGTATTCATTCCGGTATCCATTTTCTATCGCCACATGAATTTTACAAGAGAAAAGAACTGATTATTCCATCGATTCACCTGTAATGCAGGGAGCTTGGCCGTCAGGCGAACCATTGACATGGAGTGGCGGCGGATGATAGGCTCATTTGCCTTGCGAAAACTTGTAGGCTTCGCCCTTTCGCAAAGAATCCATCCGCCGCGGAGGCTCCGAGTCAATGGCAAGCGGTGGAACTTTTTAAGCAATGAAAAACGAAGAATGAGCTTATTTTCGTGAGCATCTGTCCAAACTTAAGGGGTTAATCCGCGTTGACGATGATATTGTGGAACGTTTCCTGAAGATGAACCGGATCGCAGAGTAGATAAATCGCCTTATTATCAACATCCGTATGAACCTGAACGCTCCGCTTTTCCAAGAACACTTTCGTCATCGAAAGCGCGCGGCTTAGGATGTCCGTTACCTCATGAATCCCCTCTTTCAGCATGATATCTTGCGTCCGGTTTTGAATGCGCGGCACCATATCCAGCATATGCTTGGTCGAATCAAGCACAACGGCTGCATCGCTCGCAATTTTCTCCTGATGAGACGAAGCTGCCAGATTTCGAATCTGATCGGCGACAATCCGGATTTTTCCGACCTCATTTTTAATCGTGTGGTTCAATATGCTTGTCCCGTACGAGATGGCGCGCATCGTACCGTCCAACCGGTCCTTTTCGAACTTTATCCGGACGCCGAGTACGCCATATTTGATGCCGAGGAGCAAAAATGTTACCAGCAGAATCGTAATCACAAACGGCATAAACCGCCATACTTCCTGAACATCGAAAAACGCCTTTAATGTATAGTTCGCCACGATTTGAAACAGGATCGGGGGAAATGCAACAATATTGGAAAATAAACGGCTTCTTTTCCGTTTCGGATTCTTCTCTTTCATAAAACTGTATGTTAACAGGATAAGACCAACGATCAGATAAGGTACGCACCAAAAAAACAGCGCTTGAAAGTTATGCTGGATCGGGGGAGTGAACGACGTGAGGAAAAGCATCCCGATGATCGGGATGGGAAGCACCCCTGCGAGGATCATTTTCTTTTTACGGCGGAATAACCCGGAGTAGCTGACGGCGAACATCAAAAAACAATAAGGAAGTCCATTATGATTCATAAACGAGCCGAACATGTGCATCTTTAATAAGAATGCTTCAAGGGAAGGCGTAGAGATTTGATACTGCTCCAGATAGGGCAAGATCGTTTCGGTTACCGCGCGCGACAATCCCCCGCCACCGCCTGTAAATGCGGTAAATGCCGCCCAGCGTGTCGGTTCATTTTTGGGATTGATAATCAGCAAAATGGCTGCAATCGTCCACAATGCAATGAGTACAAAGACCATTCGGTCCAACTCCTTTAATCGTTTTGACTACCGATTAAAGAGGAGCGCCGTCGTGGACAGAGGCTTCAATTATGCTCGAATCAAGACAGCCTCCCTCTGTATCGACTTCATCCATTTCTTTTTCTTGTTTGCCACGATGATCGGGTAATGGACATGCTCCAGCATCGGCAGATCGTACTTGGAATCTCCAATCGCCATCGTCATTGCAGGATTCAAGCGTTGGATGTAATTGCGCTTAAATCCTTTCAGCTGAGAAAAGTCGATTCGAATCCTCGAATCCTGTTTAACGACGGGCAAACATACATAGGGAACCTGAAAATACGCTCCGTAATGCTTTACGATCAAATCGAAATTGGTTGACAACAACGTGACCTGAACTCCTTTTTCCTTCAAATAAAAGATGAGATCGTGCACAGGAACGATAAATTGCCTCTTGAGCATTTCTTCAAAATACCTTTGAGCGTATTTCTCTAGCTGTTCATAGGCGTACTTCCCGAACTTTCTTTGCACAAATACGTGATTAAACCAATCTCTCGACAAACGATCCACTGCAAGATAGAATGGAGCCGCAGCCAAGCAGTAAACAAGAAACAGCCACCATAGCAGCCGGTTCTTCAGGCGTTCTCTCTTGATGAACAAGTAAAACTGTACGATGTTGCTTTTGGTAATCGTATTGTCGACATCAATAACCGCATGATTCACCCCATTGGCCAATATTCCGTCAAACTGCGAAAAATCTCTACTGTGCTTCATTACATCTCCCCTCAGTTAGTTTGAATTTCCTAAGACCTCGATCTCACATTAATCCCAGGACATATCGAAGACGATCACTTCCTTTCGTCAATTTTTTCTAAAAAACAAAAAAGACACTACCCCAAACACGTAGTATCTTCTGGATGACTGTAGGGTAACCCGGCTATCATTGCATAATATTATGCAGAAGACCCGTGGCTTTGCGTCCCTGCCTTTCGAACAGGTTTGCCATTATCCAAGTCAGACTTATTACCTATTATTATATTACCAGGTTGTGGAACAGGCAAGAACCAAAATGGGAAATTTTTGAATTTGTCGAATAATCGCTTGAAAGAGTTTAGTACTTTTTTCCTCAGGCCCAGATAGTCTTTGTTCTCAAATCATATTTGGTAGATTATCGTGACATCTAGCGACACGTCTATTTCAACTCCACCGATGAGTGCAGAATTGAGTGATATTTGCCATGGTAACCCGACATTGGAATAATAAAAGGCTTTTAAACCTTCTTTGCTTACATGATTGGCTAACGAGAAATCGTCCATTCCAATTTGATATCGGTAATTCCATAGGCCGCCAAGGTACGATTGAGCAACGTCTTCATCCGATCGGTTTCTTCCATGCTCACTTCATTTGTCGAACGGAGCGTTACGACGCAAGAATCATGATGAAAGGAAACCCGCTCAAGCGAAGTGTCTGCCGGAAACGGATTGTCAAATCCTTCAGGCCGGGTGCGCAACAATTGTTGAATCGTTGTTATTCTTGGCGCTTTAACGGAAGTCTTGTTGATCACCGTTGTCTCCACCGGAACGGCGTTGCCGTTTTGGAACAAATAGATCGTGTAAGTTTCGGTAGTCTCCCGGTTTTCTTCCCGCGGCGCTTCCGATCGCAGCGATCCTTCTTCTATCTGTCTAATCAAGTTCCATACCTCTTCCGTTTCTTTAAAACCTTCAATACGGTACAATTCAACGCCGCTGTCATCCAAAAAGAGCGTGGTGGGATTCATCTTAATGCGATATCGATTGGTCGTTTCATGGTCAACATCCACATAGACGACTTCATATGCAAGCTCTTTTTTGCAGGCAAGCAATTCTCCGATGACCGTATTCATGGAGCGGCCCATCGGACAAGCGGATAGTGTTAACAAAATCAATTTTTTAACCGATTGACTCATGCGGCATAACCTCTCCCGTCTTATTTGATATTGGAAACAGCTTCTTTCATAATGTCGTAATTAATCGCGCCCTGAAACTTTTCCCGAATCACTCCGTCCGAGTCCAGCAAGAATGTCGTGGGATAGGCGACAACCTGATAGGTTTGCATGACGTCTCCTTCCTTGTCCAGAACGATGGGGAACGTGAGCTGTTGCTCTTTCACAAATGCTTGTACGTTATCCGGATTTTCCTCGGTAGGTGTCAGGTTAACACCCAAAATCACAACGTCTTTCGATTGGTAATCCTCATAAAATTTTTGCATATGGGGCATTTCCACCCGACACGGCGGACACCATGTCGCCCAAAAATTGACCAGCACTTTCTTGCCCTTAAAATCAGACAGGTGAACAGGATTCCCTTGCAAATCCGTAAGCGAAAATTCCGGCGCAAGCTGCCCCTTCAGAATGCCCGTCTCCAGGTTTGCTTCCCCCGATTCCGCAATTTTTCCGGTTTCTGAAGAAGACTTGTGAAAATAATCGTATCCGCCATAAACGACGAGCCCTATCAAAACCAGAACAGCGATCATGCTTTTTTTCATCCGTTTCATCTCCACTCGTTAAAAGTTGATCTCCCAAAACGTATATTGGGATAGCCAGGCGCTGATCTTCTGCAATTGCCCGGTAAACAACAGAAACCCCAGCCCAATGAGCAGCCAGCCATTCAGTTTGGACAGGAGAGGTATCCATCTGTTCATTTTTTTCATGAACTGCAGCGAATACGTCAGCAACCATGAAATCAGTAAAAACGGAATACCCAATCCGAGGGAATACACGGCCAACAACCCAACCCCGTTCCACAGCGTTTCGGCAGACCCGGCCAGAAGCAAAATAGATGACAACGCCAACCCTACACAGGGGCTCCAGCCGGCGCCAAAAGCCACGCCGGTAAGCAGCGAACGGATTGCGCCGCGGCTCCTGTTCGTTTTGATTTCCCATGTTTTACCGGACATCAACAGCCGGAGATTTAATAATCCGGCCATTTGCAGACCAAACACAATAATCAACAGACCGCTTATTTCTTGGATCAAATCGCGTTCCTGGGCAAAGAAGCGGCCAATAAAGCTTGCCGAAGCCCCCATCGCGATGAAAACGAGACTAAAACCCACAATAAAACTAAGAGACTGAACAATCAGTTTCCCCCGATGCACGACCAGTTTGCCATCTTGAAAGGACGAGCCCGTCAAATGGGAAACGTAAGCGGGAATGAGCGGAAAGACGCAAGGGGATAAAAAGGATAGCATCCCCGCGGCAAAGGCTGCGAAAACCGAAATATTATCCATGAGAACCTCCTTTTTTCACCTTCTCGTCCAACCAGGCCCATCCGGTCAAACCCGTGGCAACGAGCAGAAAAATCAACTGCTGTTTACTGAAGGACAAAAGCCACATCGGACGATCGGGGACCAGAAACCATAGCATCGCATGTCCAATCGAGAACCAAATGGCGTATGCAAGTCCTATTGGCGAATCGGATCCTCTTGAAGAAAACAAGAAAGACATGAAAAGAACCGCTGTTAATCCGGCGCTTGCCGCATGAAACCAGGCCGGCTCCTCCCCGATCATGAATAACAACACTTGGCAGGCCGACCAACCCGCGAATGCATACGTGATGAAAATGTCGACCCACATTTTTAAAGGAATGTTTTGCTTCAAAGCCTTCTGCCAAATATAGACCGCGGCAACCAGGCTTGCCATCCATTTCCCGCGTTCCCCGCCATCGAAATAGATGAAAGAAACAGGCTGTTGGATGGCTTCAACCGGATGAAAGAGCAGGTAGCTCGCTTTCCAGACGATCAGCCACAGCCAGAATGCGTTTGATACGCAGGACAAGATCAACCCCCGCTCCGGCATGTTTCGGAGCCGATATTGTAACATCAACCAGCCCGCCGCCCCAAAACTGAAATACAAAATCAGTTGTCCGTTCAAGACAAAAGAACCGATTTGAATGCTGCGCAAACCCCCACCTCCTTGCAGATGAGGATAACGCTTCTTTTTAAAGAAATGATTAAGCGATTGGAAAAATGTACATCCAGGTTCACTGCATCTCCTGTGATAGGCTTGGATTAGACCGCGAGCCGATATTTTCCGCCGCGGGAATTATCCAAATCCACAAGGAGGAATTGCAGTTGATGAAGAAAAAACTGGCTATGGCACTGTTTGTAACGACTTTTATTGCCGGAACGATTTCATTGGGACAAGACTCCGCTTCGGCGGCCAAGGGTGATGCCGTCATCGTGAAAAGTGTCAATTTTCGGGACAAGCCTTCCCTAAGCAGCGAGCGCATTCGTTATTTGCAGGCAGGTGAACATGTGAATATTTTGGAACGGGTGAACCCCTATTGGTACAAAATCAAGGATGGCCAGGGGCAAACCGGTTATGTCACAACACAGAGCCGGTACATATCAGTGGGAGGCGCCTCTTCCGGTGAAACCGCACAAACTGCTGCCGGCACAGCCAAAAACGTGATTGAAGCCGGTATAAAATATTTGGGAACGCCTTACGAATTTGGTTCCAGCCGCTCCAATACCAGGACTTTCGACTGCTCGGACTTTGTTCGACAAGCGTTTAAAGACGGGGCCGGCATCATTCTTCCCGGCAATTCCCGGACACAAGCCGAATATGTAAAAAAAATTGGAAAAACAACAACGAATTGGCGAGACTTGAAACCAGGAGACATCATGTTCTTTATGTCGTATAAAGGAAGCAAAAGTTCCAATTATTCCGGAATCGACAAATCCGCACAACGAATCACGCATAACGGCATTTACTTGGGGAATGGCAAGATTTTGCATACGTATTCCGTGAAATCCGGCGGGGTAAGAATCGATAGCATTGAAGGCAAGCACTGGGAATATCGGTTTGTGTTCGGCGGCAGTGTTCTCAAGTAACGCGGAGCGGAAGGGACAGCCATGTCCCTTCTTTTGTTTATGTTTTAATCCTGGGAGCCCTATTGCGGGTATTGGCGGAAGCACGGAGCATTTCCTTCCTTACGAAGGAAGGATCAAGATCGATGGCGGTACACAACGTTTCGAACCAGTCGGTCTTCAAGAAGCCAAGCGCTTCTTGTCGCATTTGGAAATTTCGTCCTCCTTTCCGGGCCTTTGTTTTCAAATCGAAATAAGTTTGGATCAAAATGGCGCAAACCAGAACCCGGTACCCAAACGACATCCTCATCTCTCCCTTCCCGGATGTTCTTCGTTTGATCGTACCGGCCTTGTGTTAAGTTCTGATAAAGAAGGTTTAAAAACAGGCTGGAACTCCCCATACTATCCATAAGCTTGGGATCACATGCTTCAACAAGGGGGCTTAAGTGTGGAACTCGTATTGATTCAACAAAATGACACGCACGGTTGTTTGGACGCCCATCCGGAATTCTTCTGGGGCGATCCGCGTCCGTTCTACATTCATTGCGGGGGCTTTTCACGCATCTTCCGCTATGTGACATGTTTAAAACAACAACATCCCCACGTACTGTTTGTTGACGGGGGCGATTTGTTTCATGGTACAGGACCGCTAGTTTTGTCCAAGGGTGAAGCCGTCTTGCCGCTACTCCGACAAATGCCGCTCGATGCTTGGGTACCTGGGAACTGGGACTTTGCTTACGGACCCCAACAGCTATTTTCTTTGATAAGTCAAGTTCCGGCACCGGCATTGGCAATGAATGCCAAGCCAATCTCCGGCAAAGTCAATCCTTTTCATTCGCATATGATTCGGGAAATCGAAGGTATACGGGTCGGTTTGACGGGATGGACTTATCCTTTTGTAGATCAAACGATGCCTCCTTCTTTCTCGGAAGGATTTACTTTTTCGCTAAATATAGACGATATGAGAAAAGTGGTTCATCAATTACGGGAGAAGGAGCGAGCGGATCTTATCGTGGTGATCAGCCATATGGGACTGCCTTTGGATATAAAAGCGGCATCCTGCATTGAAGGGATCGATATCATTTTAAGCGGGCATAGTCATGATCGAATCGACAAACCAATCAGACAAAATAACACATGGATTGTCCAATCCGGGGCAAGCACTTCGTTTCTCGGAAGAATCGATATTTCCTTTGAAAACGGAAAAATAACCCATATTCGGCATCAACTTATTCCGCTTTACGCGGACGAATACGAAGAAGACCCGGAATTCTCGCGTCTTATCCGGGAGATCAAGCAACCTTACGAGACGCTCCTGCGCGAAGAAATCGGCAAGCTGAAAACACCGCTTCATCGCATGTTTTTGAATGAAACGCCGATGGACCGTCTCATCACCGACGCGTACCTGTATGCGATAGATGCCGATATCGCTTTGTCTCATGGTTGGAGGTACGGCGCCCCGATTCTTCCGGGAGTCATAACTGTGGAAGATTTATATCAAATCATACCGACGAACCCGGAATTGTTTACACTAGAACTGGAAGGGCGATTCATTCTTGAAGCCTTTGAAACGAACCTGGAGCAAGTCTTTTCCCCGGACCCGTTTCAGCAGAAAGGCGGATATGTGTTGCGAACTTCCGGTGTCATCATGGCTTATAAACCATATAACCCCAAAGGACGGCGAATCGAACATTTTCTCGTTCAAAATAAACCGCTTAAACAGGATGCCATATACCGAATTGTCAGTGCCGGCGAACAAATCCTCGGGCAATATCAGTCCGTCAAAAAGCATTTGGGAATTCATGCCCATGATGCGATCAGGCACTTTTTTCAAGCCCATCAAACCATTGAAATTCATGATACGCCCCGCATTTTCAGTATTTAGCAGTTATGTGCACAAGCCCTTGCAACAATAAGATAGTGCTGATCGGAAGGATAGGTCAGTTTTTCAACCAAGAACCCATTCTCTTCAAATGCTTCTGCAAGCTCATTGGAATGTATTCGATGACGGAGAGGAGGGCCTTGTTCCGTTTGTTTTTTTTCCCATTCGATACATAATACTGTTCCGCCCGGCTTTAGCACTCTGCTCATTTCTTGGAGTCCTTTTTCCAAAGGTTCTACTTCGTGTAAGACGAATGAAGCGATCACATGGTCGGCGATTTGTCCTGCCAGGGGAATACATTCAATGGCTCCTTCAATTAACTCGACATTGTCCAGTTTTTCCTCCTTCACACGCTTTCCCAAATATTGCAGCATCTGTGGTGCAACGTCCAAAGCATACACTTTCCCGTTGGTAAGTCCTGCCGCGGGTATGGTAAAATAACCGGTACCTGCCCCCAAATCCAGAATAATGTCGTTATCTTGGATTTCCAATAATTCCAATAACTTTTCTGGAGGCAGAACTTTTCGCCGCTCCGGGTTGTCCAGTTTCTCCGTATGTTCAGGGTTAAACCGGCGCTCCGTCATGATTCTTAACCACCTTTACCGTTTTTATTTCCAAAGGGAGAGTAACCCAAAAATTATGCAGATTACCATCCGAGTGCAGTCCGACTTGTCCGCCGAACCGTTCCACAATTTCTTTTACAATCGCAAGACCCAGCCCAGTACCGTTCCTGTCTTTCTCCCGGTGTCTTGACGGATCCACGCGATAGAACCGCTCAAAAACCAAATCGCGAGCTTCACCCGGTATTGATTCTCCCATGTTGGAAACCGTGATGCGGTATTGTTTTTGTTCCCTTTTTCCCGTAATCTTTATCTCATTCCCTGTATTATACATGAAAGCATTCTTGAGCAAATTGTTCATGACCTGTTTGATTCCGTCTTCCTCGCCAAGAACGACTCCCTCTTGTATGGAGACGTCCAATGAAACACCTGCTTTGTCGCTTTCCAACTGAAAAGCCTGAATCGTTTGTTGCAGAAGTTCATGTATTTTGATTTCTGTCTGATACAGACTGTTATTCCCTCGAGCTTCCCAGACCGTCAAATGATGAAGCTGTTCTACGAGACGGGTGAGGTGCTGAGATTCTTCAAGCAGAGATTGATACAATTCCCGATTGCCTTCTATGACACCATTTGATAATGCCTCCAAATAGCCGTTCAAGTTGCTTAGAGGCGTGCGCAGTTCATGCGATATATTGCTTAGAAGACGTTTTCGGTTTTCTTCCGTACGCTTCAATGTTTTTGCCAATTCGTTAAAGTGCTTCGTAAGCTGACCGATTTCATCATGAGATTTCGGTTCGATGGGCTCCGGGTAATGTCCCTCGATCATGAGCTGCGTTGACTTCGCGAGCCGTTTTAAAGGAGAAAGTATTTTTTTGATAAAAACATAATGAATGATGGCGGCAACCAAAATGGCCAAAAAACTTGCTCTCCATAAATAAAACTCCATTGTTTCATTGAAGAACCTGCTTTTTTCCTCACCGACCAGCTCATATTGGCCCACCACCATGCAAGCAAAATCTTTTACGGATACCCCAGCGAGCCAGATCACAACAGCGATGACCAGGCCGTTGACCATAATGAGTTTCATCGTCAAACGCTTTCGCCAAAACATCCAATGTTTAATATGCATCAAATCGATATCCCATCCCTCTTATCGTTTCAATAAAACGGGGGGCTCCTTCCATTGCTTCGATCTTTTCCCGGAGCTTGCTGACATGGACATCCACGGTCCGGTCGATTACAGAACGTTCTTCATTCGGATACAGCTCTTGTAATATTTGTTCTCTTGTCAATATTTGATTCGGATGCCGCATCAGAAAATATAAAAGCTTAAATTCATGCATCGTCAGCGGAATAAGTTCTCCGTTGAACTTCACTTCTCCTCGAAGCGGTTTCAGCGTTAGTCCTTTGTAACTGATTTTACTGCATCGATTGGCCGTTCTTCGCAGGACGGTTTCGACCCTGGCAACGACCTCCTGCGGGCTGAAGGGCTTGGTAATATAATCGTCCGCCCCCATTTGCAGCCCCTGAATCCGATCCGATTCGTCCACCTTGGCCGTCAGCATGATGATCGGAATATCGCTTTTCATATCGGAACGGATCCATTGACACAGCTCTTCCCCGCTTTTATGCGGAAGCATGAGATCCATAATCACAAAACATGGATCGAGCTTTTCAAACAACTTCATTCCCTCAGAGCCGTCTGCCGCTTCTAAGATCTCATATCCTTCTTTTTCCAAATATATTTTCAGCAACTGCCGGATCTTGGCGTCATCTTCAACAATCAGGATCGTTTTGCCCTTCATTCCTCTAACATCCCCTAAACACGTTGCCGTTTGTCCGAGAATAGCATCCATTTGTTAAGATGCGTTAAAGAAAAAACCAATGAGATGAACTCATCGGTTTTCATATCATGGATTCGCAGCCTGATTGATGCATCCAATCAATCGGGCTTCCACATCGGCGGCAATGCCCATCAGAGCAGCATCCTCCAGCATATTCATGAATGCGGTCGGTTTCGGCATGCCGATTTTGGTCTTCCCGTCCGCTTCATAGACCACGATTTTGCACGGAAGAAAGTAACCCGCCAACGCACTTTCACTTACGACTCTGTTCGCTTCCGCAGGATTGCACACCTCCAAAACCACGTACTCCCGCTCAAAATCAAATCCTTTTTCCTTCAGTTTTTCGCGAAGATTAAACCGCCACAGCACGCCAAACTGTTCTTCCTTTAAAGATGTTTCCAAGGCGGCAATGGCATTCTGAACGTTCGCTGTTGTTTCTGCCGTATAATGAAACATGGCCGTTCCCCCAGTCAGTGTATTAACCCTAACGATAGTATGGTATCTTTTCCGGAAAAAACTCGTCTATTTTGTTAAAGGTCCGTCCCACGCCGTGATCCCGCCGTTCAAGTGAGCCACGTTACGGTATCCGCTCCGGCTCAGGATCCTACCGGCTTGCTTGCTGCGCATCCCGCTGCGGCAGTACAAATAGACAGGACTTTCTTTCGGAATCTCGCCTAGTCTCCTGTGAATCTGACTTAACGGAATGTTTACCGCTCCTGGAAGGTGACCCTGCTTAAACTCATGAACCTCTCTAACATCGATCAGCCTTTGCCCTTTGTATTCCTTCTTGAACTGCTCGATGTTCAGATTCCTCAATCCTTTCACCGGAGCGAATTGCTTAAACAGAAACCATGCTAAAAGAATAAATAATATGGCGTAAAAATAATAATTCATGCGGAATCACCTACCTGCTTTTGATCAATAATTCCACGGCCTCCTGAACGAGTTTGCTCGTATCTTTGCCGGCTTCCTTTTCTTCAAGAATGCACTGCTCCAGATTGACCGCAACGATATAGGCAATGGCTTTGTCGACTGCGCTTCTGACAGCTGAGAGCTGGCTCACCACATCCTTGCAGTTTTTCTTTTCCTCCATCATTTTCAGTACGCCGCGTACTTGCCCTTCCACGCGGCGCAGTCTTCTTTTTACATCATCATCGTAATTCATATTCATCGTTATCCCCCATTTGCTTATACGTGTATAGGTATATTATAACCTAAATCCGGGGGAACTGGTCTTAAATAAACAAGTTCACTTTCGCGTCTGCAGCATCCCCCAAATAGGCTGCAACACCGGCATAATCGATCCCGTCGATCAATTCTTCTTTCCGCAATCCAAGCAAATCCATGGTCATTGTGCATGCAACCAGTTTAACTCCCTGCTCCTGCGCGAGCTCAATCAACTGAGGCAGGCTGAGCGCATTATGTTTCTTCATGACATGCTTGATCATTTTGGGACCGATTCCGGCAAAATTCATTTTGGAGAGTCCCAGTTTTTTCGCTCCGCGCGGCATCATTTTACCGAACATGTTCTCAAGAAACCCTTTCTTTACGGAAACAGGTGGATCTTTTCGAAGGGTATTCAATCCCCAAAAGGTGAAAAACATCGTAACTTCGTGATCATAAGCGGCCGCTCCGTTGGCAATGATGAAGGCGGCGATCGCTTTGTCCAAATCTCCGCTAAAAAGAACGATGGTGGTTTTTTCTTTTTGGCTCATATCTATCATCCTTTCTTTGTAAATCATACAGGTATGGGTATTAAAAAGCGAAAAAAATTAGTCATACTTGGTGCATACTTTCTTTTTACGTTGATCATAGGAGCTTCTTCCGGATATAGAAAAGCATACAATTCGTTCTATCCTGCACGCTTTCTTAAAATTTGCGCGGCTCAGCACTTCGCGAAGATTCACCGGCTTTGCCCCATTGTTTTTTCATTCTTTGCAATTTGGGGAAAGATATATAATAAAGACCTTGAACAGGCCCGTGATTTCGAATTTGGTAAGCAATGAAGGTTATTGCTGCAATAAACCAAATCATGTTTTCTTCCTTTCTTTTAGGAAGGAGATGCAGTGCCTGGAACCACATCCCCTTCAAAAACTTATCCTTTCTTTACGATAAACTTAAATACACCGTTGTCTTCTTTAGCTTCGATCAATTCATGGTTCGTTTGTTTAACCCATGCTTGGAAGTCGTTCATGGAACCTTTGTCGGTTGTGTGCAATTCCATGATTTGACCGGATTCGAGCGAATCGATTGCTTTCTTTGCTTTGACGATCGGCATCGGGCAAGCAAGACCTTTTGCGTCAACAACAATATCCGCCATAAGTTGAACCTCCTTCCTTACATTTTAACCGTGATGATGTACCGCGCAGCGGTTCGGTCCAATCTCGAGTTCGACCGCTTTTTCTGCATCGACTTGGAGTTCGCCCCGGTTGATGGCCACAATTTCTTCAAAATTTGGCGGTTTCTCCATGGAGACCGCGCTAGCCACTTGTTCCGTAAAGGCTTCTTGGTCGGCGTTTTGCATAATTTCGTTATTCTCGCGAATTTCACCGAATGTGGCCCCAACAATACCGTTATCGTTGATCTCCTGAATGTCGGCATAGTGAGCGGGCAGAACGAGACAATCGTCCGGGAGATCGCTCAGCTTGTTGAACACGGTATCGTACAGATCCATCGCCCATTCTTTTGCCTTGCCTCCAAGATCGGGTCTTCCCAAACCGCCGACAAAGATGGTATCTCCGGACATCAAGAACCGGTTGTTGATCAAGAAGGATGTCGATCCGGGGGTATGCCCAGGCGTGGGAATCGCCAAGACCTCCACATCAATTTCTCCGATTCTGATCCGATCATGCCGATCCAACGGCTCAAACTTCAAATTCGTATCCTTTACCTCCCCGGAAGAGATGTAATACGTTGCGCCGGTTTGTTCGGCAAGCTGTCGCCCTCCGGAAATATGATCGGCATGCAGATGGGAATCCACGACATGTTCAATCTTGAAACGATGCTGTTTTGCAAGTTCAAGGTAAACATCCACCTTTTGATTCGGGTCGATGATCATGCCTTTCCCTTCCGAAATGACGGCATAGGAGAGGCAGCCTTTAGACAAACGGTTGATTTGAATCAATTTGAACTTTTCGTCCATGTATACGATGGTCGGATGGTAGAACTGGCTCCAGGCCAGCATTCCGCCTTCCAACGAGTAGGTTTTATACCCTTTCTCCATCAACATTTCCGCTACAAAGTCGGAAGATCCGCCTTTTGCGCAAACGACGACCATTTCCGTATCCTTTGGCAGTCCGGCGTGCACCTGCTCATCCTCTTCCAGAAAGTTAAAGTACGGAATGTTAACGGATCTCACTTTTTTTCCTTCAATTTTCCAATCGTTATAATCTGTCTCGTTCCTTACATCGAGAATCACCACGTCTTCACCCGAATTCATTTTACGGTGAAGCTCTTCTGCCGTAATCAAGGGTACTTTTTCCATTCTTATTCTCCTTTCCCGCTTAAAAGTTCAGCGTCACCTGCGCGTCGAATGCAAAATCCAAAAATGCCGCGGCGCCGCCGAGTTCAATTCCATCGATAAAGTGCTCTTGGTCAAGTCCCATCACATCTACTGTCATTTGGCAGGCGATCATGCGGACACCCGATTCTTTGGCCACGTCCAGAAGTTGGGTTACTGTCGGAACATTAATTTTTTTGAAGCCTTCCGCCAGTCCTTCGTTACCCGGTCTGAGTTGCAGCATTTGCTCGGAATCCTTATGAATGATCGACAGTCCTTCAAAGGTAAAGAAGATAGCCACCTCAGCGTCCAGCGCCGCCGCTGCCGTTGCAATGTTCAATACTTTGTATGCAGTTTCAAGACCCCCGGAAGATGCGATAATCGCCACTTTTTTGTTTGCCATGTTTTGTTCTTTCTCCTTTACTCGATTATTATTCGTCGCTTTCTGTGGCCCCCTGCCACTGGGACATGCCTGGCACCACATTCTTTACTTTGGAAAATCCGCGCTCGGCAAGAATTTGGCAGGCCATATCGCTGCGGTTCCCCGTTCTGCAAACGACTGCGTACTCTTTGCCCGGATCCAGCTGACTCAGTTTTTCCTCCAGTTGTCCCAAAGGTACGGAAACGGCGCCGGGAATGCGCCCGAAGGCATATTCCGCAGGTTCTCGTACATCCAATACGCTGATGCTATCACCAGAAGTTAGTTTTTGATTTAGTTCCTCGTTACTCATGATGTGAGGGAATTTTATTTCCGTTTTTGTCTCGCTGTCCGATGCTTTTCTCAAGAAATGGCGGAAAACCCCGTTCTCTTCCTTCAGACCAATGTATTGATGGCCGGTGCGTTTAGCCCAGCCCTGCAAATCTGCGACGGAACCCTTATCGGTGGCCCGCACTTCAAGGACTTCCCCCGGCTGCATTTCATCGATGGCTTTTTTTGTTTTTACGACCGGCATCGGACATGCCAGCCCTTCGCATTCAAGGACGCGGTTCGTTTGGATTGCTATAGTCATTACAATCACCCTCCCGTTATAGAATGTTTATTTTCCGTATTCGATATCCCCGGTCCATTCGGACATGCCGCCTTGCATATTGACGACCTTATAGCCCATGGACTCGAGATATTCACACGCCAAACCGCTGCGATTACCGCTCCGGCAGATGACAATCGTTTCTTTGTCCGGATCCAATTCCTTGCGTCTTTCACCAATAGTACCTAGCGGGATATGCTTGGCGCCGGGAATATGTCCCGACTCCCATTCGTCTTGCTCGCTCACATCCAGTAAGTTCAATTTCTCCCCCTGCTCAAGCCGCTTTCGCACTTCATGGGGGAGGATAACTTTCGAATGTTTCCCAGCCATTTTCGTTCACACCTTGTTAAGTTAATATATCCACCCAAATCTTGATCACCGTTGCCGTAATGAGCGCGGCGAGAATCCATTGCAGCACCTTCACATTCATTTTCTTGCCAAGCTTGGCACCCAGCGGTGAGGCGATGATACTCGCTATTACCATCACCAGGGATGGAATCAACAGCAGGTGACCCCCCATCACTTTACCGACCGTAGTGCCAATCGAGGAAATGAACGTAATCGCCAACGATGAAGCGATAGCCACACGTGTAGGAATTTTTAGAACAACCAGCATGATCGGGACAGTGATGAATGCGCCGGCTGCGCCAACGATACCCGACAAAATACCCACGATTGCAGCGGCGATTGCTGCAACAGTTGTGTTGAAGCTAACATTAGAATAGTCAGCCCTATCCGTTTCTTTTTTTGGCATAAACATCATGACGGCCGCAACGAGCGCCATAACGGCATACGTCAAGTTAATCGCGGAATCGGGCAGAAATTTCGAACCGTAGCCGCCTATAAAACTCCCCGCAATGATAGGAATCCCCATGGCAAGGACGAGCTTCTTGTTGATAAACCCTCCTTTGCGGTAAGCAAACATGCCGGCTAACGTTGCGAAGAACACTTGCACAGCACTTACCGCAGAAACCTCTTGTGCGGTAAACGCCGCAAAACCAAGTAAAGGGGGAATATACAGCAGCATCGGATATTTAATAATGGAACCTCCGATCCCGATCATTCCTGAAATCAGAGAACCGATGAAACCAATAACGAAAAGTGTGAGGATCCAACCGAAATCCAGTTCCATAAGACACCCCTTTCGTTAGTATTATTCCGATTCAAGTTACTTCCAATATACCTATAGGGGTATTTTTCAATTAAAAAAAATTAATTTGCGTATTGCATGATGAATGCTTTCAGTTTATTTAACGGCTGAATACCAACGAATGTTGTGGCTTCTCTCCCGTTAACAAAGAGTTTTAATGTAGGAATACCTTGGATTCGGTATTTTACGGAGGCGAACGGATTTTGATCCACATTTAATTTTGCAATAACCGCCTCTTTATCCACTTCATCGGCCAATTGATCCAAAACAGGAGCCATCATGCGGCATGGTCCGCACCACGGGGCCCAAAAATCAACCAGTACGATTTTGTTATTCTTGATGATTTGATCCAAGGTATCGTCCGTTGCTTTTATTGTTGCCATGAAATCGCCCTCCTTGTGATTAATGTAATATACCAATACCCCTATGGGTATATTAAAATATTTGTGATTAACTGTCAAGATTATTTGTAACATCAGACGCCGAATCAGATTAAACAAACCAGATTTTTCGTCACAAAGGCGGTTGGATCACTAAGGCAAGAACCTTGCTACGCCCATTGTAGGCACCTGCCATCAATTGTTGGCTAGATTAGTTTCAATGATCTTTGTACATGAAGACTTGGAGTCTGAATGTGGGTGAACGAGACAGAAACATTGATGAAGCCAGACTGTATCCAGTAGGAGAGGCTACAATTAAACGTGTTGTCATAATAAATTCCCGAGAGGTTTTAATAAAGGGGTGTCTCAGATCATATGTAACGTTGGGAAAGCACAACAAATTAAAAGGATTTCAATTGGAGTAATCATTATTGTATTAGGCTTATATTTTAGAAGTTGGTAGGGACTAATTGGATTGGCACCAATCATTACTGGTGCGATTCGTGCCGCTAAATGCAATTCTAGGAATGCAATTCAATGACATCTTTCTGGTCCGTAAACCAGCTTGCCGCAAATGGTGCAAAAATAAACATAAGAATTCCTACAAAAGACATAAAGAGAACGGCCACGCCGGTCGGTCAGAAGCCCATATCGAAAAGCATCTTCGAACCGTTTAGCTCCATTATTCTGCCCGACAAGGGTTGCGGCCGCTACGCCAAACCCATATCTGGGCAGGCAGAAGTATATTTCAATGTTTCCGGCAATCATATGAAAATGCGATCTTTGATTTTTGAATCTTACCATACAACATGACGGTCCCAATGATCCGAACGATTACCGTAGCCAAAGCCGCCCTGACAATCCCCCAGCCAGCAAACTCATAAAGGCCTTAAATAAAGATTTAATCAAGACAGATATGAATGAATTGATCCTGATGCTTTCATCGGCGTTTTCATATCTCCAGAGGCACGAAGAATACTACCTAATACGCTCATAAGCGAAATAAAGATGGATGGAATGGCAACGATCAGTCCTTTATTTCGTTATTCTTCCCAACCGATCCCATTGAGAATCAATTGATGGAACATCCGATCCATTTCGTACGCAGAATAATGCGCATTCCGATCCATCCACCAAATCATGAGCGTCATCAGTGTATTGACGACAAATTCAACCGCCAAGTCTTGGGGAATCAACGATGAATCAGAAGATGACAACTGCATTTCGATTTCTTCCCTCGCCAAATCTGTGATCATCCGTTTCATATGGTGGAGAACAAGCGCCCCGCTCTGCTTGCCGACAGTTGCCCGGTAAATTTGCTTGTGGCTTTGTACATGCTGCAAGATGGCGAGGCTAAAGCCAAAACTTGTTCTCCCTGTTTCTTCTGCAATAGTGCGTTTGGACATCTGTTCCTTGAGAAACTCGCGAGTCCTGTTGATCGTGTCTACAAGAAGCTCCTCTTTGTCGACGAAATGAAAGTAAAAAGTGGATCGACCAATATTCGCCCGATCGATTAAATCCTGAACGGTAATGGCTTCATACCCCTTCTCGACGATTAAATCCAGAAGCGCTTCGTGCAGCATGGTACGCGTTCGCTGTACCCGCCTGTCTTCCTTCTTGTCTGACACGAATTACCCCCCTTTTGTTGAACAATGTGTAAAAAGTTGTTTCATAACGAACATGGAGACCGCCTTTGATTATTGTCGAGTTCCCACACGAACATTATGATCGAAATTGAACATCATGTTCAACAAAAATTTTAGAGGAGGAACCGAAAATGACTCAAGGGAGCCCGCTCATTTCTCTTCGCCGTGTGTTCAAAACATACGCATCGCCATCGGGGGACTTCACTGCGCTCAAAGAAGTGAACTTGCAAGTGCAAAAGGGGGAATTCGCGGCTATTGTCGGCAAGTCAGGCAGCGGAAAGTCAACCCTTATCAATGTGATTACCGGAATCGACAGCCCCACTTCCGGAGAAGTGTTCGTCGCCTCTACAGCCATTCACTCACTGAATCAGGAGCAGCTTGCGATCTGGCGCGGGAAAAACGTCGGTGTTATCTTTCAGTTCTTTCAATTGCTGCCTACGCTAACCGTAGCGGAAAACGTCATGCTTCCGATGGATTTCTGCCATACGTATCCGGCACGCGAAAGACGAGAACGGGCGGTTGCACTTCTGAGCAAGGTAGGCATTGCCGAGCAGGCGGACAAACTGCCATCCAATCTCTCCGGCGGACAACAGCAGCGTGCAGCCATCGCCCGGGCGCTGGCGAACGATCCACCCATCCTGGTTGCCGACGAGCCGACCGGCAATCTCGATTCTCATACGACGGACGTCGTGTTGAATCTCTTTGCCGAGCTGGCATCGGAAGGTAAAACGGTGGTCATGGTTACGCACGAGCGCGATTTAAGCCGATATTTCACAAGATCGATTTTGCTGTCCGACGGAGCCATCGTGTCCAATACAGCAGCGGTCAAGGAGGCTTTGCATCATGCTTAGTCCTCGCCTACGGAAAATGCTACGCGATCTCCGTATCGCCAAGGGACGAATGGTCATGATGGTTCTCTCCATCGCGGTCGGAATCTTTGGCATTGGAACGATTCTGAGCGCCTACACGATTCTAACCCGTGAAATGAGTCTGAATTATCAAAGCACGAATCCAGCTTCCGCTTTCTTGGAATTGGATCATATTGACAAATCCCTCTTAGACGGAGTACGTAATCGACCCGGCATCGCAGGTGCGGAAGCGACGGCTTGGGTGGAAGCCAGAGTCGAAGTGCGGCCCCAGGAATGGAAACCGCTCCTTATCTTCGGCGTGGAAGATTTCAAGAGCATGCGCATCAGTACTTTCCGTCCCGAATCCGGCGCTTGGCCGCCTTCGGAAGGTTCGATATTGCTCGAACGCACCGCGCTTCAGCTCTTAAAAGCAAAAATCGGAGATGCCCCGCGCATTCAAACACCCGACGGTCAGAAGCTGAATGTTGCCATCACAGGAACCGTCCATGATCCGAGCTTGGCACCATCGTGGCAGGAGCAAACCGCCTACGGGTATGCCGCCCCTTCGACGTTGGCGTTGCTTGGCGAAACCGACGCCTTTCATATTTTGAAAGTGCTCGTCAAAGATCAGCCAATGAACTCGCAGGCAATTGAACGGACAATCGGAGAACTGGCCGTATGGTTGAAACAGCAAGGACATAAAGTCGGAGAAATCCGAATTCCGCCTCCCGGAAAGCACCCGCACCAGTCCCAGATGACGGCAATTCTGATCATGCTTCTTATCTTCAGTCTATTGGCACTCACGCTCAGTGCCATTCTGATTGCCACGATGATCGGCGGACTGCTTGCAGGGCAAATTCGCCAAATCGGCGTCATGAAAGCGATCGGTGCGCGAACGAGCCAGATCGCCGCCCTGTATCTCCTATTGATCATGCTTGTAGGTTTTGCAGCCGTCCTGTTAGGTATGCCCACGGGCATTGCAGCTGGACGAGGTTTTGCGGTTACGGTTGCAGAACTTTTAAATTTCACGCTGTATAGCGATTCCATTCCGTTGTGGAATTACGTCGTATTGCTGTTGGCCGGTATACTCGTTCCTTTTCTTACGGCACTTGTTCCCATATGGAGAGCAACGCGGATTACCGTCCGGGAAGCCATCAACGATTTTGGCACAAGCAGGAAGTCTTTTGGCTCCAAGCGACTCGATATATGGCTCGGAAAAATACGAGGACTGGATCGAACACTGATCCTTGCCTTGCGCAATACGTTTCGTAGAAGAGGACGATTGTTGCTCACTCTTAGCTTACTGGCAGCTGCGGGCGGCATGTTCATGACAAGTTTAAATGTCAGAACAGGCTGGGAATCGATTTTGTCCGATGCAGTTTCGAATCGTCATTATGATTTGGAAATTCGGCTGAATCGTCCGGAGGCGGAGCACCGAATCATCCAGATCCTTCAAAGCATCCCCGAAGTCCGGCATGTGGAAGCTTGGAATCGTGAACCTGCCGCGGCGATCCGAACCGATGGTTTAGATATCATTCGAACTTACCCGGACGGGGGACACGGCAGCTTTACGCTTCGCTCCGTTCCAGCAGATACGGAAACGGTTGAATTGCCGCTATTGAAGGGACGATGGCTTCGAAGCGGAGATTCCGATAACGCCGTTGTGCTAAACCATAATGCCCATGCTTTATTTCCAGAGGTGAACTTGGGGGATCCCTTATCGCTAGCGATTAACGGAAATCCGGTTCAATTGCAGGTGGTCGGCATCGTGCGGGAAAACCTGTCACCCGCAGCAGCCTATGTATCCCCGTCAGGATATACCAAAGCCGTCGGACTTTCGGGGCAGACGAACGCCTTGAGAGTCGCATTGAAGGACCCCGGCACCGTAGACAGGGTTCAACAAGAAATCGAACGCGTGCTCGAGAAAGAAAACGTCAGGGTGGAAGCGGTGATTTCGGAGACGATGCTAAATGAAGCGGTAAGTGGCCATGTCTATATCCTCATCTTTGCCTTGATCCTGATGTCGGTCATCATGGCAGTCGTCGGCGCACTAGGGCTCATGTCGTCGATGGGTACAAACGTAGTCGAGCGCACCCGTGAATTCGGAATCATGCGCACCATCGGCGGTCGATCGAGGACGGTTCTTCGGAACGTCGTCAGCGAAGGGATATTTATCGGCCTCATGAGCTGGGTAATTGCCCTTGTCATCTCGTTGCCGGTGTCTGCAGCCGTTGGAAATCTGATCGGAAATTTGGCCTTTCGTTCGCCTTTGCCTCTCGTTTCGTCGCCGACAGCCATTTTGATTTGGCTCGTCATTATTATCATCGGATCAGCAACTGCAAGTGTCTATCCTGCATGGAAAGCATCGCGGCTGACCATTCGGGATACGCTCGATTACATCTAGGAAGGAGAGAACCATCCATGAGAAAAAAGGCACTCGTAACAGTCATTATCCTCGCTGTGATCGCGTGGATAGCAGTGGCCTTTCACCAGATCGACTTTATCGATATGGTTAAAAAAATGCACGGAGGATGAAACCATGCCAAATGATTAGCTGAGAGATCGTCTATTTTTTCAACTGAAAGCATCTCACTGAAAAGTCGCTGATTTGTTGCATAATGCAACAAATCAGCGACTTTTTCTAACAAGCGGTCTGACCCCCGGATACGCCGACATAAAGAACATCTCCGTTTGTATCCGACTCAAGTTTTGACTTTAAGCTCGATAACACGTCATCCCAAGCATGGATATGCCATTGTTTTGCTGCAGACCAACCTTCGGAATCTTTCCAACCGTTATGCTTTAACGAAACCTTTGTATTCTTCCCGTGTGCAGTGAATGTTACTTCAACGACCGTTAGCTCGTTAGGCTGATTCATGAGTTCGGCGAATTGATCCGGATCTTTCAAATCAAAAACCAAGACCTTCGGTATTTCAATCTTCAAAACCTTGCAACCTTTTGTGCTCATCGTATCTTTGTCAGCAGGGTTAAAATAAACCTCGTATTTGCCTCCAACTCTCGGCTCAATCTCAGCAGCATGTGTAAACCATTGCGCTACCCGTCCGATTCGGTCCATGTTCTCCAGACCGAATCAATATCTGATTGAATCACTACTTCTTTCTGAATGGACATGACTCTCTTCCTCTCTTTCTAAGCGTTTTTACCATTTTATTCTGATAAAAGATTTTCCCGAAATCATTCCGGATTTTGCTGACTCACCGGGTGTGTAGTCCACGCAGTAAAGGTAAAGAAGCCTATTTTTTCAAAGACTCTTTCATCCTGTAAAACGACACAACGCCCGCAGCCAAGGGCAAAAGGGATAGAATCGCTATGGCAGCCTTAGAATCAATCATATCTGAAACGAAGCCGGCAAACAGCGCTCCAAACGCATATCCGCTGTCTCTCCAGAAGCGATAGACTCCCATCGCCGATGCTCTCCAGGAAGGATCGGCCACGTCGCTAACCGTTGCCTGGAGAGTCGGATAAACCATCGCGGTTCCAAGTCCAATAACGATAGCGTCTAATAACCATGCGGTATAGCTGTGCGAAAAAGCAAAAGATAACAGGCCAAGCCCTTGCAAAGTCATTCCCGCAACGATCAGAGGTTTTCTTCCCCATATGTCGCTCAGGGCGCCGGTAAGCAGTTGAAAGGTTCCCCACGATATCGGGTATGCGGCAACGATAACCCCTATCTCGCCGACCGTTAACCCTTTATCCAGCAAGAATAATGGAAATAGCCCCCATGCCACCCCGTCTTTGAAATTGGTAGCCAGCCCGGAGATGCTGCAACTCGAAAGCGTTCGCTCTTTCCAAGTCACCAACTTCATGATGATTGTCGATGAATACTCGGATTGAGCAGATTTTGTCACGTTTTGAAGCGTCAAATGTTTTTCCGTAGCATTCACGGTTAACGAAAGCAGAAATCCGACCAACGCAAACCCGAGTCCCCATAAAAACGGCTCCGGGCGCAAAGATGAAACGGATGCGATGTACCCCGTCATGGCAGCGGCAGCCGAGAGACCTAAATAGCCGGCTGCTTCATTCAGACCGATCGCAAATCCCCGCTCATTGCTTTTCACCAGGTCGATCTTCATGTTCACCGTCATGGACCAAGTCAAAGCTTGATTGATTCCCAGAAATAGATTGGCAACAATAATAACCCACCATTCATGCGCCGCAATGACCAGCAGGGGCACGATGAAACCGAAGCCCCAGCCCGCCAGCAATACTTTTTTGCGACCGAATTGCTCCGCCAACCTGCCTGCAAAGTAGTTCACGATCGCTTTTGAGAACCCGAACGATACGATAAATGACAATGCTGCGCTAGTAGAAGCAAGTCCAAACTCTTGCTCGCCAATGAGCGGCAAAATGGTTCGTTCCATTCCCACCATGGAACCGACGAACAAATTGGTGAATACAAGCATGAAAAAGTTGAATGCGTTGTTGCGAATGCCTTGTCGAGGAGTCATTTCGGTCATGGCTTATTCGTTTGAAAACCGGAGTTATATGCTCGAATCTCCTGGTATCCTGCGGGAGGTTCGGGAATATTTTCGGTCATGAAGGCAACAAATGCTTCTCTCTCCTTCAGACGCAACGCTTTATTGGATTTCTTCTCAAATCCGATGGTGGAAGAAGGTTTGCCGCTCAAGCTCCTGCCGCATACCGAACCGGAATACGCTCCGGGATACACTTCGAGTTCATCCGGCAGAACCAGAATCTTTTGAAACAAGCTTTCGTACAGCTGCATTGCGCCCGCCTTGACGTCACTCGCCAGTTCCGTCCGACCCACATCTCCAACCATGAGAGTGTGCCCCGTTACGATAAACCAAGGATCGTCGCCGCGCGCCCGATCCGTTACGACAAGACTGAAATGCTCTGGGGTATGACCGGGCGTATGAAGAATTCGAATCACGGTGTTCCCGGCAACGATTTCGTCCCCGTCCTCGACGGATTGAAACGGAAAAGCGGTTGCCGCTGATTGATGCATGACATAAGCTGCGCCTGTCTTTTTCGCCAACTCTCGCGCGCCCGAAATATGATCGGCGTGAAGATGAGTATCGATCACATAACGAATGTCCATGCCAAGACGCTTGGACTCTTCGATATAGAAATCCACGGCTTCCTCGACCGGATCCACGACAACCCCTTGCGACCGGCTGCCGCACCCAAAGAAATAGGAAATGGCCACCACCGGATCGTGATGCAAGTATTGACGAAATAACATTTCAAACGCCTCCTTTTGTGATGCAAGGTATCCGTTCTTTGATCAACGATAAGGCTTCTTTAACCGTCTCTTCTGTCGTATTTCTCCCCAGACTGAATCGTACCGCTCCTCTTCCCTTCTCTTCAGGAACTTTCATTGCCGATAAAACCGGGGATAACGACGTGCTGCCTGTGTGGCAAGCGGAACCCGTCGTGGCCGCGATCTCGGGCAATCGCCGAAGTATTTCCTGCCCGCTGTAACCATGAAAATTGATATTGAACGTATTCGGCAATCGATGAACGGGATGCCCGTTCAATGATATCGCGTCTTGAAAGTGATTTTTCAATTCATTCCAGAAATATTGACCGAGTGCTTTGAGATGTTCGGCAGATAAATCCTGAGCGGCCAACTCTGCTGCTTTGCCAAGCCCGGCAATATACGGAACGTTCTCGGTTCCGGCCCGCCTCCCCGATTCATGCCCGGCACCATGGATAAGCGACTCAAGAACAACACCGCTGCGGATATATAACGCTCCGATCCCCTTGGGTGCATAGAACTTATGACCCGCGACGGATAACAAGTCAACCCCGAGCTCATGTACATTAACCGGTATCTTTCCGACGGATTGGGCAGCGTCCGAATGCAAATAAATTCCGTGCTTTCGGGCGATTCGGGAAATTTCCGATATGGGCTGGATCGTTCCCACTTCGTTATTGGCATGCATGATCGAGATGAGAATGGTTTGATCGGTGATCGCCTTTTCGACATCCTCAGGAGAGACGAGACCGAATTCATCAACCTCGAGATAGGTAACTTGCGCACCTACTCTTTCAAGAAAACGACAAGCCTCCAGAACGGAAGGATGTTCAATTTTTGTTGCAATGATATGATTTCCTCGTCTTTGACGGCCAAAGAATACGCCTTTCAGCGCCTGATTATTCGCTTCGCTGGCTCCGCTTGTGAACACGATTTCTTCCGGATTGCAACCCAAAAGAAGCGCAACACTCTCCCGCGATTGATGGATGGTCTCCTGAAGCGAATGGGATGCCCAATGATTTGCAGAAGGGTTGCCGAACCGGTCAACCAGAAACGACTGGATTTCCTTCGCTACTTCTGGAGCAATGGGAGTGCTTGCGTTGTAATCCAGATAAATTCGGTTTAGTGAAGGCTTCCCGTGTGTTTTTTCCATTCATGCACCCCCTCTTCCAATCGGTAAGCGAGGAAACCTTTGTTACGCAGCTCCAAGACGGCTTGTGCCGAGTACACACAGTATGGCCCGCGACAGTAGATTACAATTTCAAGATCGCTCGGCAGTTCATTCATATGTTCAGCCAGCTCATCAATCGGAATGGAAATAGCGCCAGGAATATGATCATATTCGTACTCTTCGGAAGGCCGGACATCAACGAGAATGATTTCCCCCTGTTTATGTTTGGCCAATGCTTCTTCCAGAGAAATCGTATGAAAACCGCCGTGTGGGGGCATAAATTCTTCTTTTATCTTTTGAATGTCTGCAAGCTGCTGTTCCCCTGTTTTCCACATAGACAGCAATAGTTCGTTTACTGCCGTGTTCGCCAACTCATAATACACATAAGTTCCCCTCTTCTTGGACGTCACCAAGCGGGCTTCGGAAAGAACCTGAAGATGTTGGGAGACGTTGGCGATGGTCATATCCGTCTGCTGGGCAAGCTTTTCGACGGACTTGGCCCCCTGTGACAGCAGGTTGAGAAGTTCAAGGCGTCTCTCGCTGGATAAGCATTTTCCGATCCGCGCGAATTGTTTATAAATCGCATCTTTGAAAGGTCTTCCGTTCATGTTGTCCATCTAAAACCACCCAATATTCAAGTATTCACTTGAATACTAAAACAAATTCATTGCCCTGTCAATACATAGAAATTGCCGATTGCCAGGGTCAATAAAAAAAGCTTTCATCCCGTATGCATGGGACAAAAGCCGGTTTGGATCTATTTATTCGGGGCAGCCCACACCAGGTATACAGCTCCCAACATATGCCGCTCTACTTTCTTTATGTTCAGGTTCGTATTCTTAAGAATCTGCAAGATGTCTCGTTTAAGATGGCATCCGACCATTTTCTTGAACAACGGATCCACCATCTTTTGAATCCGGCCGACGAACCGATATGAGCTGATTCCATGTTCCATTAATAAAATCTGTCCGCCCGGCTTGCACCACTTTTGAATATTACTTAATACTCGATGTGGATCTTCATACCCGCAAAACGTCAATGTGGATACGATGGTATCAAACAAATCGTCCGGAAAGGAAAGCGATTCAACATCGGAAAGAGTGAATTCCGCTTGAATACCGCTTTCAGCAGCTGCTTCTTTTGCTCTGCTCATCATTTCCTTACTAAAATCGACTGCCGTCACTTCAACGTCCTTAGGGTAAAAATGAAAGTTGGCTCCCGCTCCTACACCAACTTCCAGAACACGTCCCTTTGCGCAACGGATCAATTTTTCACGCCACTTTTTTTCCGATTGCTTCCTTCTTCTCATTTCGTATATTTTTGCTTGTTTGTCAAACTTTCGAATTAATTTCTCAGTGCTCATGTCATACACCCTCTTAAGATTCAGGCTTTGAACATCCTTAACAGGAGATCCGCGTGAAGCAGTGGCGGTTTAGTCGTATTCTGAACTTATTGCATCTCAATTCCCTGAATCATGGCAATGTATGCGATCCATTTTCAAATCAGTCCGAGCAGCGTTCCGCCTATCGCACCTATGATAACAACAACCCAAGGCGGTATCTTCCAAAAGACGAGCATCAAGAACAGAGTCGAAACCAAGGCAAAATCAGCAGGAGCCAGAATAGCCGTCGTCCACAGCGGGTTATATAATGCAGCTAACAAGATGCCGACGACCGCTGCATTAATCCCGATCAGCGCCCCCTGTACTTTAGGGCTTTTTCGCAAGGAATTCCAGAAGGGTAGCGCGCCTATGATCAACAGAAAAGCAGGCAGAAAGATGGCCGCTGTAGCGATCATAGCTCCTTTCACTCCGTTTATCATCGCACCTAAATAACCGGCAAAGGTGAATAACGGTCCAGGCACCGCTTGCGCCGCACCGTAACCGGCTAGAAAGTCTGCCTCGCTGATCCACCCTGTCGGTACGACTTCCCGTTCAAGCAGCGGAAGAACAACGTGACCTCCGCCAAATACAAGAGAACCTGCCCTATAAAAGCTGTCGAACAAGGACAGCCAGTCCGCAACACCAAATTGTCGAAGCAGAGGCAAAGCGATCAGGAGTCCAAAGAAAAGAGACAAGCAGATGACGGCAAAGCTGCGACTGATAGGAACTGACAGGTTCGGTGCTTCAGGTATTGCCGTTTTTCTGTATAACATAAGTCCAGCTATGCCCGCGACAACAATAAGCAGGAACTGGCTGAAAGCTGTCTGCCACAAGAGGGTGGCGGACGCTGCAATAATGGCGATTGTCGCTCTATTTCGGTCAGGGGTCAGTTTTTGTCCCATGCCAAGAACGGCTTGAGCGACAATGGCTACGGCGACGATCTTAAGGCCATGGATCCATCCTGCGCTTTCAATATCAAATCCCTGCAAAAGAAAGGCGAACAGAACCAGCGCGATGACAGATGGCAGCGTAAAGCCGAGCCAAGCAGTCAGCCCGCCAAGCAAACCGGCGCGAATGACACCAATCCCGATTCCGACTTGACTGCTGGCAGGACCGGGAAGAAACTGACAAAGCGCGACCAGATCCGCATAACTCCGTTCGTCCATCCATTTGCGGCGGCGTATGTATTCGTCATGAAAATAACCGAGATGAGCGATCGGTCCTCCGAATGAAGTGAGACCGAGTTTCGTGGATACGGCTAATACTTCCAGAAGGGCCCGAGGTTTGCTTTTGGGCTCATTCTGGACAGCGACATCATTCTTTTCCACGTTCTGTCATTCCTCCTTGTCAGTTCAGAAGAATACAACACCTAAATGACAGGGTCAGCTTGACTGGTGTTTTGATGCGATTTATGATCGAACCATCAGCCTCGTATATCTCGTAAAAATCAGGTGCGTATATCTTTTTCCGCGCATAACCTTTAAGTGCCTGGTTCGTATATCTTGGCTGAAAAAATCCAAGTTATGCGAGGACAAAGCGACAAAAGCGAAGTGGGGAATCAGCGAAATCCCTTATGGGACAAGGGTTTCAAGCATTTCTGAGGGAATAAAAAATGGCTCGCATAATGCGGCGTTACGCTGTCGAGGGCTTCTTCGCGTTTACCGACGGAAAGTCTGTATGCCCTGGCAACCATCTTAAATCCACTACGATCTATACAGAGTCCTTTTATCAAGACATCTTTGAATCCGCTCCGTTCTATGCAAAGTCTTCCAAACATCTTCGAAACCACTTTGTTTTATACAGACTCCTTCAAGCTAGTGAAGACTTCCTCGAACTCGCGCCGGCTAGTGTTATCATGTACTGATTCACTTAAAACAAATATACCACTACCAACAATAAATGGTAATGGCATATATTCGATCTTTCGTCCTTCCCCCAATTGCATATAACCGCTAATTCATCAACGTCACAGATTCTATTATTCTTTACCTTACAAAGGATTCCTTTTTTTGTCACTAAACTGCCCGCTAGTTCAAAAAGGACGCTCCCGCTCCTTCGCTTGGGCTACGTCCTCCTCATTATAATAAAAGTACATATGCGGGGAGCATGTATTGCTTTAATAAGAGACTTATCTTAAGCTAAGCGAAAATCCTTTATTTTCATTAAATAACTATATTGATCTTAAATTTATTTTTACTCGTATAAACTCAATTATTTCGTTCTTGTCATAATCATCAAGTTTTCTAAAAACTTCAATCAGCCTTTTCTCGAACTGATCTTCATATGTCGTCCCATCTTCTGCAGCGACACCAGTTAATAACCAGTTTATGTTCACATTATATTGTGTTCGAATAGATATTAATGTTTCCGCAGACGGATTACTATTTCCCATTTCAATTTCACTCAGGTTTCCTTGAGAAATGCCTATACTTTTTGCAAACTGAATTTGGTTTAAATTGTTCTCTTTGCGGATACATTTGATTCTATAGCCAATGTCACTCAACAATTTCACCACCAATCGTAAAATCCCGTATACATTTATTTCTACACAAATTAAAAGGGAGCCACGAATCATTCCCCGGGCTCCCTTCTAGATGCTGAATCATCTTGCATATCGGTTCATGACATCTTTTTTTGGTTCACAACATCTTTTACTGGTTCACGACATCTTTTACTGGTTCACGACATCTTTATCACTGGACAACAGGGGCTGTGCCCCCTCTTCTCTTTACTCTACCGTTACACTCTTCGCCAAGTTACGCGGTTTATCCACATCATGGCCCAGCGCCAAGGACGCATAGTAGCTAAGCAGCTGCAGCGGCACAACAGTCAGCGCCGGTGCAAGCAGCGGGTGCGTTTGCGGAATCGCGAATACTTCGTCAACGGCTTTCGCCAGCTCGGTATCGCCTTCCATGTGGATGCCAAACACTTGAGCGCCGCGCGCTTTCACTTCCTTGATGTTGCTCACCGTTTTCTCAAACAGCGCGTCTTGCGTCGCTAAGGCGATAACCGGGATGCCTTCCTCGATCAGTGCGAGCGTACCGTGCTTCAATTCGCCGGCGGCATAAGCCTCCGAGTGAATGTATGAAATCTCTTTCAGCTTCAACGAGCCTTCCAACGCTACCGCATAATCGAGGCCGCGGCCGATGAAGAACAAGCTGTGATGCGTCGAAATCTGCTCGGCTACTTCCTTGATCGCCTCGGATTGCTCCAGGATGCGCTCAACCTTCTCCGGAAGCTCCTGCAGTCCGCGGAGCACTTCCTCGATATAAGTCGCTTCTGCTGTTCCGAGCGTTTGAGCCAAGTATAGGCCGAACAAATAGAACCCGATCAATTGGGACGTATAAGCCTTGGTAGAAGCTACGGCGATCTCCGGACCGGCCCACGTAACAATCACATCGTCCGCCTCGCGCGCGACGGAGCTGCCCACTACGTTCGTGATGGCGACAACCCGAGCGCCGCAGCGCTTCGCTTCACGAAGGGCTGCCAGTGTATCGGCCGTCTCACCGGACTGACTTACAACGATCACAAGCGTTTCCGGCGTAATGATCGGGGAGCGGTAGCGATACTCCGAAGCAACATCGGTTTCTACCGGAATGCGCGCCAAGTGTTCAATGACGGACTTCCCAACCAAGCCTGCATGATACGCCGTGCCGCAAGCTACAATGTGCACTTGACGAATCGAACGAATTTGTTCCGGGGTCATCCCAATCTCCGGGAGTACAACCTTCGATGCGGCCGCATCGATCCGGGCTCCCATCGTATCGCGGTACGCCTTAGGCTGCTCGTAAATTTCTTTCAACATAAAGTGATCAAAACCGGCCTTTTCCGCCGTAACAATATCCCAATCGACATGAAATAATTCCCGGGAAATAAAATTGCCTTCCAACGTCATCAACGTAACGTCGTCTTTTGTCAGAAGAGCCATTTCCCCGTCGTTTAGAATATACACGTTGCGCGTGTATTCGAGGATGGCCGGGATGTCGGAACCGATGAAGTTCTCGCCTTCGCCCACACCGATAATCAACGGGCTGGACAAACGAACAGCGACCAATTTATCCGGCTCGTATTCGGTCAGCACGCCCAGTGCAAAAGCGCCTCTCATGCGCGTTACGGCCTTTTGCACCGCTTTAACGATATCGCCTTCGTACAAGCTCGCGATCAGGTGGGAAATAACCTCTGTGTCCGTTTCCGATACGAACACATGGCCTTTTGCCGTCAGTTCTTCTTTCAATTGCATATAATTTTCAATAATGCCGTTGTGTACGACCGAGAACTTGGACGAATTGTCCGTATGCGGATGCGAGTTCACATCCGACGGTTTGCCGTGCGTCGCCCAGCGGGTATGCCCGATGCCGATGTTGCCTTCGAGCGGCGCTTCATCGAGCTTCGATTCCAAATTGGCCAAGCGCCCCTTGGATTTCTTGATTTGCAGTCCGTCCTTCGTATAAACCGCCACACCAGCGGAGTCGTAACCGCGATATTCCAGTTTTTTCAAACCGTCAATCAATATATTCTGGGAATTCCGTTTACCTACATAACCAACAATACCGCACATATGTCGTGATCCTCCTAATTTAGAAAAGCTCTATCGCCTTTCTTCGAAAGATGCACATACGTTTCCCACGGAAGCTTCAACTTCGTGCAGAAATAAAGCTTCATCCGCGCCCTTACAGCGCACAATATTCAGTTTTCAGCACGATCCAAAAAGCTTCCCGGCTCGGCTCTCTCGAAGATGGCGTCCCATGGAAAGAAGCTTTTCTTTCGTTTTCGATTTGTCGTTGATCCCGCCGAACATTTGTCTGTCCGGTCACCCGGACGATTTGTAGTTCGACTTACGGTTCGGATCGCACACCGGAAGGTCCCCGCCGAATGTTTCGAACACCTTCACCTCGTCAACTGGCCGAATTCATCTGTCTTCCACCCGCTCCGCGTTGTCTGGGAAATAAGAGAAGTCCTCCTGACGGATGACTTAAGACCGATTCACAGGCAAGCTGAAAGCTGCTTCATTCCGCTCCAGTTCTGGCGCTTTATAGGGTTCCTGCCTCTGCCCACCTTTCTGTTTAGAATAAGACATAATCACATCTTATTCATTTTGACCGTAAAGTGCAACAAGTAATTTTCATTATGTTTTCAAAACACCGTCGCTTATGCAAAAATCCCCGGATGCCTGCATGAATCAGCCCCGGGGACCTCATGTTCGCTTGTTTGCCCTGCGTTATACCAGTTCGCGCTCGATCACGTCGGCAATTTGCTGTACGTACGCCTCGACCAGCTCTTTGTCCGGCCCTTCGGCCATGACGCGAATTAACGATTCCGTACCGGAAGGCCTGACGAGCACGCGGCCGTTGTCGCCAAGCTGCTCTTCCACTTTGGCGATCTCCGCTGCTACAGCGGCATTGTCCTTGAGCTTGCTCTTGTCGCCGACACGCACGTTCACGAGCTTCTGCGGATATTTACGCATAATCTGTTTCAGCTCGCTGAGCGGTTTGCCTGCTTGCACGAGCGTGTCCACCAGCTGAAGCGCCGTTAGAATGCCGTCTCCGGTCGTGTTATAGTCGAGGAAAATGACGTGACCCGACTGCTCGCCGCCAAGATTGTACCCGCCTTTACGCATTTCCTCCATGACGTAGCGGTCGCCGACGGCCGTCTTCGCCGCTTTCATGCCAACCGCTTCAATTCCTTTAAAAAAGCCGATGTTGCTCATCACCGTGGTGACGATGGTTTGCTCCTTCAGCTTACCGGCTTGGTTCAACGCATGCCCGCAAATGCTAAGGATGAAGTCGCCGTCAACCTCGTCGCCCTTCTCGTCAATGGCGATTAAGCGATCGGCATCGCCGTCAAAGGCAAGCCCGATATGCGCCTTCTGCTCCACGACGATGCGCTGCAGCGCTTCCGGATGCGTCGATCCGCAGTTATCGTTGATGTTGCGTCCGTTCGGCTGCGCCCCTACCGTGATGACTTCCGCGCCCAGTGCCTCGAACACTTTCGGCGCCAGCTCGTAAGCCGCGCCGTGTGCGCAATCGAGCGCCACACGAATGCCTTGGAAGGATGAACGAACCGTGGATTGGATATACTCCAAATAAGCAAACTTCGCTTCCGGATTGTCGGTCACCGTACCGATATCGCCTCCGGTTGGACGAGGAAGCTCGTCGAGCTCGGCATCCATCAGACGCTCGATTTCCAGCTCCGTCTCGTCAGACAGCTTGAAGCCGTCCGCGCCGAAAAACTTAATCCCGTTGTCTTCAACCGGGTTATGGCTGGCGGAGATCATCACACCTGCATCAGCCTTCAAAGCCCGCGTCAAATAAGCTACGCCCGGAGTCGAAATAACGCCTAAGCGGATCACATTCGCCCCGATGGACAGCAATCCCGCTACGAGCGAGGCCTCCAGCATAGGACCCGAAATACGCGTATCCAAGCCAATGACCACATTCGGCTTCTCCACTTGACCGGCCAGTACATACCCGCCGCAGCGGCCAATCTTGTAGGCAAGCTCCGGCGTCAGTTCCTGATTCGCTACGCCGCGCACGCCGTCCGTTCCAAAATATTTCCCCATTTGTTGTCCTCTCCCCCAAGCCAATACCTACTGTCAATACACTATTCTCATTATCTCTGATTCGTTACGGAGGGTCAAATTTCGACGCCGAGCCAGAATCATCCAAGCTCCTGTCGAAGCCCGTTGTTACTGGGTCGGCGACTACGGCGCGGCAGGTGTCGCCGCAGCCGGATTGACCGCTTCTGCTTTCGCACTGATTTCGACCGTTGCCTTGAAGTCCTGCGTCGGCCCCTTCTTCACGAAGGTCGGCAAGTTCCAAGTGACCGATACTTCATGCTTGCCCGGCGGCAAGTTGCTCACATCGAGAATGGCCTGCACATCCTGGGGCTTCAGCTTCTCGATGATCGAGGGCGCGCCTTCCACCGTCAAGTTGAGCTGACCTGACTCCGGCAGCACGACCTTCGTATTGAAGCCGTCATTCTGCCCGACGAACGATAACGGTATGGCCTCCAACGTTTTCGTCACCGACGGCACAATGCTCACATTGACTGTTACTTTATCCGGATCCAGCTGCTTCACGTCATTGCGCAGCGGAATCGTCAGCGTGAATTCCTCGTCCGCTTTCAAGTTCGTCAAGTCCACCTGCGGTCCTTCGTAAAACTCCATCCGATCCAGCACATTCTGCGCCCCGTAAACCGTTACCTTGTCGGTGCTTTGCCGTACCGAGGCTACACCAAACCCGCGCGGGGGCTCGCCGACCAGCTTGATCTGCAGCGGCACCAGCGTGAACGGACTCGTAATCGGCACTTCGACGTCCACGACTGCGGGACTGATCGTCGCCGTTTCGATGACATTGCCGTCTTTATCGAACGCCTGCAGCGTGGCATGTTTCGTTACGGCCGATGTCGCCTTCTCCACGTTCACATCAGCGCGAACCGAGTCCACTTTGTCATAGATGCGGCTCGGCACGGATACCGTCACCTGCTTCGGCTTCACAACCGGCTGCCCCGCTTTCAGGCCAACGCCCGGGATCCCCGTGACGTTAATCGTAACCGGCATCGATTTGTTCCCCTTCTCATCGATCACGACTCTCACCGTAGCCGGGATTACTTTCACCGTCACATTCGACGGAAAGCCGACCGGTGTCAAGGGCAGCACATGCTCCCCTTTCCCCACCTTCGTCAGATCAAGCTCGACGGAGAAATTGCCGGTATTCATCACTTTCTTCAATACAGACTCACGCCCGGATAACGTGACCGTCACTTGGGGCGGATCGATCGATTCGACAAAGAACGTACTGTTGTCGTATTTCGGGGTCACCGAGACGTTCCCGATTTGCTGTTCGACGATCTCGAGACCGGTCGATCCCGTAACCGAGCCCCCGTCCATCCGGACGACCGCCCAGAGCAGAATGCCGATTGCCAGCGCCACAATTTTGATGACATTCGTATTGCGAAGCCACTGATCCATTAGTTTCGCCGCCTCCATTTCCACATGGAGCTTATCGCGCTCTTTTCCTTCGTCTTTGCCTTAGGCTTCAATTCCTCGAACATTTTCGATAACAAGGCATCTTCCTTAATATCCCGCAAAATGTGCCCGTTCATCGTCACCGATACTTGTCCCGTTTCCTCCGAGACGATAATGCACATCGCATCCGATACCTCACCCATCCCGATTGCCGCCCGGTGACGGGTCCCAAGCTCCTTGCTGATGAACGGATTCTCCGACAACGGCAAATAACAGCCGGCCGCCATCAACTGATGCCTGCGTATAATAACCGCACCGTCGTGCAGCGGCGTGTTCGGGATGAAAATGTTAATCAGCAGCTCCGAGCTGATGTGCGATTCGATCGCAATCCCCGACTCGATGTAATCGTTAAGCCCCGTCTCCCGCTCGAACACGATAAGCGCTCCGATTTTCCGCCTCGCCATGTAATCGATCGCTTTCAGCACCTCGTTAATCTTCCGGTTGACGTCCTGGTCTTCTTCCGGCGTCGACCGGCTGAACAGCTTGCCGCGCCCGAGCTGCTCGAGCGCGCGCCGAAGCTCGGGCTGGAAGATGATGATCACGCCGACGAGACCGAACGTGAACATCTGGTTCATCACCCACTGCAGCGTGTTCAATTTGAACCATGAGCTGAACGCCCACGTTACGACAACGACCAGAATCCCTTTCAACAACTGAATGGCCCTTGTTCCCCGTACGACCAGAATCAGTTTGTAGATCACATAACTCACAATTAATATATCAACGATATCTAAAATACGGATGTCCGTAATCCAATCCATCGCGTTAGCCCCCAAACCGTACCGCAGATGTTTGTCTCTCTAAGCGTGCTTCTTTATAATACCATATTTGCAACAAAAAACCCTCCCCTCTCTACAAGAGAACCGGGAGGATTACAGGAATGGGGTCGCATCATCTATTTAACGTCCGAGACTTGCGCAAGCCAGGCGTTCATTTTGTACCAAGCCCAACTGAATACTTCGTCGATTTGTTTGATCTGCCCGGAGATGTGTGCGGTGGAAGCATAATTCACCGAACCGTCGATCACAACCACATTGCCTTTCACATCGCCGTCCACTTGCAATTTCCCGTTCTCCACTGTCAAATCGCCGGCCACTATACTGCCTGCCGGTACGTAAACCGTGTCCCCTTTGATGACAACCGATTGCAGATCCGGTCCTTTCACCGCCAGCACTTGATCGTCATTCCACGTCGATAGGAAGGACGAAAGCATCACCATGGCGAAGACCGCGGCAACCGACGCCGCCGGATGCTTGCGAATAAAGCGGTATAACGCATTGTGTCGTTTGACCGGGGGCAGCGCCCGCATAATCTTCTCGGTCAAATCGTCAGGTACGCTGGGCGGGGTCCAGGCGTGGACCAGCGCTTCCATCTTTTCGTACTCCTGCAGACGCGCCCGGCAATCCGCACATCCAAGCAAATGCTCCTTCAACTGCGAGGACTGAGCAGCGCTCAAGCCTCCGTCCAAGTATTCGTGCAACAAAGGGAGGGCTTCCTTGCAATCCATCTTGAGCCACTCCTTTCTTCTGTGTCCCTAATCCGTCGTGTAATACCATACGCAGCAGCAACGAAGTCGTTTCAAAAAAACTAAATCAGCGTTTCCAATTTTTTTCGCAAGTATTCCCGGCCCCGATGCAGTCTTGTCTTAATCGTCGTAACCGGCATCGACAGTGCCTCGCTGATCTCCTGTAGCGACAAATCCTGCAAGTACCGCAGCACGACGACCGCCTTATATTTCTCCGGCAGCGTATCGATCGAATCGCGAATTTGCGCCTGCGTCTCCGATAGCTCCACATGCTGGTCCGGCGTTTGATCGTTGCTCGCCAGCGTGGAATACCAGTCGTTGCCTTCTCCGTCGTTCATCTCTGCATCCAGCGAGTAAGTGATCTTCCTCTTGCGGAGCCTGTCAATGCACAGATTGGTGCCGATCCGGTAAATCCAGGTGGAGAACTTCTGCTGATCGTCATACCGCTCTAAATTTGTATACACGCGCAAAAACGTCTCCTGCACGATTTCCTCCGCTTCATGGCGGTTGTGCAGCATCCGGTATGCGAGATGATAAATTTTATCTTTATACAGCTCCACCAATTCGGCGAAAGCCGCTCGATCCCCGCCTCGGGCGAGCTTGGCGAGCCGGGTGTCCATATGATTCACCGATCTACCTCCACTCCGAACGTTGCCTCGTCTGAGCTCCAGGTCCGTTCAGATTGTTCAGGACGACGCCGTTCTTTCCGCGTTCACTATTCCTGTCAATATGCACAGCATACCAAACCACTATACCCCCTGTACAGTCTGCTGCCAAAGAAAATACACCGACACGGCCGCAGCTGCCGCCGCCGCGGGCCTGTTCACCAAAAGCCACACTTCCGACATAATCATCAATACGGCGGTCAGGTAGCTAAGTTTCAGCCGGCGACGGATAACGATCGCGCCTATCGCACCGTCATCCAAATACATGGAAATAGCAGCACGTCGCCGTCGACGCATCAAGCTTCGTCAAAGCGGTCTATACTATATGGTACACAGCATAGAAAGGCCGGGTGGCATGATGGAATCAAGCTCCCGGCCCTGTCGTATGTTATTTCAAAATGAAGGGAGATCCTCCGTCGATCAACCCGTATTCCGCAAGCCGGCCGCAATGCCGTTAATAGTCAGCAGCACCTCGCGCAGTAGAAGCGGATCGTCTTCGCCGCCGTCCTCGCGCGTTGCGCGAAGCTCCGACAACAAGTCGACCTGCATGTAAGAGAGCGGGTCTACATAAGGATTACGAAGGCGAATCGACTCTTGGATAACCGGCACGTTATCGAGAATTTCCTGTTGTCCGGTAATTTGCAGGATCAAATCGGAGGTCCGCCGGTACTCCTCCTCGATCAGCTCATATATACGCTTCGCGACCTGCTGGTCCTTGATCATGCTGCCGTATTCCTTGGCAATCAACAGGTCCGCTTTCGCTAAAGCCATCTGCAAGTTGTCGATTAAGCCGCGGAAGAACGACCAGTTGTTATACATATCCTGCATGGTAGCCAAGTGTTCCGGCTTTTCCTGATAGTAGCTGTATAATCCGGTGCCGGCCGCATACCAGGCTGGCAGCAAATAACGGCACTGCGTCCATGCGAACACCCATGGGATCGCGCGTAAGTCTTCGAAACGATCGCTGTTCTTCCGTTTCGAAGGACGGGAACCGATGTTCAGCTCGCCGATCTCCGGCAGCGGCGTCGATTCCTTGAAGAAAGACATGAAATCCGCATCGCGGAAAATCAAATCCTGATACTTCTGCTGCGCCTTCTCCGAGATCCCCCGCATAATGGATTCATACCGCTCCTCCGAAGCGTCTTGCTGCGGATTGCGGGCCCACAGCGCGCTCGTAATGAGCGCCGAGGTTGCCTGCTCCAAGCTGCGGTAGGCGATGCCTTTAATCGAATAACGGGACGAGAGCACTTCGCCCTGCTCCGTAATTTTGATCCCGCCGCCGACCGTGTCCGCCGGCTGGGCCAGGATGCTGCGGTTCAGCGGCATGCCGCCGCGACCGAGCGCTCCCCCGCGGCCGTGGAAGAACTTCAGCTTCACGTCGTATTTCTTCGCTGCGGCCGTGATGCTGCGGAGCGCTACGCGCAGCTCCCAGTTAGCGGTAATAACGCCGCCGTCCTTATTGCTGTCGGAATAGCCGAGCATAATTTCCTGCAGGTTGTTCCTGCTTGCCAGGCTTTTACGATACGCCGGAATTTGATACAGCGTGGACATAATGTCCGGCGCGGCATGCAGGTCGTCGATCGTCTCGAATAACGGTACGGACTGCAGCGTGCAGGTGACGGACCCGTCCGCTTCGTGCAGGTACAATCCCGCTTCTTTGGCGAACACCAGAACTTCAAGCAAATCGCTCGAGCCTTGGGTCATACTGATCAAGTAGCTGGAAATGCAAGCACGGCCGAATTCGGCTTGCGCCTTCTGAATGACGCGGTACACGTCCAGACACTCTTGCGTCGACTCGCTGTATTTGATATACGGCGATGTAATCGGCCGCGGCTCGTTCAACAGCGCTGTCAGCAGCTCGATCTTTTCCTGCTCCGACAGCGCGGCATAGTTCGGACAGATGCTCATGCCGGCTAAAATTTCCGTCATCGCCGACTCGTGCTCCTTGCTGTGCTGGCGCACGTCAAGAGTGGCCAGATGGAAGCCGAACAGCTCCACTTGGCGAATCAGTTTCTGTACATATGCATCGGCGATGAAATCTGCATAGTGATTGCGCAAGCTGCGCTCAATCACTTGCAAATCGGCCATGAATTGATCCGGATTCGTATATTTTTTCTTGTCCGCTATATTGGGGTTTCCGCTGTTGCGAATTTTCTCGATCATGAACCGCACCTTGATGCGGTAAGGCTCTTTCTCATTGCGCCAGCCTTCGTCGTTCGACAAATCTACCGTTTTACGGTCCTGCTCGATCGAGTCGAGAAGCTCGCCGGTCACTTCGACGATATTTTTGCTGAAGCTCATATGGGCCATCAGCTTTCGCAGCTCTTCCTCATATTTCTCGAGCGCCAGCTTGCGGTGCATGGTTAGGGTTTGCCACGTAATATCCGACGTCACGGAAGGATTGCCGTCCCGATCTCCGCCGATCCAGGAACCGAACTTGAGGAAGGTCGGCACGTGCCACGATTCCTCCGGATAATATTTCAACAGGCAGCGCTCCAACTCCTGATACACCTGCGGGAGCACGTCGAACAACGTCTCGTCAAAATAATAAAGTCCGTTGTTCACCTCGTCAATGACGGTCGGTTTGCGATCGCGCAATTCATCGGTCTGCCAGAGGGTGATGACTTCACCGAGCAACTGCTCGCGAAGCTGCTCCCGTTCACGGAATGTGAGATTCGGATTATCGAGCTCCTCCACGTCTTTGGCGATGCGTTGGTGAATGTCGAGCACGGCCCGTCTCGTCGCCTCCGTCGGATGCGCAGTCATCACCAGCTCGAGCGAAATGCCGGAGATCATCTCTTGCACTTCCGGGGCGGAGATGTTCAAGCTTTTCAACTCGCGCACGACGTCCTCGATCGACCCCGGCTGCACATTCTCGCCGGCGGTACGCTCATAATCGCGCTTACGGCGAATGCGGTGATTTTGCTCCGCTATATTGATTAATTGGAAATAAATCGCGAAGGCCCGAATCACCTGGTGGCGAATTTCCGGAGCCAGTCCGCTCACCGTTTCCTTTAATTCCTTGTACATTTCCGGCGTGTATTGGGCACGCAGAGCTTTACTCATCTCTCTGATTTTCTCTACGATGGTAAACAGCGTATTACCGCCCTGATGCACAAGCACCTCGCCCAAAATATGCCCCAAAAACCTTACGTCTCGGCGCAGCAAATTGTTGGACGTGTTTTTGTTGATAATTGCAGTTGAGTCCGACATGGTTTTCCTCCATCCTAAACAAGCAAGTCATAACCTCTATTTTAACACAACCCTGGACAAGCATGTAGTCCATTTATGCGCTAAAGCGAAAAAAACATCTTATTCCGATTCGGATTACCCGCACTCCCAAATTATTCGTTCTCCAATGATGACTTTGGAATGCTTACGGTCTTCAAGTTGCTTGGATAGGGTTACTTTCATGTTTTACCCATTCTCCCTGTTTATAACCACCGATCTTCGGTTTCATAAGTCCGTAGTGATTTCATATACGATGAACGCAGGGGGCTGCTATGCTGCGGGAATGTCTGTATCACGCGACTCGCAATAATTTGGGGTTATGCGTATGACGAGGAAACCGTCCATCTCCGGCTGCGGACGAAGCGCGGCGATGTCGAGGAAGCAGTGCTTATCGCGGGGGACAAGTCGAGTGGGATTTGACTTACATCGAGCAGAACATGACGCTCATCGCTTCGGATGCACGGTTCGATTACTGGGAAACCGCAGTAAAGCCCGCTTTTAAACGATTTTCCTACGGGTATCGGGTAAGTGCGGCCGATGAAACGGCATGGCTCGTGGAAACGGGTGTTCATGGTGAGCTGCCTGTCCCGTCTGGAGGCTATTATGACTTTCCGTGCCTAAATTAAACACGGTTCACCCGGAGGTCAAAGACTACTTGCTGGAAGGCGCTGATTATTGGATTCGCGAGGTCGGCATCGACGGCTGGCGTCTTGCTGTGGCCAACGAGGTTGACCACCGGTTTTGGCGGGAATTTCGCATGAGGGTCAAGGATGCAAAGCCGGACGCGTTCATTGTCGGAGAAGAGCCTGAATATTATAGCACCTAAGTATTTTATGCCAATTATAATTTGGTATATTAACTTTCCATTTTCGGCAGCATGGAGGCAAACGTATCAGGAGTGGCCTCTAATGAAGCTGAGTGAAGCAAGCAAAAGAAAGGGGATTTCGCAATCAAAGCTTGGTCGTGAGATCCATGTTTCCTTGAAGCACTACCCAAACATTGAACATGGGATGCCTAATCCGACCGCCGCCTGCGGCTGGAGCGGCCAACGACCGGCTCCAAGGGCTCCTGTGGGTCCAGTCGGCCGTCGTGCTCGCGACGCCGATTATCGTCGGGATGTCTTCCTATACTGGATGTCGCTCGCGATGAATATAGCCGGCTTCCCGCAGGTCATCGCCATTCCGTTTCTTCCGCTTCCCTAACGGCCCGTTTCCCGAGCTGGACAATCACCAAGTCCTCCATCGGAGGGTTGTGAAGGCCGAACCTTACGTCGCGGTATAAACGCTGCAGCGGATGAGATTGTGCAAGCCCGTGAGCGCCGACGATCCGCATCGCCTTGTCAACGACGGACTGCGCCGTCTGCAACGCGAACGCTTTGACCGCTGCCAGCTCCGGAATAAGCGTAGACGCCTCCGGTCTTCCCCGCAGCTCGTCCCAACGGGCGGCTATCGCGTATAAATAATGACGGCTCACGGATAGCTCCAAGTCAATCTGGCCCAACTGCTGCTCGACATTCGGCGCGTATAGAATAGCGTGCGGCAGCGAGTTCGGTTGATAGGCCTTGGCGAACTTCAGCGCTTCCTTGCGAGCGGCCAGCGCGATCCCCAAGTAACAAGCCGGGATGTGCAGCAGATACGGACTGGGAGACTGATGGTAAGCTTTCTTCGCTGTATAGACCAGCGCATCCTCCGGAACGGTCACATCTTCCAGGACGAGATCATGACTGGCAGTGCCCCGCATCCCGACCATCCGCCAAGTCGGATCGATCGACAGCCCAGCCGTTTCGCGCGGTACGAGGAATTCCGTCTCCGAATCGTCCAGCACAGCCGTTACGATAAAATAGTCGAGCACCGGCGACAGCATCGTAAACGTCTTGCGGCCGTTCAACCGGTAAGCGCCGTCTGGCAGACGCTCCGCCGTCGTACGAGGCTTGCCACCCCGTGCCGGACTGCCTGAATCCGCTTCGGTAGCAGCCCGGTTGACGAGCGCTCCGCGCTCGACCACGTCGCGGCACAGAGCGGCGTAGACTTCATCGTTCCAGGGGCGCTTCTCGTTGAGATCGAATATGACTCCAAGATGCCAGCCCATGCCCAGCGCGATCGCCGCATCGCCTTGTGCCAAGCGCTCCTGCAGAAGCACGAACTCGTACAAGGAGATATCGAGTCCGCCCCATTCGGAAGGAACAGTGTAAGCCGGGAAACCAGCCTTGCGCAGCGCATCGATGTGCGGGTAAGCGAAGCTGTTGCTCTCATCAGCTGCCTGGACCCCTTCGATGAACGTATCGGCCAGTTCGCCGATCAGCGAGAACCGCTCCTCTTGCTCCGACGTTCGTATAAACATCCGTTCTAGTCCACTCATATGACGTCAGCTCCAGTCGATTCGGTTGTGATTCTCATGATGCGATCCAACACCTTTTTCTCTAATTGGCTGAACACCGGATCCGCGGTCGTCCTTGGACGGGGCAGCGGATTCGCCAGATCCAGCGCGACCGCTCCGTCTTCGATCAGACTGATGCGATCCGCGAGCTTGATCGCCTCCGTCACGTCATGCGTGACGAGCAGCGTCGTGAACCGCTGCTCCTGCCACAGCCGCTCGATCAAGTGCTGCATATCCAGTCGGGTTCGCGCATCAAGCGCGCCCAGAGGTTCGTCGAGCAGCAGCAGCCGGGGGTTGCGGATAAGCGCACGGGCGAGGTCCACCCGCTGCTTCTGGCCGCCCGACAGAACGGAGGGCCACTCCTCGTCGCGGCCTTCCAGACAGACTTGTCGGAGCCGCGCTTCCGCCCGCTTCCGTACTGTTCGCGGGGAGCTTCGAACCAACCGACCGCTTTGCGAATCGGCGTTACTGCCTCCAGTTGCGGAAGCAGTCTGCCGATCCAGGCTCCTCCGCTTGCCAATACCCGCTTGGCGTAATAATCTCCGCCCGTCGTCCGGATGACATAGCCATCCGGCGTCGCTTCAATCGACAGCGCCTCTGTATAGGGGAGCAGCCTCGCGCCATGCCGAAGTGCCAGCTCGCGGTAGACGCGAAGGATGCGCTCGCTGTGCAGTACGCCGGCATTCGGCTCATAGAGAGCTTCCATCGAATCGGGAACGAACAGACCTGGCCACTCTTCTCTTGCTTCTGCCGCGGTCAGCCGCCGGTGCGCGATGCCGAATTCGATGCAGCTCTCAAGCTTGCTTCGGATGAAGCGGGAGCTGATCGGACCGATACTGACGACTCCCGTACATTCGAACAACGGCCCCGAACTGAAATCCTGCTCCGTACGCAGGCTTGCATAGTCCTGCTCCAATTCATGCCAGAGAGCGTTAGCCCGCAGAGCCAGACGGACGTACGCGGCGCCCATCGTATAAGCCGCCCGGAATATCCGGGTTCCGCCATGGTGGCTGCCGAGGGTATGAGGCGGGTCGCCTGAGTCGATCATCAGAACGCGCGCACCCGCCTTGGCTGCGTAATATCCTGCGCTCATGCCGAACGATCCGGCCCCCGCCACGATCACGTCATAATCGGCATGCATGTTCATTCACCTCCGAGATGCCTCTTTACAGTTCTGATATTTAAAATTATAATTCCTATGTGAACACTTGGAAATAGCGCACTTTCTCGAAACCTGGTTTCCAAATAGATACCGATTCAGGAGGGGACGGCATGAGCTTGCCCAAAAAAACGTTCTTATGCGAAAAGGAATTGACGATATCGGTTATCAGCGGCAAATGGAAGCCAATGATTCTCTGGTACCTGGGTCAACAGGAAACAAGGCGGTTCTGCGAGCTGAAGAAGATGCTTCTGCCCGTCACGCAAAAAATATTAACGAACCAGCTACGGGAGCTGGAGGAAGACCTGCTGATTCACCGCGAAGTGTATCCGGTGTATCCAGCGAAAGTCGAGTATTCTCTCACCGAACACGGCAAATCGATTATCCCTATATTGGAAATGATGAAAAAGTGGGGCGACAACTACAAGCAGTCTGTCGTCGGCTACGAGGTGGAGATCAAGGACCCGAACTGGGAGCAGATTGCCGTGCAATCTTAATCTCCGCCGATCTTGACGCTTTTTTCGCATTTGGATATTTAGGGAGGGTTATTGGCGGCCCGTACAACCAAATTGTCCGGGTGCCGGATCCTTGACCTCGGCGTTCTACAGCGAGCTGCTGCCTTATTCGACGTCGGTGGACAAGCACGCGAGTTTGAACCCAGGGTATCGTCTTCCCCGGCTGTCCATCGAGCGTCAACGGCGAGGACTCGCCGAAGGTCGATCCGGGTGTTTAGAGCTGGGCGTGCCGTTGCTCGATATCTGCTGCGGCATGCAGCTGATGTCGTACCAACTGGACGGTAAGGTCGAGTGTACGGACAAGCGCGGGTACGGAAGAGCGGAAGGCGATTTCAAGCCGCACAGACGGCAGACGTGTATCTTTATTGACCACGGCCTGCTGCGCAATGGTGAAGCGGAAGGCGTCATGGAGACGTCTGTTTATCGGGGAGATCGATATGAAGGTCGTCAAGATCGTGCGCGACCGGTTGCTCGGCAAGCTTGCCGGCGTGTCCGATCCGAAGAACAAGCGCAAAATTACGGGCCACGAGTTCGTCTCCAACGTTTAAAATCCACTGATTTTATCCTCAAAGAAAGTTTGGCTCCCTGGAAAAACAAAAAAAACCTTCATCATACAAAGGTTTTTGGCGCTTAAAAGTATGGAGCGGGTGATGGGAATCGAACCCACGCTACCAGCTTGGAAGGCTGGAGTTCTACCATTGAACTACACCCGCATATTGCTTCAACATTGAAGTTAAAAAATGGTCGGGACGACACGATTTGAACATGCGACCCCCTGGTCCCAAACCAGGTGCTCTACCAAGCTGAGCTACGTCCCGTTGTAATAATCCTATGAATTGAAAATGGCGTGCCCTGAGAGATTCGAACTCCCGACCTTTTGATTCGTAGTCAAACGCTCTATCCGGCTGAGCTAAGGGCACATATACATGAGTGAAAAAAATGGAGCGGAAGACGGGATTCGAACCCGCGACCCTCGCCTTGGCAAGGCGATGCTCTACCCCTGAGCCACTTCCGCAACAATATGGTGCGCGTAGAGGGACTTGAACCCCCACGGTCTCCCGCCAGATCCTAAGTCTGGTGCGTCTGCCAATTCCGCCATACGCGCATGCGTGATCTTAATGGTGAGCCATGTAGGACTCGAACCTACGACACCCTGATTAAAAGTCAGGTGCTCTACCAACTGAGCTAATGGCTCACGCATGGCTGGGGATCTAGGATTCGAACCTAGGCATGACGGAGTCAAAGTCCGTTGCCTTACCGCTTGGCTAATCCCCATTGTGATAAAAGCTGGTGCCGCCGAGAGGACTTGAACCCCCAACCTACTGATTACAAGTCAGTTGCTCTACCAATTGAGCTACAGCGGCAT
>NZ_BIMH01000012.1 GCF_004000985.1 Paenibacillus validus NBRC 15382 | reverse complement strand
GAGGGGAATATGATGAGCGATAAAATAAATTGGGGAATTTTGGGTACGGCGGAAATTGCCGAGACTCAAGTCATACCTGCGATCCAATCGGCTTCCAACGCCACCCTTGCAGCCATTGCGAGCGGGAGCGGGAAGGAGCGGGAGTTTGCCGCAAAGTACCGGATTCCTAAAGCTTATGGAACTTACGAGGAGCTGTTGGATGACCCGGACATCGACATGGTTTATATTCCTCTGCCGAACGGACTGCATTCGAAATGGGTGAAAGCTGCCGCGATTCGCGGCAAACATGTATTGTGCGAGAAACCGGCGGCATTAACCGCCCGGGAAACAAGCGAAATGATCGACGTATGCGAGCAGCATCATGTTCTTTTTATGGAAGCCTTGATGTATCAATTCCACCCGCAGCACCAGAGGGTCAAAGAGATGGTTCGATCCGGCGCCATCGGCGAGGTCGTCTTGATGCGTTCCTCCTTTACCTTTATGCTGAAAAAGCTCGAAGGCAACTTCCGTCTCCATCCTCAGAATGGCGGCGGAAGTATATACGATATCGGCTGCTATTGTATCCACGCGATTAGGGAAATCATGGGCGAGCCTGAAAGTGTCTCCAGCTGGGGCCGTATTTCAGCGTCCCACCAGGTTGATTTGTCAGCTATTGCCATACTTGACTTTGCGAACGGCACGAAATCCTATTTTGACTGCGGAATGAATATGTCCACGCGCCATGAGTATGAAATTGTAGGGACCCGGGGGACGATTCGCGTTCCGAAAGCTTTCATCCCGCAAGCGGACGGCGAAGGCCTTATCCAACTGACGGATCAGCAAGGGAACATGCAGGAGGAAAGACATTACGGCAACTACTATAAGCTCGGCGTGGAGCATCTTTCCAGCTGCCTTCTGGACCGGACCCAACCAAGATACGGTACGGAAGGCAGCATCCGTAACATGAAAGTGATCGATGCTTGTCTCGCCTCTATAGCCAGCCATAACCACGCTCCGGTAAGCATAAGATAAACATCGCGCCGTACGGGCGAATATACGTTAACAAGAAAGCGACCTTCAGCAGGGAAGGTCGCTTTTTTTCGTCACGGCTTGCGGAAACATCAGGTTTAACAGGGAAGCGAAGACGAGCAGAATCGCCGCCGTAAGAAAAGGCAGCGTGTAATTGCCGGTTTGCGTATACAGCCAGCCCGGGAAATAAGCTCCGAGGGCCGAACCGAACTGATGGCCCAAGGTGAGAAGACCGAGGACGAGCCCAAGCGAGTTCGTTTGAAACAGGTCCGCGGTCAAAAGTGTCGTTGGAGCAACCGTGGCGAAATCGACAAGTCCGAACAGAATGGAAAACACCAGCAGCCAAACTGGATCGAATGTCAGGAAGAGAATCGGCAGCGTGGCGGCGCGAATGAGATATAACACGGTTAAAATCATCGCAGGGTTCCAGCGGTCGGCTATTTTACCCGATAGCAGACATCCGACGATATTGAAAGCCGCCAGCACGCTGACCGCGGTTCCCGTTAAAGCCGTGGAGTATCCGGCGCCCCTGCAGTAAGCGATCAGGTGCGTATCCATCAGCCCGGTTGTGGTGTATCCGCAAATGAAGAAGGGAATGAACAGCAGCCAAAAGGAACGCAGCTTCAAGATGTGCAGGGTCGAAGCTTTCTTGGCAGGCTCAAGCCTACTTGGCGCTGGCTCTTCAGCCTGCACGCCCCCCAAGGGAAGCATGCCTTTCTCCGACGGTTTGGAACGATAGAAAGCGAGCAATACGGGACACAGGACGATCAGCATCAAGCCCATATAGACGGAGGTGCGCTCCCATCCGATCGAATGGATCAGAAGCAGGGAAGCGGGTGCGATGATCATCTGTCCGGCACCGAAGCCCGCCTCTAATATGCCGTAAGCGAGGCCGCGCTTGGCGGCAAACCATCGCGTAACCGCAACGGTCGCAACGACGCCGGACGCGCCGCCGAATCCGATGGACGCGGCAACGCCGTATACGAGGGCAAGCTCCCACAAGTCGCTTGTAAAGCCGACGGCGATCGTGCATAGGCCGGTAAATAACACGCTGAATGCAAACACGCGCGTAACCCCGAAGCGGTCCGTCAGTTTGCCGAAGATGGGGACGGTCACCCCGTAAACGATAAAGCTGACGGCGGAAACGAGAGAGATCGAATCGCGGCCTACGCCAAATGCCTGCTGCCAGGGCTCGACAAAGGCACCGAATGATAAACGGACTCCCTGGGCTCCCAATACGCCTGCGAACGACATGAAAAGAATGATCCACGCGTAATGAAATTTTGTCACACGAGCCGCCCCTCTTTCCTTACGCCATATACCCGAGATTTCTGGAAATTTCTTTGGCCGCCTTGATCACCTTGTTTTTGATGGTTGAATGCTGATGCTTTAGAATCCGGTGTTTCGGGCCTACCAAAGAGATCGCGGCGATCACCTTTCCCGTATAATCGCGGATCGGAGCCGCAAAGGAGACGACGTCCTGTAAAAACTCGCAATCGCTGTAGCAAAATTCCGCCTGTTTGATTTCCATCAGTTCCTTTTTCAAGATATCAGGATCGGTGATCGTATTAGGCGTATACGCCTTCAGTTCTTGCTGCAGCAGCTTCACGATAGCCACGCGGTCTAAAAAAGCGTACAAAAGTTTACCGGAGCTGGTGCAATGAACCGGGTTGCGGCGTCCGACATAAGACAGGATACGTACCGGATGGGAGCACTCGATTTGCTCGGTATAGACGACCTCCTGGTTTTCCAATACGGCAATATGGGCCGCTTCTCCGGTTTCATTCACCAGATTGCGGAGAATCGGACGGGCTTCCTTATTAACCTCCAGGTTTGCAATGACAATGCTGTTTAGCGTAAGGATCCGTAAGCCCAGCCTGTATTTCTGGGTTTCGGGGTCTTTGGTGACGAAGCCCTCGCTCGCCAGCGTGCTTAACAATCGGCTAACGGTGCTTTTTCCAAGCTGAAGCTCATTCGCTAAATCGATCACCCGTTTTTCAGGCTCCTCGTTCGTAAAGCTATTCAAGATCCGCAGCGAATTTTTGACGGATGAAAGCGTAGATTCCCCTGCTGGTTTGTCAGGCATACAAATCCCCCACATGGCCTCATTCGTTTGTTGTTGCCTATACAAGAATACGGCACGAATTTTTTTGAAAACAAGTATAGCATGAGCGGAACGGCGAAAGGAAGGAGAAAAAAATAATAAAGCTCGTTGCATATAGAGGAACGGCGATGTTGATTGCAGAACCGGAAGTGAGTAATATTGAATCATAACCATTGTAAGTGCTTTCATCAAGGTAAATTTAGGGAGGGATCATATGTCTTTGGAAATGGCTATGTTAGCCGCGCACGTTCCAAGCATTTGTCATGAACCCAATACGCCTGACTTCCAACAGGATTTGGTTAAGGGACTCAAGCAGATGCGGGACCGCATCAAGGAGCTTAAGACGGATGTAGTTGTGCTGATGTCTTGTCACTTTCCGGCAACCTTTCATCACTACGTGGATGCAACCCCGAGGCATTCCGGAATCTTGACGGCGATGGAGTGCCCGGATCTTATCTCGGATGTGCCGTATGACTATCCAGGCGATGAGGAGTTGGCGCGCAAGCTGGTGGCTGCGGGCAAAGCGGCCGGTATTCCCATTCTGGAGATCAACGATCCGACTTATGTTTGGGATTACGGTACGGTTGTTCCGCTTCGTTACATGGTTCCGAACCAGGACATCTCCGTCATCAGTTTATCGGTGTGCTTGGCTTCCAGCCTGGAAGAATCGTATCAATGGGGCCTTCAAATCGGCAAAGTGCTGAGGGAAAGCGAGAAACGGGCGGTGTTCGTCAGCAGCGGCGCCTTGTCCCACAACCTGGTCCGGGGCCGTGAGCATATGCCGACCCGGTCGGAACAGGCGATGGATAACCAATTCATCGGCTATTTAATGAATGGAGATTACACCGCTGCCCGCGAAATGTTGACCCAATACGCGCGAATCGCTGGTGTTGAATCGGGAGGCCGCCATTTGGCCGCTTTGCTGGGTGTGCTGGATGATAAGCAGCGCGCGGAGTTCTGGGGCTACGGCCAATCTTCCGGCAGCGCCAACGCCATTATTTCGTTCGTATCTTAAATTATATAGATAGATGAGGAGAATTCGACATGCAGCAAACCAAGGTGAAACCAATCGATTGTTTACATTTTATTAACGGCCAATTTGTACCTTCGCTTGACGGGAAAACGTTCGACAATATCAATCCGGCGACGGAAGAGAAGCTGGGGACCGTTGCGGAAGGTGGAGCGGCCGAAATCGAACTGGCGGTCCAAGCCGCCCGTAAGGCGCTGAACGGTCCTTGGAAGAAGATGACCGCGAATGAACGCATCGCCATCCTGCGCAAGGTAGGCGATCTGATTCTGGAGCGGAAAGAGGAGCTTTCCGTACTGGAATCGCTGGATACCGGCAAACCGACCTGGTTGTCCGGCAGCATCGACATTCCGCGGGCGGCGTATAACTTCCACTTCTTCTCGGATTATATCCGCACGATTACGAACGAAGCGACCCAAATGGACGATGTGGCGATCAACTATGCCATCCGCCGTCCGGTCGGGGTTATCGGGCTCATTAACCCGTGGAACCTGCCTCTTCTCTTGATGACTTGGAAGCTGGCCCCTGCGCTTGCTGCCGGTAACACGGTCGTCATGAAGCCGGCGGAGCTTACGCCGATGACGGCGACGGTAATGGCCGAAATTTGCCGCGATGCGGGCGTGCCGGACGGCGTCGTGAATCTGGTGCATGGCTTCGGCCCGAATTCGGCGGGCGCGGCCTTGACCGAGCATCCGGATGTGAATGCAATCAGCTTTACCGGAGAAACGACGACAGGGAAAATCATCATGGCTGCCGCAGCCAAATCGTTGAAACGGTTGTCCTACGAGCTCGGAGGCAAAAATCCGAATGTCATCTTCGCCGATTCCAATCTGGATGAAGTGATCGAGACGACGCTCAAATCGAGCTTTATCAACCAAGGCGAGGTATGTTTGTGCGGCTCCAGAATTTATGTTGAACGTTCCGCCTATGAAGCGTTCCTGGATAAATTCGTTGCCAAAACGAAGGAGCTGGTCGTCGGCGATCCGTTCGACGCGAAGACGAAAGTCGGCGCCTTGATCAGCGAAGAGCACTATGAGCGCGTGACCGGCTATATTAAACTGGCCGTCGAAGAAGGCGGCACGATCCTGCACGGCGGCAAACGTCCGGCAGGCTTGGAGAAAGGCTACTACCTGGAGCCGACGATCATTACCGGGCTCACTCGCGACTGCCGCGTCGTCAAAGAAGAAATTTTCGGACCGGTCGTTACGGTCATTCCGTTTGATACGGAAGAAGAAGTGCTCGAGCAAATTAACGATACGCATTACGGGCTCAGCGCCTCCGTATGGACGAACGATTTGCGCCGGGCGCACCGGGTGGCCGGTCAGATCGAAGCCGGTATCGTCTGGGTGAACACGTGGTTCCTCCGCGATCTTCGCACGCCGTTCGGCGGTATGAAGCAAAGCGGCATCGGGCGCGAGGGAGGCGTACACAGCTTCGAGTTCTACTCCGAGTTAACCAATATTTGCATCAAACTCTAATCAGACAGGTGGTACAATCGAATGGATGGCAAATGGATCAACTATGCAGATCATTTGGAGCAGGCGGTCCGGCAAGGCAAGGGCGTAGATCCGCTTACTTCATTAGACCCCGATCTGACCATACAAGACGCTTACCAGGTGCAGCTTATCAATATCGATAAGAAAGTGAAGGCAGGCAGCGTCATCGTAGGGAAGAAGATCGGTCTGACTTCCTTGGCGATGCAACAGCTGCTGAAGGTGGATCAGCCTGATTACGGACATTTGCTGGACGATATGGTTGTGGAGAACGGCGGAGTCATTCCGTTCTCCCGCTTGCTCCAGCCGAGAGTCGAGGCGGAAATCGCGTTTGTGCTGAAACAAGATTTGATCGGCCCGCACGTAACGGCGCTGGATGTGCTGCTCGCAACCGATTACGTGCTGCCTGCGCTTGAAATTGTCGACAGCCGGGTGGCCGATTGGAAGATCAAGCTCCAGGATACGGTTGCGGATAACGCATCCTCCGGACTTTATGTCCTTGGGGGCAAACCGGTCAAGCCGGATGCCGTCGATCTGACTCTCGTAGGTTCGGTGCTATATAAGAACGGCGAGATTATGAATACCGGCGTAGGCGCCGCGGCTCTCGGAGATCCTGCAGCGTGCGTGGCGTGGCTTGCCAACAAATTGTTCGAGTTCGGCATTACGCTGAAAGCCGGCGAAGTGATTTTGTCGGGCGCGTTGTCCGCAGCTGTTCATGCCAAGCCGGGAGATCATTTCCGCGCGCGGCTTGCCCACTTGGGCGAGGTCAGCGTAAGCTTCGAAGGTTAAAGCTATTTGGTTTCAGGACACATAATGAAGGGATGGTGCATGTCATGTCCAAGATAAAAGTCGCCGTGCTTGGTTCAGGCAACATCGGCACGGATTTAATGTATAAGCTTGAGCGGTCCGAAGTATTGGAAATGACGACGATGATCGGGATTGATCCGGCGTCGGATGGATTGGCTCGTGCGAAAGAACGGGGATACGTTGCCATTGAGAACGGTCTGCCGGGCTTTCTGGAAAGACCGGAGCTGGCGGATATCGTATTCGACGCCACTTCGGCTAAAGCCCACATTCGCCATGCGAAGGCGCTGCGAAACGCAGGGAAGCTGGCCATGGATTTGACGCCGGCCGCTGTAGGCGCGCTGGTCGTACCGACGGTCAACCTCAAGGAGCATATCGAAGCGGATAACGTCAATTTGGTCACCTGCGGCGGTCAAGCGACGATCCCGATCGTTCATGCTGTGAACCGGGTGTGTCCGGTGGAATATGCGGAAATTGTCGCGACCATTTCCAGCAAGAGCGCGGGTCCCGGCACCCGTGCCAACATCGACGAGTTTACGGAAACGACGGCCCACGGCATCGAAAGCATCGGTGGAGCGAAGAAGGGCAAGGCGATCATCATTCTGAACCCCGCCGAACCGCCGATTCTGATGCGCGATACCGTTTATGCCTTAGTCGACCCCGATAAGATGGACGAAGAGGCGATTAGCCGCTCGATCGAAGAGATGGTAGCCTCCATTCAATCGTACGTACCGGGGTACCGGCTTCGGACGGCTCCGATTTTTGACGGCAACAAAGTAACGGTGTTTCTCGAGGTGGAAGGGGCGGGCGACTACCTGCCTACCTATTCCGGCAATCTCGATATTATGACGGCAGCTGCGGTCAAAGTGGCGGAAGAAATCGCACGCCACCGTCTGGCCCAAACGACTAAGTAAGGAGGCGAGCTCGAAGATGACGACAGAACGCGATCTACTGATTACGGAAGTGGCCCTCCGCGACGGCAGCCATGCCATCGCCCATCAATATACGGTTGAGCAAGTCGCGAAGGTGGCCAAGGCGCTCGGCGAAGCGGGCGTCCCCTATATCGAAGTGTCCCACGGCGACGGCTTGGGCGGCTCTTCCCTGCAATACGGCTTGTCCCATACGAATGAAATGGAGCTTATTGAAGCGGCCGTCTCCGTCAGCGGCGACTCCAAAATCGCGGTGCTTGTATTACCGGGCATCGGTACGGTCCATGAATTGAAGGAAGCGGCCAAGCTTGGAGTCAAGATGGCCCGGATCGGAACGCATGTGACGGAAGCGGACGTTGCGGCGCAGCATCTGTCCAAGGCTAAAGAGCTGGGACTGGAAACGGTTGGCTTCCTGATGATGTCGCATATGGCGCCGGTCGACAAGCTTGTCGAGCAAGCCAAATTAATGGAAAGCTACGGTGCGGATGCGGTATACATGTTCGATTCCGCAGGGGCCTTGCTCCCGCATCAGGTCAAGGAAAGAGTTCGCGCGCTTCGTCAAAACCTGCAGGTGGACGTCGGCTTTCACGGCCATAACAATTTGTCTCTGGCCATGGCCAACACGCTGGCTGCGATCGAAGAAGGGGCCAAACGCATCGACGGCAGCATCCGCTGCCTGGGAGCCGGCGCAGGCAATACGCAAACGGAAGTGCTGATTGCCGTGCTTGAGCATATGGGCATCCGGACCGGGATCGATCTCTATAAAATTATGGACGTCGCAGAAGAAGTGATTGCGCCGATTTTGCAGGTTCCTCAAGAAATTACCCGCGATAATCTGGTGCTTGGCTACGCGGGCGTATACTCGAGCTTCCTGCTTCACGCACAGCGCGCGGCTAAACGGTTCAACATCGACTCGCGGGATGTGTTAATTGAATTGGGCAAGCGTAAAGTCGTTGGCGGTCAAGAAGATATGATCGTGGATGTGGCCGCAGAGCTAGCCAAACAACGCAACTAAACAAATTCGGGAGGACGAAGATGGATAAGACTGTTATCAAAGACCTCGCCCGCTTCCTGATTAATGCGGAAGTGGAGAAGAAAGAGGTGCTCAAGCTAACGAACGAGCATCCCGATTTGACCGTTGAAGCCGGTTATGCCATTCAAGAGCAATTGGTGCATATGAAGCTGGAAGAAGGCTACCGCATCGTAGGTCCGAAGATGGGGTTAACCAGCCAAGCGAAGATGAAGCAAATGAATGTGAACGAGCCTATTTACGGATATATTTTCGATTATATGGTAGTGAACGGTCAGGAGCTTGCCATAAGCGATCTCATTCACCCGAAGGTGGAGGCGGAGATTGCTTTCGTACTGGGCAAAGATATCGAGGGCCCCGGCATTACGGGAGCTCAAGTGCTCGCGGCTACGGACTACGTGCTGCCTGCGCTCGAGATCATCGACAGCCGTTACCAAAACTTCCAGTTTACGCTTCCCGATGTCATTGCAGACAACGCTTCTTCGTCCAGAGTTTTCTTTGGCAGCACGATTAAGCGTCCCGACAATCTGGAGCTGGACTTACTCGGTGTTACGTTGAGCATTAACGGACAAATCAAGGATCTTGGCGCAGGAGCCGCTGTCGTCGGGCATCCGGCGAACTCCGTCGCGATGCTGGCCAATATGCTCGCAAGAAAAGGGCTGAAGCTGAAAGCCGGACAAATTATTTTGAGCGGCGGAATAACGGGCGCCGTCATGCTGAATGTGGGCGATTCCGTTTCGGCCAAGTTCGATGGACTGGGTACCGTCGATTTTATTGTAAAAGAATAGCAAAGGAATGATCAGATATGCCGATTATTAACATTCAGATTCTGGAAGGCCGTCCGCCTGAAAAAGTGAAAAGCCTGATTGCCCGCGTGACCGATACGGTTTCCGAAGAGCTGGATGCCCCGAAAGAAAATATCCGGGTGCTCGTCACGGAAGTTCCGAAGACGCACTGGGGTATCGCCGGGGTTCCGGTATCGGAGAGACGGAAGTAAAACGTATCCATCAGCTTACCTGGAGGTCTTGAAGATGTACGATGTTCATACGCATTTTATCCCTCCCGACGTGCTGCGGTGGCTGCAAGAGAACAAGGCTTCGGTTAACGCCAGCTGGGTCAAGAAGGACCCGAACAAAGCCGAGTTCCTGAGCGTCAACGGAAACTGGGAATTCGAGCTGAAGGAAGCGTTCGTGAATCCGCTTCTATATTTGGAAGAGCAGGGGAAGCAAGGGGTTGTCCACTCCTTGGTTTCCCCGATCCCCCAGCTGTTTCTGTATGATTTCCCAGCGGACATCACCAAGGAGCTGGCTGCCGTTTATAACGATAGCTTGGCGGAGTGGGCGCGGAGCCATCCGGGCCGACTATCTGGACTGGCTACGCTGCCGATGAACGATCCGGAGGCGGCTGCCCGGGAATTGGAGCGGGCCATGGACGGCGGACTTCAGGGAGCCATCCTGGCCTCCTCCTGGTCCGGCCACCTGTTAAGCGAAGAGCGCTTCACTCCTTTCTGGGAAGCGGCCAACCGGCGGAAAGCCGTCGTATTCGTTCATCCCTTGTTGTGCACCGATCCGCGATTAAGCAAACGGATGATGCCCAACCTGATCGGCGTACCGTGGGAAACGACCGTTAGCGCCACGGACCTGCTGCTGAGCGGGACGCTTGAACGTTACCCGGACGCCAAAGTACTGCTTGCGCACGGCGGAGGCTTTCTTCCTTACCAAATCGGAAGGCTGGCCAAAGGGTATGAGAAGTGGGGCGGGGCATTCGCCCACCTGCAGCAATCGCCGCAGGAGCAGATCCGGCGATTCTGGTATGATACGGTGCTCTGGAATCCCGATGGATTGAACTACTTGGTGGAATTGGTCGGAGAGGATCGGGTTGTGCCGGGCACGGATTATCCGTTCGACTTATGTGAGTGGCCTCCGGCAATCAACGGAGCGAAAGGTTTTCAATCCCTGATGAACAAATAATAACCGCTATCAAGGAGCAACAGGAGGTATTTATGCGTACTCAGGTTGGCATTATCGGAGCCGGTCCTGCCGGGCTGTTGCTCTCCCATCTGCTGTATTTGCAAGGCATCGAGTCCGTTATTATCGAGAGCCGGACCCGCGAGGAGATCGAGGGAACGATCCGTGCAGGCGTGCTCGAACAAGGTACAGTGGATCTGATGAATCAGATGGGCGTAGGCGTAAGAATGATGAAAGAAGGGCATTTTCACGAAGGATTTGAGCTGCGGTTCAACGGAACCGGGCATCGGGTCAATGTTCACGAGCTCACCGGGGGCAAGTATGTCACGGTTTATGCGCAGCACGAGGTCATTAAAGATTTGGTTGCGGCACGGCTTCAAGCAGGGGGCCAAATTTACTTCAATGTCGGAGACGTAAGTCTTCACGATGTGGATACAAGCGCGCCCAAAATACGATTCCGCCCGAATAAGGACGGCGAACTGCAAGAGATCGCATGCGATTATATTGCCGGCTGCGACGGGTTTCACGGCCCGAGCCGTCCGGCGATCCCGCAATCGGTCCGCAAGGAATATCAGAAGATCTATCCGTTCAGTTGGTTGGGCGTCCTTGTGGAAGCGCCTCCATCGTCGCATGAGCTCATCTATGCGAACCATGAACAGGGCTTTGCGCTGGTCAGCACCCGTTCCCCGCAAATTCAGCGGCTGTATCTTCAAGTCGACGCCAAAGACCATATCGACAACTGGTCCGACGACCGGATTTGGTCGGAGCTGCACACAAGGCTTGAGACGAAGGACGGGTTTAAGCTCATCGAAGGTCCGATTTTTCAAAAAGGCATCGTTTCGATGCGCAGCTTCGTTTGCGACCCGATGCAGTACGGAAGACTGTTCTTGGCCGGCGATGCCGCTCATATCGTGCCGCCGACAGGGGCTAAGGGGCTGAATCTCGCAGCGGCAGACGTGCAAGTGCTGGCGCGGGGGCTTGAAGCGTTTTACAAGGCTGGAAAGACGGATATCCTCAATCGGTATACGGAAATTTGCTTGCGGCGCATCTGGAAGGCGGAGCGCTTCTCTTGGTTCATGACCACGATGCTGCACCGGGACATGGGACATACACCATTCGAACGAGGTATTCAATTGGCCGAGCTGGATTACGTCACGTCTTCGCGTGCCGCATCGACCAGTCTCGCGGAAAATTATATCGGACTGCCTATGGAGTTTTAACGGGAGTCGCTTGAGCGTCCTTGATCTGGTCTACAAGATCAAGGCTGCTTTAGTTTGTGGACGTTACCCAATACAGAATAAAGGAGCTCCGACCGATGTCTGCACCGAAAATAAAATTCAGGGATATGCATGTTCCTGCAGATCAAAAAAGTCCGGAGGGCATGCAGATCGTATATGGCGATCAAAATGACGGCTATGCGTGTGTATATTTGCCCGATATCGAGTATGCTCAATACGAAGACCGCTCCTTAAAGATAAATATCGTCATGCCTTCCCGAGCAAAGGGGCCTTATCCGTTACTGGTGTATGTACAAGGATCGGGCTGGCTTCCTCAAAGTCTGTATATGGCTATTCCTCAATTGTCCGACTTCGCCCATCACGGGTATGTTGTGGCGAGTGTCGAATACCGGCATTCCCTCGAAGCAACGTTTCCTGCACAAATTCAAGACGTTAAGACCGCCATCCGCTATTTGAGGGCCAATGCCGACAAGTATCAGATTGACCCTGCACGGGTTGCCGTATGGGGAGATTCGTCGGGCGGACATCTATCCGCTTTAGTCGGCGTAAGCGAAGGTTTTGCGGAGTTCGAATCGGACCGGTATACGGAGCAGTCCAGCGGAGTGAAAGCCGTCGTCGATTTCTACGGCCCTACGGATTTGCTGCAAATGAACAAGTATCCTTCCAAAGTGGACCATGATGCCGGGGACTCGCCTGAATCCTTGCTCATCGGCGGTCCTATTCAGGAGCATCCGGACAAAGTTTCGAGAGCGAATCCGATCACCTATATTTCCAGGGAAAAAGCGTTGCCGCCGTTCCTGATCATGCACGGAGACCAGGATGAGCTGGTTCCGTTTAATCAAAGCGTATTGCTGTACGAAGCGTTGAAAGAAGCGGGACAAGACGTCACGTTCTACAAAGTGAAAGGCGCCGGGCACGGCATCCGCTTCTGGACGCCTGACGTCCTAGAGATCGTCCGAAAATTTTTGACGGCATATGTATAACGAGAAAAGTATGCAGCTTCCATTTTCGTACGAGGTTGCTTGAAAGATAACGTATAGAAAGAGGTTTCCGTCATGAAAATGTTCGTCGTTTTTTTGCCGATGCTTGATGCAGAAAAAAGCCAGGTGCATAGAAATGAGCATTTGGCCTACCTTGCAGAGCAGCGTGCACAGGGGCACATATTCGCCAATGGCCGGTTTGCCGATGGCTGGGGAGGTATGGTCATTTATAAAGCCGAGGCGATAGAAGACGTGCGGACGTGGGCCGAGAACGATCCCTATGTGCGTTCCGGCGCACGCTCCTATGAAGTTCACGAGTGGGATATGGTGCAGTAGAAGTGAGCTGATGGTTGGGATAAAAAACATACGGGTGTTTCAACAGCAGGCCTGAATCTTATGATTCAGGCTTTTTTTTGTAGATTGCGCGCCTACCCAACCGGAATGCGGGAAAGTTGGAAGACCGTTCAGCAGGGAATTGCCATACGGACATGGAATAATTATGCGAGTGAGGGATCGTTCCTATTTGGCATTCGACCGAAAAGAGAGCTTAAAATGTTTATTAAACATTCGTCTAAAAAACGTAATATATGAGAATTAGGGAGCATATCCAAGATTTACTCCTATTTTCCGCATATATACGCGTGGTTTGGTTGATTTTCAGTTGTTGAATGTAAACGGTTAATTGTGTATATTATGTATTGTAGACGATTGAAATAAAAACATAATATTAAGAGGAGGCTATACCCTATGGCAACTGAAACGAAACAAGAAAGCTTGCTGACGCTAAAGAAGGAAGACGGCATCGCCGAAATTCATCTTCATATCAACAAAACGAACTCCTACAGCCTTGAGTTTTACAAAGCGCTTAACGCGGCTATCGACGATATCCGTTTCGATCCGAGCATCAAGGTTGCCGTCTTGATGAGCGACGTGCCGAATTTTTTCTCTGCGGGTGCGGACATTAACTTCCTGAAGGCGGCGGACCCGAAATTCAAAACGCAATTCTGTTTGTTCTGCAACGAAACATTGGATAAAATCGCGCGCTCGCCGCAAGTGTTCATCGCTTGTCTGGAAGGGCATACCGTTGGCGGCGGATTGGAGATGGCTCTCGGCTGCGACCTCCGGTTTATGGGCGACAAATCGGGTAAAATCGGATTGCCTGAAGTTACGCTGGGCGTTCTTGCCGGCACGGGCGGCACCCAACGTTTGGCCCGTCTGATCGGCCCTTCCCGCGCGCTTGATTTGAATATATCCGCCGATCTGCTGACGCCGCAGGAGGCGCTTGAGATCGGCTTGGTTAACAAAGTGTTCCCTCAGGAGCAAGCAAGGGAGCTGACGCTGGAATACGCCCGGAAGCTGGCGAACAGCGCCTCCTATGCCGTATCCAATATTAAGCTGTCGATTCAGAACGGCATCGAAATGCCGCTGAACGTTGCCATTCGTTACGAGGGCGAGCTGCAAAACCTGCTGTTCCGTTCGGAAGACGCCAAAGAAGGCTTGAGCGCATTCCTTGAGAAGCGTCAACCGAACTGGAAGGGACAATAACAGAGCCTATCTTGCGAAAAGTATGGTGGAGAGCGTACTTGCGCGGCAATATTTTTAGATGACAGACTAAAAAAAGAATATTGCCGCTCAACTTCAGATTGAAGGTGAGGATGCAATGGATACGTTGAAAGGAATGGGTTTGCCTTATAATGCCGCTTCTCGTTTTATAGACCGAAATGTGGAAAACGGGCTAGGACATAAAGTCGCCATCTACTTCCAGGATATCTCCATCACCTACGACGAGCTGCAGCAGGCGGTTCACCGGTTCGGCAATGCGCTGCTCCGATTGGGCATTACGATGGAAGACCGTGTGCTGCTCTTATGCGACGATGCGCCGGAATTCGTGGAAAGCTTCTTCGGGGCCGTGAAGGTCGGCGCCGTTCCTATTCCGGTCAACACGGCGATGGCTCCGGCAGATTACGAGTATTTTCTGAATAACAGCAGAGCCAAGGTCATTGTGGCCCATCAAAGCTTATGGTATCGAATCCGCGACATCCGGGATCGGTTGCGTTATGTCAAGCATGTAATCGTCATTCATGAAAGCGCTAACCATGAAGCTGACGTGATGGATTACCGTCAATTGACGAACGGAGAATCGACGAACTTGGAAGGGGCGCATACGACGCACAGCGATTCCGCCTTCTGGTTGTACAGCTCCGGAAGCACAGGCAATCCGAAAGGGATCATTCATTTGCAGCATGATATGGAGTATGCCTTTAACGCTTACGCCCGAAATGTGCTCCAATTGAACGAAAGCGATATCACGTTCTCGGCTTCCAAACTATATTTTGCTTACGGGTTAGGCAACGGCATGTATTTCCCGTTTGGCGCAGGCGCTTCGACCGTTCTGCTTAAGGGACGTCCGAAGCCTGATGTTGTGCTCGAAACGATCGAGAAATACAGGCCGACCGTGTTTTTTGGCGTTCCTACCTTATACGGATCGATGATCGATCTGACAGAACGTTCGCAGCGCAAATACGATCTCTCCTCGGTGCGAATCTGCGTATCGGCCGGAGAAGCGCTGCCTGCGCAGTTCATGAAGAAATGGAAGCAGCTGTACGGCCTTGATATTTTGGACGGCATCGGTTCTTCGGAAGTGCTGCATATCTTTTTGTCCAATGGTATCGGGGATATTCGGCCAGGCAGCACCGGCAAGATCGTTCCCGGATACGATGCGAAAGTCGTGAACGAACTCGGGATGCCCGCATCGGCTATGGAGGTCGGCGACCTGCTCGTGAAGGGGGACAGCATCGCCCACGGGTATTGGAACCTGCATGAGGAGAACAAACGTAAGTTTATCGGAGAATGGCTGCATACCGGCGATAAATATTATATGGATGAGGATGGCTATTTCTGGTACTGCGGACGGTCGGACGACATGATCAAGGTGAATGGCATCTGGGTCTCTCCCGTTGAAATTGAAAACGCTTTAATCAAACATGAAACCGTTTTCGAGGTTGCCGTCGTAGGAGTGAAGCTGGAGGATGATCTTACGGTCTCGAAAGCTTATGTCGTACTGAAGGAGGGGATCGTTGCTCACGAAAGTTTGAAGTCCGAGCTGCAAGCTTTCGTCAAGAACGAGCTTGCCTCCTATAAATCCCCGAAGCTGATCGAGTTTGTGAATGAGCTTCCGAAGACACAGTCGGGTAAAATTCAGCGTTTTAAATTACGGACCGGATCTTAATCATCCTGAAGAGGGCCTTCGTCCATTTCTCGCCGGAAACGCCTTGAATTCGTAAACGAACTGGCATAATCTAGTATCAGTGATTGTAATTCGAAAAATGGTCGTATATAAGGAGAACCCAGCATGAAGCCCAGATCACTGATGTTTACGTTGTTCGGCGATTATGTTCAATATTACGGAGGGGAAATTTGGATTGGAAGCCTGATTAAGCTGATGGGTGAATTTGGCATTTCCGAGTCTTCCGTCCGCGGCGCGACGCTTCGCATGGTTCAGCAGGAGCTTTTTCAAGTTCGCAAAATGGGGCTGAACAGCTATTACCGGTTAACGGACAAGGGCAAGCGAAGAATCGAAGACGGGGTTAAGAAGGTGTATACGATAACGCCTCACAAGTGGGACGGCTATTGGCGCATTCTTACGTATTCCATGCCGGAGGAGAAGCGGGAGCTGAGAAATCAAGTCCGCAAGGAATTGGTCTGGACCGGGTTCGGCATGATATCCAACAGCACCTGGGTAAGCCCGAACCCGCTCGAGCGGCAGACGCTCGAAATGATCAAGACGTATCAATTGGAAGCCTACACGATGCTGTTTAGCGCAAGCACCGTCATGTCTCACAGCGACAGCGAAGTGGTGAAGCGCGGCTGGGATTTTGAAGCGATTGCGAACGAGTATGTTCCTTTCATCCAGAAATACCGGGAGAAATTCGCCGACCTTCAGGCCCGGATATGGGACAATTCCTTGACGGACCGGGATTGCTTTATTGAGCGGACGGAGCTTGTTCATGAATACCGGAAGTTCCTTTTCCTGGATCCGCTCTTTCCTTCCGAGCTGCTGCCGGGCGATTGGACGGGAAATACGGCACGGGAATTGTTTCGAAGCGTTCACCAAATCGTATCGGTCGGGGCGGTTCGATATTTTGAATCCGTCATCGAGCAGGCCCCGGGGCATGAAGTTGTCGGCGACCGCGAACACGCGATTAATCCTTTTGTGGAAATGTAAGGCTCCGGATAGCCGAACAAGGCTGTTCGGATATGGGCAAAGTCCCCCTCTCGCTTGGATAGGGGGACTTTGCCATATAGGAGGAGGTTGTCACGTTGAAATGGAGAGCCAATCGTTATGAACTCATCGAAGTGTCGAAAGGCCAGCGGCCGGCCGATCTCTTTATCCAGGGCGGCACAGTCGTCAATGTGTATTCGGGCGAGCTGCTGCCGCAGAACGTTGCCGTGTATAAGGACCGGATCGCCTATGTCGGAGAGAGCTGCGCGATGGTCGGCGAGAACACGCGCGTGATCGATGCCGAAGGCCAATTCGTTTGCCCGGGTTTTATCGAAGTGCATGCCCATCCATGGGTCATCTATAATCCGGTCAGTCTGGCCGCTCAAAGCGTCTCGACCGGAACGACGACGATAGTGAACGACAATCTCTTTTTCTATTTGCATATGGGTGCACAGGGCTTTAAACGGATGGTGGAAGATTTGCGCGAATTGCCGGGCAACCAGCTCTGGCTTGCGCGTCTGGTTTCGCAGGCGGAATTCATCGGGGAGCGGGACTGGTTTAACCACGCTGACCTGCGGATGCTGCTGGATATGGAGGAGGTCGTCGGGACCGCGGAAGTTACGAGATGGCCTCTGCTGTATGAGGGCGACCCCTTTCTGATTGAAACGATTGAATACGCGAAGAAGCGTGGGAAATTGTCGGATGGACATACGGCAGGCTGCTCCTATGAGAAGTTGAATGCGATTGCAGCTTCCGGCATCAGTGCCTGCCACGAGGCGATCACCGCGCAGGAAACGCTGGACCGGTTAAGACTCGGGTTATGGACCAACCTGAGAAACAGCTCGCTTCGTCCCGATTTGGAAGAGCTGATTAAGGCGATTACGGAGGGGAAGGTCGACACGCACCGGCTGCTGATGACGACGGACGGCCCGCATCCCGCATTTATCCTGGAAGAAGGCTTCGTCAACGGCCTGGTGCGCAAAGCGGTCCGGCTCGGACTGCCGCCTGTCCAAGCGATACAATTGGTAACGGTCAATGCAGCTACCTTCCTGCGGCTGGATGAAGAAATCGGGGGCATTGCGCCTTCGCGGCGAGCGGACATTATCATTTTGCCGGATTTGGAGCAATTCGAGCCGAGCCTCGTCATTTCCGGCGGCGAGACGGTGTTCGAGGGAGGAAGTTTGCAGAAGGAGTTGCCGCACATCGACTGGAGCCGGTATAGGATCGGCCGATGCCTGGAGGTGGAGAAGTCCGTTCTGGCGAATCCGGATATATACCGCTTCCCTCATCCGAACCCGGATGTGCCTGTTCCCGTCATCGGCTTCCGGAGCACCGTCATTACGAAGGGGATGGAGACGACGCTTCCGTCCAAGGACGGGTATGCCGACATTGCCGGCAAAGACGGGCTGCTGCATGTGGCGTTGATCGATCGTTTCGGCAAGTGGAGAACGAACGGACTGATCGAAGGATTTGCCGACAAGCTGGAGGGGATGGCTTCCACGTACAACACCCCGACGGATTTGCTCGCGATCGGCAAAAACCCGGAAGCCATGGCTCGCGCCGCGGCAAGCGTTCATGAGATGGGCGGCGGCATCGCCATTGTACAGGACGGCAAGCTCGCGCTTGAGATTCCGCTGCCGGTCGGCGGCATGATGACGGATCATACGTCCTTTGCTCAAGCCGTCAACTACCAGAATGAATTGCTGGCCGCTTTGAAGAGGCTAGGCTATCCGTTTCATGACATTTTATACACGCTCTTGTTTTTGACCTGTGATTTTTTACCCGGTCTGCGTATTGTTCCTTTGGGGGTTTACGATGTGAAAAGCCATTCTGTACTTCGGCCGCCCGTTCCGCTCCAAGGGTAAGGACGAATGAATAAGAGGAGAGAACCTGATGGAGATCCGTGAGATTCGGGAGGGATTATTCCGCCTTCCTATACCGGTGCCGTTCCCGATGAAGTTTGTGTACTGCTATTTGTTTCGAGACCGCAGGGGGTGGAGCATTGTCGATGCGGGGATGCAGCATGAGGAGGCCGTTCGAGCCTGGAAATCGGTATTCGACCGGCTGCGGATCGACCCGAAAGCGGTGCACAGCCTGTACGTGACGCATTTTCACCCGGATCATCTCGGTTTAGCGGGGCTGCTTCAAGATTGGACGGGAGCTCCCGTCTACATGAGCCCCCAGGAAATGACCATGGCGAAGCAGGTATGGTCACCCGGGAGCACCCAAGCCGAGGAGGTCAGGCGGATGTGCCTTTCGCACGGCATGCCGGATGAGCTGGCGGAGCAGGTTAAGGCGCAAATGAAAGTATTGTCCGGCGGGGTGCGGCTCCCCGTCATTACGCCGCTCGCGCAGCAAACGGTGCGGCTGGCCGACATGGACTGGGACATCCTCATTACCCCCGGGCATAGCGACGGGCATGTATGCTTGTACCAGCCCGAACATAAGCTGCTGTTTGCCGGCGACCACGTTTTGCACAAAATTACTCCGAATATCAGCCGATGGCCGAACGCCTCGCCCAATCCGCTGAAGCTGTACATCGAATCGTTAAACCGGCTGAAACCGCTGGACATTCAGCTGGCTTTAACGTCTCATGCGGACGTCATTCCAGATACGCGGCAGCGGATCGATGAAATATTGGCGCATCATGAAGGCCGTCTTGAACGTGTGCTTCAGCTCGCTTCCGGCGGCCGAACCGCATACGAAACGGCCCTGGTTTTGTTCGGGCACAGGGAATTAAACGCGCACCAATGGCGGTTTGCGCTCGCGGAAACGTTGGCGCATTTGGTGTATCTGGAGGATGCGGGACGCTTGTCCAGCGAGATCCGGGAGGGCAGGCATTATTACTACGGAAATGCGGGCCAGCTTTCCTGATCGGCTTCGCGAATAGGGACGACGGCAACCGTACACCGCGATACGCAAATCAGGTTCTCCAGCTCGTCGGTAATCCGGACATCCCATACCATCGAGGTGCGTCCTTTGTGCAAAGGAACCGCTGTGGCGGTTACCGTGCCGTCTTTTTTGCTGCGGATGTGGTTGGCGTTGATTTCCATTCCGAAGGCGGCGTGCGTACGCGAGTCGATATTGAGCAAGGCAGCGACCGAGGCGGCCGTTTCGGCCAGCGCGACCGAGGCTCCGCCGTGCAAAAATCCGAACAGCTGCCTTGTTTTTGCACTGACGGGCATACGCATGACGACCCGATCCGCGCTTAGTTCGGCGTAACGCATGTCCAGAGCTCCCAATAAAGTATGCTGCAGATGAGCGTTCAGCCGATTCGCCAATTCCGTTCGGGTCATTTCGTATTTTTGCAATAATTCGTCCGATACGACAAAATCGTGTGGGGATGCCATGAACGTGATGGACTCCTTCCGGGTTTTGAATGAACCTATATTATAGCATGATCTTGGCGCTTTCCCCAAAGATCCCCGTTTCTGACGAACGGGGATCTTTTATTACATTTTTATCACGAACGTAAAATAAACGTATTGACTACAAGTTGGATCGTTGATATATTATGTATATGAAACGAAAGTGAAATAAACGTAATGGGGTGAATGTTATGGATCGTTCCGCTTTACTCAAAGAAAAAGTGAATGCCGGTTTTTTTGTTGAACGTATGGAGGATATGGATGAGGCGTATTTGCAAGCCTTAAAACAAACACTGCTTATTGTCGGCGATACGGAGCTGTTAAGCGTACCGCCCTTGTTGACCGTGTATGATCAAGCTCCTACGCTGAACCACAAAATTACGGCGCTGGCGATCATGCAGGATGAAATCGGACACGCGCATATCGCGTACCGCCTGCTGAAAGATCTTGGGGAAAATGTCGATTCCATCGTGTACGACCGGCCGGCCAACAAGTGGAAAAATCCGTACGCCTTCGATTTCGAGCTGGAAAATTGGGTGGAGCTCGGCATGTTCAACGCTTTGTTTGACCGCGCGGGCTATACGCTCCTCGGCGACGCTTTCGAGCATACCTCGTACGGACCGTGGAAGCGGGCGCTTGTGAAAGTGGATAAAGAGGAATTGTTCCATCTGCGCAATGGCGAAATCATTCTGAAGGCGGCCATGGACCATCCGGAGACGGCGGACCAGGTTCGCAGAGCGATGGATTGGATGTTCCTGATGGCGCTGGAGTTCTTCGGCGTTTCCGACGAATTGAAGAGCCGCTCCGCGCAGCTTGACTATAAGCTCAAAGGCAAGACGAACGACGGGCTTCGCCAAAAATGGTTGTCGACGGCCGTTCCGTTCCTGGAGTCAATCGGATTGAAGCCGCCGGCGCATTACGACGAAGCGCAGCAGAAATACATGCTGGACGTACCGTTCCCGTGCAAATTCGATGCTGACCAGAAGAAATGGCTGTACGATCAGCCGGATACCTGGGATAACGTGATTCAGCGCTTTAAGAACAGAGGCCCGCGCAATCAGGAATTTGTAAACCGCATTCAACGGGGGGCCCACGAACTGGAAGCGCTTCGCCAAGAGGTGGTCTGAGATGAGCGAGATTAGCCTGATCGAGAAACGCTGCTGGAATGCTCTATATGAAGTGATGGATCCGGAATTCCCGGTCAGTGTCGTCGATATGGGATTAATCTACGGGATTTCGGTTCAAGACGGCGAAGCGGAAGTGACGATGACCTATACCGCCGCCTCCTGTGCTTGTATGGAATGGATTGAGGGCGATATTCAAAAACGTTTGTTGAAGGAACCCGGAGTTGAACAAGTGCGCATGAATGTCGTTTGGAGCCCTCCTTGGACCGTAGATCGCCTTTCGGCGGCTGCTCGCGAGAAATTAAAAACGTGGGGGGTTAGCGCGCGATGAACAGCAGCAGCAAGCAGAAGAAGGAATACAACGTGTTTACCAGGATTAAACGCGGCGACGACTTGGTCATGGTCGGCACCGTTGCGGCCGAGACGGACCAGCTTGCGAAGGTATACGCGACCTTCGTGTATGACGAGGAAGATTGGGTGGAAATGTGCGTCGTTCCGAGAGAGGAAATGACTTGGATCCGACAGCCTGAAGGGCTTTTCGAAAAATGGGGTGACGGGCGATGACGAAAGGCAGAGACTCTTTTATTCACATCGTGGAGACGATCGCGGACAATAAGTTTGTACTGGGCGACCGATTGGTGGAAATCGGGGTCGGCGGGCCGAATTTGGAAGCAAGCCTGTCATCGATTGCGATGGCGCAAGGTGAACTCGGTCATGCGAGGTTGTTATATAATTGGGCCTTCGATCTGAAAGGCTTAACCGGAAAGAAGCAGGACGTTCGCGACCAGACAGGTAAAGCGTTCCGTTTCGCCGGGAACACGACCGATTGGATCGGATTAATTGCATCCGCTTACACGATCAACGTGAGCTTTAATTTGGTCCTTCAGGCGATGTTTGAAGCCGGTCACACGGATATCGTCATGCGCATTCATAAGCTGCTGAGAGAGCAGGGCGATCATGTCGCCTACTGTAGAGGCTGGGCGGTTCAGCTGGCGAACGATACAGGGGCGGTACCGCGCAAGTTTCGTGAAGCGCTGCAGGAAAGAGTGGCCGAAGCGCGCGCATGGCTGGTCAAGCTGGAGGCGGATCAAGAGCTTTATGCAAGCGGTTACATGAAAGCGGGCACGGCGTTGACCGCCCGGTTCGATCAAATGATCGAGGCGGACGTGGCGCACAGGACGGCGGCCCATGGTTGACCGGGAAGAGAGATGCGCCGAACCGTTCTGCTGCTTCTGCGAATCCAAGGACGTCACGCTGATCGCGCCGTTCGGCACGGCCCAGCTCGTCCGCCAATATTATTGCAACGCATGTAAAAGCGTCTTTGAATTCGTTCGTTGGCAAGAGGAGCACCCGGACGAATCATAAGGAGTGAGGGACATGGTTATACGATCGGTTGGGGTCATCGGTTCCGGCACGATGGGGGCCGGTATCGCGCAGACGACGGCTCAGCACGGTTATCAGGTCGTTCTTTTCGATCGAAGCGAAGAAATCGTCAACAAGTCCAAGGCAGCCATAGACAGGCAAATCGACCGATTGGCGGAGAAGGGCAAATTGTCGGCCGAAGCGGCCGCAGATGTGAAGGGCGCCATCCGGACAACGGTGCGGCTCTCGGATATGCAGGAATGCCAGCTCGTGATCGAAGCGGTGCCCGAATCGATGGACATCAAGCGGGATGTGTTCCGGAAGCTCGACGAAAGCTGTCCCGGGGAAACGATATTGGCGTCGAATACGTCCTCGTTCTCGATCACGGCGATCGCAGCCGAAACGAGTCTTCCGGCTCGGGTGGCCGGCTTGCATTTCTTCAATCCGGCCCCGCTCATGCCGCTGGTCGAGGTGGTGAAGGGCATTCGAACGAGCGAGGAAACGATACGGGCGCTGCTTGAGTTCGCCGCGTCGATCGGGAAGTCTGCGGTATCTTGCGCGGACACGCCCGGCTTCATCGTCAATCGGGTGGCGCGCCCCTTCTACAACGAAGCGCTTCGCATTCTCGGGGACCGCATTGCCACGGCGGAGCAAATTGACCGCATTATGAAGCGGAGCGGGCAGTTCCGGATGGGGCCTTTTGAACTGCAGGACTTAATTGGGATCGATATCAACTTCTCCACGACCGTGTCGGTGTATGAAGCCTTTTACGGGGATCCGCGCTTCCGTCCCCATTACTATCAGCAGCGCATGGCGCAATCGGGCCGGCTGGGGAGAAAAACCGGAGAGGGGTATTATTCGTATGAGGGAACTCCCTAACGTTCTTATTCTGGGGAATAACTCCCTGGCAGCGGCATTACGCAAGCTTTGCTCCGATTCGGGACGCGTGCAGCTGTCGGACGGCAGCCGCCTTGAACGGGAGATGGACGTCATCGTGGAGACGACGAATGCCGATTTGGCGCAAAAGAGAGCAAATCTCGCATCGGCGGAAACCTATGCCGCAGGCGGGGATACGCTGATTCTTTCCACCGTGCTCGGGATCAGCGCGACCGAAAGCGCATCTTGGCTTCAAGATTCCACGCGGTTAGTCGGCTTCTCGGCGTTCGCTACGATCGAGAAGTCGGAGCTGGTTGAAATCGCTCCCGCCTTGCAGACGGAGGAATCGAAATTACGCCAGGCCGCCCGTTTTTTTGAAGCCTTGGGGAAACAAACCGAGACGGTGCAGGATGAGGTCGGCCTGGTTTATGCGCGGATCTTGTCCCTGATCATCAATGAAGCGGCCTTCGGGCTGATGGAAGGCATCGCATCGCCGCAGGACATCGACACGGCGATGCGACAAGGAACGAACTATCCGATGGGGCCGTTGGAATGGGCGGATACGGTCGGCGTGGATGATATTGTCGCCGTCCTGAACGGCCTTCACCGCGAAATCGGCGAAGACCGCTATCGTCCCGCGCCGCTGCTGCGGAAGCTTCTGTACGCGAACCGGCTCGGCCTTCAAAGCGGCCGCGGATTTTACACTTACCCGGAAGAGAGGAAGTTTCCATCATGAGGGAAGCTGTCATTGTGGATGCCGTTCGAACGCCGATCGGCAAATACAACGGAACGTTGAAGGATACGCGGCCGGACGATCTGGCGGCTCACGTGATTCGCGAGCTGCTGAACCGCAGCCGGGTGGAGCCGGAACGGATTGAAGACGTGTTCTTCGGCTGCGCGAATCAGGCGGGTGAAGATAACCGGAACGTGGCCCGCATGGCGGTGCTGCTGGCCGGTCTCCCCTTATCGATACCCGGGGTTACCGTGAACAGACTGTGCGGATCGGGGCTGGAGGCCGTCAATCAGGCGGCGAACGCGATCAAAGCCGATATCGGGGACGTGTTTATTGCCGGCGGCACGGAGAGTATGACCCGAGCGCCTTATGTCATGCTCAAGCCGGAGCATTCCGGGGCCCGAGGCAACCAGACGCTCTATGATACGATGCTGGGCTGGCGGATTGTAAATCCGGTCATGGAAGAGAAATACCCGCCGATCACGCTCGGAGAGACGGCGGAGAATGTCGCAAGCAAATACGGGATCAGCCGCGAGGAACAGGACGCATTCGCCTTGACCAGCCAGCAGCGCGCCCAGCAGGCAATCCGCGAAGGAAAGTTCAAGGATGAGATCGTTCCGTTCCCGATCAAGCGCAAGGGCGACACGGTTCTGTTCGATACCGACGAGCATCCGCGGGCGGATGCGACGCTGGAGAAGCTGGCGGAATTAAAGCCCGCGTTCCGCAAGAACGGCACCGTAACGGCCGGCAATTCCTCCGGCATCAACGACGGAGCGAGCGCGCTTCTCGTGATGGAGAGACAGACGGCGGAACGGCTGGGCTTGCGGCCGATAGCCCGGATCGTGACTTCGGCGACGGCAGGCGTCCATCCCGATTACATGGGGGTGGGACCTATACCCGCCGTCCGCAAAGCGCTGCAGAAGGCGGGACTCACCGCGAACCAGATCGATCTGGTCGAATTGAACGAAGCTTTCGCCTCGCAGTCTTTAGCTTGCGTGAAGGAGCTCGGGCTTGATGCGGAGCGGGTCAATGTGAACGGCGGGGCTATCGCGCTCGGGCATCCTCTGGGATGCAGCGGCGCCCGGATCATGACGACGCTGGTGCACGAAATGAAACGGCGGGATTGCCGGTATGCCTTGGCTTCCATGTGTATCGGCGTCGGCCAGGGAATCGCCACAATTGTGGAAAAATGGGACTGAGGGGGTAGGTTCGATGAAGCAGCATTATCCTTTATTCATCAACGGTGAATTTGTGGAAAGCAGCAGCGGGGAAGTCATTGAAACGTTCAACCCTGCCACCGGCGAGGTGATCGGCACGGTCGCCAAAGCGAACCGGGAAGACGTGGATAAGGCGGTTGCCGCCGCGAGAGCGGCGTTCGAGCAAGGCAAATGGCCGAAAATGAATGCGGCTCGCCGAGCCAAGATCATGATTAAAATCGCGAGCATCATGACCGAGCGCCTGCCGGAATTAATTAAAGCGGAAGTGCTGAACAGCGGTAAAACGGTCAGCGCCGCCAAGGGACAGATCGGTCAAGCGATAGAGGACTTCGAGTTTTACGCGGCTGCAGCCATGACGCAAAGCGGAGACGTCAATCAAGTGCCGAACGGATTTTTTAACTATACCGTGAAGGAACCGGTCGGCGTATGCGGACAAATCATTCCCTGGAACTATCCTTTGATGATGGCCGCCTGGAAAATTGCGCCTGCGCTGGCTACCGGTTGTACGGTCGTTCTGAAACCGGCCAGCCCTACCCCGATTACCGCTTACATGCTTGCGGAGATTTGCCAGGAGGCCGGCGTTCCTGCGGGTGTGGTCAACGTTATTACAGGCAGCGGTTCGGAAATCGGACCCTATATGACGGAGCACCCGGGCATCGACAAGATTGCGTTTACCGGCGAAACGGAAACGGGTAAAGACATTATGGCGCGCGCTTCGAAAACGATAAAACGGATCACGCTGGAGCTCGGCGGGAAATCGCCGAACATCGTGTTCGACGATTGCGATATCGACGGTGCGGTAGACGGCTCCTTATACGGAATCTTCTATAATACAGGCCAATCCTGTGAAGCGCGGTCCCGCTTGTTTGTACACGCGAACATTTATGACCGGTTCATGGAGAAGTTCATCGAGAAGGCGAAGCGCCTGCGCGTCGGCGATCCGTTCGCCGAAGGCGTGCATATGGGAGCGGTCATCTCGGCTAGCCATGAGCGGGTCATTGACGGGTATGTAAAACTTGCGGTCGAAGAAGGGGCGGAAGTGCTGCTCGGCGGCAAACGTCCGGAAGGGCCGGAATTCGAGAAGGGCCACTGGTACATGCCGACCGTCATCGGCAATGTCCGCAACGATATGCGCGTCGCGCAGGAGGAAATTTTCGGACCGGTCGTCGTCGTCATGAAGTTTCACGATGAGCAGGACGTCATCCGTCAGGCCAACGATACGATCTTCGGCCTCGGTTCGGCGATATGGACGAAGGACCACGGCAAAGCCCATCGCGTGGCAAGCGCAATCAAGGCGGGTATCGTGATGGTCAACTCACCAATTTCGGCATTTCCCGGCACTCCGTTCGGGGGCTATAAGCAGTCCGGCTTCGGGCGCGAGCTGGCTCTTGAAACGCTCAACTTGTATACCGAAACGAAAAGCGTCGTTTCTTACGTCGGGCCGAAGCCGCTTAATTTATTCGGACTCTAATCCATATAAGAAAAGAGGAACTGATCATGGGACAAAATTTAACGTTGACGAAAGAAAGCGGAATTGCCGAAATTCACCTTCATATCAACAAAACGAACTCTTACAGTCTGGACTTCTACAGAGAATTAAATGCCGCGATCGACGATATCCGCTTCGATCCTTCCATTAAAGTCGCGGTCCTGCTGAGCGATACGCCGAATTTCTTCTCGGCCGGCGCGGACATCAACTTCCTGAAAGCGGCCGATCCGAAGTTCAAAACGCAATTTTGCTTGTTCTGCAACGAAACGCTCGATAAAATCGCGCGCTCGCCGCAAGTGTTCATCGCCTGCCTCGAAGGGCATACGGTTGGCGGAGGTCTGGAGATGGCGCTCGGCTGCGACCTGCGCTTCATGGGCGACAAAGCCGGCAAGATCGGTTTGCCGGAAGTGACGCTCGGCGTGCTTGCCGGAACGGGCGGCACTCAGCGCCTTGCCCGCCTGATCGGGCCGTCGCGCGCGCTTGATCTGAACGTTTCGGCCGACCTGTTGACGCCGGAGGAAGCCCTTCATATCGGACTTGTCAATAAAGTGTTCCCGCAAGAACAGACGAGAGAGAAGACGCTGGAATATGCTCGTAAAATTGCAAACAGCGCCACGTACGCCGTTTCGAACATCAAGCTGTCGATCCAGAACGGGATCGAAATGCCGCTCAACGTTGCCATCCGATACGAGGGCGAGCTGCAAAACCTCTTGTTCCGTTCCGCCGATGCGAAGGAAGGCTTGGCGGCCTTCCTGGAGAAGCGCCAGCCGAACTGGCAAGGCCAATAACAGGAACCGCCGGTACGATCTGAATAAGCGCCGGAATGCGATATGGATTATGGATGTTCATAATCCATATCGTTTTTTTGAAACGTTGGGTAACCGGCAATAAGGAGACGTGCGAATGAGACGCAACCGGTTTCAAATCAGGGTCAATTTCGGGGATACGGACAAGGCGGGGATCGTTTATTATCCGAACTATTTCAAATGGTTCGATATCGCCGGCCATCAATTTTTCCGGAGCATCGGTCTCCCGCCTGCCGAGCTTGGCGAGAAGCACGGCATCATTCTCCCATTGCTCGATGTGCGCTGCACCTTCGAGAAACCGCTGTATTATGACGATATCATCACCATTGCCACCGAGGTAACGGAGGTCAACCGCAGAACGGTGAAGCTGAATCACGAGGTATTCCGGGGAGAAGCGAGAACGGGGCACGGCTACGAATTGCGGGGCTGGGTCAAGCAGGAGGGGGATCGCATCTTTGCCGTGCCGATTCCGGACGAAGCCCGCGCGCTGCTGGAAGAGGATACGGCCGTCGAGACGGTTCAAATTAATCCATGGTTGAACGCTTGAGAGGCTATCGGGCCGTTCAAAGCACAAACGTAGGGAAGTGAATATCTGATGAACGGTGAAGTTACGGCTTCCCGCCGTGTCATTCCGGTCGTTGCGCCGACGCCTTACGACGTGGGCGACGTCAATATGTTTCTGGTGTCCGATGAGCGTACGCTTACGTTAATCGACGCCGGGGACGACTCCGAGGCTTGCTGGGATGCGCTCCATGGCGCTCTGGAGAGAGCCGGGTTCGCTTTGCGCGATTTGTCGCAAATTTTAATTACGCACAGCCATCCGGACCATACCGGGTTGGTCAATCGGATTACGGCGCTCACGGATGTCCCCGTTTATGCACATCCGGAGGCGGTTCCGCGATTAACGAGAGAACCCGATTTTTTGTCCATGCGCGCAAGCTTCTACAAGCGGTTATACCGGGAAATGGGCTGCGGGGAAGCAGGAGAACGACATGCCGCACGCCTTCAACGCGCGATCAGGAACAACGATCCAAGTAAAATAAAGGCCCCCATCCGGACGCTTCGGGAATCGGACCGGATCGGAGCTTACCGGGTCATCGAGGTTCCCGGCCATTCGCCGGATCATCTTGCCTTCTGGGATGAGCGGGAAAAGAGGCTGTTTGCCGGCGATCATCTAATCAGGCATATTTCCAGCAACGCCTTTGTCGAACCGGACCGGGAAGGGAATCGGATACCGACGCTGGTTGCTTACGCCCGGTCCTTGACGAAGTGCCTGGAGCTGAAGGCGGACATCGTCTATACCGGTCATGGCGAGCCGGTGGACCGGCCTCATGAGCTTATCGGCAAGCGGTTGGCGCGCATTGAGGAAAAGGCGGAGAAATTGAAAGCTTACATTCGCAGCGGAAGCACGACGGCCTTTCAATTGGCGCAAGTTTTATATCCGCAAAAATATGATTCCGAATTCTCGGCGGTCATGTCGGAGATTATCGGTTTGTTGGATTATGCGGAGTCCAAAGCGGCAATCGGGAAGGCTATGCGCAGCGGCGTCTGGCACTATGAAGCGTAGGGAGGGGAACGAAGGTGGGAGATCAACCTGTCCTATTGGAAAGACGGGGTCATGTCGGCTGCATCCGATTGAACCGTCCGGAGGAACTGAACACGTTTAATTATGAAACGCTCGTTTGTTTGGATAATATTTTGGACGAAATTGCCAACGATCCGAAAGCGATCCGCGTCGTCATTGTGGAAGCCGAGGGGCGCGCTTTCTCCGCGGGCGCCGATCTGAAGGAACGGAAATCGTTAAATGAACAGCAGGTTCGCCGCAACGTCAGGAAAATCCGCGATGTATTCAGCGCCTTGGAACGGCTGCCGCAGCCTTCGATTGCCGCAATAAGCGGTTATGCCTTCGGCGGCGGGTTCGAGCTTGCGCTGGCATGCGACTTTCGCTATGCGATCCGCGGAGCATTGATGGGGCTTACGGAGGTCAGTCTGGGGATTATTCCGGGCGCGGGCGGCACGCAGCGGCTGCCCCGGTTAATCGGCCCTTCCAAAGCGAAGGAGCTGATTCTTACCGCCCGCAAAATAACGGCCGACGAGGCGCACGCCATCGGGTTCGTGAACGCGGTGGCCGACGATCAGGCACACCTGGCCGAGCTGTGCGGGAAGCTGGCGGGCGAAATATTGAACAATGCTCCGCTTGCGGTCTATCAAGCCAAGCGCGCGATCGATGTGGGAGCGGGAGGCGATCTGCAGACGGGACTGGATTTTGAATCCAAAGCCTATGAGGTCATCATTCCGACCAAGGATCGGGTGGAGGCTCTGGCTGCCTTTCAAGAGAAAAGAAAGCCTGTGTTTACAGGCGAATAGCAAAGCGGGGTGTGCGCATGTACAAGGCGATTGTCAGCGGGACCGGCTCTTATGTCCCTGAGCATATAGTAACCAATCACGATCTGGAGAAGCTGGTGGATACCTCGGACCAATGGATCCTCGAAAGAACGGGTATAGCCGAACGCAGAATCGTTACGGATGATCAGGCCACTTCCGATTTGGCCTATTTTGCCGCACTGGAAGCGATTCAAAGCGCGGGAATTACCGCCGCCGATATCGATATGATTATCGTGGCCACCGAAACGCCGGACCATCCGTTTCCGCCCGTAGCCTGTCAGCTGCAGCAGCGGCTCGGCTGCCGGCAAGTCACCGCATTTGACGTCCATTTAGCGTGCACGGGGTTTATCGCGTCGCTGCACGTCGCCGAGAAGTTTGTCAAAGCCGGTCCGCACCGGCACGTACTCGTCGTTGGCGCGGATACGTTATCGCGGATTACGGACTATACGGACCGCTCGACCTGCATCATTTTTGCCGATGGAGCGGGCGCCTTCGTATTATCGCGTGAAGAAGGCGGCGGCACGCTCGGACTGCTGCATACGGCGGTTCATGCCAACGGCGAATACTTCGACGCTGCGATCGTTCCCGGAGGCGGCAGCAGGTACCCGGGGGCCGGCGATGAAAGCAACAAAAACAAAATTCACATGAACGGCAACCGCATCTTCAGACTGGCGGTCAACCTGATGAGCCAGAGCATCATGGAAACGCTGGAGCATTGCCGGTATACGCTGGAGCAGGTCGATTGGGTGATTCCGCATCAGGCGAATCAAAGAATCATTGATGCCGTAGGAAGAACGCTCGAAGTCCCGGAGCATAAAATGATCAGCACGATCCGGTATTTCGGCAACAATTCGGCCGCAACCATCCCTTTGGCCATGGACCGGTCGGTGAAGGCAAACAAAATCAAGCGAGGAGATGTCGTGGCTTTAGCGGCATTCGGCGGAGGCTTAGGCTGGGGCTCCGCATTATTGCACTATTAGCGGCAGCCGGCACGCGGCGATCGGACTTCGGACAAGACCGGAGGCAGATTGCCTTGCTGTGCGCCTGTTTGCTTAGATGCGGCACCCGCCGTGAAAAAGATTTAAACTTGGGCATTGACGGTGTGACGGGGATCATATTATATTATGGATATAACACGAAAGTCACAAAAACATAATGATATAGGGAGGTGTCCCCCGCCCAGTTTTTGAAACCGCTTCCGATCCGGCAACCGATAAAGGAGGGCTTCAAGTGATCTTGGATCACTTCATTGCCATCGCTCCGTATTTTCAAAGCATGATCCTGGAAGACTGCCGTGTTTGCCACATCCTGATATGATATGTTTATTTTACGAAAGTTCATAAAACGCTTGTAATCATGTCGTGTTTCATCATGGGTACACAGGTGTGACGCATACTTCTTATTGAAAGCGGTACCAAACACTCTTGAGGGGGCAAACAAAATGAGTTTTGGGAAAAAAGTGGTTCGTTTGGCGGCAATCGCAAGTTTGGTCATTTCCGTGTTGAGCGCCTGTGGCTCGGCCGATACGAAACCGGCAAGCGCGCCAAGCGCAAATCAGGAGAAGACGGCGACAGCGAAACCGATCAAAATCGGCTTTCTTGTGCCGAAAACGGGAAAAGGGAAAGATTACGGAGAAAAAGAGGAAATCGCCACTAAAATCGCAGTCGATGAAATCAACGCCGCAGGCGGCATTAACGGCAGCAAGCTTGAATTGGTGACTGAGGATACGGCCGGCGACAACAAGCAGGCGGTGCTGTTGACGCGGAAGCTTGAAAAGGAAAACGTCGTTGCGATTTCCGGCCCCCACTTCAGCGGTGAAGCCGAGGTGACGTTTCCGATCGCCAACGAGCTGAAGATTCCGATCATCTCTTACGCTTCCGCCAAGCCGGGTATTTCCGCAGCCAACCGTCCATGGGCGTTCCGGAACTCCATGACGGACGACAAGCTGCTGAGTACGGCGCTTCCGGTATTCGCCAAGCATTACAACGTCAAGAAATTTGCCGTTATTTATGACGAGAAGGACGCCGTCTCCAAATCGGCGGGTGTGGATGTGCTGCCTGTCGCGATAGAGAAGAACGGCTTTGAATGGGTCAACAAGAGCAATCCTCTGGCTATTAAGACAGGAGATACCGATTATAGCGCGATCGTCACCAAGGTCAAAGGCATGAAGCCGGAGGCTATCGCCGTCAGCGTCTTGTATCAAGAAGGGGCCGGGTTGGTGAAAGAGCTGAGAAGGCAGGGCGTGAACGTTCCGATCATCGGTACGGTTGGCATCTATGCGTCGGCTTTCCCGAAATTAGCCGGCGAGGCGGCTAAAGATATCGTGGTAGGCACTTACTGGTATCCGGAAATCGACCGGGCGCAGGCCCAGGAGTTTCTGAAAAAGTTCGAGCCGGAAGCGGTAAAGCTGACACCGGATGCTTCAAAGCCGGATCCGTATGCGGTGAATGCGTACGACAATATCCAAATTATTGCCAAACAGCTTAAAGACGCCGGCTTGAATGGAGACAGCGATGTGAAGAAGCTGCGCGAAACGGTGAGATCCGGCTGGGAAAAGCTGAAGGACTATGAAGGCACGCAAGGCAAAATGACGATTGATGCGGAAGGCGACGGCGTCAAGGAAGTGCATACGGTTACGATAAAAGACGGGAACTACGCTCCGTTAAAGTAAGGGAGGCGCCACCATGGAGTTGATCCAGCAGTTGATTAACGGCCTGCTGCAGGGAAGCTTGTACTCGCTACTGGCGATCGGGTTCACCCTGATATTCGGGGTACTCAGCATGATGAATTTGGCTCACAGCGAAGTTTTCATGACATCGGGCATTATGGTCTATATCCTGATCGATAAAGTTCACCTCCCGCTGTACGCCGCCGTTCCGATCGTTCTGGCAGGCTCCATTGCGCTCGGCATGGTGATCGAGCTCGTCAGTTTCCGGCCGATTCGGCGGGATTATCATTATGCACCGCTGGCAAGCACAATTGCGCTTGGCATCGTCATTTCCGAACTGGTCGTCAATTTGTCCGGTTCCGACGCCAAGTCCGTTCCTTCTGTCATCCACCTGTCGAATTTGCAAATCGGCGAAGTGCTGATCAGCAGTCCGCAAATGATCCTGCTGCTCGTATCGCTCGTCTCCATGCTGGGCCTAAGCTATATTATGAAAAGCACCAAACTGGGGCGTTCGATGAGAGCGCTCTCGGAAAGCGAAACGGCGGCGAAGCTGCTGGGCGTCCATGTACGCTTCGTCGTCGTTTCGACCTTCGTCTTGGCCTCGCTGCTGGCGGCAGTCGCCGGCATGCTGTACGCGATCCGTTTCGAAACGGTGTCCCCGTTTATGGGAACGATGGTCGGACTGAAGGGCTTGGCGGTCATGATCATCGGCGGCTTAGGGAACATCAGGGGCGCGATGATCGGCGGTATTTTGATGGGACTGCTTGAGGTCATGGCTATCGCGCTTCCGCTCGGTTTGACCGAGTACGCCGATGCCGTCGTTTGGGGGATGCTCATTCTTATCTTATTGTTCCGCCCAACCGGATTAATGGGTTCAAGCGTGCAGACGGAAAGGGTGTAGCCGATGGAGCAATCGATTTTTATATTTGCAGGAATCAACATTATCCTCGCGTTAAGCTTGTACGTGACGATGGCGACCGGGCAGCTTTCCTTGGGGCATGGAGCATTTATGGCACTAGGCGCCTATGTCTCTTCCATCCTGACGGTCCATTTCTCCATTCCGCTTGTTCTATCGTTTCTGGCAGGGGCTGCGGCTGCGGCACTCGTCGGGTTTGCGATCGGCTTTCCGGCGCTGCGGATTAAAGGCATTTACCTGGCCGTGGGAACGCTCGGATTTAATGAAATGATCGAGGTCGTGCTGCGCAATGTGGACTATATCGGAGGCGCCTCCGGGCTGAGCGGGATGTCGGGAACGACACTTGCGAATGTGGCCGTCGGCACGGTCGTCGTGCTTGCCGCCGTCTTATATATGAACCGCACGCGGTTAGGCTGGGCGTTCAAGGCCGTGGAGCAGGATGAAGTCGCTGCCCAATCGATGGGATTGAACGTCACGTTTTTCAAAATATGCGCGTTTACGATCAGTGCGGGCATTGCCGGTATCGCCGGCGCCTATTACGCCCACTACATGTTTTTCATCGATCCGCAAAGCTTCGGTTTTCATACGTCGCTGCTCATCTTGTTCTACGTGCTGATCGGCGGGTACCAGACCCCTTGGGGAGCGGTGACGGGCGCGTTCCTTCTCACGCTGATTCCTGAAATTTTCCGGGGGCTCGAGGAATGGAGGCTGGTTGTGTACGGGATCATCATCGTCGTCATGATGGCGGTACGGCCTCAGGGTCTCATTTCGGAGAAGACGGTGAAAACGATCCGCAGCCGGTTCGCGCGCAAACAGCGGCAGTCGCCTTCATCCATATCCTCACTTCGCTAAAGGAGGGATTCACCTGTCCATGCTGAACATTCAAAATTTGTCTAAACGCTTCGGTGGAATGGATGTCATATCCGGCCTGAATCTGCACGTGAAGGCCGGGCGGATTCACAGCATTATCGGCCCGAACGGTGCGGGGAAGACGACGCTGTTCAACCTGATCACCGGCTTATACAAACCGGATTCCGGCGACATTCGCTTCGAACAAACGTTGTTGAATCCGTTAAAGCCGCATCGGATCGCCAAGCTCGGGATCAGCCGGAACTTTCAAAACATCCGGCTGTTCTCGCATATGACGGTAGAGGAAAACTTGCGGATGGGTCAAGGCACGCAAATCTCCTTCGGCCTGTCCAGCCTGATTCCTTACCTGCATGGGAACAAGCGTCAGAGCCTTGAGGGCGAATTGGAAAGAGTGCTTGACTTGCTGTGCTTTGAGCGTAAGCGAGATTTGCCGGCGAGCCAGCTCTCGTACGGGGAGCAGAAACGTTTGGAAATCGGCAGGGCGGTTTGCTCCGGGGCCAAGTTAATTTTGCTGGATGAGCCGGCGGCCGGGCTTAATCCGGAAGAGAGCGCGCAATTGAACGAGTTCATCTTGACGATACGCGATCATGGAGTGACGGTTCTGCTTATCGAGCATGACATGTCCGTGGTCATGAAGATTTCCGACATCGTCACCGTCATTAATTTCGGCCAAAAAATCGCGGAGGGAACGCCGCAGGACATCAGGCATCATCCGGCTGTGCTTGAAGCTTATTTGGGAAGCGAGGAGGAGGAGGCCGTATGACCGCGATTCTTGAAGTGAAGGCAGCTTCTGCCGCATATGGGCAAATTCAAGCGCTTCGGGGCGTAAATCTGGACGTATACGAAGGAGAGGTTGTCGCTCTCATCGGGTCGAACGGAGCGGGGAAGAGCACACTGCTCAAGACGATTTCCGGAATCATCCGGCCTACGAACGGGGAAATCCGTTTCAATGGCGCGCCCATCCATCAAGAACAGACGCATGTGATCGTAAAGTCGGGGCTGGTCCATGTTCCGGAAGGCCGGGCGATTCTGAAAAGGATGACGATCGAAGACAATCTGCTCACCGGCGGCATGTATGCAAGCAAGCAAGATACGCCGCATTTATTGGCACATGTCTATGACATTTTTCCTCTGCTGAGAGACCGCAGGCATCATCCGGCAGGGACGCTTTCCGGAGGACAGCAGCAGATGCTTGCGATCGCGCGCGGATTGATGGCGCAGCCCAAGTTGCTGATGCTCGATGAGCCTTCCCTGGGTCTCGCTCCCCTCGTGATTAAAGAAATTTTCGGGTTGATTCAGACGTTGAAAGCCAGCGGCATGACCATCCTGCTCGTGGAACAAAATGCCCGCCAGGCGCTGCGCATTGCCGACCGCGGGTACGTCATTGAAAACGGAGGCATCAAGCTGGCCGACCGGGCGAATGCCTTGCTGCATAACGACATGATCCTGCAAGCGTATCTCGGAGGCGCTCATAGCGCATGAAAGGCCGGTTCCGATTTACAAGCTTGAACCCGTTTTCCATGAATCATTGTACGAGCGGCTTTATCGCTTGGTTGTTTGGCGTCACCGGGCCGTTTCTGATCATTCTGCAATCGGCCGCACAGGGACAGCTCCAGCCGGAAGCGACTTCCTCCTGGGTGTTCGCCGTCTATGCGACCGGCGGGGCGCTGACGATCATGCTGTCCGTCTTGTACAAGCAGCCTATTGCGGTAGCTTTCTCCATCCCGGGCGCTGTCCTTGTAGGTACGTCGCTTTCCAACCATCCCTTCAACGTCGTCATCGGGGCTTATGTGCTGACGGGGCTGCTGATTCTCCTGCTTGGCATGGTCGGCCTGGTGGAGAAGCTGATGAAATCGATTCCGCTGCCGATTATGATGGGGATGGTTTCGGGTGTCTTACTCCCCTTCGGGTCCAATGTCGTGACCTCGCTGAAAGACGCTCCGTTGCTGAACGGCTTGACGCTGCTTACGTTTCTGGTTTTGTCCTATTTCACCCGGTGGGCCAAACGGATTCCTCCCATTCTGGGGGCCATCGCCGTTTCCGCCGTCTGGCTCATTTTTTTCGGGGGGAGTCCCGCAGGAGAGATCGTATTCCGGATAGCGAAGCCGCATGTGTATAGTCCCGCGTTCGATTGGAGCACCATCGGCGAGCTTGTCATTCCGCTGGCGATGACCGTTATCGCCGTCCAGAACGCGCAAGGCATCGGGGTTCTCAGAGGAGACGGGTACGAGCCGCCGGTGAATGCGATGACCCGATGGAGCGGAATCGGTTCTTTGGCGAATGCGTTGATGGGCGCACATTCAGCCTGTATTGCCGGTCCGATGACGGCGATTCTGACCGATGAGAAGAACGGACCCAAGGAACACCGTTACCTGGGGTCGATCGTGATGGGGGCATTGTGGGTCTTATTCGGTTTATTGGCGCCGATGGCTGTGCTCTTGACGGATTCGATCCCCGCCTCCTTGATTAAGCTGCTCGGGGGATTGGCCATGATCGGAGTGCTCGTGAATTCCCTGCAAATGAGTTTCTCGGCCGGTCATAAATTGGGCGCTCTGTTTGCCTTCATGATTACGTTATCGGATATCACGTTATTCAGGATCGGAGCGCCGTTCTGGGGATTGGCCGGCGGAATCGTGTTCTCGTTCATCCTGGAGAAGCAGGATTGGCGCAAAATCAACATCAAGGCCGTTGTAACGAAGTAACGGCGCTGAATAAACCCTTCACCCCAAACCGATAGCCCGGGGTGAGGGGTTCTTATTTTTGGAGCGGTTGGACTTGTTCAGCTTTCTATTTTTTTTTCTTTTACAACAGACAGGTCTGCACTATAATGTAATAGACATAAATGAGTAACTACTAAAAGGAGAGTCGAAGTATGGAAGGCGATTTATTGGTAGGCTTATTAAAATTGATCCTCATCAACATCGTATTGAGCGGTGATAATGCGGTAGTGATTGCGCTTGCCTGCCGTGCGTTGCCTGCGCACCAACAGAAACGTGCGATCTTCTGGGGAAGCTTCGGTGCGATCGGTTTGCGGATCATCCTGACGTTTGTGGCGGTTTGGCTGCTTGCCATTCCTTATGTGCAAGTGCTTGGGGGACTTTTGCTGCTCTACATTGCGGTCAAGCTGGTGAAAGGCGAAGGAGAAGAAGAGCATCTGAAATCGGGAAATACCATAGCCGAAGCGATTAAGACGATTATGATCGCCGATCTGGTTATGAGCCTGGATAATGTGCTTGCTGTCGCGGGAGCGGCGGGAGGCAACGTGCTCCTGATCGCCCTGGGGCTTACCATCAGTATCCCGTTGATTATTTGGGGCAGTCAGCTTCTCATGACGCTGATGACCCGTTTCCCGATTATTGTCTGGTTTGGAGCCGGCCTGCTCGGTTATACGGCAGGGGAAATGATGCTGACGGATAAAGCGGTGGGACACTGGTTCGAAACGTATTTCCATGCTGGACATTACATCATTCCGATCGTGCTGGCTATTGTCGTTGTGATTGCCGGCAAACTGCTCGGCAAGAAAAAAGAAGATGGCGAAGGGAACGCTACATCGGCCGCTTCCTGATCGCCCTGCTTTCGGCCGTTACCCAATGGCCGGATTCGGCTAACAAGCCCGAAATGCCTCAGAGCAGGCATTTCGGGCTTTTGCATGAAATAATGAATTGTTTTTTCGGATAAATTCGTTTAGAATCAGGTTATCATTATTTTTGCCAACGTTGGCAAAAATGCAAGCCGCCAGCTTGCATCATGAAAACTTTATGTTTTAGGAGGAACCCACAGCATGAATATTGCATTATGTCACTTTCGTGTCGGGGAGACCGACGGCGTTTCCTTGGAAATGGAAAAATGGAAGAAGGTTCTCGAGGAATTGGGTCATCGGGTGTATCTGTTAGCCGGAAGTTTGGGAGAAGAAGAAGGGATTGTGCTCGAAGAGCTGCACTATCAGCACCCGGTCAACAACAAATTCGTCGCCAACGCCTACGACCGGCTCTCGGATTATCCCGATGCCGAGGCATTCCGGGAGGATGTACTGGCGTTTGCGGCCCGGATCGAGGAAGCGCTGTGCCGTGCGATTGACGAATACAAGCTGGATATGCTGGTGCCCAACAATATTTGGTCGTTAGGCTGGGGGCTGCCTGCAGGGATTGCTTTCGCGGAAGTCGCGCGCAAGAGGAACATCGCCTGCATCGCGCACAATCATGATTTCCATTGGGAGCGGACAAGGTACAGCAATCCGACCGATGCCTGCATCTCAGACTGGCTGGAGCAATATTTTCCGCCGAAGCTTCCGAATGTCAAGCAAGTCGTGATTAATAAAATCGCTCAAGAGGAGCTGCTGAAGCGCACCGGACAACCGTCGACAGTCGTGCCTAACGTATTCGACTTTACCGCTCCTGCCTGGACGCTCGACGATTACAACGGCGATTTTCGCAAGGTGATCGGCGTGAAAGATAACGACATCCTTTTCCTGCAGGCAACCCGGATCGCCGAACGGAAAGCGATTGAGCTTGCGATTGATTTGGCGGCAGAGGTCGGTAAGCCGGACAATATGAAGCTGTTGAAAGAAAGCCCGCTTTATGACGGGAGAATGCTCGGGGATGACGGGGAAATCGTGCTTGTGCTCGCAGGTCTTCAGGAAGCCTCGGCAGCGTACGTGGAAGGCTTGAACCGAAGAGCCGAGAGGCAGAAGGTGAAGCTGCTGTATATTAACGAATGGATCGAAGCGACCCGCGTTACCAGAAACGGCAAGAAGCTTTACTCGTTGTGGGACGCTTACGTGCATGCGGACTTTATCACGTACCCGAGTGTTTTGGAAGGCTGGGGCAACCAGTTCCTCGAAGGCCTGTATGCGAAGAAGCCGATGGCCGTATACGAATATCCGGTATATGGAACAGACATTAAGCCATGCGGGTTTCACATCGTTTCCTTGGGCAGCGAGCATACGGTAGACGAAGAAGGATTGGTCCATGTGGAAAGCAAAGTGATGGAGGCGGCCGGCCGGGAAGTGCTCCGTTATTTACAGGATGGCGAATTCCGCAGTGCCCGCATGGAACATAACTTTCGATTAGGGGAAGAGCGTTATTCCTACGATGCGCTGAAGCAAATTTTGGCCGGACTTTTTAAAACGCCGGTTTCAAAAAGCTAGATATTGACACCCCGAGCGAGAACGGTTACAATTATAAATGCCAACGATGGCATAAACTAGATTCGAGTAAGGGACCCTAAATGAAAACGCAAACAATCAAAGATGTGGCAAAGCTGGCAGGCGTGTCTATTCGAACCGTTTCCCGCGTCATTAACGAAGATCCCCATGTGAAGGCGGAAACGAGAGAGAAAATCCTCAAGGTGGTCGCAGAAACCGGCTTTAAAGCCAACATGCTGGCCAAAAGCCTGAGGGAGAAGAAGACAAACACCTTGATTGCTTTCGTAGATCAGCATAGCGGACGGTTTTGGGGCGCTTTTCATAATGAAATTCTGCAGAAGATGATGAAGGAAGCGCACCGGATGGATTACCGTCTGATTATTTCCTCTTCATCGGCCGAGAGCTATGAGGAGAACGAGAACGACGGATTTTATCTATTGAAGCACGGCATGGCTGACGGTGCGGTCATGTTCGACACCAAAGAAAAAGATAAACGGGTGGAGTATTTGCGGGAACGACAAATCCCATTCGTTATTCTGGGAAAAGACATGGATCATTTCGACACCTCCTATGTGGATTTGGACAATGTGTCCGCCGGTTACCTGGCCGCCCAATATTTGGCCTCGAAGGGCCGCAGGAACATCCTGTTCTTGCTGGGCCATGCGGATTACATCGTGAATCAGGAACGGGCGCAAGGAATCAGCCGCTATTTCTCCGCACATCAAGAACAGGCGATCGAGTGGAACATTCTGTACGATGTGTCGAGCATTGAATCGGCTTATCTGCGGACGAAGGAGGCGCTGGCCTTGCCGCAGCATCCGGACGCCATTTTTATCTCCGGCGATGAAAGGGCTATCGGCGTATACCGCGCGGTTTACGAGCAAGGACTGCGCATTCCGGAGCAGGTTGCCGTACTCGGCATCGATAAGACCGAGATGGGGGAATTTTATCATCCTCCGATCACGACCATCGACCAGTCGATTACATCCATGGCTCAGACGGTCATGCAGCTCCTGGTCAAGCAGCTTGACGGGGCTGAAAAAAACGGCACGCGTGTGCTGATCTCACCGATGATTTGCGAAAGACAGTCGACCTAAATTTTTTTAGATAAAAATGCCAACGTTGGCAAAGGTGCTGATGATTGGATTTTTATATAAAAGTACCTAAAAAGGGGAGAGTTACCTCATATGAACAAATGGCCAAAAGTTGTAGTCGCTGGCACGCTCGCTATTTCACTGACCGCTTGCGGGTCCGCCAAACCGGAATCGGCTAATACCGCAGGAGAGCAAGCGCAAGCGGAGCCGGGTAAAACGACCCAAATCCGCATGCAGATCGCATGGGCAAGCGATTCGCCGCGCGGCAAAGCGATTCGCGTCATCCTGGACGAGTTCGAGAAGAAAAACCAGGATGTTAAAGTTGAACTGCTCGGCAGCGCCCAAAACGGTCAAAAGCTGTTGACTCAAATTTTGAGCGGAGATGCTCCGGAAGTCATGCAGATCGCTTACCGCGACGTTCGCGGTCTTGCGCCGCAAGGAGCGTACCTTGATCTGTCGAAGGATTTGAATGCGGAGAAGGACAACTACTATCAGCAGCTTTGGGATTTGGGGACTTGGGACGGCAAGCTTTACGGCTTTCCATGGCTCGGACATTCCGTTCAGTTAATTTATAATAAGACGTTGTTCGACAAAGCCGGTATTAAAAATCCGCCGAAAACGTGGGATGAGCTTTATGACGCCGCCAAGAAATTGACCGTCGATACGAACGGTGACGGCAAACCGGATCAATATGGCATCGGACTCGTCGGGAAGCAAGTTTACGATATTACCTGGATGGTCAATATGTTCATGAATCAAGCCGGAGCGAACATTGTCAAAGATGACGGCAAGGGCAATTATCAGGTCGGCTTGAACTCTCCTGAGGGCAAGAAGGCATTGGAATTTTATACGAAGCTCGTCAAAGAAGTATCGCCTCCGGATACAGTGAATAAAGACGGCGGGGCTGTTATGGCCGATTTCCGCAACCAGGTGGTGGCTATGCAATTCCAAGGACCATGGGGGGTTCCCGATGCTTGGAAGGCGGCCAACAAATTTGAAGTCGCAACGGCCGAAGTGCCGGCCGGACCTGCAGGCAAAGCAGCCGATATCGGACCTTACATGCTTTCCGTGCCGACGGGCGTGAAAGGCGACAAGCTGTCCGCTTCCGTGAAGCTGATCAAGTTCCTGGGCTCTAAAGAAGGACAGGAGCTGGTAATGAAGGGGGAAAAAGCCGACGACGGCAACTTCTACCCGTTCCGCGTGCCGATTCGCAAAGACCTTTACGACTTGCCTTATTTTAAAGAGCATCCGGAATTCCTCGTCTTTATCAAAGGCCTGGAATACCCGAGCATATCGACGCCGGTTCCACAGTGGGCTCAAGTGGAGGCGGAAGTCTATCAAAGCGTACTGAACCAGGTTGTTTCCGGCGCCATCACGGCCGAACAAGGCTTGAAAACGCTCGAAGAAAAAGGCAACGCCATTTTAAAAGCGAAGTAAGTCCATCCAGTAATCAAGTCAGGACAGAGCACCTAACCAGCTAGGTGCTCTGCTTGCCTAAGGAGGCAAAACATGAAAAAAAGAATCCGCAGCAGGATCGGAGACTGGACCAGCTATGTGTTTATTTTGCCTTCGGTCATCATTCTCGGACTTTTTTTGATCTATCCGATCATCTGGTCCTTTATCGCCAGCTTTAAGGATATTAAGCCCATTACGCTGAAAAATTCAGGGCTTTTCGAAATTCCCGGCGCCTTTGTCGGATTCGATCAGTATGCAAGGGTTTTGCAGAATGAGCTGTTTATTAAAGCGCTTGTAAATACCGTTTATTTCAGCATTATTTTCATTCCGGTTACGATGTTCGCCTCGGCGTGCCTGGCACTTCTTCTTAACCAGAAATTAAAAGGGGTCAATCTGGTCCGCACCGTTTTCTTTATTCCTTATATTTTATCGGTAGTCAGCGCCAGCTTGATTTTCATGTTTCTCTTTAACGGGGACCGCGGTTTAATCAATGCGCTGTTGAACTTGTTCGGCATCTCGGGTCCGAATTGGCTGGCCAGCACGGTTTGGGCCATGCCGGTCATTGCCATCATGACCTGCTGGAAAAAAATCGGCTATTTCATGCTGATTTATTTGGCCGGTCTGCAAAATATTCCGAAAGATTTGTATGAAGCGGCCGATGTTGACGGGGTCACGCCTTTTCAACGGCTGCGTTTAATCACATGGCCTCTTCTCGGCCGCATCTCGTTAGTCGTGTTCATCCTGTTGCTGATCGATTCGCTCAATGTGTTTCAGGAAATCTACATCATGACCGGCGGAGGACCTGCCGATTCGACGACGACTGTACCGTTCCTCATTTATAATGAGGCGTTCAAATATTACAGGATCGGATCTTCCGCAGCGATGTCCTATATTTTGTTCTTCCTGGTGCTCATCATCACGATCGTTCAGAAAAAAATAGTCGACAAACGGTTAGGATAGGAGGGGGAAACGATGAAAAAAAATTGGCTGTCTTCGATCGTGCTTTGGGCTTTAGGCCTGATCTTTTTTCTGCCGCTTTACTGGTTGTTCGTGTCCAGTTTGAAAAGCGACTCGGAAATTACGCGGTTTCCTCCGACATTTTGGCCGGAACATCTCGAATGGAGCAATTACCCTGAAATCTGGGAAGCGCTGAAATTCGGCACGACGTTCATGAACTCGATGATCGTGACCATTTCCACGACCGCACTCATCGTGATATTTACCAGTATGGCCGGCTACGCTTTTGCCAAGAAGCAATTTTTCGGCAAAAATGTGCTGTTCATCGCCTTGATCGCCACCATGACCGTTCCACCGACGGTGCTGCTGCTGCCGCTCTATTTCATCATTACGAAGATGGGGATATACGACAGTCTGATCAGCTTGATCGTGCCTTTCAGCGTAACGGTGTTCGGGATCTTTTTCACGAAGCAGTACATTGACGATGTGCCTACGGAAATGCTGGAAGCCGCGAGAATCGACGGCAGCGGGGAGTTCCGCCTGTTTTATCAGATCGTGCTTCCTCTTATTAAACCGGCAATCATTACTTTGATCATTGTCGAGTTTGTGCATAACTGGAATTCCTTTACAATGCCTCTCGTGCTGCTTCAATCCGAAGACAAATTCACGATTCCGCTGCGGCTCGCCCTATTGGCGCAGGAGAGCATCGCGATTCCATGGTCGCGGATTTTGGCCGCGAACGTACTTTCGCTGATTCCGGTGCTGATTTTATTCCTCAGCGTACAGAAGCAATTTGTCAAAGGCCTGATGGCCGGAGCCGTGAAAGGCTAATGAAGGGAGAATTCCAATGCGTAAAATTCAAGCCAAGCAGCTCGGAGACATCTTTTACGAAATGACGTATGTCAAAGGGAGCTTGCGCAACGATTATTCGGGCGGGGTGTGTATCGGATTCAGATTTAATCTGGACAATCCTCCGCTCGCCCTTGGCGGCATGGCTATCGACTTCAAGCTGCTGCTGGACGGGAACGAAATGAGTCCGGACAAAGTCTGGATTATGCAAGATCAGCACGGCCGCAATGCGGGAACGATATCTGAAGCGGAGCCGTTCACGTTCGAGGTCGGGGCGGCTACGGAGTGGTCGGTGCTGTATCCCGGCGGTCTGACGCCGGGCGAGCATACGCTCGTTATCGTGACCGAGCAGTACGCGTTCGGGAAAATTTATTCCCGGTTTACGATTAAGGATCAAGTCGCGGATATCCAAGAGCCTTGTCTGACCAAAACGGGTCCGTTTGACCGTCCGCTCGCGTTATCCAACGATACTTCGTTTACGGTCTTGAACTGGGCAGGCGATCTGTCGGCCGATTGGAACTGGTGGGGACTCGTCACGGATAACGGCGGCTTGTACAGTCCTCCGGCGAGGTACATCCGTCATTTGAAGTGGCAGCTGCGTAAAGGGGAGGGGCAGGAAGCTTATCCGTTGGTCCGCTTCACGGAGCGCGCGAACCATCTGCCCGGCAGACTCGAGGCGTTCAGCCGATTCGACCGGTTGACTGTGGACCGCAAGGTGTTCATGTCGCCCGCGGACGCGGCGGTGCTTACCCGGTTCACTTTAACGAACCACGGGGACGGGACCGAGACGTTCGAGCTCATCGCCGATGTGGAAGCGATGCTGGTGCCGTACGGACTGCTCGGCGTGAAGGCGAAACAGTTTAAGTTTCGTCAAACCGAAGGAAAATTAATCATGGAAAACCCGCAGCTGCCGTATGTTGCCGTTATTGCCTGCGATGCCGGCTGCACAGCATCGTTCGGCAGCGAATATCAAGGCGCGGACCCTCGCGTTCAGCTCCGGATTCCATGCGAAATCGCGCCCCATTCGTCGCTGACGGTAACGGTTGTGCTGACCGGCGACCCGGAGCATGAAGCGGCAGCCGTAGAAACCGCAACGCGATGCTTAACTCAGGCCGGAGAGCTGTTCGTTCAGACGGCCGGGTCTTATCGGGATTACCTGCAGGAAACCGCCGCGGCTTATACGGGAGACGATGAGCTGGACAGGGCCTTTGATTTTGCCAAGCTTGCCCTGAAGCTGTTGAAATTCAATCATCCGGAAATCGGGATCGGCATTTGTGCGGGCTTTCCCCGTTTCCCGAACTACTGGAGCAGGGATTCGGCGTGGACGGCGTTCGCTTATTTGGCTATCGGGGATGTCGAGTTTGTTAAAGAGGTTTTATTAAACTTCATCTCCCTGCAGCTGAAAGAGGATCGCCCCGGCGCGATGGCAGGGGATATGCCTACCGTGATCAGCGGACCGGGCTTCATGCATCAAACCTCCTGGGGAGGCTCGGCGGAAGGCGTCCTGCTGCAGGCGATATTATTCCGCGAATATGTTCAAGCCGCGAAGGATACGGAATTTGCGCGCGCTTATTTTCCAAGCTTGCTTGAATCGGTGAACTGGGCTCTGCGCTGCGACCGTGACGGGGACGGATTTCTGGAGCACGGCATCGTCGGCGACGTATCCACCTCGCAGGCGTTCACGATTCCGGATACGCAATGGATGGACCATATCGACCGGAGAAAGAGCGGCAACGATGTGCAAGGTTTGTATTGGCATGCGCTCCGTTCCGCTTCGGACGTCGCCCATTTGATCGGGGAGACGGAGTTTGCCCTCAAGTGGCGCACCCTGGCGGATCAGGTGGAGCAGCAGTACGAGGATGCGTTCTGGTACGAAGACGGAGCGTATTACTACGACCGGCTGTTGGAAGACGGCACGCCCGACCCTACGCTGCGCCCCAATTATGCCGTCAACTTGATGTTCTCCACGTTAGCCGATCCCGATCGGGTGAAGGCGTCATTGGAGAAGCTCGAAGCGGCGGAGGTGACGACGCCGTTCGGCGTCCGGACAAGAAGTGCGGCTGATGAAGGAAACGGGTACGATCCGTCCAGCTATCAGGAAGGCGCTGTCTGGAATTTGACGACCGGCTGGGTAGCCTTGGCCGAATTTAACGCGGGACGCCCGGAGCAAGGCGTCGCCTTCCTGCGGATGATCGCATCGCGGATTCTGGATGAAATGGGCATGGCTGCCGAGCTGTATCGCGCGAACAGGCCGGAGCCGCTTAACGGTTGCTTTCTGCAGGCTTGGTCCGTAGGTATGTATGTCTGGTGCTTGATGCGCTATCATCGTGAAATATCCCGTTTCATTCAATCTGAATCGAATCGCTGATCCCGAACGGTTTTGCTCACGCAGACAGACGGGGTAAAGGTAAAGCCGACTTGAATTTTCAAGCGGCTTTTACCTATTTGTACGCAATAGGCGGAATGTCATTCGTCTTTATGGCTTCTCTCCAGCCTGACTCTTACGGAATCCAGGCCCAGTCAAGTCTGCGTGCCTGAGGCATGTGCGATGCATACGACTCAAAGGCATGAACAGCCGCTTTGGCAACCTCCACATCATTAGCGACCGTACTGCCGCTGACACCGACGGCGCCGACGATCCTTCCTTCTCTTACAAGCGGAATTCCACCTCCGAACACAACCACCCGGCCATGATTAGTCGTATTGATCCCGTACAGTTCCGCATGAGGGGCTGCCAAATGGGCCAGATGTGAAGTTGGCATTCGCATCGCAACGGCGGTCCATGCCTTATTTTGCGCGATGTCGATACTGGCCAGCCAGGCATCGTCCATCCGGTGACAAGCGGTGAAATTGCCGCCTTCATCGACGATCGCGATCACTTGCGAAATTCGAAGCTCTTTTGCTTTCTGTTCCGCAGCTTTTATCACATGTTTCGCAGTCTCGAGCGTCATGCTTTTCATTTGTTTATCGCTCCTTTAAACCTTGTTCGCCCTGCAAATGGTTCTGATACGCATTTCGGATTCCCTGTATTATATGGGCGACCGGCGGCTTTAGGTGTCTCGCAATTTGTAATCGTTCCGAGATCCAAATTATATTTTTTTTGCATGTGCCGCATAGAAGAACGGCCAGTTTTGTTACCCGGCACAAAAATAGTATTTTTAATGATGAAAGCATAATAAAGTCGCCTCCATGGTTTATACTAATGATGACGCTTTCATGTTTTCAAAGAAATGGCTAACCATATCGACGAAGGGGAATGATCCATGACAATGACGACCGCCACCACAGTGCCGTTGATGAGTTTTAACGAAATAAATGTGATTTATAATCAAGGACAGCCGAATCAGGTTCATGCGCTGAAAGATGTGTCGGGTACAATCCGGGAAGGGGAATTCATTTCGATCATCGGCCCGAGCGGGTGCGGAAAATCGACCCTGCTGCATACGTTGGACGGCTTGATTCGTCCTGTTTCCGGAAGCGTATCCATTAACGGTCGGCCGATTGAAAGTCCGGGCGGAGAGAAGGCGATGGTGTTTCAGGATTTCGCGCTGATGCCCTGGCATACGGTATTTCAGAATGTGGCCTTCGGCTTGCGTTTAGCCGGAAAAAACAATAAAGACGTGAAAGATCACGTGATGCACTATATTCGCATGGTCGGACTCGACGGCTTCGAGCATAAATATCCGCACCAGCTGTCCGGGGGCATGAAGCAGAGGGTGGGCATCGCCAGGGCGTTCGCGGTGGAACCGAAAATTTTGCTGATGGATGAGCCGTTCTCCGCCATCGACGAGCAAACCCGGGAGATCATGCAGGAAGAAGTGCTCAAGATGCTGCAGCATGAGAAGAAAACGGTTATTTTCATCACCCACTCGATTGACGAGGCCGTATTCTTATCCAACCGCGTGTTTCTGATGTCGGTGCGGCCGGGTCGGATCATCGATGACCTGACCATCGACATTCCGTACCCAAGGACGCTCGAAACGAAGCTTCTGCCGGAGTACCAGGAATATAAATCGATCATATGGAATCATCTCAAAGGCGAAGTTACCCGTCAGTATCAGAAAGGAGAAGCATAACATGGCAAAAACAGCAACCATTCAACCATCCCTGACCTCTGCCCCTCGGAAAAAGGCAAAGCTGCCCCCGTCCGTCACCTATCCGGTCGTCACGATTGGCATCATCTTCGTGATCTGGGAGATCGTCGGGCAGCTGGGAGGCATCGATCCCTTTATGTTCAGCTGGCCGAGCAAAATTTTGGAGCAAACATGGGCGTTCATCGCTAACGGCTCGGTGTTCGGGCATTTGGCAATCAGCGCCGTCGAGGTTGGCATCGGATTTGGGATGGCGCTCATCGGTATTCCCATCGGGTTGATCCTCGGCTACTGGCGTAAAATCGAGTATGCATTCGATCCGATCATCACCGCGCTTTACACGACGCCCGTTGTGGCGCTGACGCCGCTGTTTGTTTTATGGTTCGGATTGGAGACGCTTTCGAAAATTATGATGGTGTTTACGATGGCGATCTTCCCGATCCTGATCAATACGATGGCCGGGGTGAAAACGACGGATCCGTCGCTGATCAAGGCCGCACGCTCCTATGGGGCCAACTCGTACCAAATGTTTCGCGAGGTCATATTTCCTTCGACCTTATCTTATATCGTCACCGGTATTCGTCTGGCTATCGGTCGCGCCTTGATCGCGGTCGTTGTGGCGGAAATGCTTGCCGCCAACAAAGGCATCGGCTACGCCATCCGGCATGCCTCCGAGCTGTTCCGGACTTCCGAATATTTAGGGTATGTCGGCGTATTGATGGTCTTGTCCGTTTTATTGACGCAGCTGTTGAAATATGTAGAACGATGGATCGCCCCATGGCGAAACCATTAATATATTATAGGGGGAACGAAAGAAATGAAGAGCCTGACACGAAATGATTTGAAAAGTTCATTAAAAGGGGCAGCGAAGCACTCGCTGAAGCTTATTGCCTGTACTTCACTGTTACTGGCCGTTGTCGGATGCGGGGGTAAGGCGGCCAATGTGCCGGCGGCTGAAGGGAATGCCGGTGGCCAAGGCGCTCCTGCGACTGTGAAGATGAAGCCGGATCAGCTGACCACGATCAAGATGGCGCTGCCTTCGAAGAACATGAGCTACCTCCCGATTTACGTGGCTCAGAAGAAAGAATTCTATAAGAAAAACAATTTGGAGATCAACCTCGAATATGTGAAGGGCGGCGTACTCGCGCTAAGGGGGCTTCAAACCGGGGAATATCCGATCATCTCTTCGCTGCCGGAGTCGATCATTACCGGAGTGGCGGAAGGCGCGAACGTCAAGCTGATCGGCACGCTGGACGACAAGTCGATGTATTCGATTTTTGTGGCTAAAGACATCAAAAAGCCTGAGGATTTGAAAGGGAAGTCGGCGGCCAGCAACGTGCCGGGTAACGGAACCGACATTCAACTCCAGTATTGGCTGAAGAAGAACGGGCTCGAGCCGAATAAGGACGTACGCCTCATTAACTCCGGTGAAAATGCGGGCCGTTTGCAAGCGCTGCAAACCGGGCAAGCGTCTGTAACCATTCTGAGCCAGCCGACCGATTTGAAGGCCGATGAATTAGGCTTTGTCCGATTGTCCTTAATGCGGGATGAACTGACCACCTATAATCACAACATGCTGGCAGCAAACGGAGACCTGATTAAAGACAAACCGGAAGTCGTCTACGCTTTCATGGCGGGTCAGGCCGAGGCCGTCAAGTATATCAAGGATAGCGCCAACCGCGAAGAGGTGCTGGCGATCGCCATGGCGGAGCTGGGCATGAGCAAGGCCGAAGCGGAGAAATCGCTCGATTTCGTGCTGCCGGGCCTCGCGGACAAGGGCAAGATGAATATCGAAGGCATGAAATGGGCGATCGATACCGTCAAGGCAACCGGGGCGCTTTCCAAAGATGTGAGCCTCGATAAAGTAGTGGATGAACGGTTTTATGCCAAATAATGGCGAAGGGCGTCCGTGCTGAACGGACGCCTTTTTTTAGTGGGAGCGGCATGTGAAAACGCAAACTTTTTTGGCGCTTGTTCATCATAGAAGAACTCAAGATTTTAGGCGGAAAAGCCAGCATTTATACTTAAGTTAACGGGTAACCTCATCTATGAACTCAAGGGAGAGATGGACATGTTAAAAAGAGAAGATAACGAGAAGCTGTGCCGGGTGAGTCCGGGGACGCCGATGAACGAGCTGTTCCGGCGTTATTGGATTCCTGCCGTCTTAAGCGAAGAGCTGCCGGGCCCGGATTGTCCGCCGGTTCGCGTCCGGTTGTTGGGCGAGGATTTGGTCGCATTCCGCGATACGAACGGTACGATCGGGCTGCTCGATGCCTACTGTCCTCACCGCCGGGCGCATCTGTTCTGGGGACGCAATGAGGAATGCGGGCTTCGCTGCGTATACCACGGCTGGAAGTTCGATACGAACGGTCAATGCACGGATACGCCGAACGAGCCGCCGACTAGTGATTTTAAACATAGCGTCAAATTGAAGTCTTATCCTACCTATGAGAAGGCCGGCATTGTTTGGACCTACATGGGACCGAAGGAGCTGCAGCCGGGCTACCCGGATTACGAATGGATGCGGGCGCCGGAAAATTTCCGCAACGTCTCGAAAACATTCGAAGCTTGTAACTGGCTTCAGGCGCTTGAGGGAGGCATCGATACGTCCCACTCCTCGTTCGCCCACAACAATAACATTGCCGATAAGAACGCGCTCCGGTCCAGAGCTACCGCGCCGAAGCTTGAAGTGGTCAAAACCGACTACGGCTTTAAATATGCCGGCATCCGCGATTTGAAAGAGGACGGAAACTATGTAAGGGCTTACCAGTTCATTATGCCCGCACAGCAGATGAGGGGGGCCATGGTGCGCTGGACCGACGGCCAAATGGAGAAATTCCCGTCCATCGCGGGACATATTTGGGTGCCGATCGACGACTCCAACGTATGGGTGTACAACTTTATTTATTCGTCGGACGTTAACATTCCGTTTACTCCCGAATTTGTGGAGAAGCATGAAACGGATTTCGGGCGCGGCAAAGCAGATATGCTGCCGGGCTACAAATTGGTACGCAATCCTTCCAACGATTTCCTCATTGACCGCGAGGTGCAAAGAACCAAAACGTTCACCGGCATCGCCGGAATCAACACTCAGGACTACGCCCTGCAGGAAACGATGGAGCTGCCGTTCTGCGACCGCACCAGGGAAAAGCTGGGCACCGCCGACACCGCGATCATCGTGGCGCGCCAGCTGCTGCTCGAGGCGATGAAAGACATCGAGGCGGGCAAAGTACCGCGTGGCGTAGATCCAAGCACGTACAACATGGTCAGAGGCTGCGACAAGTTTTTGCCTAAAGGCGTGGATTGGAAGGAAGGGCTGCTTGAGGATATGACAGCCAAGTTTTAAACCGTAACTCGTCCGTTTCACGCCGAATCTCAGCGCGCTTGAGGTTCGGCGCCTTTCATTTCGCATACTGGAGGAGAGACTATGGTAGCACCCGATTCTGAAACGTTAAAGCAAAATTTGGCGCTAGGTATCCGAATGCTTGAACGAGCCGAGATTATCGATTACAACGGACATGGCAGCGTACGCATTCCCGGCACCGATCACATCCTTATCAATTCGGGCCCGTGTGCGCGGAACGCTCTGACGGCCCGGGACATCGTCACGATCGATAGCGGCGGCAGACAGCTGGATGGGCATGATGCTCCTCCGATGGAAATGCACATTCATCTGGAAATTTATAAACGAAGACCCGACGTGCAGGCGGTTATTCACGCTCATCCGAATTGGTCGACCTATTTCAGCATGACCGGGGTCCCGATCAGACCCGTGTTCCCTCAGGCGGCGCTGTTAGGTTCAATACCGGTATTTGATTGCATCGATTCCGTGAATACGCCGGAGCTGGGAAGTCGTTTGGCCCACGAGCTTGGGGAAAGCCGGGCCGTTCTGCTGAAGTCCCATGGCAGCGTCATCGCCGGTTCAACGCTTGAGGAAACGTTCGCGCTGTGCATTTATTTGGAGGAGAACGCCAAACGACAGTACAGGGCTCAAGCTTTGGGCATGCCTTATGTGTTAAACGAGCAGGAAATCGAGGACTGTGTCCGCAATTTGGCGAGGCCCGGCCTGTACCGCAAAGTTTGGGATTATTATCAGGCCAGGTTGCGGATGTAAATCGTTCATTTGTTCCGTCTACGGGAACATCCCGTATCTAAATATGCAGCTCATGCGGTAATGTTAAGGCATAGAACAATCCTGATACAAACTTCAGTTACCGGAAGAGAGGAGAAGCCATGATGGCGATTCAAAAAGAACTACGGGGCAAAACGGTGGCCGTGCTCGGCTACAGCGAAGACGGGGCCGATTATGCGAAGCATCTGAGGGAACAAGGCGTGAAAGTCGTCATTGGCTTGCGCGAGGTGGATACGATGTGGCCTCAGGCCGAACGGGACGGGTTCCGCGTGATGAATCTCTGGAATGCGGTGGGAGCTTCCGACATTATTCAAGTTTGGTGACATTAGGGAGGGGTTGGCCTTGCGTGAAGCGGTTGACTCATCGTCGCCGAGATCCATGAAAGAGATGTGGCTGATCACAATCGGCCACGGATTAACCCATTGGTATCCGGCCACCTTTTATTTACTGCTCCCCATCATTGGGAAAGAACTGGGGCTCAGCTATACCGAAACCGGCATGATCATTACGTTTCAATATTTGGCAAGCACGATCGCCAACGTGCCGGGAGGCATGCTGGTCGATACGATCGGCAAGAAAGGTCTTCTGATGGCATTGTCGCTCTTCTGGGTCGGCATTCCCTACTTGTTTATGAATTTTACGACCACGTATTGGATGCTGCTTCTTTGCGTTACGCTGGTCGGCATCGGCAACAACCTTTGGCACCCGACCGCGATCCCTACGCTCGCGCAGTGGTACCCGGAACGGAGGGGCTTCGTGCTTTCGGTTCACGGCATGGCGGCCAATGTGGGCGACGCGCTCGCGCCGCTTGCGATAGGCGCTCTGCTGGCCGTGTTTACGTGGAGGCAGATCGTGGTCATCAATATCGTTCCCGGCATTACGATGGCGCTGCTCATTGTCATCCTGCTGCGGAATTTGCAGTCGGGCTCCAGAAAGAATCAGGAAGCGGCCGGAGAAGAGAAGGAAGGGCAGACGCTTAAGGAATATGTGAGCGGGCTGAAGGGATTGTTTCGAAACCGCAGCCTGGCGCTCATTTCAACCAGCTCGGCCTTTCGCTCGATGACGCAAAACGCGCTGCTGACGTTTCTCCCGCTATATTTGGCGCATGAATTGAATTACCCGCCGTTGTGGGTCGGCGCAGGCTTGTTTCTGCTGCAGATGGGAGGCTTTATCGCCGCTCCGATTTCGGGCCATTTGTCCGACAAGTGGGGACGCAAAAAAGTACTGACGGCCAGCATGGCGATGACGGCAGTCATTCTGATCCTGATGACGGCTATGGGGAAATCCCCGCTGTTCATCGGTTTAATCGCGGTTCTCGGTTTCTTTATGTACGCGGTCCGTCCCGTGATCCAGGCTTGGCTGATGGAATCGTCACCCAAGCATATGGCCGGCACCAGCGTAGGCATCCTGTTCGGCATGCAGTCGGTCGGCCAATCGATCTCCCCTTTGCTTGGCGGCATGATTTCCGACAAGTACGGTTTGTTCGCCGCTTTCTATTTCGTGGCGGGCACGATCGTCATCGCGAATCTGCTCATTGTGTTTATGCCCAGGCAGGAACGATCGCTAGACGGCAACGAGTCGATCTCCGCCTAGATTCGAGAGCGTTTACAAGACACTGACCTATACGCAAATCAATAAGGAGGATTTCCACATGAATAAACTGAACTTAAGCTTCGCCTGCTGGGATTACGACCGCGTCCAGGCGTTAATCGACGGTTCCGTCCGTCCCAACGGCATTGAACTGAACTTTCTCAAAATGCCGGTGGAAGAAACCTTTTTCCGTATGATGCGCCACCAGGAATTCGATGTATCCGAGCTGTCGGCGTCGTCCTATTTAATCGCAAGGGACCGGGGCTTTCCGAATTTTACAGCGATTCCGGTGTTCCCGTCGCGGTTTTTCCGGCATTCGGGCATTTATGTGAACGTGGATTCGGGGATTCGCCGCCCGGAGGATTTAAAGGGCATGCGGATCGGTATTCCCGAATATCAATTGACCGCTTGTGTATGGATCCGGGGATTTCTGCAGCATGAATACGGCGTACATCCGTCCGAGGTGGAATGGTTCTTCGGCGGTCAGGAGACACCGGGCCGCGTCGAGAAGATCAAGCTGGAGCTGCCGGCCGACGTTAGACTTCAGCCGATCGGTCCGGAGCAGACGCTGAACCAGATGCTGGAGAACGGCGAACTGGACGCGTTCATTGCACCCCGCGCCCCGTCTTGTTTCTTGAACGGATCGCCGCGTGTGAACAGACTGTTTGAAGACTACGTCTCCGTGGAGAAGGCCTATTTCCAGAAAACAGGCATTTTCCCGATCATGCACGTCATAGCGATTCGCGACGAAATATTGGAGCGGCATCCGTGGGTCGCGCAAAACCTGTATCAGGCTTTTGTCGAGGCGAAAAATAAAGTGTACGAGGGCTTCAATCAAACCGCAGCCTTGAAGGTGACGCTGCCTTGGCTCGTATCGGAAATCGAGCAAACGAAGAAGCTGATGGGCGAGGATTTCTGGCCTTACGGATTACAGAACAATCGCGCCACTTTGGAAGCGCTCGTCAGCTATTCCTATGAGCAGGGGCTTATCAAGAACAAGCTTTCGGTCGAAGAGCTATTCGTGAAATCCGCCCTGGAGCAGTATACCATTTAGAAGAAGGAATGCGTGATGGCTGCCGGCTTGATCGGCATGGCTTCGAGCCGCAGCCGGATCCTCATGAAGATGCAGAAATGAGGTTGATCTCATGAAACGAACATCATTAGCGGCAGTCGCTACGGGCGTACAAACGACGGAGCTGCAGGAATTCAGCCTGCCTCCGCTTGCCGACGATTCCGGCTTGCTCCGCATTGAAACCGTAGGCGTGTGCGGCAGCGACGTGTCCTACTACAAAAAATTGCAATCCCCCCGTATTCTGGGCCATCACATCGTCGGGTTTATTGAACAGATCGGCGAAACGGCAGCTGCGCGTTGGGGCGTGAAGGCAGGGGACCGGGTCGCGCTGGAGGAATACATTCCATGCGGGCAATGTACCTTTTGCCGCACAGGCATGTACCGTTCCTGCAAAACGACGGACCCGAGGGCGGGGGGTATTCGTTACGGCTCCACCCCGGCAGACTTGAGTCCCTCTCTATGGGGCGGCTTCAGCGAATATATGTACCTGCACCCGAACTCGGTGCTGCACCCGATGCCTGCGCACGTTCCTCCGGAGGAGGCGGCGTTGACGCTGCCGTTGGCCAACGGATTCGAGTGGATGTCGCTGCAAGGCGGCGTAGGCCCGGGGAAAACGGTCGTCATTCAAGGGCCGGGCCAACAGGGGCTTGCCTGTACGCTTGCGGCGAAGGCTGCGGGGGCCGATTGTGTCATCGTCACTGGACGAACAACGAGCATGAAGCGGCTTGAGTTATCCAAGCGTTTGGGCGCGGATCATATCGTTAATATTCAAACCGAGGATTTGGAAACCCGCGTCCGCGAAATTACAGGCGGTAAAATGGCCGATGTCGTCATCGACGTCACATCCGGAGGCACGGAGCCGATCACTTCGTCCATAGCTATAGCCGGCCGGGGCAGTACGGTCTTGTTCGGAGCTTACAAGTATAGGAAGGTTCCCGAATTCGACATCGACATGATCGTCACCAAGACGCTGAAGCTTATAGGCGTGAGAGGCCACAGCTACCAATCGGTGAAAATGGCCGTCGATTTTATCGCTTCGGGGAAATTTCCGCTCAGCATCATGAATTCCCATGACTATCCTTTAGAGGAGACAGACATGGCGCTGAGAACGGCGGGCGGGGAAGGGGAGCCGAATCCGCTCCTCGTCACGGTATCGCCCGGTAAAGCCAGGTAACGTTCCGAAGCTGAACTTCTTGAAGGGCGGCGGCGTTACTCCTGCGTTCGGCCCGCCATAACAAACCGATGTAAACGAATAAAGCCCGCTGCTCCAAGTCCGGAGCGGCGGGCTTTATCCATTTACCATCGTCATAACGCGAAGGAACAACCGCCCTGAGGCATGGGCTCATGCCTCTTTGTTTGGTTCGGCCTGTTCCGGGGTCCCGGGCGCCCTGCGGAGCGGAAGCAGCGACACTGGATGAGAATACCAGGACCCGCATAGAAGCGTCAGTCCGCACACCCAAAACACCGGCAGCAGGCCGAACGTATGGCCGACGACACCGAGCATCAACGGGCCGGACAATTGCCACGAGCGGTTCAGCATGCTGCGCAGTCCGAGCACTTCGCCTTCCCTGCCCTTGGGGGTATATTGGATCAAATATACCCAGCTCAAGGGCTGAACGAGCCCCAGGCCGGCGCCGAGCAAGACCGCAGTCGCGCTAAGCAGCCACGGATGCTCAAGCATCGAAGTCGCTGTGAAGGCCGCTGCACCGGCGAGCAGCGCCGCCGCCATCAGTTTATCCCTGTCCACCCATTCCACCAGCTTGAATTGCAGTAGACGTACCGCAACGGAAGCGGCGGCTACGCAGGCGAGCACGGTGCCTGTCTGACTGGGAGAGAAGCCGTAACCGGCGGCAAGCACGGGGAAGTATGCGGTGAAGATGTCTTTGGAGTAGACGACAATTCCGCTGACCAGCACGCCCTTGCGGATATGGGGATCCTTCAGGAGAATCAACGTGTTTTTCTTTTCTTCCGTACGGGTGGATGCCGCGTCCCTCCGAGGCTCGGAATCCATCATGCGGACCAAGGCCAGCATCATGATTTGAATGACCAGCAGGACGAGGAAGGTGATCCGAATGCCTCCGTGCTCATACAGAAAGCCGCCCGTCAAGGGGGAGACAAAGTCAGCCGCCGCCGCAGTCGTGGTCATGCCGGTAACGGCCTTATCCCGGTTGCCGCCAACGATGGAGACGCGCTTTTGCGTCGCTGTGACGATACAGTTGTTCGAGAGCCCCATGCAAATTTGCGAAAATAGCAATCCGGCGAGGGTAGGCTGCCATAAAGGTACCGCCAACGCCGCAAGGACGCCTGTCCCTCCCCATAGCGTCAATGCTTTCGTGCCGAAGCGATCGGTCCACTTGCCGATGCGGATAGCCAGAATCAGCGGGAATGCGGCGAAGGCGGAAACGAGCAGCCCGATAAAAAATGTGGAAGCTCCCAGACTGTGGGCATGAATGGACACAATCGGCCTTGTGCCGCTAACTGCTAAGTTCGACAAGAAAAACGTCGCCAGCATCAGATAAAACTGGAATTTGCCGTTCATGACCGGTGATGCCGGATAACAACGGGAGCGGAAGAAGACACGGCCTTCACCTCGGTATCTAAAGAGTAGTACTCTTATCTTATCGTCATCAGGCAGAGGGAAACAATCCGGCTGTTCTGTTATGCGGAAATGAACATCCCGTAGTTCGGGCACTCTGGAGCGATAAGGGCTCAATTCAGATATCGACGTTCCTGCCCCGTCCGAGATAGGGAACAATAAAAAAACGGGACGGCGGAACCATCCCGTTAACTTAACTTAGCCGCTCCGTGATAAGCCGGCTGTACGTTTTCAATTCTTTGACATAATTTTGGATTTGCGCCGGATACAAATACGATTTGATCATGGCCAGGCTGATGGCTGCGATCACTTGCCCGGTATCGTTGTACACCGGAACCGCTATGGAGCATACGCTTTCGTTATATTCCGAGAGGCCGATCGCGTATCCGTTTTTGAGTACGTCGCGCAGATGCTCGGTGAGCGTCTGGCCGTCTGTAATCGTCTTGGGCGTGTGCCGGTACAGGCCTTGTTGAATGACCCGGTCGATCTCCTGCTCGGATTGGTTGGCTAGAAGCACCTTGCCCGAGGCGCTGCAGTAGCTGGGTATGCGCTTGCCTATTTTCGATACCGTTCCCTGGTGATAGTCGGGAACCATTTTACTCAAGAACACGATTTCCCCATGATCGTAAACAGCCAGGTGAACCGCCTCGCGAACGGTCGACATCAGCTTGTTTAACAGCGGATACGCGATGAGCCGCAATTCATTGCGATGATAAGCGGCGAAGCCAAGCTCAAATGCACCGATCCCCAAATGATATTTGTGGGTGTGCATATTTTTCTCCACAAGGTTATTCCCATACAGTGTGTTAACCAAACGGAAAATTGTACTTTTGGCAAGTCCTAACCGTTGACTTAATTCCGTTATGCCAAGTTCCTCATCTTCTAGAGTAAATTCACGCAAGATACGAATCGCATTGTAAACGGAAGACAGGGGTACTTGCTGTGCCAACGAAAACACCACCTTGAAGTATTTTACCGCCTGAAATGTATGCTCTTTACCTTCTATTATGACATACGAACGACGGGGGTGTAAACACTTTCATTCCACATTGAGGGGATAATTTGATAGTATCTTTTTCCATCAGCGCTCTGATTTTTCTCTCTTCCCGCACTTCTTTATCATAATTAACTAAAGGAAATCATGATAGGAAAGACAGGGTTCTGTTAACTACAGTATTGTCCAACGGGATGAATATGGTCGGTGTGCATCCTTTTGTACAGGAAATTGTAAAAGGATTGCCGTCATTGCGGTGGATGTTGCCCGTTGCCGTCGCTGAAGCGGGTAGAATTTCATGATTTCGGGCATCAAATTGACCAGAATTATGGAGTAATAGAAAGAAAAAAGAAGTAAAATATATATAATATAGCAAATATAATATAATTCACTGATTAATTGACTGGTTATTCGGAATTCTGATATATTAGGTTCAGGAAACGATACACTAAATCGTTTTCTTTACTATTTGCTCGAAATGAGGAGTGCACGTTGAGAATCACTATTGATGATGTGGCCAAGCAGGCCGGTGTTTCCAAAACGACTGTATCCCGGATACTGAACGGCAATTACTCCCAGACTACGGAAGAAACCAAGGAAAGAGTTCAAAAAATCATTCGTGAGCTGAACTATCATCCGAATCCGATGGCCCGGGGATTGAAGCAAATGAGGACGAACATCATTGGCATTGTATTGTCGAATTTGAACAACCCTTTCTGGGCCAAGGTATTGGAAGGGGTAGAGGATACCTGTCGTTTGTCCGGATACAGTCTCATGATATGCAATTCAAATGAAGATTCATATAGAGAAGCGGAATTGATCGAAGGCTTTCGGATGCGGCAGGTTGACGGGATTATCGTCAACCCGACAGCCAATAACAAGGCTTTATTTGAGGAAATGGCCAACAACAAATATCCTCTTACTTTTATAAACCGCAGAATCGAAGGTATTGACGTCGTAGATAGCGTTGTCGTCAACAACATTAACGGAGCAAGAATGGCTGTAGATCATTTTGTTCAATTGGGCAAAAGAAACATCGTCACTTTCGTCTATCAGCCGCATGGCGTCAGTACATGGCAGGATCGGGTTACAGGCTTTAAGGAAGCCTTGTCCGAGCATGGGATCGCCGTTCATGATCGAGTGATTGAAGTGAAGAATGAAGTCGGCCGGGTGAAGGAAGCGGTCATCGAGTATTTTAAATCCTCATCGGCCGCGGATGCTGTTTTTTCCACAAGCAGCATGATGACTCTGGAAATATTGGAAGGGTTCAAGGAGCTGAATATCAAGGTGCCCGACGATGTTGCGCTCATTGGCTACGATGAAACGGTCTGGGCGAAGCACCTCAACCCTCCGCTTACGACGATCAAACAGCCGGCTTATGAAATGGGAGCTATCGCAGCGAAAAATATGATTAAGAAAATAACTTCCAAAACCAAAAAAAGGCCAAAAACCGTTGTATTGGAGCCTGAATTGATTGTAAGACATTCCTGCGGCTCGCATTAATCCTTTAATTGGCCCGAACGGTTTCCTGCGTGTTTGGGCCGCAAAAAGGAGCTTCCCCGGAAAGGGTCAAAATATTAAGGCTATGCGGAGAACCAGTGTCCGGGCGAACGTTTTCGAATAAAATGCAAGCGCTTAACAAGAGGCGAGTCGGAGACCGCAGCCCGGATAGAAATGAACGGACTTTTGGTTGACACATGCCGCCGGAGCATATAGAATAAAGCAAGGAAAACGATTTACTAAAACGGTAAACAAGAAGCTGCGGACAATGTCAGGTAACTTGGCCCCATGGTCATTTACATATCCTGAATCTACAACCACTAAAATTGAAGGGATGTTTACACATGGACGACAGAGAGAAGATCTTGGAATTGTGTAAGGATTTGCGGGTGGCAGATGCTCGCGACGGGATGGATGGGAACATGATGCATCATTAAGGCACGGTGCAGCACGATTTTCGAACGCCGAAAACTGTATGAGCAATTGGGTTGGGAACTCGATCACACCGTTCTGTAGGAGGAGATACGAATGGAAATCGCTTTTATCGGGTTAGGCGCTATGGGGCTGCCGATGGCCAAACGTCTGATTAAGGCTGAACACGGCCTGCATATTATCAAGCATAGAAACCCGCTGCCGGTGGAGGAGCTTGCCGGTATGGGCGCGACGGTGCATGAGCATGCGGCGGATGCCGTTCAAGCTTGCGATATGATCATCAGTATACTGCCTTCAGATAAAGAAATGGAATCCGTTTTGCTGGAGGAATCGGTTCTTGAATCGGCGAAGCCCGGAGCTTTGCTGCTGGAAATGACATCCGGCTCTCCCCAAATGATGAAAAAAGTTGCAAAAGCCTATATGGACAAAGGAATTCGCGTTCTGGATGCTCCGGTCAGCGGAGGGACGACCGGCGCCGAGCAAGGGACGCTTACCCTCATGATCGGCGGCAAGCAAGAAGATGTCGAGGAAGCGAAGCCGGTCATGGAAGCGATGGGCAAAAGCTTTTTCCTCGTCGGCTCTTACGGTGCGGGAAAAGCGGTTAAAGCCATCAATCAACTGCTGGCGGCTGTTCATATGCTTGCTTCTTCGGAAGCGCTTGCAATTGCCGAAAGTTTGGAAGTGGATTTGAATATGCTGAACGAGGTTGTCGGAAAGAGCTCCGGCGGCTCCTGGATTTTTGCCAACAAACTGAAAGCCGTGGCGGACGGCCAGTTTGAACCGGGATTTCGGTTAAATCTAATGAAAAAAGACGTCGGTATTGCGATCAAGGAAGGCGAAGGAATCTCATTGCCGATTTCCACCCTGGCTTACCAGCTCTACGAAATGGCGGCTTTAACGGACGGAGACCAGGATTTCGCTGCGGTAAGCAAGCTTATCCGCAAATAGAAATGAAATAGGATGAATGGAGCGGAAATCCGTGAACATGTGTGTGTTGGATGGCTATACGCTGAGGATCCGAATCCGCTGCTGCAGGCCAAAAATTGTATCATCACGCCTCATATTGCCTAGGGCTACCAAGGAAGCGCGCAGCCGTCTTTTGGATTTGGCCGTTGACAATATACAGGCGTTTGTGGACGGGAATCCCAAAAACGTTGTGCTTCCCCGCAATATTGTAAAAGCTTAAAATGATCGCCTTCATCATGACCCTTCCGGTGCTTCTGCATCAAGTATAAGGAAAATCCGCAAACTCGCCTACTTTGTGCTCATTGTCACGGCAACCGTGGTCACGCCCCCGGACTTTATTTCCGACATTCTGGTCGCGATTCCGCTGCTGCTGCTTTACGAAATCAGCGTATTCTTATCCGGCTGGGGATACCGGGGGCAGTTAGAAGTTGACCGCGCCTGGGAAGCGGAGTACGGCGGTACCTGAGGTGCAGCGCCTTATTACGAATTTGTGTTAACGATATACAGAATCAAGGCAACGTAACCTAAGACGATAAAAAAAATGTAGATCCAGGATAGTCGGGACCAGTTGCCTTTCGTTTTGGTATCGTATTGGGGGTTGCCCTCTTTGTTTTTTTTGGAAATGCCGACGAGAATGGTTGAGATTACAGCAACCAACATGATCGTAGCAAAAATAATATAGTAAGCAATCAGCGGCATTAGGGTCACCTCATCTGATGATCTTCTTCAAGTAGACAATATATCAACATTTTGTCGGCAAGTAACCATCCATTTTGTCGTCTTTTAACCCATCCAATCCAGCCGGTTCCCCTTAATCGTTCAGCGCATGCAATGCTTGGGCGAATTTCTGAATGCCGGACTCCAATTCATGATCGGCAGGCCTTGCAAAGCTGAATCGAACGTATCCCGGTTCAGAACCGAATACCGTTCCCGGCATGAACACGACGCCTCTTTTCAAGGACTCTTCCAGAAGCTTGGAATCATCGACAGGCTGATTGAGTTTCAGCCATGAATTCAAACCGCCTTGAGCCGGGATACAGCTAAACTTGCCGGCTAGCATTCGGTTCAGGGCCGTCATCAGGTGCAGCTGCTTCCGGGATAACGCATCCCGCAAGAACCGGATGTGCCGGTCGAATAGACCCGATCTTAGAAACTCATTGGCCAGCCATTGCGGAACGACGCTAAGTCCGAAGTCCATCTGCTGTCTTGCATCGGCCAGACGCTTGACGACGGTTTGCGGCGCGATCAGCCAACCGACTCGAAGTCCGGATGCGGCAATTTTGGAAAGAGATCCGACATACAGCACGGAACCATGCGCATCGATGGATTTCAAATTAGCCGGCGGACGGTTATCGAATGATGTCAAGCTGAACGGGTCGTCCTCCACGATAGGAATGCCGAGCTCTGCGGCGAGCTTCAATAATCGCGGACGTTTGGAGGCGGCCAGAATGCTGCCGGTCGGGTTCTGATAATTCGGATTCAGAAAGATCATGCGGATACGATGCTGCCGGAACAGACTTTCGATTTCCTCAGGATCAATCCCGTTCTCATGCACAGGTAAACGGAACAGCCGGAGTCCCGCGGATTGAAACATCGGAAGGGAATAGCTGTAAGAAGGATCCTCGATCGCGACAGCGTCACCAGGGGCTAATAAACACTGTGTAATCAAATAAAGGGACTGCTGCGATCCGGAAGTAATCAGAATCGAAGACTCTGTGGTACGAATATTCAATTGTTTGTCAAGAAAAGAGACCAGCGTTTCCCGCAACGGGAGAAAGCCTTGAGGGTCGTCGTAGCCTAATGACGCCTCGAACGGAGCTTCTCTTAACAGCTGCTGGATGGCCTGATTGGGATATAAATCGGGCGACAGCTCTCCGCTTGCAAAGTCGATGATCGATCCCCGCTCCCGCAAAACTTCCCGGATCCGACGAATCATAGGCAGGTTGGGCGCGAACGTCCCGCCCCGGGCGTACGCTCTCCAATTCGGGGTTAAACTCGGCGTTACCCCCAACAGCCGCTTGCTCACCCTGGTGCCGCTTCCCGAACTGCTCTCGACAATCCCTTTGGCACGCAGCTCTTCGTACGCCTGTACGACAGTGCTTCTGTTTACTTCTATTTGCTCCGCAAGCTTTCGCTCTGACGGAAGAAAGCTCCCCGGCGGGTATTCGCCGTATAGGATTCTTCGTTCCATATCATCGGCAATTTGCTGGTAGAGAGGTTTTTTGCTCCTACGGTCAGGCTTCCACAATGTTAGTATCACCCATTTATGCGAAATTTATCAGGATTGCCTCGCCGGGCAACCTCTCCCTATTATATGATCCATATGAAGCGGGCTTCAATGATTTGGCCGTTCTGTCACAAAGACTTCTATTTTCCGGTTCGAGGCGTGTTGCATGGAACCGCAATCTCAACCAGCGTTCCCTGCCCCGGGGTGGATTCGATATGAAAGGGGATCGAGTCCCCGTAAGCCAGCAGGAAACGGCGATAAACATTATAAATGCCCGTATGCCTTTGGAAATAAGGATCGATCCGTTCCCCTTTGGAGGCCATAAGCTCCGATAGCTTGGACATGATATCCGCAGGTATGCCCGCGCCCGTGTTGCGGATCGAAATACGCAGATGTTCCTTCTCCATCTTCGCCTCCACGGTCAATAAGAACTCTTCCGCGTTCATGGAAGGGCTCCACCCGTATTTGATAGCGTTTTCGACGAAGGGCTGTATGCTTAGCTTCATAATGGGGATTTCCAAGGCTTCCGGGTCCAGCTCGAAATGTGCATTGACGTCCAGCCCGTTGCGATAGTAATGAATTCTCATAAAATTTCGGATATAGGCCATCTCTTCTTTCAAGGGAGCCCAGCCGCCATCGTTTCGTACGGAAAACCTCATCATCTTGGAAACGGATTGAACCATCTCGCCGACCGCGTCGCCATGATTTCGGACTGCGTAGGATTCGATCGTTTCGAGTGTATTGAATAGAAAGTGAGGGTTAATTTGGGCTTGAAGCTGCAGGAGTTCCCGTTCCTTTTCCTTTAATTTGGACTGAAACACCTCCTGCTCCATCTGCTGCAATTCATCCAGCATGCGGTTATAGCTTCTCACCAAAAAACCGATCTCGTCGTTAACGGTCTGCATCTTGATCGGGACATACGTTCCCCGTCCCAAACTCTGCATCCCTTGCTTGAGCTTGTATAAAGGCCAAAGCACCATATTCATGACAGGAAACGCGATCACGATCGCAATCGCGAGACTGACGAAAGCAATGATTAACGTCAGAACAAACGATTGCTGGACGCCTTTGGTGATCCCGCTTAACGGAGCCATCCATACCAGCTTCCAATCCCCGTAGGGAATGTTCGCATAGGTCGCTTCATACGTCACACCGTCCGAGGTGAACAGAAATTCTTTGCTTGTCCGCGCGTCCTTCCCCAGCGCCTTACGGAAGTCTTGAAGCAAGGCTGCATCAATGGGGGTGTTGGAAACGGGCGTACTGCTCCCGGCGTGATACAACAGAAGCTGTCCTTCCTGTTCGGGGCTGGCATCGGTCAGCATGCTTTTGATTTTGTCTTCCCTGAGCTCCACGATGAACCAGGATCGAATATCCCCCGTATTCAGGTTGATGATCGGTCTGACAAAAGAAAAGACGTTCTCGTGCGTGCCGAGAAGAATATAATCCATGGCATGAGGCAGGGTAAGCTCCGGCTTGGTCGTGCTGAAAACCGTGCCGTAGATCGGGTCGTCCCGGAAGGAGTACCTGTAGTTCAGAGCTTTTTGATAAGAATCGAAGTAGACTTTGCCAAGCTGATCGAGATATAGAACGCCGACAATTTCATTGCGAAATTGCAGGGAGTTTTTCAGAATCGGCCGAAAGTCGATGATGAGGTTGGCTTGAGCAGCCAGATCGTCATCCGGCGTCGTCAAAAATTTTTGAAATTGGAAATTCGTAAACAGCGTATCGAACGATTGGTTCAGATCCTGCAAATAGTTCGTAATATCCTTGGACACAAACTCCACGTACTGGGAAGAGATAGACGCCGAATATTTGGTGCTGGAACGAAACATGAAGTATTGGGAGCTGTAGCTGACCAGAATAATCGGGATAACGGATAACGCCACTAACAGTAAAAAAAGTTTGTATTTCAGCGATAGATGGTCCACCTTATGTTTAAGGGACTGGAAAAACGGCGGCATGGTCATCTTCCCCTTTGAAACGATTCGTTATACTATTATTCTGCGTGAATGTTGTGATTCCTTGCAAGGAGATGAGCCGGTATGAAGATCTGCGTGGCCGATGATGAGAAGGAAGTGCGATTAAGCATCATACATAAGTTGAAAACGGTTTACCCGGCTGCTCAAATCTTTGACGTAGAGTTCGGGCGGCAAGCGTTGGAACAAATTCTTGTCGTACAACCGGATCTCGTCTTTTTGGATATTCGGATGCCGGAGATGGACGGTTTGGACATTTTGCGTGCGTTGAAACAAGAGAAAGCGCACATTCGAGTAGTTATTTTATCGGGATATGACGATTTTGACTATGCCCGGAGGGCGCTTCAGCTGGGGGCTACGGATTATTTGCTGAAGCCGGCGGACCGCGACCAGCTCCGCGATGTCGTGACCAAGGTGAAGCAGGAGATGGAAGCGGCGTTTCTGAAGGAGTTTGACCTATACCTGGGTCACTTATCCAGCCTTTATCTCTTTATTCATGATTTGCGCTGCTTGAACACGAGCCTATGGTTTGACGAACGGGAGGCCAAGGACATTCATCTCGGGGATACCGGGGAGCTGTTAAAGCGCTGGGAACGATCGCCGGAGCGTATCCTGATCGCCTTTTCCGTCAATCACGATTACGGCGGAATCGTCGTGAGCGCTTCCTCCGTTCCGGGAGAGCACCGGTTTCAAGCCAAGCGCGACTTTTTGCCGGTCGTGCAAAACGCCATCGAAGCCTGGGAAAGCCGCAGGTTTTTTGGTGCTTCGCAGCCGTCGCCGGAGAGCCGGAGAAAGGACCGGAAGGATGCGGGCAAACAAGCTGCCGGGCTCCGGCAAAAAATATTATCGTTTGCCAAGGAAGGCCATTACCCGAATTTAGAAACGGCGCTGGAGGCTTGGCTGAATACATTGCTTGATTTGGATTTAAATCAGCTCAAGAAAGAATGCGTTAATCTGATGGCGCTGCTCGACGAAGGTCTCAGCAAGAGCGATATGATCGTGATTGAAGACGAGAAGCTGCACTATTGGTCACAATGGGTAGCCAAACACAAAACGTGGGACGAGCTGAAAAGCAGGATCCGGAAGTTTGTTTTGGATGGCGTTCGCGCGCTGATGCATCTGGAGCATCAATCCGGGTTAAGCTGGTTTGACCAAGCGCTGCATATGGTAGATACGTCAAGAGACCCGAACTTGAGTCTGGAGTCCATCGCCGACGTCGTTGGGGTGCATCCGGTTACGTTAAGCCGTATATTCAAGCAGCAGACCGGTATGAATTTCGTCCGGTACCTGGTACGAAGCCGGCTGCAGCATGCCCAATCCCTATTGCTCAAAACCGACAAAAAGATCAATGAAATTTCCGAAGAAGTCGGATATGTCGATTACCGGTATTTCCGGACCTTGTTCAAGAAAGAATTCGGCTGTACGCCGTCCGAATATCGCAGGCGCAACGGCATCGGAGCTGCGGGCGATGAGGCGGATTCCTGAGGAGGCTAAAAAGTTCGCCCCTTTGCGCTAAATTATTCTCCTGTTTTCGATAAATCGATCTCCCTATAATTGAATAAAAGGCGTCGCTAACTATTCAAAAAAAAGGGGTAAGGGTTCATGAAAAAAGTAAAACATTTGATGCTTGTTTCACTTTCGGCACTTGTTCTTATCACAGGATGCTCGAAAAATGATTCCCCAACGGCTCAGGAAACGAACACATCCGCCAATGAAAAACCGAAAGCGCTTAAAGTGCTGTACGCTACCGTTGAAGCCGGGTCTGAAGCCATCATCGATGCGGCCAAAAAATACGAACAGCAGACGGGAATCAAGATCGAGGTCAATACGTTCCCGTATAACAATCTGCAGGAAAAAGTATTCTCCGAGCTGGCTCAAAAAAGCGACCATTACGATCTGATTGCCATCGATACGCCGTGGGTTCCTAAAATTATTCAGCATTTGGAGCCGATGACGACTTATATTAAAGCGGCAAAGCCGGAAAGCTTGCAGCTGAACGATTTTATTGCCAAGGCGTTCATGGATACCTCCGTGTTTAAGAAAGATGCCCCTCAGCTGAATCCGCCTCAGATGAACGAGATCAATCTGGATCAAATCGTCTCATCGGGATTCGATATTTGGAGCCTTCCGATCCAATCGAACGTGCTGACGGTAAGCTATCGTAAAGATCTCTTCAAAGATCCGAAAAACATGGAAGCATTCAAAAAGCAGTATAACCGGGAGCTTGCGGTTCCGCAAACGCTGGACGAGTACCTGGACATCGCCAAATTTTTCACACGGGACACGAATAACGACGGAAAAATCGATTTGTACGGGACGACGTTGATGGGGAAAAAGCACGAAGCGAATTTTGTGGATTTCAAGTCGTTCCTGAGCGATTTCGGCGGAAGCATCTTTGATGCGAACCTGAAGCCCGTCTTTAATGACGAAAAAGGCGTGAAAGCACTCGAAACCTACGGAAGCTGGATCAATCAGCATAAAGTAACGCCTCCCGGCGTGCTCACCTACACATGGGACGAAGTCGCTACGGTGTTCGGTTCCGGACAGGTTGCCATGGGGATGAACTACCACGATATGAAGCTCGATCCGAAGGTCAAGGGCGGCGAAACCGGTTACTTCGTGTTCCCGGGCGTGGACAACGGCGGCAACGTGGTAAGAGGCCCGCACTTTGGCTCTTGGGGCGTCGGAATCAGCAAATACTCCAAAAACAAACAAGCGTCTTATGAGCTCGCCGAATATTTGACAAGCCCTGAAGTGCAAAAAGGATATTTGAAATTTAATCAGCATGTGACTCGTAAATCCGCTTACGATGCAGCCAAATCGTTATCCGATCCCTTATTGAAGGAATATTATCAGGTTCTCGGGTCCTCCTTAAGCGTAGGCGTAGGCAGACCGCGGATTACGAATTACGATCAAGTGTCCGAAGCGGTTCAAATCGTCGTGAACGATTATTTATCGGGCAAGAAAGACGCGAAGACCGCGCTGAATGAAGGCGCCAAGCAAGTTGAAACGCTGATGAAGCAAGCGGGATATTGAGCTAAATAAGGCAGGCGCTTGAAAGCTCATGCTCAAGCGCCTGCATTAAACGGAGTGAACCCCATGATTAAAAATCAGGAATCGGGCAGGTTGAAGTATTTATTATTTGTGCCGACGATGCTCGTTCTCATCTCGATGACCATCGTTCCCTTTATTTTTTCTTTGCTCACCAGTCTGACCAATTACAAAGCGACGGAGCCGGAACGTTGGAGCTTTGTCGGATTGGACAATTTCGTTCGGGCCTTAACGGATAAGGATGTCCAAATTTCTTTTCTAAATACGGTCATTTATGTGGGCTGTGCCGTTTTTTTTGAATTTATTCTTGGTATTCTGATCGCTTTACTTATGAATCGGAAGATGAAAGGCATCTCTGTGATCCGCATGCTGCTGCTGCTGCCTATGATGGCTACGCCGGTCGCGGTGGGATTGATGTGGAGGTGGTTGTTCAACACCGATTTCGGGATCTTCAATTATTATTTATCCGCCTGGTTCGGGATCACCGGTCCCAATTGGCTCGGCGACCATGCGCTGGCGATGCCCGTTGTCGTCTTGGTCGACATCTGGCAATGGACGCCCTTCATGGTGCTTTCCTTATTGGCGGGCTTGCAGTCCTTGCCCGATGATCCTGTGGAAGCCGCTTGGATGGACGGCGCCTCGCCGCTGCAATTGTTTTGGCATGTTACTTTGCCGCAGCTAAGACCGGTTATTTTAGTCGTTCTCTTGATTCGGATGATCGATGCTTTTAAATCGTTCGATGTCGTTTGGACGCTTACGAACGGAGGCCCCGGTTTAAGCACGGAGCTGCTGAGCTTGCGCGTGTACCGGGTGGCATTTAAATTTTGGGAAACGGGTTATGCCTCTGCGATCTCCTGGTTATTCCTGATTCTTGTTATCGTTATTACGTCGCAATTTATCCGTTTTCTTTATAGAGAAACTTCGAAATGAGCTGAGGATCAAGATTGATTACCGAACATTTACGTACTGGGGTTGAAACATATGGGAATATCACCTTCTAATTCGAAACGGTTGGTCCTGAACCGGTTTCTCGATCTGTTAACGTACGTCATTCTCGTGATTTCCATCTTTCCTGTGTTATGGATGGTGCTCACTTCGCTCAAAACGTCGTGGGATGCACAGGCGCTGCCGCCCATCTGGGTGTTTGTCCCAACCTTTGAAAACTACACCGCCCTGTTCGCGAATAAAGGGTCTTCAAGCGAGTTTACAAGTTTGCTGTGGAACAGCGCATTCGTTTCCATCGTGTCCACGGTTCTTTCCGTCGCATTCGGCGCGCTCGCCTCTTACTCTTTATCCCGTTTCAGGCTGAAGCGAGGGAAGGACATCGCGATTTGGATTTTGTCGACCCGGATGTTTCCTCCGGCCGCCACACTTGTTCCGGTTTTTATGATGATGAGCTGGCTCGATCTGATCGATACGTATGCCGCTTTGATCATTCCTTACACCGCTTTTAATTTATCGTTCGTCGTTTGGATGCTCAAAGGCTTTTTCGACGATATCCCCATCGATTTGGAAGAAGCCGCGACGGTGGACGGATGCTCGAGAATGACGGCCTTTTACAAGATTATTCTGCCTTTGATCGCTCCGGGCTTAGCGGCAACCGCGATCATCTGTCTGATGTTCAGCTGGAATGAATTTATGTTTGCCCTGGTGCTGTCCAGGAACGATGTGGTGACCGCGCCGGTTATCGCGAATCAGTTCATTACGATGTACGGCGTAAAATGGGGCGAGCTGACGGCAGCCTCCACCATTATGACAACCCCTGTGCTCATCTTCGCCATTCTGGTGAGAAATCACATGATCAAAGGATTGACGATGGGCTCTGTTAAATAATTATTTTTTCGAATGGAGGATTATAGGATGAACACGATGAAGGGTGTCGTATTCCCAGGCCAGAAGCAAGTTCAAATCCAGGAGTTTCCCGTGCCGATACCGGGTCCGAATGAAGTCTTGATCCAGATGAAAGCCTCCGCCATTTGTCGCAGCGATATGAGCATCTATTACGGCAATCCCGTGGTAGGGGGAGATGCGGCGGCGACGAGAACCATCATTCCGGGACATGAGCCGGCGGGTCTGGTCGTTCAGACCGGAGAGGGCGTCGCTTCGATTCGCGAAGGGGATCGCGTTGCCGTTTACCTTGCGCTGGGCTGCGGAGAGTGCGTGCATTGCAAGAGCGGGTACATGATGTTCTGCACCTCATGGAAATGCGTCGGTTTCGATGTTCACGGCGGCGATGCCGAGTACATGGTGGTGCCTGAGAAAAATTGCATGAAAATTCCTGATTCCATGAGTTACGTGGCGGCTGCGGTATCTACCGATGCGGTCGGAACGCTCTATCATGCGCAGAAGCGCCTTCACATATCAGGCAAAGACACGCTGGTCGTATTCGGATTGGGACCGATGGGCGGGGCGGGCATTCTGGTCGCCAAGGCGCTGGGAGCGACGGTGATCGCCGTCGATATGATCGAGGAGCGATTGAAGCTGGCTAAAGAGGAATTGGGGGCCGACTTTACGATTAACGGGAAAACCGAGGATGTCGTAAGCAGAATCCGGGAATTGACCGGGAATCGGGGAGCCGATGCCGCTATCGATTGCTCGGGCAGCACCATCGCCGAGAATCAAGCCTTGGATTGCGTGAGACCTCATGGACGGGTTGCGTTCGTAGGCGAATGCCGGGAATCCACCATCCGGCCAAGCGAGCAGTTGATTCGCAAGCAAATTACGGTGATGGGCTCGTGGTATTTCCCGATCCAGGAATTTGAAGAAATTTGCGAGTTCATCGTCAGAAAGAACGTTGATGTCGAAAAATTAGTTACCCATAAATTCCCGCTGGAACAAGCGGAGCTGGCATTTCAAATGTTTGATGAAAGAAAAACGGAAAAAGCCGTCTTTGTTTGGTAATATTCCGATTACTCTTGGAGGTGCAGGCAATGAAAGGCATATCGTTTAATACGTGGGTGTACAGTTCTTTTCCGAGTTGGCTTCCGTCGTATCCGCTCGAGGAGGTCGTGAAGCGATTATCCGGTATGGGATATGACGGCATTGAAATCGGCTGCGCCAGTCCGCATGCTTGGCCCGATTATTTATCCAAGGAACGGAGAAGCGAGGTTAAGGCGCTGTTGAAATCGCATAGCTTGAACGTTTCTGCCATGCTGCCTGCGCCTGGCGGCGGTCCGGGGATGAACCCGAGCTCGCCTACGGCGGAGGAGAGGGCGTTTACCGTCAGGCATTACAAGGATGTGATCCGCCTTGCCCACGAATGGGAATGCCCGACCGTGATTTGGGTAGCGGGCTGGGCTGTTTTCGGAACGCCGCAGAAGGATGCTTGGAATTATAGTCTGGAAGGCTTGACGGATTGCGCCAAATATGCGAAAGAACTCGGGATAACGATGGTGGTAGAGCCTACTTCGGCGGACAGCAACTTGATCGAAACGGCCGACGACGCGCTGCAGCTGGCGGAGCAATCCGGGGAAGACAACGTGAAGGTGATGTTTGATACGTATCATGCGATCTACCGTAATGAAGTGCCGAGCGATTATGTGTACCGCATGAAGGATAAGCTCCACCACATTCATATTTCCGATGCCGACCGTCTGCCGCCCGGACAAGGGAGCTGCAATTTTGACGCCGTGCTGCGTGCGCTTAAAGAAATCGATTATCAGGGCTATTTGTCAATGGAAGTCGGATTTCATACGCGGGCAGCCGACCCCGATTGGTATGCCGCGACCTCGATTGAATATGTAAGGAAGAAGATGACCGAGCTTAACTGAAGCTAATTGAAGTTTCGACAGGTTACCGTTCATAGGGCTGTCCCAAGCGTAGTTCAGACTACGGAGGGACAGCCCTTTACGCATTCGTTTGCATAAATGACGATATTTGATGACATGATATACAGAAAATACCTATAGAGGTGTTTAATGTTTTTATTTAAATGGCTTACCAAGCAGCGAAAAGGCAAAATTAGCGGCGCTTTGCCGCAACAGGTTTCTTCAGAACCGCCTGTAGGGAATGATTTTGCGGCGAGACTGGGCTGGTTTCGGCAGCAGTTAAACAAATGTTCAGACGTTAAGTTTCATGAGGTTCAATTGCCGGGAAACATCCCTTTCGCATTGATTTATATCGAGGGACTGATCGATCAGAAGCTGCTGCAGGAGCAAGTCCTGTCACCGCTTCAGTTTGAATTGACGGGGCAATCGGCCCAAGAGCTGCTGCATCAAATTGTGGAGCTGAAGCGGCTTCCCGTCTCGTATCTGGAAACAAGCACGGAGTTAAACAAGGCTTTGTATGCTTTGTTTGAAGGTACGATTGTTTGTCTGATGGACAGCGAGCCGCAGCTCGTCTTGTTTCCGATGAAGTCCGTTGAGATCAGGTCCATTCAACAGGCGGAAAATGAGAACGTCATCCGCGGACCTAAAGAGGCTTTTGTCGAAGATATAGCGACCAACATCACGATGATCCGCAGAAGAATCAAACATCCGGCTCTAAAAACGGAGCATTGCGAGTTTGGCAAGTATACGAGAACCGCTGTCGTCATCTGTTACGTGGAGGGTTTATGCAAGCAAACGCTTGTCGATGAAGTAAAGGAACGATTGTCCCGAATTGACATAGACAGCGTGCTGGGCAGCAGCTATATTGGGGAATTTATTGAGGACAACCCGTTCTCCCCGTTTCCTCAGGTGCAATATACGGAACGGCCGGACACGCTAAGCGCAGCCCTGCTGGAAGGGCGAGTGGCGATAATGGTGGACGGAACGCCGATTCCGATTATTGTCCCGGTCACCTTGTACATGCTGCTTCAGTCGGCCGAGGATTACTATCAACGATTCATTGCCGCCACGTGGATCCGGTGGATTCGTTTCATCTTTTTGCTGGTTTCATTTCTGCTGCCCTCGGTTTATATCGCGGTAACGACGTTCCATCCGGAGATGCTGCCTCCGAATTTATTGGTCACGGTGGCTGCGGCCCGCGAGAATGTTCCTTTTCCCGCTATCGTCGAGGCGTTCATTATGGAAATTACGTTCGAAGGCCTCAGGGAAGCCGGACTCCGGATTCCGAAGCCGATCGGACAAACCGTTTCCATTATCGGAGCTTTGGTGATCGGGCAGGCGGCCGTTCAGGCAGGCATCGTTTCCGCTCCGATGGTTATTGTCGTGTCCATTACGGGCATAGCCTCTTTCATCATACCGCATTTCGATCTCGGGCTGACCTTTCGTCTCCTGCGCTTCCCGGTCATGATCCTTGCCGCGAGCTTCGGTTTATACGGTGTGATCATCAGTATTCTGCTGATTTATATTCACCTGGTATCGCTCCGGTCCTTCGGCACACCCTATCTTTCACCTACTGCGCCTATCGTGTTTAGCGATTGGAAGGACGTACTGATTCGGGCTCCCTGGTGGCTGATGAAGAAAAGACCGCTGCTGTACGGAACGAAAAGCGATGAACGGATGACGTATCGCGGAAGACCAATACTAGCTCAGGATGATGGTGACTGATGTTCCTGCATGTGACAATGAAAGCCGCGCGTTTGCTCCTGCCAGCCGCCTGTTTGCTCTGGATAACCGGATGCTGGTCCAGGGTCGAAATCAACGATAGAGCCTTTGTGAGCGGTATGTATGTTGACGTTTCCGAGGAGAGCGGCTATGAAGTATCCTTAGGCTTTCCCCTGTCGAACCGGTTGTCGTCCGGGGGCAGTATGCCTTCGGGAGGGGCCAGCGACGGAAATCCTTATGCGATTGTGAGCAAGAGAGCCGGCAGCATCCCCGAGGCCATCCGGAAAATCCGCTCGGATCTATCCCGGGAAATATCATGGGGACACTGCCGGATCATTATCGTCGGTACCAAAATGGCGGAGTCCGGCGTCGATCCGATCCTGGAATTCGTGACCCGTGAACCGAACTTTCACACGAAAAGCTACTTCTTGGTCGCCCCCGGGAAAGGAAAAGACATCACCGAGTTAACCCCTGTGTTTGAGCGGCTTCCTTCCGAGGTGCTGCGTGAATTTGCCGAACGAAAAGTCACTTTGGATACGAGTGTCAAAGACTTGTTAGAAGCGGCCGCAAGAGGAGGGGATGCGGCTGCCGCGCTGCTAACGATTGGCAAAGTGAAGATGGTAAGCGAGAAGGGGAAGTTAAGCACATGGGTAGGCACGGATGGCGCCGCCCTCTTTAAAAACGGAAAAATGGTCGGAACCTTCAATGTTCAGGAGATGAGAGCGGCGCTCTGGATTGATGGAAAAATGAAAAGCTCCGTCATTTCGTTGAAGTCGCCGACCGATGGAAAAACGATTAGTTTTCTCATCTTGAACTCGAAATCCCAAATAAAACCCGTTGTCTCGGGAGACCGTATCCGATTTGATATCCGGATTGAAGCGGAAGACGACGTCATGTCATCGGAATCGGATATTGATTTGAACGATCCGGAGCAAATCAGCAAGATCGAAAATTTGCTGTCGCAGCAATTGAAGGGAAGAATTATGAGTGCCATTCAAAAAACGCAGCAAATGGGGATCGATGTGTTCGCATTCGGCAGATATATCGAATGGCGGTATCCTAAAGTATGGTACGAGCATCAGGACCATTGGCGCAGCACGTATAAAAACTGCGAATTTAGCGTGGTTACCCAAGTAAGCGTGAAAAGAACGGGCGTTGAAAAAAATCCAATCGTGCGTCAGATGCAGCGTCAACAGGGTGGATCGCGATGATTGTCATGACCGTCATTTTTCTTGGGATAGCGTACTATGAGTGGCATTTTCTAAAAGCCCGCCAACGGCAAAAAAGAACCTACTGGATTGTAGGCGGCTGGCTGCTTGTCGCTTATGGGTATTTATTCGCGGTTTATACCGTCGAGGGCCTCCCAAGTCCTAATCAACTGATTGAATGGATGTTTGGCCCTATAGCACACATCGTTCGAAACTAAGGAGGCGGCTGTTCATGCAGCGGGTCACCCAGCTTCAGCTAGGTTTAATGTTCGTCCTGTTCCATTTTTCGACGGCTACGGGATTTTTAATGGGTCTGATTTTCCCGACGGCGGATTATCAGGGCTGGTTGGTCATCTTGACTGCCTTTGCCGGAGGGCTGCTTATTACTTATATTTCCTTTGCGCTTGCCAAGCGCAGACCGAGCGAGTTTCTGGTTCACTACGGCAAGGATCTGGTGGGCCGCTGGCTTCATATCATTCTGATGATCGGATTTGGTTTCTTTTTTATTCATCTTGCCGGCCTGGTGCTGCGGGAGATCACGGATTTCCTTATCCAGGTGTATTTGCCGACGACACCGTCGTGGATGGTCGCCAGCTTGTTCGCTTTTGTCGTTTCAATCGCCGTAAGGGCGGGGATCGAAGCGATTTTTCGTTGTGCCTCCGGCTTTTTTTTCGTCATTTTCGGCACGGCCTCGTTCATCCCTTTTATGTATGGCAAAGACTTGAATTTTAACCGCACGATTGCGCTCTTTACGCATTTGAATCCGGGCCGTCTATTTAGCGATACGTATCCGTTCATCCCCTGGTTCGGAGAAATGATGCTGATTCTTTTCATTTTCCCCTATATTCATAATTCCGGGAAGACGTTTCGTTCCTTATTGTGGTCGTCGGCTGCGAGCATTTACTTTATCGAGATGAGTTTCCTGTTATGTCTGCTGTTGTTTGGGCCGCACGTGTCGGCGCAATTGACCTACCCGGTGCTGGAAATGATCCGTTTTATCCGAATCGGCGGCTTCCTGGAAAATTTGGACCCTATTGTGGTTGCCATTTGGTTGTCCAGCTTATTTGTTAAAATTAGTATTCTGCTTTATATTCCGGTATTCATCACGGCCCAGCTATTCAGGCTTAAAGATACGAGGCCGCTTACTTTCTCGTTCGGCGCGATTATGCTGGGACTTTCCATGCATATCGTGGACAATTCGATCGAGCTCAATCAATTTCTGCTGCACGCTTGGCCGACTTTCGCGCTGGTCATGGAATGTTTGCCGCTCCTCTATTGGATCATATCGGTCATTAAAAAAAACGCTCCAACGTTAAAATGAGCCTGGGCCCAGGCTGGGCCGTTTCGTTACCGGACGGCATATCGCATTCATCCCGCACCTTTCCGGCTCCACGTACATATGCTGGTACAAATGCCTAGTGGAGGGGTGGGAAGTTATGGCGATTAAACCGCCGATTTTGCAGCAGGGGGACACCATAGGCATTGTCGCATTGGGAAGCCCCCTCAGCCCGGAAATCATCAACAACCGAGTGATGACATTGCAAGCCCTTGGTTTTCAAGTTGTCTTAGGAAGATACGTCTATGCCGCAGACGGATATCTCGCCGGCACGGATCAACAACGCGCAGCCGATTTCATGAGCATGATCGAGAATCCGAACGTCAACATGATTCTCCCTACGCGAGGAGGCGTAGGCGTAGCCGGTATTTTGCCGTTTCTCGATTATCCTGTCATTGCCCGCAATCCGAAAATCGTTTCGGGCTACAGCGATATTACCGTTTTGCTTAACGTCCTGTACCAGTTCGCCAATCTGATAACCTTCCACAGCTTGCTCCTCATCAATTTCACTACTTCCGAACCCGCTTATAGTTTCAATCAATTTTTTCAGGCAACTTCTACTCCGGTCGCAACAAGGCCTATCTTGAACCCGCCGGGCTTTCCGCTCATCGGCAGGGTGGGCGGCAACGTCACGGGTCCGATCGTGGGCGGCAATCTGACCTCGTTCTCGGATACGCTCGGAACGCCCTTTGAAATTGACACGAGAGGGAAAATTTTGCTGCTGGAAGATACGCACGAGCCGATCAACAAAGTATACCGCATGATCAACCGGTTGAAGTTGGCTGGAAAATTGAGGGATTGCATCGGGATCGTCATGGGTGAATGCACGGGCTGCCAGGTGGCCTACGGAAAAACATACGACGATTTGATCAATGAGGTGCTTGTGCCGCTCGGCAAACCGCTGCTGACGAATTTGGCGTCCGGACACGGGATCTACAAGGCGGCTATTCCGATCGGCGCTAGGGTTAATTTGAACGCGACCCAATCTACGCTGACGGTTGTCGAAAGCGTGGTGAGCGTCTGAGATTCAAGAGTTCGCGTGACTGTGCGGTGGGCTTCTTCCCAATATTTAACGTTAGAATTCAAACGTTTCCTCGTCTATAATCAACGGTGCAAGCATAATACATCAAAGGAGTTGGCACCGCTTGAGAAAAAAGATTACTTTCCTGCTCATGAGCACCGTAGCCAGTATGTCCATCGCCTTGACGGCCCATGCATCCGCATACACGGTCAAGCCGGGAGATTCCTTATGGAAAATCGCTGCGGCAAACAAGACGACTGTTGATCAAATCGTAAAAACAAACGGGCTATCCTCGACCTCGATTTATCCGGGGCAAGTCTTACAGCTCCCTGACGATCCGAATACGTATATCATCCAAAACGGCGATACTTTTTGGAAAATAGCCGCCCGTTACGGAATCAGCACACTCACGCTCATCCAAGCGAACCCGCAAATCGCCGATCCGAACAATATATGGCCGGGACTCGCCATTCATATTCCGCAAAAGCCTGCGGCATATCTGGAAGGCATTTTCCCGCTGCGGGCAGGTACATATGAACCGTTTACGAACAATTACGCCGATTCCCGGACATGGTCTCCGGACGGGACGGAAACTCGAACACATGAAGGCGTCGATATTATGGCGAAGAAGGGAACGCCCGTTTACAGCGTCATGGACGGAACCATCGTAAACATCGGCTGGAACGAGTATGGCGGTTGGCGCATTTCGGTCAAAGTGGATGACAATACGCAATTTTACTATGCCCACTTGTCCGGCTACGCGGACGGCATGAAGAAGGGCGCAACCGTTCGGAAAGGCCAATTGCTCGGCTATGTAGGAAATACCGGTTACGGGCCGGTCGGCACGGAAGGAAAATTCGATCCGCATCTGCACTTCGGCATTTATACTATTAATCCATGGCAACCCGTTGATCCTTACACGTACCTGAAATGGTGGCAATTGAACGGGAAGTAGACCTCCTGTACGGATATGATTCATGAAAAACCTCCACCCCCGCCAGATCCGGCGGGGGTGGAGGTTTTTGGCCTGCTTGTTCCACTCAATGAATATCTTTCTTCTTAAAGCGTCCGCCTTTCACATCGTGGATGTTGCCGATGGCGAGGAAGGCGGCAGGATCCATTTCCTCTACGATCGTCTTCATCTTCGCCTCTTCAAGGCGGTTAATCACGCAGAAAATGACTCGCTTCGGGCCTCCGGTAAAGGCGCCCTCGCCGTTCAAATACGTGACTCCACGGCCTAGACGGTGGAGAATCGCTTCGCCGATTTCCTTGTTGTAGTCGCTAATGATCCAGACGGATTTGGATTCGTCGAACCCTTCGATCGTAATGTCAATCATCTTGAAGGCAATATAGTAAGCAATCAATGAATACATGGCGTGATCCCAGCCGAACACGAAGCCGGCGCTTCCGAGGATGAAGAGGTTGATGAACATGACGATTTCGCCGACCGAGAACGCCGACTTCTTGCTGAACAAGATCGCCACGATTTCCGTACCGTCGAGCGATCCGCCGGAGCGGATGACGAGGCCTACGCCGATGCCCAGAATGATGCCGCCGAATACCGCAGCTAACAGCGGATCGATGGTAAGGGGCGGGACCGGATGGAGCAGCGTAGTGCCGATCGACATGATCAGGACGGAGTATAGGGTGGAAATCGCGAACGTTTTTCCGATTTGCTTATACCCTACAATAAGAAACGGAAGGTTGAGAAGTAACAGAAAAATACCTAGAGGCAGTCCGCTTAACACTGAGGAAATGATGGAAATGCCGACGATCCCGCCGTCGATGATTTTGTTGGGCACCAGAAAAATTTCTAAGCCTACCGAAACCATTGCAGCCCCTATGGTCATGAAAATAGACCTGCGGAGCAATTTCAACTTCTTGATTTGGCTGTGCTGCGGCTGCTGTTTAGCCGCTGTCGTGCCTGTGTTCATGAGCAAGATTCCCCCTCGATCTTTGTATGTGATTCTTCAAGCGCAAACTCTGCGGTCAACTCATCGATAATCAAATCGATGGCTGCGAGCTGCCCTCTGAAAAAATCTTTCATCTCCACAAATTCCGCTTGCTCCACTTGCCGCTTCAAAGCGTTCTTTCGAAGCAGGAGTCGCGAGACATAATGCTCGACTTTGGATTTGCGATAAGTTTCCGCCATCATAAACCTCTTATATGTTAATAATGTTCACATAAATTGTATACCAATGTATACGAACGCGCAACTTTTTGAATGATCAGCCGAACCGATCGATCCGTTCCAAGGGATGCTGGCATCACCAAAGTCGTGAAAAACTAACCGTTTAATTCCAGATAGCCCAGGAAGATCCCGGACATCAGAAGCACGTTTGCTACTTGATCCGCAAGGGAAAGGGGCTCGACAGCTCCCGCACGATGGGCGGTGCGGAAGATACGACAGCCGATAGCTTGGACGTTTTGACGAACGTTTTTTTGTCGGGCTGGCAAGAATCAACATGGACTTGGCGGGTAAAAGCTGAACCGCCTACTTCGCCTTGGAGAAGCTGTTCGGCGCGAACAGCCGATTCGGCTTCTATCATCGCAGCTTTGCGCAAGCTCCTCGCAACCGTGCTGGTCGAAGGCGTCCGCCTGTTCCCGGACGGCGGTTGGAAAATATCCTCGACCCGCAACACTTCCCGGCCTGGCCAATATATTTGTGCCCTATCAACGCATGCCGCCTGCTCGGTTGGACTTGGGAACAGACGGGCACGGCAGCGGACGCGGCCCATGTGAAGGGGCTGACGCACGAAACATTGTCGTTCTGGAGCTGGAACGGGCAAATCATTTCCGGGGAAATTATGGGCAGTAAATAGGATTCTCGCGGGGTCACCGGCATTTTATGGCGGAGGAAACGGCGGAAGCGGTATAACAAGCAGCATAAGCGTCTACGTGTTCGCTGATCGAGGGATGTGGCGAGAGGGTCAGTGATTATCAAATTCATGTTAGAGATGTGGAAGATATGTCGGGCGGCTGAGCCGTTTAGTCCGCTCGCTGCGTAGGCCCGGCCGACTATGTAGTTGGATTACAGAACAAATGTTCCCTTAAATTCATTTTGTCCGAAATGCCCAACCTCGCGCCCCCGTCCCGGACACACGGCAACCGCGCACCCCGCGCTCCCGTCCCGGTACGTTTTTCTTATTTTGGTTTAAATAAATGATAGTGCCCATACAGGGTTCGAGCTTACACAAGAAGGGGGATTCGAGATGGAGCTGTTTATCGATATTCTCATCCTGCTCGCTATTATTGTGGGTTCCGTCATCGTTCACCGGTTCTTGCCGGCCGTGCCGCTTCCTCTCCTTCAAGTCGTTCTCGGCTGTCTGGCCGCGTTATCGCCATTCGGCATTCACGTTCCGTTGAATCCGGAACTGTTTCTGGTGCTGTTCGTCGCGCCGCTGCTGTACCATGACGGCAGAAAAACGCCAAGGGACGAGCTATGGAAGCTCAAGGCCCCGATTCTGCTGCTGGCGCTGGGTTTGGTGTTCGCGACGGTGTTTATTGCCGGGTACGGCATACATGGTTTGATCCCTTCCATTCCGCTGCCCGCTGCCTTTGCGCTGGCGGCCATTCTCTCGCCGACCGATGCGGTGGCCGTAGGCGCCATCTCCCGCCGAGTTCATCTGCCCAAGAGCATCCTTCGTCTGCTCGAAGGGGAGGCGCTGATCAACGACGCATCCGGCATGGTCGCTTTCAAATTTGCGATAGCCGCCATGTTGACGGGCGTATTCTCCCTGTCGGCGGCGAGCTTAAGCTTCGTGTGGATGGCAATCGGAGGAACGGTGTGCGGAGCTGCTTTATCGTTCCTGATCATTCGTCTCCGGGTGCTGATCCGGCGTCTGGGCGTGGAAGAAGCGACGCTACAAACACTGCTCCAAATCGTTACGCCGTTCTTCATTTACTTGACCGCAGAGGAACTGCACGTATCCGGCATTTTGGCTGTCGTCGCGGGCGGCATCGTACATGCGATCGAGCAGGAACGCGCCGAATCCTCCATGCTCAAGCTGCAAATCGTATCGGCCAGCACCTGGTCGGTTATTTTATTGATGCTGAACGGACTGGTATTCATCATGCTCGGCCTGCACATTCCCGTCGTCACCGCTGTTACTGTTGAGAGCGGGGCTTTCGACATCAGTCGGGTGCTCTTGTATGTGGCAGTCCTTTCCACCGGGCTGTTTGCGCTCCGGTTTCTGTGGATTTATGCAGGCTGGACGGGAGCCTGGCTGCTCGGCAGCCGTAATAAGATAACCAAGCCGCAGCTGAAGCCGGCTCTGCTGACCGCTTTATCCGGCGTCCGGGGCGCGATCACGCTGGCCGCAGCGTTCTCCATTCCTTATACGCTGCAGGACGGGTCGCCCTTTCCCCAACGCGACTTGATTATTTTTATGGCGGCCGGGGTTATCGTATTCACGATGGTAACCGCAAGCTTTGTGCTGCCGGTGCTCATGAAGACAGAAGACGACGCTGCCGAAGCGGAGCAAGAGGAGATCGGACAAGCGGGCGGCATTCGAATCCTCCAGGCGACGATCCGTCTGATCCGCGAGGAACTGTCGGTTTGCAGCGAAGCGGCTGCGCTATCGGTCATCTCCGAAGAACGGGAGCGCAAAGCGCTTCGGGAGTCGGAAATCCGGCTTATCGGCATTCAGGCAGAGCGCGAGGAGGCGGGCAGCTTATTTCAGAACGAACGCATTTCCCGGGAGACGGCTTATAAGTTTGAAGAGCTGCTGAATCAGTTGGAATTGCTGTTGACACCAGGGACGCCCTTTCCGTCCGCACCCTCCCTCCGCGACATGGGATCGTTCATCTCGGGCTTGTTCGTAATCGAAGGCAGAAGCATCGCCCGGTTTATCCGACATGCGGAATCGGTGCGCTGCGCTAAAATCGACATGTACAAAGCGGCGATAGCCGCCATGAAAGAGCGCATCCGGAATGACAATCGTGAAATATCGTTATCCGTCATTGCTGAATACAGCCGCAGAGTACAGCTGTTGAGCCCCGATGCAAGCGGACAGGCAGGGCAGGAAGCCTTCAGCTTGTATCAGCCGAAGCATTGGCTGGAAGCGGTCCGCGCTCTACGGGAGGAAATCCGCGATTTGGTGGATTCGGGCAAGCTAACCCGTGAACTGGCGGGACGGCTTCTCCGTTGTCTCGATCAGGTGACGCGATCCGTCGGGGAGCATAACGACCCTTCATTTCGGCGGCAGGGAGAGGGACGGTTGTAGAAGGTGCTGATCCCGCGGGATTATGGTATTGGTTTTAGCCGGGGAGTGAAAACAGCTCCTGGCCAGCATCGAATTCGCTTGTCTCGAGAGGATGGGCAAAAGCTGAACGTGCCGGTCTACAAGCTGCTGGGCGGCAAGCGGAGAGACCGGGTTTCATTCGCAAGCTGCCTGTTCTTCTGAGGCGATGGAGCGGGAGCCACGAATGTGGCTCTTTTATATGATTTGGATACTTGGGAGATGGCCGGGAGTGTGATAGGATATAACTAAACTGCGCCTTATAAGGAAGTGGTTATGTTGACTTTGGAAGAGGTTATGAGCAAGCTAGAAGCCATGGGAACGGAACAAACGAAAAAAACGTTTTTTCGTCACGGGGCCAAAGAACCTTGCTTCGGTGTGAAGATCGGAGATTTAAAAACGTTGGTGAAGCAGGTTCGCAAGGATCAGGCGTTAGCGCTGGCGTTATACGATTCCGGTAATCATGACGCGATGTATTTGGCCGGGCTGTCGGTAAATCCGAAACAGATGGGGAAGGAACAGCTTCAGACTTGGGCCAGGCAGGCATACTGGCATATGCTTGCCGAGTATACGGTGGCGGGCGTAGCGGCGGAAAGTCCGTTCGCGCTCGATCTGGCGAGGGAATGGCTCGATTCGGACCAGGAGCTGATCGCTGCGTGCGGCTGGAGCACGTATGCGAACTACATCTCGATAACACCGGACGAGCAGCTGGATATCGCGGAAATCCGCGGTCTGCTGAAGCGGGTGCGGGAGACGATTCATGAAGAGCGTAACCGCGTGCGTTACACGATGAACGGCTTCGTTATCGTGGCAGGCACCTCGATTGCCGCTCTGCAGGAGGAAGCGAGGGAAGTGGCGGAACAAATCGGCAAGGTCCATGTGGATGTAGGTGAAACCGCTTGCAAGGTGCCGCTCGCCACGGCATACATCCGCAAAGTAGAAGCGCTGGGAAAGACCGGAATCAAGAAGAAGACTTGTATTTGTTAAACCAGGCCTTATAAATAAACCGTATAAGGGATGGTAGTTCAAGAAAGAACAGGAGCTTCAGGGAGGAGAAAACGTTGATGAACATCGTGGTACTGGACGGTTATACCTTAAATCCGGGGGATTTGAGTTGGAGTGAATGGGAGAAGCTGGGGCGCTTGGTTGTATACGACCGCACCTCTCCGGAGGAGATTGTGGATCGCGCTTATGAAGCGGAGATCTTGATTACGAACAAAACGCCGCTTTCGGCGGATACCCTGGCCCGCCTTCCCAAGCTTAAGTATATCGGCGTATTGGCGACGGGGTACAATGTTATCGATACGGAGGCTGCCCGTCAGAGGGGAATTCCCGTAACGAATGTGCCGACGTATGGCACGCAATCGGTCGCCCAATTCGTATTCGCTCTCCTGCTGGAGCTCAGTTCGCAGGTGGGGCGGCATGACGAGGCGGTGAAGCAGGGCGAGTGGTCGCGCAGTCAGGACTTCTGTTTCACCCGGTCGACGCTGGTCGAATTGTCCGGGAAGACGATGGGGCTGGTCGGGCTGGGCCGGATCGGCGGTCAAACGGCCCGGATCGCCCGGGCGCTGGACATGCGCGTGCTTGCCGCAGGCAGCGGCCGGACGACTCCGCCGCCGCATGAAGACGTCGAGTGGGTGCCGCTGGAGCGGCTGCTGGCCGAATCGGACGTCGTCAGCTTGCACTGCCCGTTAACGCCGGCTACCGAGCGCATGATCAATGCCGAGCGCATTGAATTAATGAAGCGCTCCGCCTTCCTCATCAATACTTCGCGCGGCGCGCTTATTGATGAGCAGGCGTTGGCTCAGGCTCTGCACGCCGGACGTATCGCGGGCGCTGCGCTCGATGTGTTGGCGGTCGAGCCGCCGCCGGCCGAACACCCGCTGCTTACCGCGCCGAACTGCATCATTACCCCTCACATTGCCTGGGCCACTCAAGAAGCGAGAGCCCGATTAATGGCAACGGCGGTCGACAACGTCCGATCGTTTATGAACGGGGTTACCGTGAATGCCGTCAATAACCTGGGCGGCTAGCCGGGAGGGAAGGTTCGTAAGCCTGTGCCTTGCCAATAACGGCGGCATATGAGGCCAGCTTGTCCTTTACCCAAGGATCATTTTCAGGTATGTTTGGCATAAGCCATTTTTTGAGGAGAAGAGGAGACACGTACGGCGTATGGCAACCATTAATGATGTAGCGTTAAAGGCAGGGGTTTCGGTAACGACGGTTTCGCGCGTATTGAACAATCGGGGTTATATTAGCGAAGCGACGCGGCGTAAAGTATACGAATGCATGGACGAGCTTGGCTATCGCCCCAATGAAATCGCGCGCTCGTTATTGAAGAAGCAATCGAACCTGATCGGGCTGATTCTGCCGAGCGTGTCCCATCCGTTCTTCGGTGAGCTGGCGACGCATCTGGAGTACTACGCGCATCAATACGGATTTAAGCTGCTGTTGTGCAACTCCTTGCTTGACCCGAATAAAGAGCGCGAATATATCGACATGATGAAACGAAACCGGGTCGACGGCATCATTATGGGCAGCCATACGTTGGAAGTCGGGGAATACAAGCATATAAACCGGCCTGTCGTGACCATGGATCGGCGGATCGGCGACAACATTCCATTTGTCGCTTCGGACAATTACCGCGGCGGCGAGCTGGCGACGAAATTGTTGGTCGGGAAGGGCTGCAAGAAGATCGCGCATATTTGCGGAAATTTAGAGCTTAATTTGCTTGCGAATCAAAGGAGCGAAGCGTTTAAGAACGTCGTCAACCAGAGCGGGACCGATCATGTCATGATCCAAACGGATATGAACGTGTTCGACCAAAGCCAGTACGAGCGTATTATTGAAGAGCTGCTGCAGCAGCATCCCGACATCGACGGCGTGTTTGCGACCAGCGATATCATTGCGGCTTTCGTGGTGCAAATATGCCGGCGTCTCGGGAAAGACGTGCCGCGCGACGTACGGGTCGTCGGATATGACGACGTCAACGCGGCTTCCTGGATGTTCCCCTCCTTATCTACCATAAGACAGCCGATTGAAGAGATGAGCCGATTGGCGATTGACCTTATTCAGCGGCAATTGGACGAATCCGAATTCGACTATCACAACATTCTTCCGGTCGAATTGATCGAACGGGAGTCTACGTAACCGGAATGAAGACTAGACGACTGCGCTAAGAACGGGACTACGGGGCATTGATGCTTCGTAGTTTCGTAAACCGTATGATGTCAAACGATTGACATGTCAAACCTTTGACATCTATAATGGCCCTTATATTCCCCTTGTTCAATGTGCAGGGCTCCTTAAATAAATATAAGACGCAGCGCGATCGGAAAGGATGCATAATGACCTATACCGTAGAGAAAGCAAACCGCTTTATTCGGGAAAACAAACATCAGCTGCGTTCGGACTTCAGGCTGCATTACCATTTCATGAGCGAATACGGCTGGATGAACGATCCGAACGGGTTTATCCATTATAACGGAACGTATCATTTGTTCTATCAATATTATCCGTACGAGGCCAAATGGGGGCCGATGCATTGGGGCCATGCGGTGAGCGGCGATCTGATCCGGTGGGAGCACCTGCCGGTCGCTCTCGCGCCCGATGAAGCTTATGATCAGGGAGGCTGCTTCTCCGGCAGCGCGATCGAGCATGAGGGACGTCTGTACTTGATGTATACCGGGCATGTCGAGACCGGACCGGATAAGGACCGGGACTACCGGCAAGAGCAGGCGATCGCCGTGTCGGAGGACGGGGTGACCTTCGTGAAATGGAAGGATAATCCTGTCATTGCTGCCGGGGCGATTCCGCAGGGCGTGAGCCGCCAAGATTTCCGCGATCCGAAGGTGTTCAAGCGCGGAGACGCGTATTATGCCGTGCTCGGATCGAATGACGGCGCAGGACACGGGTTGATTTTGCTGTATCGATCGGCGGATCTGGTACACTGGGAGTATGTGAACGTCATCGCGAAGAGCGATGGAACGCTGGGCGATAACTGGGAATGTCCGGATGTGTTCGCGCTCGGCTCGAAGGACGTGCTGATGATGTCGCCTCAGCGGGTGCCCGCGCAAGGGGACGATTATTGCAATTTGCATTCCACGACGTATATGGTCGGGCACTTGGATACGGACGATGGCCGCTTTCATTATGACGCGTATTATCCGATCGATTACGGCTTCGATTTCTACGCCCCGCAAACGACGATTGACGCACAAGGCCGCCGTGTTATGATCGCCTGGATGGATATGTGGGAATCGTTGATGCCGACGCAGCAAGGACATCACTGGGCGGGGGCGATGACCGTTCCGCGCGAGGTGCTGACGGACGGCGACCGTCTGGTGTTCAAGCCAGTGGACGAGATCGAAGCGTATCGGCAAGCCCCTTACGAACTTTCAGATGTTATACTGAAGGGGGAGCGGGTTCTGGAGACGCAAGGAGACCGTTATGAGCTGAAGGTTGTGATCGAGGCCAAGGGTGCGTCGGCGTTCGGAATCAAGCTGCGTACGTCCGGTCGGGAGGAAACCGTGCTGTCCTATCATGCGGAGGAGCGGCAGTTCCGCTTCAACCGCGATCGTTCAGGGATAGGACCGAAAGGGGAAAGAAAAACGTCCATCGAGCTGGAGGACGGCAAGCTTAGTTTGCGAATCTTCGTCGACGTCTCCTCTGTAGAGGTGTTCCTCGGGAAGGGGCATAAGGTGATGACCGGCCGTATTTATCCGAACGAACAGGCGCGCGGAATTGCGTTATTCTCCGAAGGCGAGTGCAGGGTCGTTTCGTTGACGAAATGGGATATCGGTTAATATTTAGGAGGGACGTTCATTGTCTATCGTGTATACGATTGGGGAAGCGCTGATTGATTTTATTCCAACGGAAAAGGGCATCGGGCTGAAGGATGTGAGCGGGTTCGAACGGGCTGCCGGCGGGGCTCCGTTCAATGTGGCGTGCGCGGTTGCGAAGCTCGGCGGCTTAAGCTCGTTTATCGGCAAATTGGGCCGCGACGCGTTCGGGGATTTCCTCGTCGAGACGATGAGCGGCATAGGCGTGGATGTGCGTCATGTGCTTCGAACCGGCGAAGCCAAGACGGGACTTGCCTTCGTCAGCTTGAGCAGCGACGGGAACCGGGATTTCTCCTTCTACCGCAATCCGAGCGCGGACATGCTGCTCGCCGCGGACGAGATCGGAGGGATTCCGTTCGGGAACGGCGACATTCTGCATTTTTGCTCGGTCGATTTGATCGAAGCGCCGGTGAAATATGCGCACCTTCAAGCGATTGAAGCGGTGAAAGCCATGGGCGGCATCGTCAGCTTCGATCCGAATGTGCGGCTGCCGTTGTGGAGCAGTCCGGAGGCGTGCCGGCGGACGATTCTGGCGTTTCTTCCGAAAGCGCACATCGTGAAGATCAGCGATGAGGAGCTAGCCTTCGTCACCGGGCTGGAGGACGAGGAACAAGCGATCGCCTCGTTGTTCACGGGCGACGTCCGGCACGTGGTCTATACGAAAGGCGCAGCCGGCGCCGTCTGGTATACGGCGGACGAACGGGTCGCCGTCCCGGGGCACTCCGTTACCGTGGCGGACACGACCGGCGCGGGAGACGCCTTCATCGGGGCGCTGCTGTATCAATTGCATACGCGCGAATTACCGGTGAACGGTCTCGAACCGGGCGTCATCCGGGAGATGCTGGCTTACGCGAATGCGGCGGGCGCGATCGCAACGACGCGTAAAGGCGCCGTATCTTCGCTGCCGGGGAACGAGGACGTGCTGCGGATGCTTGGAGGCGTGTAGCCAGGCGGCGGTCAACCTGGGCCGCCTGGCTGGAATTGCGAATCCGGGTGTACGATCGCCCGGATGCCATGGCCAGTGATCCCGCGGCATCCATGAACGGCTTCAATCCCAAGGTTTGGGCTGCGTTTTTGTTTTCCTGAGGATGCGCAGCTTCTGCCACCATTTGCGGTGCTTTTTGCTTTCTTGATACGTTCTGAGCTGCTGCATGACCAACTTGGCGCGATCTTCGCCTTGGTACTTGATTCGGATTTCCTCATAAAAGCGGTTCGGGTCCATCGTATTCGATCACCTGTTGTCCTTATAATGTGCGTAAATAGGTATGTTTTTCCTCAAGGAACGTGTGTTCTCATTATACTTCGGTTGAAGAGAGACATGCAAATGGGCGGACGCCGGACCAGCCGCGAATACGTACTGTCGAACCGCCTGCTTTCCTGCCGGGGAAGCGGGCTATTCGTATGCAAGGGGCTGCGTCCCGGTCCGTGTGCCGTATTAAGCCGGGGAGACCGGGGGAGGAAAGACAGCTCGGCCTAGTGAATACAATACCTGATAGAGGGGTACTTCCTGGGATATCGTGTTTGTTTGTGGCCAAACAAAACATCGATACGTCAGGCGGCTGCGCCTTTTTTCTGTCGCTACATACCTGTGCTGGAACAGGCTTGGCACTTCAGGGGCACGAGCATAAAAACATCACGAAGCGGAAATGTCGATCATATGATGTAATAAAGTCTGAAAATTCCAACATTTCATTAATCGCGAAAAACGGTATTCCATCATCCTGAAGGAGTAGGTGAACGTGATGGCTGACTTGTCGGTGCCGCTGTCTTTTCCCCGTTCGCGGCAGGAGCAGTTGGAATGGTTGAGACGTTGGAAGGGTCAAGCGTACATGGACGATCTCAAGCCTGAGCTGTTAAGCGACGCGGATGTATCGAGGTTGTTCCGCTCCGTTTATTTGGGCTTCCTGAAGCTGGAGGAGGCGGCGGAAGAATTGATGCTCTAAAGCCAAGAGGAAGAGAGGAGGGGACGGCATGAACCGTTCCGAACCGTTCATTCGCAAGGCGGAGCTGTACGGAGCCGCCAATTACCATCCGCTGCCGATCGTCATCACACGCGCCGAAGGCGTTTGGCTGGAGGATGCGGACGGCAGGCGTTACTTGGATATGCTGAGCGCCTACTCGGCTGTGAATCAGGGGCACCGGCATCCGAAAATTATTCAGGCGTTGACGGAGCAGGCCGGACGGGTCACGTTAACGTCGCGGGCGTTTCACCACGACCTGGCCGGAGACTGGTACGAAGCGGTATGCCGCTGGACGGGCAAAACGACCGTGCTTCCGATGAACACCGGGGCGGAGGCGGTCGAAACGGCGATCAAGGCGGCACGGCGTTGGGCGTACGAGGTCAAAGGCATTCCTGATTCGCAGGCGGAAATCATCGTGTGCCGGAACAACTTCCACGGGCGCACGATTGCCGTGACCTCCGCCTCCACCGAGCCCGCATACCGGGCGGGCTTCGGTCCGTTCACGCCAGGCTTCGTCACGGTGCCGTTCGGCGACGCCGAAGCGCTTCGGCAAGCGATAAACGAGCGAACGGCTGCTTTCCTGTTCGAGCCGATACAAGGCGAAGCCGGGATCATCATTCCGCCTGCCGGTTATTTGCGCGAGGCCGCCGCTTTATGCCGCAGTCACGGGGTGTTGACGATCGCGGACGAAATTCAGACGGGGCTCGGCCGGACAGGGAAGAAGTTCGCCTGCGACTGGGAAGACGTGCAGCCTGACGTTTACGTGCTCGGTAAAGCGCTTGGCGGCGGCGTGCTCCCGGTATCCGCCGTTGCCGGGGACCGTGAAGTGCTCGGCGTCTTCAATCCGGGCTCGCACGGCTCGACATTCGGCGGCAATCCGCTGGCCTGCGCCGTTTCGCTGGCCGCGCTGCAGGTGCTGGAGGACGAGAATCTGGCCGAACGCGCCCGGACGTCAGGCGTTTGGCTGCTGGAACGGCTCAAGCAGATCCGCTCGCCCCTGATTCGGGACGTCCGCGGTCAAGGACTGCTGATCGGGATAGAGCTTCAGGGGCCGGCCAGACCGTACTGCGAGCGCTTGATGGAAGCCGGATTGCTCTGTAAAGAAACGCACGATCGCGTCATCCGGATAGCCCCGCCGCTGACGATTCGGGAGGATGAGCTTGATTGGGCGGCAGATTGCGTAGAAGACGTATTGACGGAAAGGAGCTGACGGCGTGAATCCTTACTCCCGTAAGGGCTTGTCAAGGTTGACGGCGCTTAAGCTCATTTCCGAATGCTGGTAAGGGAGGCGCCCGTATGCTGGATCCGATGCTTCGACGAAGCGTACTGACCGTGGCGGAGCTTGCTCCGGTCCGGTGGCTCTTTGAGAAACACGGCATGAAGTTCGGCGTCGATCGATTCATTGCCGGAGAATCGCTGCCCGAGGCGCTCGCCCAAGTGAAAAGGCTGAACGAGCGCGGACTGCTGGCTACGCTCGATCTGCTGGGCGAGAACGTATCGGATGCTCGTCAGGCCGAGCAAACCGCCGCCGCCATTGCGGAGCTGTTCCCGGTCATCGAACGGCATGGGCTGCGCGCGAACGTATCCGTCAAACTGACGCAGCTCGGGTTGAAGACGGATCCTCGACTATGCTTGAAGCTCATGGAACGCATCGCAAGCGAGGCGGCCGCTTGCCGGAATTTCGTGCGGATCGATATGGAGGACTCTTCGGTCACGCAGGCGACGGTGGATTTGTTTCGCCAGCTGCGCAGCGGTTTCGGTCCGGAACGGATCGGACTCGTTCTGCAATCGTACCTGTTCCGGAGCGAGCAGGACGTCCGGGAGATCGGAACGCAAGGGACGAACCTGCGCATTGTCAAAGGCGCTTACCGCGAACCGCCCGATGTCGCGTATCGCCGTAAGCGGGAGGTGGATGCGGCCTACGTCCGTCTCGTTCGCGCCCACCTGGAGCAGGGCGGGTACGCGGCGGTGGCGACGCATGACCCGCGGATGATCGGCAGCGTGCTTGAGCTGACCGAACGACTGGCCGTTCCCCGGCATCGGTTCGAATTTCAGATGCTATACGGGATTGCCGTCGATTTGCAGCGGAGCCTGGCGGATGCCGGTTATGCCGTGCGGGTTTACACGCCGTTCGGCCGTCATTGGTACCCTTACTTTACGCGGCGCATCGCCGAGCGGCCGGCGAATTTCTGGTTCGTGGCCAAGCATTTGTTCCGGTCTTCATCCGATTATGCAGGACAGAGGTGAGCAGCATGACGAAGCTAACGGGCAGGACGCTGTCCATTATCGGGGTGCCTATGGACTTGGGAGCAAGCCGGTGCGGCGCGGACATGGGACCGACCGCGATTCGCAACGCCGGTCTGGTCAGCCGATTGGAGCAGGTTGGGCACAGCGTTAAGGATGAAGGAGACTTGGTCGTGAAACGGTGCAGCTCCTTATCCGTCCCGGGGACGGCAAGCTCCCTGCGCCATCTGGACGAAATCGCGGCAGTCAACGAACGTCTGTGCGAGGCGGTGGCGAAGGCGGCGGGAGACGGCCGCCTGCCGCTTGTGCTCGGCGGCGATCACAGCATCGCCATCGGCACGGTGGCCGGGATGTCCAGCCGCGTCGACAAGCTGGGTCTCATCTGGTTCGACGCCCATGGCGACGTGAATACCGCCGAGACTACGCCCTCCGGCAACATCCACGGGATGTCCCTGGCGGTTGCGCTCGGCTGCGGGCATCCCCGATTAACCGGGATTGGCGGCAAGACGGAGAAGGTGCAGCCGGAGCATACGGTGCTGGTCGGCGCGCGATCGCTCGACCCCGGCGAACGTGAATTTCTCAAGAAGCGGGGCATCCTTGTGTTTACGATGCGCGATATCGAGCGGCTCGGCATTGAAGAGGTCATGAAGCGGGCGATGGACCGGGCAGCGGACGGTACGGACGGCCTTCATCTGAGCCTTGACCTCGACGGGCTCGACCCGTGCGAAGCTCCGGGTGTCGGTACGCCTGTCCCCGGCGGAATCCGCTTGCGCGAGAGTTTGCTTGCGATGGAACTGCTGGCCGACGCGGGCGTGCTCCGAAGCGCCGAGTTCGTCGAGGTGAACCCGCTGCTCGATCGGCAGAACCGGACGGCTCTGGCCGCGGTTGAGCTCATCGGCGCGTTGTTCGGGGAGAAGATTTTGTGAGTGGGGGCGCTGGCGGGGGGCTCGCCGTGCGGCTGCGTTCGGGCGGGGCTTCAACGCGGCGCGCATATTTTTCAAGCCCAGGGACAAATTGTTAGTATAACATGTTCGGACCCGGTCCGAGGAAGGTGGAATACGATTGATCGCTCACGATATCGCCGCCATGCTGGACGATAGTATTCAAACGGTGGCAGGCTCGAATACGACGAATATTTTGGTCGGACCGATACGGCTGCCGGTCGAGTTGGACGGGGAAACGGTCCTGTTTCAGTGGTACTGCTGGCTTCCGGTTCATGATCCGGCGGCAGCCCGAATATGCCGGGAACAGGCGGATACGGAGCAATTGATCGGACGTCTCTCTTCCTTTAACTTGGCGGAGAAGCAGCAGTCCAGCGTGCTGGTGTACGGTGATTTTGCCGGCGCCGAGCGGGCGCTCATCCGCATGCACAGCATTTGTCACACCGGTGACATTTTTGGCAGCAAGCGCTGCGATTGCGGGTTTCAATTGCATGAATCGATGAAGATGATCGTACGGCACGGAACGGGCGCGCTATGTTACTTGGCTAATCATGAGGGGCGGGGCATCGGCTTATTCAGCAAGGCGATGGCCTACATTTTGCAGGAGAAAGGTCTTGATACCGTGGAAGCCAACCTGGAGCTCGGCTTCAAGGACGATGCGCGCAATTATGACGACGCGATCAGCATCCTTCGATTTTTGCGGCAAAAGCCGGTGACATTGATCACGAACAACCCGAAGAAGCTGGAAGCGCTCAAGGCTTCGGGCATGAACGTCGAAGACCGAATTCCGTTGTGGGGTGACATTTCGCCGTATAACGAAAAATATTTGCAAACCAAAGTGGCGCGTTCCGGCCATTGGAGAAGCGGCGCGGGGTGTCCGAATGAAGATGACTAGCCGGTGTCCGAAAGTCAAATCTTTTTGCCGTCCGCCGGCGCATATAACGAATGGAAGAAGTAAACAGTGCCCTTCGCGCCTTCATCTAAGGCGGCGAAGGGTATTTTTATATGTCGAAACGAAGCGGGGACCCTTCCGGCTTTTCCATTCACGATGGAGCTCATGATTTGGCGAAAAATCGGATTTCTACATGATAAATGTGGAAACATGCATAAAATTTGGAAAATTATCGAAAAAAAGAAGGGATTTTTATCCTAAATGTGGAATTAAATGCTAATCAAAGCTGCCAATCGCATAGGCTTTCCTACTTGGGTCGCATACGATTGGGGTCAAGCGCAGGGAAATCAAGCTTGACCGAATAGGATGTCAAACGGTGTAAGCCGCTATGCATCCGTTCCTCCCGGGGTCGCTCAGCCCGGCGGACCACAAGCATGAGTCGCGCATGGATGCAGGCAGAGCGAGCGCCTGCCCGCCTATTCCGGCTTCCGAGTTTAAGCCTGCCTGCATTTCCCCAGTAAGGCATTATAGAGACAGAGGAGAAGAGAGCGATGCGAGTTACTCAAGTACTGGCGGCAAATTTTAAAAAATGGGGAGTCGACCATATTTTCGGCATTCCTGGTAAACCCATATCCCCGATTATGTTGGATTTTGATGCGGAAGGCATCGAGTTCGTCTTGACCCGGCACGAGTCGGGAGCGGGGTTCGCGGCATCCGGCTACGCCATGATGAATCGGACGTTGGGTGTGGCCGTCGGCACGTCAGGGCCGGGCGGAACGAATTTATTGACGGCGGCCGGACAAGCGAAGGCGTATCATGTCCCCTTGTTGATCCTGACCGGACAACCTTCGGCGGAAGACTCGGGAAAGGCGATGGGACAAGACTCGAGTCTATTCGGTACGGATCTGGTGAAAATGTTCGAACCCGTCACGCTTTTCAGCGCACGAGTGGAGCGTGCGGATTTGGTGCAGCGGTATGTGCAGCATGCGATTGAGAAAGCTTGCTCCGGCATAAAAGGTCCCGCGCATTTGTGCATTCCTTTCGACATCTTGACAGCGTCCATCGAACCGTTCTCCATTCCCTTGCCGACGCACATCCCGAAGCTGATCTCGCCGAATCTCGATGATGCGATCGAGCTCATCGGAAACGCGCGGAAGCCGGTTCTCCTGCTTGGCAAAGGCGTCATGGCGGCGAACGCGTATGAGGAGGTGCGCACGCTGGCCGAAAGCTTCCGGCTCCCGGTCATCTTAAGTCCGGGCGGCAAAGGAGCGTTCCCGACCTCGCACCCGCTTTGCCTCGGCAACTTCGGTTTAGGCGGTACGGAAGCCGCGCGGCAGTATTTGAAATCGGGTGTGGATCTGATGATCGTCGTCGGCAGCAAATTGAGCGATATGACCTTGTCCGGGTTCACCCCGGAGATGATGCCGCAGCAGGTGATCCACTTCGATTGCGATGCGACCTTCGTCGGCAAGGCGCTGCCGGTCAAGACGTGCCTTGTGCTGGGTGACGCCAAGGAAAACTTGCAGCGTATGAACGCGCGGTTGAAGAAAGGCGCCGGATTCATCGAGCTGGAGCATACGGCGGCGCAAGCGGCAGCCGCGGCAACGGCCGGAGAGGTCGAGGAAACGCCTCTAAGCGATGCGGAGGCCGGCGTGTTGTCGGCGGTTGACGCCGTTCGTGCGTTGCGCGACGCTTTGCCCTCCGATGCTATCGTTTTTGGCGACGACGGCAGCCATACGTTCTACGCGCTTCAGCATTTCGCTGTCGAGCAAGCCGGGACCTTTGTGTTCGATGACGTGTTCGGCGCGATGGGCCATGCGATCGGTTATGCGATCGGCGCGAAAGCGGCTGCTCCGGACCGCACCGTCGTGTGTTTAACGGGGGACGGCTGCATCATGATGCACGGCACCGAAGTGTCTACGGCAGCCAATCACCGGCTCCCCGTTATCTTCGTCGTACTGAACAACGGAAGGCTGGACATGGTCGATAAAGGGATGTCTTACAATACCGGTCGCAGCGTGGGGGCGATTTATACGGCGCCGCTTGATGCGGTGATGTTTGCGCAGTCCTTGGGAGCGGCCGGCCACCGGTGCTTCGACGCCGATCAGGTGCGAACGGCTGTTACCGTAGCTTTGCGGCATAACGGACCGACGGTTATCGAGATCATGGTCGATCCGTTGGAAATTCCGCCGATTTTAACCCGATTGTTAACGTTAGACTAATGCATGCCATCAAGGAGGAGCTGTCTATGAGCGAAGATCGTTATTTACAAGGCAAACAAGTCATGTCCAAGCTTACCGGACTGGAACAGTTTCCGCCGCTTGAAGCGATTCGCGGCTTTTACCCGGCGTTCGAGGAGCTCATTGTCATGAACGGTTTCGGCGACATCTATACGAGACCTGCGCTGGACGAGAAGCAGCGGGAGCTGATTACGCTATCGTCGCTCGTTACGCAAGGCGCGGTCGATCAGCTGGACTTTCATGTCCATGCGGCGTTGAACGTCGGGGTACGGCCGGTGGACATCGTGGAGCTTCTCATGCATTGCTCCGCTTACGTGGGGTTCCCGAAAGCGATCGGCGCGCTGCAGGTCGTCATGAGGATTTATCAAGAGCGGGGCGTGAGTGTGGAAACGGAAGCGCGCGCGTAACCTGCGGAGTGCAGCCAAGAAGAACCGCCCGTGTTTGAACTGCTACCCTCTATGTAGACATGGCATTAAAAAGCCGAAAAAGTCTACCTAGGGGGTTGTTTTTTCATGTCCAAAAAAGGATCCATCCATCGTAAACATTCGCAGGAGTTTAAAGTAAGGCTTGTGGAGCAGCATCTTAAAGAAGGCATATCCATAGAAATACTGGCTGTCCAGCACCAATTAGAACCAAGGCTTATCCGTAGTTGGAGGACAATCTATATCGAGCATGGTGCGAGCGGCTTACAGCCTAAAGCGAAGGGCAGACCTAAGGGAACGCCTGCTATTGGCAGACCTAAAACGACCTTCACTTCCGAGATGGAACGATTACAGTACGAGAACGCGAAACTAAAATTGGAGATCGCACAATTAAAAAAGCTCCAAAATCGCTCTTTTTGGTGGAAAGCAGTCTTTGGAGTGGACGTATGACAAGCTCAAGATCGTTCCTGTCGCTGACTTCAAGTTCCAAAATCTCATTGTTGTAGAGATCAACGAAGACAGACAAGTATTGAACGGTACCGCGACTATACAAGTATGTAACATCGGTAACGATCTTTTCCATGGGGCGTGTAGCAGTAAAGTTCCGATTCAGGACATTACCGACGGAATGATGCTCCGTTCCTACTCTGTGCTTTTGCTTTTTTCGAAGCCTTGCCTGAATTCCTAGCCGCTGCATGGCCTTGAGTACACGTTATTTACTTGTCCACCAGCCATCCTTGCGAAGTCGATCCGTGACACGCCTGTAGCTAAAGCTTGGTCGGATGGAGTGAACCGCCTCCCCGTCGAAAGCTTCTTTGGTTGGTTTAAGAATGAGCTGTACATAGACTACCGCCCTGGGAGTCCTGAGGAACTACGGGAGGCTGTGTATGTTCATGCGCTCTTTCACAATAACGAAAGGCCTCAATCTAGATTAAAAAACAACGCACCCATTCCCTACAGGAAGGAGTGCGCTTAGCGGCTTTAATATCTCTGTCTACAAAAACTTGACCAGTTCAGAGCGGACGGTTCTTCTTGGCGTATACAAGCGTGCGTAAACCTATGCAGCTTTACTTGCTGTACGGAGGCTGCGCTGAGGGCAGCGGAAGCACGACGGTCATCGTCGTCCCGACATATTTCGTAGAGGTGATATCGATCGTGCCGCCATGGTTTTCGATAATGCGGTAGCTGACGGACAGCCCGAGCCCAAGCCCGTTCTCCTTGGTGGAAAAGAAAGGATGCAATATTTGCTTCAGCTCGTTCTCGGTTAACCCGATACCGTTATCTTCGATTCGAATCCGCACATGCTTATCGTCGCGTTCGATGCTGACTTGGATCGTACCTTTCTCGTGTAAAGCTTCCAGGGCATTTTGCAATATATTAATGAGCACTTGTTTGATTTGCGCGGGGTCGGCATGCAGGTAGATCGGTTGACCGCTTAGGGGGTATTGAACGTAAGCGTTTTTCATAATAAACTGGCTTTCCATGAAATGCAGCGTATCTTCGACGAGGGATTGAATATCGATCTGCTTGCGGTCGGGTACGCTGGGCTTGGCCATCAGCACAAATTGCGAAACGAGGTCGTTTAATCCGAGCAGCTCGCTGTACACCATATCGATATACAGCTTTTCTTTCTCCGGGGGGACAGCGCCTGATTTGAACATCTTGATAAATCCGATAATGGACGTGAGCGGATTGCGGATTTCGTGGGCGAGTCCGGCCGCCAGCTTGCCGATGGCGGAATATTTCTCGGCGGCGATAATTTGCTTCTCGAGCATATGGCGCTCGGTAATGTCGCGAAACTGCGCGCACATGCCTTTGGTCCGGCGGTGCTCGTCATAAATGATATAACTGTCGAATTGGCAGACGAGTCCGCCGTTCAGCGGATTGCCGAACGTAATTTCCACATTTTCAAAGGATTTGCCGTGCTGCAGCACTTCAAACATATATCGGCCGAACGGATCGATGTCGAACACGGAGCAGCCGATCAGATCGGCCTTCGCGCTTTGCGTAATTTGTTCGATGAACGGGCTGGATTCCGTAATGCGGCCGTAAACGTCGGTAATGATGATCCCGTAGCGCATATTTTCGATTAATATGCGGTTGAGCAGGTCGAGCTGACGATTATTTTTGATCAGCAGGATCTCCCGTTCGATCGAATCGACAATGTTGCTGAGCAGCGTCAAATAAATCGGGTTGTTCTGCTCCAGAGTAGTCAATAACGAAATCGTTCCCGAAAGCGGGAATATGCTGCAGAAATGAAACGGGACGCTGTAACAAGCCGATTGATGAAGCGCCTGATGGTAGTGCTCTTCCCCGATAATGGCCACCGGCGCGTCGACCTGTAAGGCAAGATGTACCGAATTCGTGCCCATATCTTCTTCGCTGTATTGAATGCCCTTGATGATGCCGAGATCCATGACGGTTTTCTTAATTAACTGGTCGCCGTACATTTCAAGAATAAATCCTTGCTCGTCGGTTAGAACGAGAAGGATCGGGGTGTGCGACAACAAGTGGATGACCCGCCCGGCAAAGAGGCTCATGACGGACAGCAGCTCGTCATATTTCATGCGTCGGTTATATAGTTCACGAGCTGACAGTTTCTTGGAAGGGGATGGAATAAGAGCAGGATTTAATCCGATTTGTTTACAGCGTTCTTGAGATTCCAGTATGGCGTCCATCACATTGTTACTCATTCTTGTCTTTACTCCTGTTCATTTATTCCATAATATGGGTTACCTGTTATATTATATATCGAGATAGTTGAAAAATATGTCAGTTAATGTCGTATCGATAAATATTGTTTGGATGTGAAGTCCGACGAATACGCGCTTGAAAGCAGCGGGAAGGACACCCGCCCGCAGGCGGTTGGCCCGGGAAAATGCGGATCGGCAGGGGGCTGCGCTTGTCCCCTCGCTTGTCCCCTCAGCCCATCCCAAGTATGATGAGAGCAAACGGGATGCCGTTAATGAACATCTGCTGGTTGAAACGGAGGAGGTCATGAAGATGGGCAAGGAGAACCTTGATGCCAAACGGCCCGTAGCGCTCGTCACAGGGGCTTCCAGCGGGTTCGGCCTGCTCGTTTCGGTGACGCTGGCGCGCCGGGGATATCGGGTCGTCGCCACGATGCGTAACGTGGCAGCCCGCGAACATCTGCTGGAACGGGCGGTGCGGGACGGCGTAGGGGAGCTGATCGAAACGATGCCGCTTGACGTGACCAAGCCGGAATCGATTGAGCTGGCCGTCGCTGCCGTAACGGAGCGGTACGGGCGGATCGACGCGCTGGTGAACAACGCCGGCATGGCCGTCGGCGGGTTCGTCGAGGATGTGCCGATGGAGCGGTTCCGCGAGCAGCTGGAGACGAACTTCTTCGGTTTGGTCGCCGTCACGAAAGCGGTGCTGCCGCATATGCGAGAGCGCCGTTCCGGCTGTATCGTCAATGTAAGCAGCATCAGCGGCCGTTCGGCTTTCCCGGGATACTCGGCTTATGCCGCGTCCAAGTTCGCGGTCGAAGGGTTCAGCGAATCGCTGCGATTGGAGATGAGACCGTACGGCGTACGCGTCGTCCTGATCGAGCCGGGCGCTTACCGCACTGCGATTTGGCAGAAAGGCTTTGATACGATCTGCACGTCAGCCACGTCTCCCTACCGCGAGCCGCTCGCGCGCGTCCTGCGTTATTCGCGGCAGGCCGCGCAAGCGGCGCCCGACCCCCGGGAAGTGGCCGATCGGATCGCCGGGGTGGTTGCTTTGTCCAACCCGAGTTTGCGGTACCCGCTTGGCAGGGGCGCCAAAATCGCGCTGCGGGCGAAAGCGCTGCTGCCATGGAACTTGTACGAGCGCGTGCTGCTCCGTATATTGAACTGACTTTGGGCTCATTCATCATTTTGGCGTATACTAACGGATATACATTTTGAACTTTCGGACGAGGAGATAAGGCAGATGGATAGCAACGAATTTGAACAACATCTGGAAAAATATGCGGAGCTCGTCGTACGCGTCGGCGTCAACATTCAACCGGGTCAGGTGCTGCTGGTGGAATCGCCGCTCGAAGCCGCCGGGTTTACCCGCAAGGTGGTGCAAAAAGCGTATCAAGCGGGAGCCAAATATGTTCAGGTGCAGTGGGACGACGAGGAAGTGACGAAAACCCGTTTCGCTTATGCGCCGGACGAGTCGTTTTCTTATTACCCGGCGTGGACTGCGCAAATGATGGAACAGCTCGCAGAAGGCGGGGGAGCGCTGCTGAACATCAAAGTGCCCGACCCCGAATTATACAAGGGCGTTGACTCGCATAAAGTAACGGCTGCCACGAAAGCGGCCGCTGTGGCGCGCCAAAAGTTTCAAGGCTATGTACGCAATAAAAAGTTCAGCTGGTGCTTGGTGAAAGCTCCGACCCGCGCATGGGCGGCCAAAGTATTTGCCGATCTGCCGGAGGATGAGCGGATTCAGGCGATGTGGGACACCATTTTCAAGATGAACCGGGTGGATCGGGAGGATCCGATCGCGGCGTGGCAAGAGCATATCGACCGGCTGAAGACGGCGAAAGACGATTTGAATGCGAAGAAATATAAAAAGCTGCATTACCGGGCACCGGGCACCGACTTGTCCGTAGAGCTGCCGGAGGGCCATATTTGGCATGGCGGCGGCACAACCGACGATCAGGGCGTTTATTTCGTAGCCAATCTGCCTACCGAAGAAGTGTATACGATGCCTCATCGCCTGGGAGTCCACGGGACGGTGACGAGTACGAAGCCGCTCAATTTGAATGGCCGGCTGGTGGAAGGCTTTTCGCTCACCTTTGAGAACGGCCGGATCGTCGATTATTCGGCGGAAGCGGGTTTGGACTATTTAACCGCACTGCTGGAAACCGACGAGGGAGCCCGTTATCTGGGGGAAGTCGCGCTTGTTCCGCACGACTCGCCGATATCGAATTTGAACCGGGTGTTTTACAACACCGGGATCGACGAGAACGCCTCGTGCCATTTTGCCATCGGCAGCGCGTATCCTTTTACGCTGGAGGGCGGTACGCGAATGACGCAGGAGGAGCTGCTGGCGAAGGGCGCGAATGTCAGTCTGACGCATGTCGACTTTATGGTCGGATCGGCCGAGCTCGATATTGACGGAGAGCTGCCGGACGGCAAGCGAGAGCCGTTGTTCCGGCAAGGGAACTGGGTGACGGGCAGAGCTCATGCGAACTAGATGCGGCAGGCTGGTCAGAAGCGGAATGTTCGGGCGCTGCGGCGCACGGCGTTCCGCTTTTTGGCCGTGAGCGCGCAAGTGCTGCCGTTCGTCATCCGAGCAGCTCATGATTTCGAAGCGGGCAAAGGAATTTATTCGACGATGGAGAAATAATAACACGGACAGCCCGCATACATATTGTAAGAATGAGTCGTATAGCCTTACCTAAGAGGATCAAAATGACATGAATGTCCAGCATGCAAACAGGCTGCCGGCTTCGCTTATTACTCTTGCGCGGGAGGATTCGTATGAAAAGTAAGCTGGCTTCCGCTCTATCGCTATCTGTCCTGACCGGCGTCGGTTTATGGGCCGCCGGCTGCACTTCCTCAGCCGGCTCGCCGCCGGGGCGGGAAGCGCCCCTCACTGCGGCGGTGCCCCGGCAGGAGACGCTGCCGCCTGCGGAACCGGATGCGGCTGTGCCGCCTTCTGCAGCAGCGGCGCTTGCGTCCGCGGCGGACACGGACGCCGCAGATGCTGGCGCTTCCGGCGATGCGCCGCCTGCGGCAACGTCGCCGCCCGAAGCCCCGGCGCCATCGCCCGGCGTCAACGAGACGGCTGCGGCCGCGGCGGCCTCCCAAGCCGCGGCGGAAGCGGCTGCGGAAGGCCGTGAGGCTGTAACGGCCGTCGTGTACGCCGGGTCCTCCGCGAACGCGGAGGCGGAAGCCTTCCCCGCTGCGCTAGACAAGAAGACGGTATCCATGCCCGTGCTCAACTACCACAGCATCGGTCACGATCCGGGCAATTCGCTGGTGCTTGCTCCGGACAAGTTCGCCGCTCAAATGTCGTATTTGGCCGAGCACGGATTTACGCCGCTCTCCTTAACCGAATTTATCCTGATCCTTGAGAAAAAGAAGCCGGCTCCCCCGAAGCCCGTGCTGCTGACGTTCGATGACGGTTACGAAGACAACTTCGAGCACGCGATGCCTGTGCTGCAGAAGCATCAATTTCCCGCAACGCTGTTCATGTCTCCCGGCGTCGCAGGTCAGGACGGTTACCTGAACTGGGAGCAGGTGAAGCAAATGCACGAGTCGGGCTGGGATATTCAGCCGCACGGCATGACGCACCCGCATCTGCCCAAGCTTTCTCCCGAGAAGCAGAAGGAGGAAATTACGGAAGCGCGCCGGCTCATTGAGGAGAAGCTCGGGACGAAGGCCGACGTCTTCTGTTACCCGTACGGCGAATTCAACAAGACCACGTTGTCCGTGCTGGAGGAGGCCGGGTTCCGTTACGCCTTTACAATCCGGCAAGGCTGGACCACTTCGGCGCAGCCGCCTTTGGAGCTGAAGCGTATTTATGTGAACGGCAAAGAGCGCTTGTCGGAATGGGTCCGCAGGTTGAGCAAGCCGTAGCGCCCGCTTGACGAAAGGCGAATCCAGGCACGCCCCTGATCATTTCCCTTGACAGCGGCTGCATCTAATACTATGATTAGTATCAAGTAAATACAATGTGACGGAGAATGTTGAGATCCACACTTTTTGGTATCCTTAGGCATAATAAGGATACGAATGGGTGTGGATTTTTGTGTTTCCGTCAACCATGTAAATCAAACGGCGAGGGAGTTTTAGCAGATGCCATCCAAATTTTCAGGGCTCGATCGTGACGCCTTATTAGACCAAATAAACGGTATGCATGTGGATTTATTAGTGATAGGCGGCGGAATTACAGGCAGCGGTATTGCCTTAGACGCCGCTAACCGGGGGATGAAGGTCGCATTGGTAGAGATGCAGGATTACGCCGCGGGAACATCCAGCCGCTCCACGAAGCTGGTTCATGGCGGACTGCGTTATTTGAAAAACTTCGAAGTCAAAATGGTGGCGGAAGTGGGCAAGGAACGGGCCGTCGTGTACGAGAACGGACCGCACGTGACGAAGCCGGAGTGGATGCTGCTGCCGATCTACAAAGGCGGAACGTTCGGCACTTTTTCAACCTCGATCGGTTTAATGGTTTATGATTACTTAGCCGCCGTGAAGCCGAACGAGCGGCGCAAGATGCTGAATGTCAGCGAGACGCTCCAAAGGGAGCCCTTGCTCCAGAAGAAAGGCTTGAAAGGCAGCGGCTATTATGTCGAGTATCGGACGGACGATGCCAGACTGACGATCGAAGTCCTTAAACGCGCGGTAGATTTTGGTGCTTTCGCTGTGAACTATGCGAAAGTCGAGCAGTTCTTGTATGAGGACGGCAAGGCAATCGGAGCCCAGGTTGTCGATCGGTTGTCGGGAAGAACGATACAGCTGTTTGCCAAAAAGATTGTAAACGCAACAGGGCCGTGGGTAGATACGGTGCGCGAGAAGGACAATTCCAAAAAAGGGAAGCAGCTGCGCTTGACGAAGGGCGTGCATATCGTCATTGATCAAAGCCGGTTTCCGTTGAAGCAGGCCATATACTTTGACACTCCCGATAAGCGGATGGTCTTTGCCATTCCCCGGAACGGCAAAACCTATGTGGGGACGACGGATACTTTTTATGAAGGGGATATCGCACATCCGAAGATGTCCACGGAAGATCGAAGCTATTTGATCAAGGCCATCAATGACATGTTCCCTGATGTGCGCATTCGTGAGCAAGACATTGAATCGAGCTGGGCCGGCTTAAGGCCTTTAATCTATGAGGAAGGCAAGGACCCTTCTGAAATTTCACGGAAAGATGAAATTTGGGAATCGGACTCCGGGCTGATCACGATCGCCGGCGGCAAGCTGACCGGCTACCGGAAGATGGCCGAGATGGTCGTCGACCTGGTTGCGGAGCACCTTCATCACGAATATCAGCTTACCTTTCAACCCTGCAGGACCAAAACGCTGCCTATCTCCGGCGGCGATGTAGGCGGATCTTCGAATTTTGCGCATTTTGTTGAAGAAAAGGCTACACTTGCGCTTCAATATGGGCTAAGCTTGGAGAGCGGCCGGAAATTGGCGCAGCTATATGGTTCTAATATCGATAAAATTTTGGAGATCGCAAAATCGGGAAATGGCAAGGCCGAGGCGGAGAAGTATGGTTTGCCTCTCGACCTGTATCTCAGCTTGATGTATGCCGTACAGGAGGAAATGTCGGTAAAACCGGTCGATTTCCTGATTCGGCGGTCAGGGGCCGTCCTGTTTCATATGGGTCTGGCCAAGGCATATAAGGACCAGGTCGTTCATTGCATGAAGATGATGTTCGGGTGGGACGAAGAGACCGCCGCAAGGTACGCGAGCGAATTGGAACAAGAGATGCAGGATGCGGTCACGCCTCGCGATGAGACCAAGCGGAACTACTCCAAAGCCATTTAGCCGGAATGGATAAGGGACGATTGTGCCAGCCGGTGCGGAGAATTTCTTCTGGAGTCAGGTTCCCGGATGCAACGCCGTGCAAATGACGGGTGCTTTGACAGGAGCAAGACATAAGTAGGAGGTTTTTGTGTGGACAAGAAATATGTACTCGCCCTTGACCAAGGTACGACCAGCTCCCGGGCGATTCTCTTCGATAAAGCGGGAACGATCGTAGGCATGGCTCAAAAGGAGTTCACCCAGTTGTATCCGAAAGCCGGCTGGGTCGAGCACGATGCGATGGAAATTTGGGGAACGCAAAGCGGGGTAGCACGGGAAGTTCTGGAAACCGTCGGCATACGCCCGCAGGAGGTCGCATCGATCGGGATTACGAACCAGAGGGAAACGACGGTCGTCTGGGATAAACATAACGGAAAACCCGTATACAACGCAATCGTATGGCAGGACCGGAGAACGGCGGGGATTTGCGACGAGCTGAAGGAAAGAGGTCTGGAGCCTTACATTCGGGACAACACGGGACTTGTCGTCGATGCCTATTTCTCGGGCACCAAGATCAAATGGATCCTGGACAACGTCGAGGGAGCCAAGGAAAAAGCGCAGCGGGGCGATTTGTTATTCGGCACCGTGGATACATGGCTGATCTGGAAATTAACGCGGGGGCAGATACATGCCACGGACTATTCCAACGCCGCCCGTACGATGCTGTATAATATCAAAGAGCTGTGCTGGGATGAAAAGCTGCTCAAGGAGCTTGGGATTCCATTCTCGATGCTGCCTGAAGTCAAACCGTCCGCGGGCCTCTATGGGGTCACCGATCCGCAAACATTCGGGGGCTCCGAAATTCCGATCGCCGGGGTTGCGGGCGATCAGCAGGCGGCGCTGTTCGGGCAAGCCTGCTTCGAATCGGGCATGGCCAAAAATACGTACGGCACAGGCTGCTTTATGCTGATGAATACGGGAAACCGGGCAGTTGCCTCCAAGTCCGGGCTGTTGACGACGATCGCATGGGGCATGGAAGGCAAAGTCGAGTATGCGCTGGAAGGAAGTATATTTATTGCCGGAGCAGCGCTGCAATGGCTTCGCGACGGGTTGAAAATGATCGATTCGGCGGCGGACTCCGAGTTTTACGCCGGCAAAGTCAAAGATACCGACGGCGTGTACGTTGTGCCTGCTTTTGCCGGTTTAGGCGCACCCTACTGGGATATGTACGCGAGAGGCGCCATGTTCGGCTTAACGCGGGGAACCAAAAAGGAGCATATTATAAGAGCTACGCTGAACTCGCTGGCTTACCAGACGAAGGACGTCCTGAGCGCGATGGAAAGCGACTCCGGATTGAAGCTGCAGTCCCTGCGGGTGGACGGCGGAGCTACGGCGAACAATTTGCTGATGCAGTTCCAGGCAGACCTTCTGGGGGTGAACGTACAAAGGCCTCAGGTGACGGAAACGACGGCACTCGGAGCGGCGTATATGGCTGGGATCGCTGTCGGCTTCTGGGACAAAGGAGATATTGCGAAGCGTGCGAGCGGGGATGCGACGTTCGTGCCGAATATGGAGGAAGAAGTCCGCACGAAACTGTACAAAGGCTGGAAGAAAGCCGTGAAACGAACGATGGAATGGGAGAAGGACGAAGAGTGACACCATCCATACGTCAGGAAGATAAGCTGGACGTGGAGGACGCGTTATGATCAAAAATATGGTTATACCGGCCGTAAGAAATTTTAAAGAGCTGGAAATGGCGCTCGCTGCGCCCCAAGATGTGATTTTCCTGCTTGAAGGCGAGCTCATCCAGCTGCAAGGCATCGTCGAAAGCGTCAAAAGAGCGAAAAAGAAAATTTATCTCCATCTGGATATGGTCAAAGGCATCAAGGAAGATGAGGCATCCATTCATTTTCTGTCCAAAGTGATCAAGATCGATGGCGTGATCAGTACGAGAACCTCTTCCTTGATTCATGCGAAGAAATACGGGTTGAGCGCCATTCAGCGGGGCTTTCTGATCGATTCTCATTCCATAAGAACGATTATTCATGCTGCGGCGCAAGTGAAGCCGGACTATATTGAAATCCTCCCCAGCTTCTCTTATCCGAAGCTGGAAACCGTAAAGAAAGAAACGGGTGTGGATATTATTCTTGGCGGGTTCGTTGAGAAGAAAGAGGACGTAGCCACCTTATTCCAGGCCGGCGCGATTGCCGTATCCACCAGCAGGGCGGAATTGTGGTAACCTCATAAGAGTTGAAAGTTTCGTGGAGCACCCTGACCTCGTATGGTCAGGGTGCTCTTGTTGATGTCAGGCCAAAGCTTTCTTGAACTCCTCGGTCAGGAGCGGCACGACCTCGAACAGGTCGCCGACGATACCGTAATCGGCCACTTGGAAGATCGGTGCGTCGGGATCTTTGTTAATGGCAATGATGATGCGCGATTGGCTCATGCCGGCCAAATGCTGGATGGCGCCGCTGATGCCGCAGGCGATGTAAATTTCCGGGGTCACCACTTTGCCGGTTTGGCCGATCTGCAGCGCATAGTCGCAGTATCCCGCGTCGCATGCGCCGCGGGAAGCGCCAACGGCGGCGTTCAGCACTTCAGCCAGCTGCTCGAGCGGCTTGAAGCCGTCCTGGCTTTTGACGCCGCGGCCGCCGGAGACGACGATTTTCGCTTCGGTCAAATCGACCTTGCCCGAAGCTTTATGCACCACGTCCTTCACGACGGAGCGAAGATCGGCGGCAGGGACGTAAGCGGCTTGCACGATTTCGGCCTGCGAGCCGGGCACAGCTGCGGCGGCGGAGATGTTGTTGGGCCGGATCGTGACGACGAACGGTCCTTGCGTGAACCGCTTCTTCTCGAACGCCTTGCCTGCATACAGGGGCCGTGTGAACACCAGCCCGGAGCTGTCCTTCTCCAGGGCGATCACATCTGATATTTGTCCGGCGCCGAGCAGGGCGGCGACTTGCGGAGCCAAATCCCGGCCTGTCGAGGTATGCCCGAAGAAGACGGCGCACGGCTGAACGGCGTCGATCATCTCCGATAAAGCCGCGAAATACGTGTCCGGGTTGTAGTGCGCGAGCCCGGCGTGATCCGCGGTCACGACCTGATCGACGCCGTATCCGGACAGCTCCTGCGCGAATTCGGCTAGCTGATGGCCGATCAGGACGGCTGTGATGCGGTCGCCCTCGCTTTTGGCCAGAGCGGCGGCGTGAAGCGTTTCCAATGAGACTTGACGAAGCTTGCCGCCTCGTACTTCCGCGACGATCATATACGTTTGGCTCATAGGGTGAACCCTCCTTGGTATGCGTAATGTCGGGCGCTTCGATTAAAGCGCCTTCGCCTCCGTACGAAGCAGATGCACGAGTTGGGCGGCTTGCTGCTGCGGATCGCCGGACAGCAGCTGACCCGCCTGGCGCGCCGGCGGCAGCGAGAGCGACTCGCGCACCGTCCGGGGCGCGATGTCCGCCTCGCTCAAACCGAGATCGTCCAGAGTCAGCTGCCGGAACGGCTTCTTCTTTGCCTTCATGATGCCGGGCAGGGACGGATACCGCGGTTCGTTCAAGCCTTGCTGCGCGGTAAACAGGGCGGGGAGGGTCACTTCGAGCGTCTCGGTATCGCCCTCGGCGTCGCGCAGTACGGTGGCGCGCCCGTCTGCGATGTCCAGCTTCGTGATCGAGGACGTATGCGCGAGGTTCAGCAGCCGGGCGACGCGAACCGCGACTTGACCGGCGCCCGTATCGACCGAGAAGTTGCCGCCGAGTACGAGGTCTGCGGGCTGCTGCCCGAGATAAGCGGCCAGCGCCCTGGATACGGCATACTCGTCCCCGGAGAGCCGGTCGTCCGTGATGAGCACGGCTTCGTCCGCGCCCATCGCCAAGGCGGTCCGCAGCGCTTCGGCGGTCCGCTCCGGTCCTGCGGAGACGACCGTAATGACGCCGCCGTGCCGTTCCTTCTGGCGGATCGCTTCCTCCACTGCGTACTCGTCGTAAGGGTTGATGATAAACTTCGCGCCGTCCTCGGATACGGCGCCGTTCGCGATCACGATCTTTTCCTCCGTGTCAAACGTCTGCTTCATCAGCACATAAATGTTCATGTGTACTGCCCCTCCCCATACAATATAGAGAACCTATGCTTTCAAGCCTCTGATGAAAAAATCGACGGTTTTGTCGACCTGCGACGCGAGCGTATATTTGCGGCCGGAGATGAGCCAGGACGTGACGACCTCGTCCATGGCGCCGAACACCAGCAGCCGGGTCAGCTTCACATCCAGATCGGCACGGAACAAGCCGGCGTCGATGCCCTGCCGCAGCACCTTCTCAATGAGCTCGATGTACGTCTTCACGACTTCGCCGATCGCCTTGCGCAGCTCAATCGAACTTTGCCGGAGCTCGATTTGGGTCACGTAGGCCAGGTTGACGTTCGTCTCCAGCTGGGTGAAGTGAATTTCGCATATTTTGCGAAGCGCTTCATCCGCGGAATCGGTTTCCTGAATGCTGTCGTGAAACAGCTGTACGAGGTCTCCGAGCCGGTCCCGGAACAGCGAAATAAGGATGTCCTCCTTATTTTTGAAGTACAAATAAATCGTCCCGTCTGCGACCCCGGCTTCCTTGGCGATCCGCGATACTTGTGCGTTGTGGTACCCGTTCTCGGCAATCACTTTCAAGGCGGCGTCCAAAATAAAATGATATTTTTCTTTTTTCCTACTTGTCATTTCGGGCACCCCGATGTTAAGATTCAAATAACTGAATGAATACTCATTCATTATCCTAATCTTATGAGAAACGGTACTTATTGTCAACGTATTTCACTCGTAAGATTTTTATGAAACCTGTTTGTAACCGCTTCCAAATCAGTTGAAAGGAAGGTCGGGCGAGATGATGTGGCAGATCGTGAACGCGCTGTTGTTTGTGGCCGTAACCGGATACGGCGTCCTTTTGTTCGGCAAAGCCGTGTACCGCCGTTATTTGTATATGAAGCTCGGGCAGCCTGCCGATTTCAGAAGGCAGGGCCGCGAGAAGCCCGGGGCGTTCATGGCCGAGATTTTCGGGCAAACCAAGCTGCTGAAAGACAGGAAAAGCGGCGTCATGCATCTCGTCATCTTCTACGGCTTCATCATCCTGCAATTCGGGGCTTTGGAACTGATCTTTAAGGGACTGACCGGGGGAAAGAATCTGCCGATCCCGGGCTACGACGCGTTCAGCCTGCTGCAGGAGGCGACTGTCTTCTCGATCCTGATCGCGATGGGGTATGCGGCGTTCCGCCGGTATGCCGAGAAGCTGCCCCGGTTGAAAAAGGGATGGAAGCCGAGCCTCGTCCTCTTCTTCATCCTCGGCCTGATGCTCTCGGTTCTGCTGTCGCTTGCGTTCGAACGCGTATGGCTCGGGCATCCGGCAAGCGCCTACGCTCCGATTTCGTCCGCGATCGCCGCATCGTTCGTCGGCTTGTCCGCCGGTGCGGCGAAGGCCGCCTTTTACGCCGGCTGGTGGCTTCACCTGCTCATTCTGCTCGCCTTTCTGGTCTATGTGCCGCAATCGAAGCACTTTCATATCATGACGGCCCCGGTCAACATCTGGTTCCGGCGCCAGGAGCCGGTCGGCCGCTTGAAGAAGCTGGATCTCGAGAACGAGGAGGCCGAATCGTTCGGCGTCGGCAGGATCGAAGATTTCACGCAGAAGCAGATGCTTGACTTCTATGCATGCGTCGAATGCGGACGCTGTACGAACGTATGCCCGGCGTCGAACACCGGCAAGACGCTGTCGCCGATGCATCTGATCGTGAAGCTGCGGGACCATCTCGTAGAGAAGGGCGCGGCCGTGACGTCCAAGTCGCCCTGGGTGCCGGAATTCGCCTTTACCGGGCCAGCTGGCTCGTCCGCGGGCGCTCATATGATGACTGCGATGGACGATCAAGGCGTCGGCTGGAGAGCGGGTGACGACGTTGTAACCGATATTCGCCCTACACTGCAGTGGCAGCAGGCTTCGTGGAAGACGCAAACCGGGAAATCGGCGACGGAAGTGGAGCTGATCGGCGATGTGATGACGGAGGACGAAATTTGGTCCTGTACGACGTGCCGCAACTGCGAGGACCAATGCCCGGTCGGCAACGAGCATGTCGACAAGATCGTCGACCTGCGCAGGCACCTGGTCCTGATGCAGGGCAGCATGCCGCATGAAGGGCAGCGCGCGATGCAAAACATTGAACGCCAAGGCAATCCGTGGGGTCTCAGCCGCAGCGACCGGAGCAAATGGACCGGCGAAATCGAAGGGCTGGCGGTGCCGACGGTGAAGGAAAACCCGGCCTTCGACTATTTGTTCTTCGTCGGGTCGATGGGTTCGTACGACCTGCGCAGCCGTAAAGTTTCCCGCGCCTTCGTCCGGCTGCTGCATGAGGCTGGCGTCAGCTTCGCGATTCTCGGCAATGAAGAGAAAAACTCCGGCGACACGCCGCGCAGACTCGGCAACGAAATGTTGTTCCAGCAGCTGTGCGCTGAAAATATCGCAGCATTCGAGAAATACGGCGTCAAGAAAATCGTCACCGCCTGTCCGCATACGTTCAACACGCTCAAGCACGAGTATCCGGACTTCGGCCTGGAGGGCGTGGAGGTGCAGCATCATTCGGAGCTGCTCGACGAACTGGTCCGCACCGGCCGGCTGAAGCCGCAGCATGAGCTGAAGGAGCGCGTCACCTACCACGATTCGTGTTACCTTGGGCGCTACAACAACGTGTACGATCAGCCGCGCAGCGTACTGCGGGCGATTCCCGGGGTGGAGCTCGTCGAGATGGAGCGCACCCGCGAGAACGGGATGTGCTGCGGCGCCGGCGGCGGGATGATGTGGATGGAAGAGACGTCCGGCAAGCGTGTCAACGCGGCCCGGACGGAGCAGGCGCTTCGCACGAACCCGACGGTCATCAGCAGCGCGTGTCCGTACTGCTTAACAATGATGGAGGACGGGACGAAGATGAAGGAGGTCGAATCCCGAGTGAAAGCCAGAGATATCGCGGAGCTGCTGGAGCAAGCCGTATTCGGCTCCGGAAATGCCCAAATTCCCACTACGCATTGAGACGGAGGTAGGTCCATGATGATGAGATCGATACGTAAAGCGGCGGTAATCGGGTCCGGTGTGATGGGTTCGGGCATTGCCGCCCACTTGGCGAACGCCGGTATTCCCTGCTTGCTGCTGGACATCGTGCCGAAGCAGCCGACGGATGAGGAGACGGCCAAAGGGCTTACGCTGGAGCACGCGGCCGTGCGCAGCCGGCTTGCCGCACAGGCGGTGGAGAAGCTTCGCAAGACGAAGCCTTCGCCGCTGTATGACGACGCGTTCGCAGACCGCATTACGCCGGGCAATCTGGACGATCATCTGGCGTTAATCGCCGATGTCGATTGGGTCATTGAGGTCGTCGTTGAAAATCTGGAGGTCAAGCAGCGGCTGTTGTCCCGGGTCGAAGCCCATTGGAAGCCCGGCACGGTTGTCAGCTCAAACACGTCGGGCATCTCGATCGAGGCCATGTCGGCGGATTGCAGCGAATCTTTCAGACGGCATTTCCTCGGCACCCACTTTTTCAACCCGCCGCGGTATATGAAGCTGCTTGAACTGATTCCGGGCGAGCTCACGGAACCTGACATCGTCAGCGGGATGCGGGAATTTTGCGAAAAGCGCCTTGGCAAAGGCGTCGTATTGGCGAAGGATACGCCGAATTTCATCGCCAACCGGATCGGCACCTACGGGCTGCTCGTGACGCTGCAGGAAATGCTGGACAAAGGCTTCGCCGTCGAAGAGGTGGATGCCGTCACCGGGCCTGCGATGGGCCGGCCGAAAAGCGCCACCTTCCGCACGCTCGATCTGGTCGGAATCGATACGTTCGTGCATGTCGCGAACAACGTATACGAATCGACGCAGGACGAAGCGGAGAAAGCTGTATTTGCCGTCCCGGCGGCGCTGCGCGGCATGGTGGAGAAGGGATGGCTCGGGGAGAAGTCGGGTCAAGGCTTTTATTTGAAGCAGAAGGGTCCGAACGGCAGTGAAATTCTCTCTTTGAACGTAGCTGCGATGGAATACGAGCCGCAGAAGAAGCCGTCCTCCGCTTCGCTCGAAGCGGTGAAGCTCGCTAAAGGCGCGAAGGAGAAGACGAAGGCGCTGATCGGCGCAGGCGATCGCTACTCAGAGCTGGCGTGGAACATTCTCAAGAAGGTGCTCGTGTATTCGGCCGAGAAGCTCGGCGAAATTGCGGATACCGTCCGGGAAATCGACGAGGCGATGAAGTGGGGCTTCAATTGGGAGCTTGGGCCGTTTGAGACGTGGGATGCCATCGGATTGCCGAAGTCGGTGCAGCGCATGGAAGCGGAAGGAACGGCGGTGCCCGCTTGGGTGAAGGACTGGGTGGCGGCAGGCCACACGTCGTTTTACCGCAAGCAGGAAGGCGCGACGTTCTATGTGAGCCGGGGCGAATATAAGCAACTGGAAACGCCTGCGGAAGAGATTTCGTTGAAGCGGCTGAAGGAGCATAACAAAGTCGTGAAGTCGAACAGCGGCGCAAGCCTGATCGATCTTGGCGACGGGGTGGCGTGCCTGGAGTTCCATTCGCCGAACAATGCGATCGGCGCGGATATTTTGGTGATGATCCAGCAGAGTTTGGAGGAGGTTCGACGCAATTACGACGGCCTCGTCATCGCCAATCAGGGACGGAACTTTTGCGTAGGCGCGAATATTATGATTCTGCTCATGGAAGCCCAGGACGAGGAATGGGACGAAATCGACGGTATCATCCGCCTGTTCCAGAACACGATGTATAAGGTGAAACGGTTCGAAAAGCCGGTCGTCGCGGCGCCGCACCGGATGACGCTCGGCGGCGGGGTCGAAGCCTGCATGCCGGCGGACCGGATCGTGGCTGCGGCCGAGACGTATTTCGGCCTTGTGGAGGCGGGCGTGGGCCTGATTCCGGCCGGCGGCGGCTGCAAGGAGCTGGCGCTGCGCACGAGCCAGCGTGTTACGCATCCCGATGCGGATATGCAGCCGTATATCAACCAGGCGTTCGAAACGATCGGCATGGCGAAAGTATCGACGAGCGGCCATGACGCGTTGAAGCTCGGCTTGTTCAAGCCGACCGACCGTATCGTCGTGAATCAGGAGCATCTGATTTACGAAGCGAAGCGGTCCGTGCTGGGCCTCGCGCGCGGCGGCTACGAGCCGATCCGGGAGGAGAAAATCCGCGTCGTCGGCGCAGAGGGCAAAGCCGTTCTCCAGCTCGGCGCTTACGGGATGAAGCAGGGAGGCTACATCAGCGATCACGACTTGAAGATTGCGAACAAGCTCGCTCACGTGCTTGCCGGCGGCGATGTGCCGGCCGGTTCGCTCGTCACGGAGCAATACATGCTCGATCTGGAGCGCGAAGCGTTCTTGAGCTTGTGCGGCGAGCCGAAGACGCAAGCCCGGATGCAGCACATGCTGGCCAAGGGCAAAGCGCTGCGGAACTGACTATTCGACAGAGGAGGGAAGGCGAATGAAAGAAGCGGTAATCGTATCGATCGCCCGAACCGCGATCGGCAAGGCGAAGAAAGGCAGCTTCGCCCAGACGCGCGCGGAAGATATGGGCAAGGCGGTGCTGCAAGCCGTCGTGGAGCGGACCCCCGGGCTGAAGAAGGAGGACGTCGAGGACATCATCATCGGCTGCGCCATGCCGGAAGGCGAGCAGGGGCTCAACTTCGCCCGCATCATGTCGCTGTACGCCGGGTTCCCGGCGACGGTGCCGGCGTTGACGGTCAACCGGTTTTGCTCGTCCGGCTTGCAGTCGATCGCGTTCGCGGCGGAGCGCATCATGGTAGGCGCTGCGGATGTGCTGATCGCCGGAGGCGTGGAGAGCATGAGCCACGTGCCGATGACCGGGTTCAAGGTGTCGCCGAACCCTAAGATCGTGGAGCAAATGCCGCAGGTGTACATCGGCATGGGCCATACGGCCGAGCATGTCGCCGACCGCTTCGGCGTGAGCCGCGAGGATCAGGACCGCTTCGCCGCCCGTTCTCATGCGAAGGCCGCGGCTGCGCTGCGCGAAGGCAAGTTTCGCGACGAGATCGTGCCTGTGCAGGTCAAGTTCCAACAGGTCGACGACGGCGGCAGGGTGAGAAGCCGGACGTTCGTCTTCGAGGAAGACGAAGGCGTCCGCGCCGATACGACGCTTGAGACGCTCGGCAAGCTGAAGCCGGCGTTCAAGCTCGGCGGCACGGTGACGGCGGGCAACGCGTCGCAGATGAGCGACGGCGCGGCTGCGGCAGTGCTCATGAGCCGGGAGCGCGCCGAGGCGCTCGGCTTGCAGCCGCTGGCGACGTTCCGCTCGTTCGCTCTCGCCGGCGTCGAGCCGGAGATTATGGGCGTCGGCCCGGTCGAAGCGATCCCGAAGGCGCTGAAGATGGCAGGCCTGACGTTCGCCGACGTCGACTTGTTCGAGATTAACGAGGCTTTCGCTTCGCAGTGCGTGCACATCATTCGCCAGCTGGAGCTTGACGAAGCGAAGGTCAATGTCAACGGCGGCGCGATCGCGCTCGGCCACCCCCTCGGGTGTACGGGCACGAAGCTGTCCGCCACGCTCATTCACGAGCTGCGCCGCCGCGGAGGCGGCATCGGCGTCGTCTCGATGTGTATCGGCGGCGGCATGGGCGCGGCCGGTGTGTTCGAAGTTCATGCGTAATCCAAATCGCGTACAAGGGAGAGAACCCGAGATGAGCAAAACGATCGGCGGCAGCTTTATCATCGACGATATCGACTTTAACCGAGTCGTAACCCCGGAAGATTTTACGGAAGAGCAGCGCATGATCGGTCAGACGACCGAGGACTTCGTCGCCGGCGAAGTGGTCCCGCACGAGGAAGAAGTGGAGAAGCTGAACTATGCGTTGTCCGTCAGCCTGCTGCGCAAAGCGGGCGAGCTCGGACTGCTCGGCGCCGATGTGCCGGAAGCGTACGGCGGGCTCAGTCTCGATAAGATCAGCTCGACGCTGATCAACGAGAAGCTGACGAAGGCGTCTTCCTTTGCGCTGACGCTCGGCGCGCACGTTGGCATCGGCACGCTGCCGATCGTGTATTTCGGCAACGAGGAGCAGAAGCGCCGCTATTTGCCGCCGCTCGCGTCCGGCGAGAAAATCGCCGCCTACTGCTTAACGGAGCCGTCCTCGGGCTCCGACGCGCTTGGCGCCAAAACGACGGCCGTCTTGTCGGAAGACGGAACGCATTACGTGCTGAACGGGACGAAGCAGTTTATTACGAACGCCGGATTTGCGGATGTCTTCATCGTGTACGCCAAGGTGAACGGCACCGATTTCAGCACATTTATCGTCGAGCGCACGATGGAAGGCGTGAGCATCGGTCCGGAAGAGAAGAAGATGGGCATTAAAGGGTCGTCCACATGCCCGCTCATTCTCGAGGACGTGCAGGTGCCGGCGGAAAACCTGCTGTGGGAGGTCGGCAAAGGCCATTTGATCGCCTTCAATATTTTGAACATCGGCCGCTTCAAGCTGGCGGCGGGCTGCCTCGGGGCATCCAAGGATGCGATCGAATACGCTTCCAAGTATGCGAACGGGCGTTCCCAGTTCGGGCGCAAAATTTCATCCTTTCCGTTGATCGGCGCCAAGCTGGCGGATATGAACATCCGCACCTTCGTCTTGGAGAGCATGGTGTACCGGACGGCCGGTTTGTTCGATGAAGGACTGGCCGAAGTCGGTCACGGCAGCGAGAATGCCGGCTATCAATCGGCGAAAGCAATCGCGGAATATGCGCTCGAGTGCTCGATCAACAAAGTGTTCGGCTCGGAAACGCTCGATTTCGTCGCCGATGAGGGCGTGCAAATTCACGGCGGGTACGGCTTTATTCAGGAGTACCGGATTGAACGCATCTATCGGGACTCCCGGATCAACCGGATTTTCGAAGGCACGAACGAGATCAACCGTCTGCTCATCCCGGGCACGCTGATCAAACGCGCGATGAAAGGCGAGCTGCCCTTGATGCAGAAGGCGATGGCGCTGCAATCCGACCTGCTGTCCCTCGTCCCGGGGCAGCTGTTCGAAGGCGCGCTGGAGCAGGAGACGCATCTGCTGGCGATGGCCAAAAAGGTGTTCCTTATGGCCGGCGCCGGAGCTGTTCAGAAGTATCAAATGAAGCTGGAGCAAGAACAGGAAATACTAAGCGGTTTGGCCGACATCATGATCGAAGTCTTCGCCATGGAAAGCGCGCTGCTGCGCGCGAAGAAGCTGATGGCCCGCTCGGGGGAAGCGAAGTCCCGGCTTGCTGTGGAGATGACAACCGTGTTCGTCCACGAATCGTTCGATCGGATCGAAGCGCGGGCGAAACAATCGCTCGCGGCTATGGAGTCCGGCGATATGCTGCGTACCCAGTTGTCCGTGCTGAAGAAGCTGGCGCGCCGAACGGCGGTAGACAGCATCGCACTGAAACGTTCCATCGGTTCTCGCGTGATCGAAGCCGAGAAATATGTGCTCTGATCCCGACATCATGAGTCATGGGGTGGTCGACTTGTCCAGCAAACCATGGTTAAGCCATTATCCTGCCGAAGTGCCAGCGACCTACGAATACCCGAAGCAAAATTTAGCGCATTTTTTGGTGCAAAGCGCATCCGATTATCCGGATCGGGACGCCCTGCATTTTCTAGGAAAAAAGATGACCTACCGTCAGCTTCTGGATGCCGCCTATCGGTTTGCCGGCGCGCTGTCCGGGCTTGGCGTCCGCAAGGGGGATCGGGTGGCTGTGATGCTGCCCAATTGCCCGCAGGCGATGATTGCGTATTACGGAACGCTGATGATCGGCGGTATCGTCGTCATGACGAATCCGCTCTATATGCCGCGTGAGCTGGAACATCAGTTGAACGATGCCGGAGCGGCGACGATCGTCACGCTTGATCTGCTGTTCGAACGCGTCATGAAGGTCGTCCCTCAGACCGGAATTAAACAGGTGATCGTCACCTCGATCAAAGATTACCTGCCTTTTCCGAAAAACTGGCTGTACCCCTTGAAGGCCAAAAAAGACGGCCTGAAACGCGAGGTTGCGTATGGCGGCGGCGTTGTATCGTGGGTGGACCTGCTGCGTCGCGCCACGCCCGAACCCGGCGGCGTTCCGGTCGATTCGGAGAACGATTTGGCGCTGATTCAATATACCGGAGGCACGACCGGAATTGCGAAGGGCGTCATGCTGACCCATTACAATTTGATCGCGAATGCCATTCAGTGTAAGCTCTGGGCGTATCGAACGGAGGTCGCCAAGGAAAAGTATATGACGGCGCTGCCGTTCTTCCACGTGTTCGGCATGACAGTGCTCATGAATCAATCCGCCTATGTCGCGGGTTGTCTCGTGCTGATGCCGCGCTATGACGTGAATCAAGTGCTTGCGGCGATCCACAAGCTGAAGCCGACGATTTTCCCGGGTGCGCCGACGATGTACATTTCGCTGATCCATCATCCGAAAGTGAAGGAGTACGATCTGTCGTCAATCAAATTTTGCATCAGCGGGGCTGCCTCGCTGCCTCATGAGGTGCAGGTGGAGTTCGAGAGGATGACGAACGGCAAGCTGATTGAAGGGTACGGGCTGACCGAGGCGTCGCCCGTCACCCATGCGAACAATATTTGGGAGAAGCGCAAGCTGGGCTCGATCGGAATTCCGTTTCCGGACACAGACAGCCGGGTCGTCGATCTGGAAACCGGGGAAGAGCTGCCGGTCGGGGAAATCGGCGAGCTCGTCGTTCGCGGACCGCAAGTGATGAAGGGCTACTGGAACAAACCGGACGAAACGGAGAAGGTATTGAAGGACGGCTGGCTGTACACCGGTGATTTGGGGCGGATGGACGAGGACGGTTATTTTTATATTTTGGATCGGCGCAAAGATTTGATTATTGCAGGCGGTTACAACATTTATCCGCGCGAAGTGGAGGAAGTGCTGTTCGAGCACCCGGATGTCGAGGAGGCGGTTGTCGCCGGCGTCATCGATCCGTACCGCGGCGAAACGGTCAAGGCGTATATCGTGCTGAAGCCGGATGGGGAGGCGGGGGCGGAAGAGCTGAAAGCGTGGTGCAAGGAAAGGCTTGCGGCTTACAAGGTGCCGAAGCAGTTCGAGTTTCGCGATAGCTTGCCGAAGACGATCGTCGGGAAGGTGCTGCGCCGCAAATTGATCGAGGAGGAAGCGGAAAAGCTGAAACAAGACCTTTAGGAAGGCGGGCGTTCGCGGATTTGCCCGTATTTTGGCTGGAGACGGGAGGAGACGGCCATGGATCCGTCATCTGATATACAGCGGCTGGAAGAGTCGTCCCGGGGCACCTTCTGGGATCACCTCGGAGCGAAGCTGGAATCGTTATCGCCGGAAGGCGTCGTCGTTACGCTGGACATTCAGCCGCATCATCTCAATTTGATCGGGATTCTGCATGGCGGTGTGCACGCGACCTTGATCGACTCCGCGATGGGGCTCGCGGCGATGGCGAGGAAGCCCGGGGAGAGCGTCGTGACGACCAACCTGCATCTCCATTACATGGCGCCGGTGAACCTCGGTACGCTGCGGGTGACTGCCGAAGTCGTGCACAGCTCGCGCAAAATGGTGACGACGCAAGCCCGCGCGTATAACGAAAGCGGCGACCTGTGCGCATTGGGCACGGGCACGTTTCGCATTAGGGGAGGCACGAAGTAGGAGGGGGCAGCAGCCTTCGGCGTTATTTCGTTCAGGCGCGGGTGGGGGAGGGGGCGTTAAAGCCGGTGCTTTATTAACACGTTCGTCTATGCTACCCTAGTACGTACGAGGAAGAGAATGAACGGACTAGGGATGTGGGAGCGGATGAAGCGGGTTCTTGTCACCGGTTATAAAGCGTCGGAGCTCGGCATTTTTTCGCTGAAGCATCCGGGCATCGGCATTATCAAGAAGGCGATCCGGAAGCAGCTGGTCGCCCTGCTGGACGATGGGCTGGAATGGGTCATCGTCAGCGGACAATGGGGCGTCGAGCTGTGGGCGGCCGAGGCGGCGGTCGAGCTGAAGTCCGAGTTTCCGGGCCTTCGTTTGGCCGTCATCACACCGTTTCTGGAGCAGGACGAGAAGTGGAGCGAAGAGAAGCGCGGTCTGTACAGCGGCGTACTGCAGCGGGCCGATTACGTCAACAGCGTGACGAAAACGAAATATGAGGGCGGGTGGCAATTTAAAGAGAGCAACAAATTTCTGCTCCGCAATACCGACGGGATGGTCATCCTCTATGACGAGGAGAAGGAAGGCTCGCCGAAATTTATGAAGGAGCTGGCCGCCCGGCAAGCGCTCGTGCGGCCTTATCCGATCGTCAGCATTACGGAATACGATCTGCAAAGCATCGTCGAGGAAGAGCGGTTGGACGATTGGGACGACGGCGCTTTGGCGTATTCCCGGGAGTACGGGGACTCTGGCTCCGATGACGAAGGCATTTCATGAACGCGCCGGTTCAGCCCGAAGCAGCGGGCGTCCGGAGCGCTGAAGGCGGGCGTATGGCCAGAAGCGGGGCCAACGTGCCGCCTGCGGCTGCCGAGGCGCAAGCTTGCTGCCGCAAAAGCGTCCCGCTGCAAGCCATGCGAATGGCCCTGTCCGTCCACTAGTCCCTCCTGCGAACGCGTTTGCCGCTCCAGGCAGCCCGACCCTTGCGGACGGGC
>NZ_BIMH01000011.1 GCF_004000985.1 Paenibacillus validus NBRC 15382 | reverse complement strand
TAATAAACGTGAACAAGGTGGGGTAGTTATTGCAAAAGATCTTAGCATTACTACGATTTTTGGCTGGCATACTATGCTTAATCCTTGGCGTTTATGGTTACATGTGGTGGAATACGCTTTTGAAAGAGAGCGGAGGACCCGATCAAGGCAGTGGGATTATAATGGTCGTACCGAATTTCATTGCCATGTTTTTAGTTGTCATCGGATTAGTTTCCTTAAGTCAAGGAATGATTAGACTACTAAAAAAAGGCGTCACGTGACAGATACTTCTGCGGAAATCTAACGGAGCCTAAAAAGACTTCTATAAAGTATTTGTGGTATCTGGTACGATATTAAGGAGGATTTCGCCACCTATAGGCGTATCTCTAACAGAAATGAGGCGCTCCATATTTTTGGCACTGTACACTTGATGATAATTCAACCTGCCGAAATGGCAGTTTTTTTTTGCGTACATTTGAACTTGGAGAAAAATTCGAGTGGCTGGAGAAGCCGTATATCCGGGTAAAAAAGTAAACCACCTATTTTACGGCGGTCCGCAACATTCCAGGTCGGCGCAGCGTTCATTGGTTTATATCTGAAATATTTAGTATTCAACTACTTTTATCCAAAGGAAGAGAGCCATGATGTCAACACGATTAAAACGCAGTTTGAGCGCTCTGCTCGTCGGAATCACGGTTACATGTACGTTACCCCCTCTTGGCGCGGATGCCGCGGCCCCTGCCCTTCAGGCAACCGTCCCTTCATTTCCCGTCACCGTTAACGGCACCGTACTCGATGTCACGCACGCCGCCTACCCGCTGCTGCTATATCGGGATATCACTTATTTCCCGATGACCTGGAACAACACAACGGCGCTAGGGTTATCCGTCGCCTGGGATCCGGTTAACGGCTTGTCGCTAAGCAAGAAAGCCGGCTGTGAGCCGGTCCGTCAAGATTTGACTGCCGTGCGTAATGATAAGACGAAGCAGGAACCGGTTATGTTGGCGCCGTTTCCCGTTACCGTGAACGGTCAGAAAGTCGATAACGCGCAGGAGCCTTACCCCGTTCTGCTGTACCGAAACATGACCTATTTCCCCATGACATGGCGCTTCACCCACGACGCGTTCGGCTGGACGACGAGCTGGACGACCGGCCAAGGCTTCGGCCTTCAAGCTTGCGGCAGTGGAGCCGACGTACAAGCGAAACAAGCCGACGCGCTCAACCTTGCCAATGGCGGACAGTTAGCCGTACAGGGCGACTGGCTCTACATGAACCCCGCTCAGCAATACAGCGGACCGAATCAGCTTGTCAAAAAGCGCATGGACGGGTCCGGCGAGGTCAAGCTGGCCGATGACAACGCAAGGTACATCCAGCTTGCGGACGATTGGATCTATTACACGTCCTCAAGCCCCGACATGAAACAAATGGACGGTATTCTGAAAATTAAACCTGACGGATCTCAGCGCACCGTCATTTCTGCGGCTCCCACGAACCGGATGTGGGTAGCCGGTGAGCGGATTTACTACACCCGTCTCGCCTTCAAAGCCATGGAAGGCGTAACCGGAGGCGGTTATTATTCCGCAACCGGTATCCACAGCATGAACAAGGATGGCACGGACGATACCGAGCTCGTCGGCGGCAGCGGCGAATTTGACTTTTTCATCCACGATGACCGGATTTATTTCCTTATGCAGGAGTCGGAAACCGGACCTTCGAACTTGTATGTGATGTCGACCGACGGCACACAGCGGACAAAGCTCGCCGAAGGCGTATCCAGGCTGTCCGTTCTCGACGGATGGCTGTATTATGTCAAGAACGGCATGCAATTGAATAAGCTGAGTCTGGACGGCAAGGTCGATATTCCCCTCCTCACATCGGACCAGTTGATTTCGGGACTGCATTACCGTCAAGGCTGGCTCTATTTCATTCATGGCTCCTTTGGAATCATGGGCTCCGCTTCGATTGAAAAGATGCGGATTGATGGAACGGAGCGCAGCTCGCTCGTTCACGCAAGGGCGACCTCTCTATATTTGGTCGATGACGATACCCTCTATTTCCCGCAATCCTACATGGGCGACAACAGGCTGGAACGATTCGAGCTGACACCCTAATTGGCGATAAAGCGCCATTCTGCGCCTCCTGAAGAACGAAGATCGGCCGCTAGCTTCACGTTTCTGATCAGGTCCTTCAGGAGGCCTTTTTTGGCCTTAACCCGAGTAGACGCACAAAACCCGCAACCAAAGGCTGCGGGTTCGAAGCTGAGATGCGATTAAAATTGAATTTTCGACTCGAGGAACGCTTTCAGCTCGCTGATCGGCATCCGCGTTTGTTCCATCGTGTCGCGATCGCGAACGGTCACTTGACCGTCCGTCTCCGATTCGAAGTCATAGGTGATGCAGAACGGAGTTCCGATCTCGTCGTGGCGGCGGTACCGTTTACCGATCGAACCGGCCTCATCGTAGTCGACCAAATAATGCTTGGCAAGATCCGCGAACACTTGGTGGGCCCCATCGGACAGCTTCTTCGACAACGGGAAGATCGCCGCTTTGTAAGGCGCCAGCGCCGGATGCAAATGTAGGACTGTCCGGCTGTCGTCGCCTTCCAGCTGCTGCTCTTCATAAGCGTCGATCAAGAATGCGAGCGTCACGCGGTCCGCACCGAGCGAAGGCTCGATACAGTATGGAATGTAACGTTCATTCGTTTCTTGCTCGATATAGTTGAAATCTTCGCCGGAATGCGTCATATGCTGCTTCAGATCGTAATCGGTACGGTCAGCGATGCCCCACAACTCGCCCCAGCCGAACGGGAACTTGTATTCGATATCGGTTGTCGCGTTGCTGTAGTGCGACAGCTCGTCGTCGGAGTGATCGCGCAAGCGGATGCTGTCTTCTTTAATGCCGAGGGCTAGCAACCAGTCGCGGCAGTAGGCGCGCCAGTACTCGAACCATTGCATGTCCTCGCCCGGCTTGCAGAAAAATTCAAGCTCCATTTGCTCGAATTCGCGTGTCCGGAACGTGAAGTTGCCCGGCGTAATTTCGTTCCGGAAGCTTTTACCGATTTGGCCGATCCCGAACGGCAGTTTCTTGCGCATGGTACGTTGAACGTTCTTGAAGTTCACGAAGATGCCTTGCGCCGTTTCCGGACGCATGTACACCACGTTGGCGCTGGACTCGGTAACGCCTTGGAACGTTTTGAACATCAGGTTAAATTGGCGAATTTCCGTATAATCCAAAGCGCCGCAATCCGGGCAAACGATCTTATGCTCGGCGATCAGCTTCTCCATATCGGCGAACGACAGGCCGTCGACGATCATTTCGATGCCCTTCGCGTTGAGCGCGTTCTCGATCAATTTATCGGCGCGATGCCGCACTTTACATTGCTTGCAATCGATCATCGGGTCGTTAAAGTTACCGACGTGACCGGAAGCGACCCAAGCTTGCGGATTCATCAAAATCGCCGCATCCAAACCAACGTTATAAGGCGATTCTTGAATAAATTTTTTCCACCAGGCGCGTTTGATATTGTTTTTCAATTCCACGCCAAGCGGACCGTAGTCCCATGTATTGGCCAAGCCGCCGTAAATTTCGGAGCCCGGAAAAATAAAGCCGCGGTGTTTCGCCAAAGCGACGAGTTGATCCATTGTTACAGAAGACATAAGTTTGTTACTCTCCTTCTATGTATAATTCTCGGTCAGGCTTGCAATCGTTTCAGCATCCCGTCCACGATTTGGAACGAATGATCCGAAGCCATCAACGTGAATTCGGCAAAATTGACATGCGCCGAACCGTCCGCCTTATCGGACATCGAGCGTATCACGACGAACGGCACCCCGTTCATCGAGCACACCTGTGCAACCGCGGCGCCCTCCATCTCGACGCAAGCGCCCTGCAGCTCGCCGTACAGCCCTGCTACCGTCTCGCGGCTGGCGATGAATTGGTCGCCGGATAACACTCGCCCTTCGAGCACGCGCTCACCGAACAGCTCCCGGCTCACTTCCGCCGCAAGTTTACGCAGCGACCCGTCGGCGGCGAACAGCGAGGTCGCCTCGTACGGAATAGTGCCCCGCGGAAAGCCAAGCGCCGTCACGTCCATATCGTGCTGTAAACATTCCGAGGAAACGACGATATCCCCTACGTTCAAGGAGGGGTCCACCGCCCCCGCAACGCCGGTGAAAATAACCGCCTGCACGCCGAACGTATCGATCAAGAGCTGCGTCGTCACGGCAGCATTCACTTTGCCGACGCCGGATTTGCACAGCACGACGGGTTGCCCATGGAAACGGCCCTCATAGAACGTGATTCCGGCTTTTACCGTTTCGCGCGTCTCGGTCAGATGTTCGTGGAATTTGTCGATTTCCTCTTTCATGGCGCCGATGACGCCAATCTTATCGTAAACCAAAATCAGTTGCCTCCTTTTACAAAAAGAAGTGGCTCATATCAACGATGAGCCACCGAATTTCTATGAATGACCTCATGCGGCAAAATCACTTGCGATAACTCCGAAGCGTCCTTCGTTTCCTTGTTCATCAGCTTCGTCAGCAATCGCATCGCCACCGCGCCGATATCGTACATCGGCTGCGCCACCGTTGTCAGCTGCGGCCGAACCATCGAAGCCATCCGGATATTGTCCACGCTGATAACCGATACATCTTCCGGTACCTTGACGCCGTTATCCTGCAGCGTGTGGATGGCGCCGATCGCCATCTCGTCCGTCGCTGCGAATATCGCCGTCGGCCGCGGATCAAGCGTTAAGAAATATTTCGTCACTTCAAGCCCGGATTCGTAACGGTAATTGCCGACTCGCACATAGTCTTCGCGAAGCGGAATACCCGCTTCCTCCAGCGCTCTCTTGTATCCTTGGTAACGCGCGAAGCCATTGGCCGGATCCTGCAAATGCCCGGAAATCATCGCAATGTCACGATGGCCTTGTCCGATTAATGTCGCCACGGCATCATACGCTGCTTTCTCGTGATCGATATCGACGGAAGGAAGCTTCCGCTGCTCGTCCGCCGTTGCGCAAAGCACGACCGGCACCGAGGACGTTTTGAACGCTTGCACGTGTTCTTCCGTCACTGCGCCGCCCATGAACAATAGCCCGTCCACCTGCTTCTCCAGAAGCGTGTTGATGACGCGGATCTCTTTCTCTTTCTTCTTGTCCGCGTTGCAAAGAATAATATTATAATGGTACATGTTGGCGATATCTTCGATCCCTCTCGCCACTTCCGAAAAGATGGAGTTGGAAATATCGGGAATGACCACGCCGACGGTCGTTGTTTTCTTGCTGGCGAGTCCACGTGCAACGGCGTTCGGACGGTATCCCAAGCGTTCGATCGCTTCAAATACTTTCTTGCGCGTTTGCGGTTTCACATTCGGATTGTTGTTGACAACCCTCGAGACGGTTGCCATGGAAACGCCTGCTTCTCTGGCTACATCATAAATTGTCACAGTCACGGCCATTCTCTCCATTGTAATTTAAAGTATAATGCGATCAGGTCATTTAGCCTTATCATACGACAAAATGCCGGGTTACGCAACGAATTTGGGCTTACGCTTGTGTTTATAGTATCAAATTTATGCCAAAAAAGCCAACTGCGAAGCAGTGGCTTTCAAAAATCTTGCACCGTTAGCGAATGCTTGGCAATCTGCGACAGGCGTTTGCGCAGATCTTCGATCCACGGCCCGTCCTGCAGCGATTGGGCGAGCAGCAGCAAATCGAGCAGTTCGTTAATCCGCTCCTCTATGATCACTTCGATCGCATCCGAGGCGCGTTTTTTCTCCGTCACTTTCATCATCAGATAAGCGATCTCGCTAATTTCGTTAAAATTCACCTGCTGCTTCTCAGGCTTGCCTCCAAGCGTTCCGATCAATCCGGTTAACTCGGGCTTCACTTCGGCAAACACTTCGCTCCGGTTACAGGAGTCGCATGAATGAATAGGCACGTTATCGATTTCAACTTTATTCTGATAGATAACCGTGCGGAGCCTGATATTCATCGATTTCCCGCATTTGCATAACTTCACCAACAATACCACTCCTTCTGGCGGCACACCCAACCTTACATGAGAACATGGCGACACAAGAAGCCTAGCCGGCTTTCCTGGTCCGATAAATAGAAATATTCTACCTTCGTTCATATTCTCCTGCCGCTCGAAGTCTAGCAATTATTAGCAGTCGTTACGCCGTTCGAAAAACCGCGCTACGCTTGGAATGGAAGCGGTCAACATGGCAAGCGCAGCCCCGATCGCATCATTGCGGAGATCCATCACATCCGGGGTGCGTCCCGGTACGAACAGCTGATGGAATTCGTCCGTTACGCCGTAGCCGATGCACATCAGGACGACGAGAAGCTTCGTGCGCCAGCTTAGCCGTCTTGGTCGAAGCCCCCATAAATACGTCAGCGCCAGTCCGTAATAGGATACGAAATGGCCCCAATCGAAGCCTTCCATAAAGGGGATCCAAATGCGAATTTGGTCCAGCCAGCCGCCTAAATCGTCGCCCGTTCGGGACGAAAAATAATAAATGGCCGCCATCCCTAGGACGGAGGGCAGCCATCGAAGCCATACATTCATTTCGCTATTTCCCCTGCTCTTTTATTTCTGTGAGAAGCTCGCCAATACGTCCACGAACGCTTTCGTAAACGCCGGCAGATCGGGCGGTCTGCGACCGGATACGATGTGACGGTCAACCACGACTTCCTCGTCGACCCAAGTAGCTCCCGCGTTCTCCAGATCGTCCCTGATGCCCGGTGTCGACGTCATCGTGTATCCTTGGCAAATTTTCGCCGAAGCAAGCACCCAGCCTGCATGGCAAATGTGCGCGATCGGCTTCTGCGCCTCATGAAATTCTCGCGTCAGCCGCAGAACGGACGCATAGCGGCGCAGCTTGTCCGGCGCCCAGCCGCCAGGCACGTACAAGCCGATATAGTCTTCGGACTTCACCTCGTCAAGCGCGTACACCGTCGTTAACGGCACGCCGTATTTCCCATGATAGACCTGATTCGCCTTCGGGCCTGCCAAATGCACCTCGGCGCCGGCTTCCCGCAAGCGAAGCACGGGGTACCACATCTCCAAATCCTCAAATTCTTCGTCCACGAAGGCAAGCACTTTGTAACCTTTCAGTTCCATGGTCCGCGACTCCTTTCCTGTTCTGAGCTTGAATAATGGATGTTTCGCTTCTAATCGCCTACCCGTTCAAAAGCAGCCGCTTGCGGGCCGCGAGTTATCCGACTCTGACGGCTTCGGCCCTTTCGACGCCGCGGCAATCCCCGTCTCCCAATAACGTCCAAGCACCTGCAGCACGGCGGTGCTGCTTGGACAGGCCGCAAGCTCCTGCCAAATTGTCGAGGCTTCGCTTTGACGGCTTTGAATCAGACTGTTCTTCACATGCAGAATCGACGACACCGACATGCTCAGCTCGGTTATGCCGAGGGCAATCCAGATCGGGAGCGCGCGCACGTCGCCCGCCATCTCGCCGCAGACGCTGATGTGCGTGCCGAACCGTTTGGCGTTATCCACCGTTATTTTCAGCATCCTCAGCACAGCCGGATGAAACGGGTCGTACAAATGCGCGACCTGCTCGTTCATCCGGTCGACCGCGAGCACATATTGCACCAAATCGTTCGTACCGATGCTGAAAAAATCGACTTCCTTGGCAAGCAAGTCCGAAATCATGACCGCTGCCGGAAGCTCGATCATGATGCCGACCGGCACGTCTGCACGAAAAGCGACGTTCGCCTCCGCCAGCTCGGCTTTTACCTCGTTCAATACGTCGTTCGCCCTGCGAAGCTCGTCAAGCGAGGAGATCATCGGGTACATGATCTTGATGTTGCCGTAATGGCTGGCCCGCAAAATTGCGCGAAGCTGCGTTTTGAACAGATCGGTTCGATCCAGCATGATCCGGATCGCACGGTATCCGAGCGAAGGGTTTTCCTCCTCCGGCAGCTCCAGATAATCCAGATGCTTATCACCGCCGATGTCAAGCGTTCGAATGACAAGCGGTTTGCCGTTCAGACGCTCCGCCACCTCGCCGTACACGACGAATTGCTCTTCCTCCTCCGGGAAGCTGGTGCGGTTCATGTACAGAAATTCGGTGCGGAACAACCCGACGCCGGAAGTGCCCTTGGCGATCGCTTGCTCCAGCTCCTTGATCGAGCTGATATTGGCGGCAAGGTTCATGGTCATGCCGTCTTCCGTTTGCGACGGAATGTCGGCTAATTGAAGCAGCAGCTCTTGCTGCGCTTTCCACGTTTCCCGCCGCTGCCGATACCGTTCGATCTCTTGCTCCGGAGGGTTGACGAATACGAGGCCCTCGTCGCCGTCGATGATTAAATAATCGCCCGTTTGGATCGGCGTGGACAGCTTCCCTTCCACGCCCAGCACATAAGGAACGCCCATTGCCCGGGCCATGATGGCCACATGCGATGTTTTGCCGCCCATCATCGTAACCAGCCCGAGCGTCTGGTTGACGTCGAGGTGCACCATTTGGGACGGAATAAGCTCCTTCGCGACGAGCACGTAAGGTTCGTCCTTCGGCGGCAGCGTTTCTTCCAGCGCGCCGAGCAGGTGCTTGAGGAGACGGTTGCCGACATCCTTGATGTCAAGCGCCCGTTCCTTCATGTACCCGTCGTCCAGCAGATCGAACATATTGACGAATTTTTCGATCGTTTCCTTCACGGCCACTTCCGCCGCTTTATATTGACGCTGCATAATACCCTGGACCTCGTTCATGAATACCGGATCTTCCAGGATGGCCAAATGCGCGTCGAAAATTTGTGTCTGCTCTTCACCCAGCACGCTGACGAATTCTTGCTTGATTTGCTCGATCTCATCCTTGGAGTGCCGGATGCCGTCATACAATCGTTCGAATTCGTACGCCAGGTCGGCGACATCAATCAACTTGTCGGGAAAGTCCCATTCCCAGGTCGGAATGACGAAAGCCCTGCCCATCGCAATGCCGGATGAAGCTCCGATCCCCCTAACCAAAAACGTTCCCTCCCCTTACGACTGTTGTGGCGGTATCTTTAAGAACGACCGACATGACCGAAGCCTGGCCTTTCTTCACCGCTTTATATGGTGCAAAGCTCCATGATTTGACCGCATCCGTATTCGTGATCAGCATCGGCGTAGCCAGCGATTTGCTGCCCTTCTTCACCTTCTGCAGATTGAACCGGACAAGCAGTTGTCCCGTTTCCACCTGATCGCCTTCTTTCACATAGCAAGTGAAATACTTGCCCTGCAGCTGCGCCGTATCGATCCCGATATGCAGCAGCACCTGCAGTCCTTGCTCCGTCTCGATGCCCAGCGCATGAAGCGTCGGATACACGTGAATGATGCGCCCGGCGATTGGGGCAACGAGCTCGCCCTTATCCGGGATGAACGCGACGCCGTTACCGACGATTTTGCCGGCGAAAATTTTATCAGGAACGTCTTCGAGCGCGATCATACGTCCTTGCATCGGCGAGCTGAACAGCACCTGACGAATATCCTTGCGCAGCACCTTGTTGATTTCTTCGCGAATAAGCTCGGAGTACGTGCCGAACACGACCTGCACATTGCCGCCGCCAAGACGGATGACGCCCGCCGCACCGAGGTGCCGCAGCGCGGACGTATCCATCAGCTTATCGTTCTCGAGCGTTATGCGCAGGCGGGTGATGCACGCTTCCAGATTTTTAATGTTGTTCTTCCCGCCGAGCGCCTCCAATATGAGCGGCGAACGGTAAGGGATGTCGCCGGCCCATTCTTCCAGCTGCGAACCTTCCTCGCGACCGGGCGTCGGGATGCGGAATCGGCGAATCGCCCAACGGAAAAGCACATAATACACGACGCCGTAAGCAAGCCCGACCGGAATGAGCAGGAGCCCGTTCGTGGACAGGTGCAGATTGATCAGAAAATCGATCGCGCCGGCCGAGTAAGAGAAGCCGTGATGAATGCCAAGCGAATAGGCGATCCACATGGACAAACCGGACAATAAGGCATGAATGAAGAACAAGTAGGGCGCTACGAATAAAAACGCAAATTCAATCGGTTCCGTCACACCCGTTAAGAAGCAAGCGAACGCGGCGGTCAAAAACGTCGCCCGAATTTTCGGCTTCAAATCTTCGCGCGCTTCTTGAATGATGGCTAGGGCGATGGCCGGAAGCGCAAACATCATAATCGGGTACAATCCTGCCATGTAAATGCCTGCCGTCGGATCGCCCGCGAAAAACCTCGGCAAATCGCCGAATACCGGCTGTCCGTTGTTCCCGTAAGCGCCCAATTGAAACCAGAAAAAATTGTTGAACACGTGGTGCAGACCGGAAGGCACTAATAAACGATGGATGATTCCGTACAAAAAGGTGCCGAACCCGCCCCAACTGAGCAGCATATCGGTCAGCTTCTGCATCCCCAGATTCATGAGCGGCCCGATTTGAATCATAAGCAGGACGAGCACGAAGACGGCCGGTCCCATAAATAGCGGAACCAAACGAGGTCCACCGAAAAATTGTATGGCCTCAGGCAGCTGAATATGTTTGACGCGGTGATAAATCACGGCTGCAATCAGTCCGATCAATATCCCCCCGGGGACGCCCAGTTGAAACGTCTCACCCAGATAACGCTGCAGCGTCTCCGCGAACATATAATGTCCGATCAGAGCGGTCATCCCGGCGATGCCTGCGCTTTCGGTCAACCCGAGCGCCACCCCGACGGCAAATATCATAGGGAGATATGTAAATATGATCGTGCCGAACGCAGTGAAGATTTCACCGATCCGGGGCATATACATCTGATCCCAAGGCAGCGATCCGAGACGCAGCATAATGGCCGCAACGGGCAATGTGATGGTCGGCAGCATCAACGATCGTCCGAGCTGCTGCAAATTTCCCATCCAGTTCAAAACGTGTCGCTCCCCCTTCCAATTTACCGTAACTTGACTCGCACTATTTGATGGTAAGCGCTAACCCGGTATTTGTCAAACAACCATTTGCCTTGAAAAAGCGCATAAAGGCGAGCCTTTCGGCCCGCCCATTCGCTTACGAGAACAGTTCAATTTAGAACTGGTATCTGTTCATGCCGCTTGCGCCCATACCGTATTGGCTTTGCGCGGGTTGCGTAGAATCGGAACGCAGATAAGCGTCATGACCTTGTTGGTTGCCGCGGTAGCTTGCCGTATGGTAAGACTGCGGGCTTTGGTTTTGGAATTGCGAATAAGAAGCGCCCGTACCCATTTGCTGCTGGTTGCTGTTTATGCCTGTGGAAAACGAAGACGTATAGGGGCTGTTCGCGTAGGAGCTTGCGCCGATACCGTACTGGCTTTGAGCCGTTTGGGTAGAATCGGAACGCAGGTACGCGTCGTGACCCGGCTGATCGCCGCGGTAGCCCGCCGTGTGGAACGATTGAGCGCTTTGATACTGGTTGTTCGGTTGGTTGGCTTGGAAGGCGTTCGAGCCAAACGATGTCGATGTGTACGCGCTGTTGTTGATGCCGCTCGCAGCGCCTATTCCATATTGGCTTTGTGCGGGCTGCGTGGAGTCGGAACGCAGGTAGGCGTCATGACCTTGTTGGTTGCCGCGGTAGCTTGCCGTATGGTAAGCTTGCGGGCTTTGCTGTTGCGAGTAAGAAGATGCGAATTGCTGCTGATTGTTCACGAATTGCTGCTGATTGTTCATGTTGTTCATACCTGCGTTGAACTGGTTATTCGCGCCCTGATTAATTGACGAGTTGTATTGGGATTGAACGAATCCGACCGGTTGATACTTTGTTTCGTAGCCGCGGTACTGGGAATTCACAATTCCGGAAGCACCTGCTTGATTTTGAAAATTGTTTTGAAATTGGCTGTACATGCGAAATCCTCCTTGGACGGTTTAGGAAGTCTTCCAGAGATAGGCGCTTCGCCGTTCTCATCCGAAAGCCTTTCTTATTGTCTTCAAGGAGGATTTATTTTATTACTCGGATTTATCGTTTTTTCTCGCCGTTTCCCCCGCGAGCGTTGCGTGCGGCATCGACGTTTCTCCGCAACTCGCGGGCCGCATTCTGCGGATCGCTTTGTTTCGTTATCGCGGACACGACAGCCACCCCGTCCGCGCCTGCGCTTACGACGGCCGAAGCATTGCCGCTCTGGATGCCGCCGATGCCGACAAGCGGCAGCTGCGGCCAACGCGCCCGGATCTGCGAGATCAGCGACGTGCCGATCGGTTCGCCGGCATCGCCTTTGGTCATCGTAGCGTATACCGGACCTACGCCTAAATAGTCGGCGCCCTGCGCAACGGCCCACTCCGCCTCTTCCATCGTGCCTGCCGACACGCCTACGATGGCGGCTGGACCGAGCAGTTCGCGCGCGGCGAGGCCGGGCAGGTCGTCCTGGCCGACGTGCACCCCGTCGGCCTCAAGCAGAAGCGCAAGGTCTGCGCGGTCGTTGACAAGGAAAGGGACGCCGTACTCCCGGCACAAAGCCCGGAGCGCGCGTCCCTCTTCCAACGTTTGACGCAGCTGCGCGTTCTTCTCGCGCAGCTGAACGATCGTCACGCCGCCGTCCAACGCGGCTCGTACGGTGGCGAGCGCACTGCCTGCCCCGGCCGGTGACAAATCCGTCACCAGATAAAGCGACAGCAACTCGGATAAGGACTTGGATCTGGTCTGCACTTTATTTTCCTCCGGGCAGCAGGATCGAATCTTCCACTTTGATGCAGCGGTCCATGATGACTTCCAAACCGCCAGCTTTCGCTATTTCCGCCGCTTCCTCATTGTAAACGCCAAGCTGCAGCCACAATACCCGCGATCCGATGCTTACAGCCTCTTCCGCCACCGGGACGACTTGGTCGCTGCGCCGGAACACGTTAACGATGTCCACCTTATCGGGAATGTCCGACAGCGTTGCATAGCACGTTTCCCCGAGAATGGTGCCGTTCACCATCGGGTTGACCGGAATGATCCGATACCCTTTCTTCTGCATCGCCTCCGACACTGTGTAGGAAACCCGATCCGGCTTGTCGGACAGTCCGACGACGGCAATATTTTGCGCCTCGCTCAGCAGTTCTTTAATACGTTCACGCGAAGGATTTTCAAATGCCATGGTTTTCATCCGCTCCTTATACTAAGCTTGATCAAAGCGATAGCTACTTGCTATTGTGATCCCGGGGTCGCTCAGCCATTCGTATAGCTGATCGCTTGGCGCCCCATCGCTTCCCAAACGGCAATAAATTGCGCTTTCTCGATAGGCTGCTTGCTGCGGCCCGAAAGCGGATCGTTCACATACACATACGTCTCGTCATAACCGACCAAGAGTACAGCGTGCTCCATAAACGTCGTTTGGATCGGACCGATCGGCGTATCCCAAACGACCCATTTCTCAGGCACCTGATAATCGATCGTCGTCCAAACCACGGAAGGTATTCCCAGCTGCAACTGCTCTTCCAACTTGGCAAAAGGCTGACGGGTCAAATCGATTGCGCTAGGCACATGAGCCTTCAACTGCGCGAATAAAGCGGTATGGTAAATGCCGAAACCTTTGGCTGCGCCCGTCGGCTCGCCGACAAACCCCGTATTCGGGTTGCCCCAGTAGGCGATCGTGCCGTCCTTGTTATAACGAATCGGCGTTGTGTCGCGCGGCATCTCCGCGGCCAGCTCCAGCTTCGACTTCTCGAGGCCGCGGAATTTCAACAGCATCGTCAAGCTGGTCACCTCGCAGCCTGAAGGCAGCTCCGGCAGCTGGCGAACCATCGGAGCGTCGAGCATTGCGCTTGCCGGCTTGACCGGCTGCGGCGGCACTGCAGCAGCCGGCTCCGGCTGCGCTGCCGCACTGTCCGCGGCGGTTCCGGCTGCGGCGGCTTCCAGACCTGGAGCCGCCGCAAGCGCCCGGAGACCCGGAGTGATCCACGCGTCATGCCCTGTCGCTTTCGCATATAACAAGACGGCGAACACGCCGCTGGCAAACAACAAACCGGCAATCAAAAAGAATGCAAACGTGACTTGAATGCCTTTCCATAATACGGCCATGATGCTCACCGCCTTTGTCGCATACTGATTGGAGCGTCTAGCTGTCTGGGGAAGCTTTCCGTTTTCCTAAACGGATGCGATACGATAGACTACGATTACGCCTGGACCAATTCGATCTGCGCGCCAAGCGACAGCAGATGTTCGAAATACTGCGGATACGATTTAGCCACATGATGAGCGTCATTAATAACGAGTCCTTGCTCTGAACGCAAGCCGACAACCGTCAACGCCATAATGACGCGGTGGTCGTAGTGCGCATTGATTTCCACCCCGCCAGCGACGCCCTGTGGACGTCCATGGACGATGATTTCGCTCTGCCGCTCTTCCACATCTGCACCCGCTTTGCGCAGCTCGTTCACGAAATCGGTAATGCGGTCGCACTCTTTGTAACGCAGGTTCTCGACATTATAAAACCGGGACGTCCCGTCGGCAAATACGGCAGCCGCAACCATCGCCAGCACCGCATCGGTAAAATGGTCGCCGTCGAACTCGCCTGCCTTAAGCGTCTGATTGCCGCGCACATGCACCGTATCGTTCTCGTGCGTCAAATCGACGCCCATCGCGCGAAGCACGTCGATGACGGCGCGTTCGCCCTGCTTGCTCTGTTCGGCGAGTCGCAGCACCGTTACGTCAGAGTGCGTTACCGCCGCGGCCGCCAAGATCGCCGCCGAACCCGGATAATCGCCTTGGACCACATAATTTTGCGGCTTGTATTGCTGCTTGCCCGGAATTTTATAATGCATCAGATCTTCGGAGGCTTCGATCCGAATACCCGCCTGCTCAATAACCTCGAGGGTTTGCCCGACGATGATTTTGGATTTCAAATCATGCAGCACCGTAATTTCCGTGTCTTCCTCGAGCAGCGGCGTTACGAACAGCAGCGAGCTGAGAAATTGCGAGCTGATGTTGCCCGAAACAGTGATTTGTCCGCCGCGCGGCTTGCCGCCGCGAATGGTGATCGGCAGCTTGCCCTCGCGATGCTCGACCTCGACGCCCATCTGCTGCAGCGAATCGATCAGATCGTCGTGCGGCCGCTTGCCCAGGGAATCCGGATATGCGTTCACGAACGTCACTTCCGGCAGGAAAGCGGCGACCGACATGAGAAACCGGAGCACGGCGCCCGCATTGCCGACGTTCAGCTCGCTGACAGGCTTGGGCGATTTGCCGAAACCGCGGATGACCATCTTCTCTTCGTCTTCTTCGATTACGGCTCCCAAATCGCGGATGCAGCGGCGCATCGCGTCGCTGTCTTCGCTGTGCGCCGGGTAATGCACCGTGCTGGTGCCGTCCGCAAGCGCACCGATCAGCAAATAACGCGTCGTGTAATTTTTTGAAGATAGTGCGTTAATCGTGCCTTCCAATCGAGGCGTCGGTTTGACGATGGCTTTCATTGTGTATGTATCTCTCCTTGATTATTCAAATCGCTTATTCAAATCGCATATCCTACAGCGGCGAGCAATATGCCAAGCGTGTAGGATACGCCCAAATAAGTCCAGGCATTGTTCCGCCGCCCGTCGCTAAAGAACGCTTCGGCCTCAAGCTTGAACGTCGAGAACGTCGTGAACGCACCCATGAAGCCCGTCCCAAGCAGCAGCATCGTCGTCTCGGAGGCTCCGTGTCCCCATAGAAAGCCAAGCAAAAAACTGCCGATCGCGTTGACCGTCAATGTGCCGTAGGGCAAATATCTGCGGGGAAAACGCTTGGCAATTCCGCCGCTCAGCCCGTATCGGGCTATGGCCCCCGCGAACCCGCCTACGCTCACCCACAACAGGTTCCACAGCATATTATTATTCGACATCATTCTGCAGTTCCCCTCTTTGCCCGCCCAAATTCCAGGTTTCTTCCAAGACGAACCAACCACAAGCCGCCCCACAAGCTCGCCAGCGCATAAAGGATGGCCGCCGCCCACAGCCCGTCGCGGAGCAGCGCAAAAAGCTCCCAGCTGAGCGTGGAGAACGTCGTGAACGCGCCGATCATGCCCGTTGTGATAGCCGTCTGCAATCTCGGCCGCCGCGAAAGACGGCTGGAGTACGCCAGGCCGCCTAGCAGGAAACATCCCACCCAGTTACACAAAAGCGTTCCCCATGGCAGAAAATGGACAGGAAACTTGATGAAAGCCGCGGACAGGCCGAAGCGCGCCAGCGATCCGAGGACGCCTGCCAGTCCGACGTAAAGCCAGGTCAAAGCGGCCAAACCTCCTTTGATTGACACGATTTCCCGTTCCTAGGTATGATGAGGACAGTCGGCTGCCTGCAGCCAGATCAGAAGGAGGCGTTACCTCGTGCAAACGATTACCCCGGCCGAAGTGAAAGAACGGCTCAAGAATGGAGAAAAGCTGGTCATCATCGATGTCCGCGAAGCGGAGGAAGTGGCCCTCGGGATGATTCCCGGCGCTAAGCACATTCCTTTAATGCAAATTCCCGAGCGCCTGTCCGAAATTCCGCAGAACGGCGAGACGATTCTCGTATGCCGCAGCGGCAACCGCAGCGGAAAAGCCCTTGAATATTTACAGGCGCAAGGCTTCTCCAACCTGAAAAACATGACAGGCGGCATGCTTGAATGGGACCCCTCCTAGTGCAAGCCAGTTCTTCAAAGCAAACCAGCCGCCGCTAACGACGAGACTCACGATTTCCTCGACGGTATGTCCGTCCGTTTCGATCTTAAATCGGCCAAATCATACGCGTGCCCATCGGTTTCCTTAATCGTGCGCACGCGTTCCTCCATATCTCCCTGCAGCAAAGACCAGTCCAAGTTTAAACTGATCCTATCATATCACAGCTTAAGTAACGTGAATAGAAAGGTTGTCAAAAACATAAGATGATTGTGAATAATTACCAGATAAAACAATCAAACTGAATAATACCAATTTTTAGAAAGGAGAATGCTGCAATGACGCCTAGCGCCTTGTTCAGGAACCAAACGGCTGGCACCGATCCGACCGAGATGAAGCTGGAGCAGATCATGGACCCTGCGCGCCCTCTTTGCAAAGAAGAAATCGTCTGGATGCTGGAATACATTAAAAAAAAGGTGGCCGAGGAAGATCCAAACCTGATGGATCTTTCCCAGCCACGACTGCTTCAAAACTTCCGTTATTTCGCCGAGATCGCACTTATGCTCATTCAGCGCCGCAACGGCTTCGACCAGGAGGCCGACCGGCTGAAGCGCTGGGTGCAGGAAGCTTCGCACGGACTATATTCGCCACGCTCGAACCGGAAGTCCTAACGTAACGGACTGCCGCTTAATTTTCGATCCATTGATAATGGAACGTGCCTTCTTTGTCCAGCCGCTTGAACGTATGCGCGCCAAAATAATCGCGCTGCGCTTGCAGCAGGTTCGCCGGCAAACGCTCCGTCCGGTAGCTGTCGTAGTAGGCGAGCGCCGAAGCAAACGCCGGAGCCGGAATGCCGCGCGATACCGCTGTACCTACCACGGATCTCCAAGCTTCTTGATAATTTTCGACGATGCCTTTGAAATACTCGTCCAGCAGCAAGTTTTTCAATTCCGGATTACGGTCGTATGCGTCTTTAATGTTCTGCAGGAAACGGGCGCGGATGATGCAGCCGCCGCGGAAGATCATCGCGATACTGCCGTAATCCAATCCCCAGTTGTACTCCTCGCTGGCTGCTCTCATCTGAGCGAAGCCTTGCGCGTACGAGCAAATTTTGCTGGCGTACAACGCCTTGCGAACTGCCTCGATGAATGCCGCACGATCGCCGTCGAACGGCTTCGTTGCCGGTCCGGCCAGCACTTTGCTCGCCGCCACGCGCTCTTCCTTCATCGCCGAGAGGAAACGGGAGAAGACGGATTCCGTAATGATCGACAGCGGTACTCCGAGGTCGAGCGAGCTTTGGCTCGTCCATTTCCCTGTGCCCTTCTGTCCGGCGGAATCCAAAATAACGTCGACCATCGGCTTGCCGGTTTCTTCGTCGTATTTCGTGAAAATGTCGGTCGTGATTTCGATCAGGTAGCTGTCCAATTCGCCGCGGTTCCAATCCGCGAATATTTCGTGCAGCTCTTCCGTGCTGACGCCGAGCACATCTTTCAAGAGCTGGTACGCTTCGCAGATGAGCTGCATGTCGCCATACTCGATGCCGTTATGCACCATTTTGACGTAGTGGCCCGCGCCGTCCGGTCCGATGTAGGTGCAGCAAGGATCGCCGCCTACTTTCGCGGAAATGGACGTCAGGATCGGAGCCACCAGCTCATAAGCGTCCTTCTGTCCGCCAGGCATGATCGCAGGTCCTTTCAACGCGCCCTCTTCGCCGCCGGACACGCCGGTACCGATGAAGCGGATGCCGTGCGCTTCAAGCTCTTGGTTGCGGCGCTGCGTATCCGGGAAGTATGCGTTGCCGCCGTCGATAATAATATCGCCCTTATCGAGGTGCGGAATCAGTTGGTTGATCGTATCATCCGTTGCGGAGCCCGCTTGGACCATGATGAGAATTTTGCGCGGCGACTCGAGGGAAGCCACGAATTCTTCGATTGTGTATGTACCCGTAAGCCGTTTGCCTTGCGCTTCCGCAAGCAATGCATCCGTCTTCTCCCGGGAGCGGTTGTACACGGAAACGGTAAACCCGCGGCTCTCGATGTTGAGCGCCAGGTTTTTCCCCATGACCGCAAGTCCGATCACGCCGATTTGCTGTTTGGACATGTTTGGTTCTCTTCCTTCCCTAATCCCAATTTATATACTGTGAAAATAAATCTCAATTAAAAATAGCATTGTTCGCGCCCCATTTTCAAGCCCTTTAAATCGTCATCGCTCCGAAACCGCCGTCAACCCGCAGCAATGAGCCCGTTACAAAGCCCGACGCTTTCTCCGACGCGAGGTATACGGCCGCGCCCTGCAGCTCCTCCGCCTCGCCGAACCGGTTCATCGGCGTATGCCGCAGGATCGCATCGACCCGGTCGGGAGATAAAATTTTCCGGTTTTGCTCCGCCGGGAAAAAGCCGGGAATGATCGCATTGACGCGCACCCGCGAGGGAGCGAACTCTTTGGCCAAAAACTTCGTTACGTTGTTCACCGCCGCCTTCGACGCCGAATACGTAAACACGCGAGACAACGGCGGCTCGGACGAGACCGACGAAATATTGATGATGCTGCCGCCCTCGCCCCGCTCGACCATATATTTCCCAAAAACCTGGCAGGCCAACACAACACTTTTTAAATTGACGTCCATGATGGCGTCCCATTCGTCCATCTTCAGGTCGAAGAACGGCGTTGTGCTGTTTTTGCCGGGACAGTTCATCAGCACGTCGCAGCGCCCGGTCCAGGCGAGGACCTCGTCCAGCACCCGCTGCAAATCGCCCTCATTCGTCGCGTCGGCCGAGAAGCATTGCGCCCGGCCGCCGGCCGCTTCTACCGCCCGGGCCACCTCATGCGCTTTCTCCTGGTTTCGTCCCACGATCGCCACATCCGCACCGTGTCCGCCGAGACCGACGGCCATCGCGCCTCCCAGCGTGCTGTTTCCTCCGATGATGACGGCCGTTTTTCCCGTTAAATCAAACAAATTCGCCATGCTTATGCCCTCCTAAGATAACGTGTGCTGCTGTTGAAAGGCGGCAATCGCATCGAACTCATCTTTCAACTGATGGTACACACGACTATAAATGGTTGTCAACTGCCGGTACACTTCGAACGCTTTGAGATCCGTCTGCAGCGTATGGCGAACCTGCACCCAGTTATGAACGCTGGAGAAATCACGAATTTCCCCGACGGCCAACATGCCGAGCAGCGCTGCGCCCGCGCCGGAGCCCTCGATCGTATTCGGTACCGCTACCGGACTGCCGAGCACGTCGGACATCATTTGCAGCCAGAACGGCGAACGCGCGAAGCCACCGGAAGCGCGAATTTCGCGTGTGGGTCCGCTCAGCTCCTCCAGCGCGTCGACAACCGTATGGATGCGGTACATGACGCCCTCGAGCACGGAGCGGATCATATGCTTCTTCTGATGGTACAACGAAAGTCCGAAAAATACGCCCCGGGCGTTGGCGTTCCAGTAGGGAGCCCGTTCCCCCGCCAGCAAAGGCAGGAAGAGCAGTCCGTCCGAGCCGTGCGGCACTTCCGCCGCCAATGCCGTCAAATATTCGTAAGGGTCCATCCCCCGCCGGCGGCCTTCTTCGGCTTCCGCCGTCGCCAATTGATCGCGCACCCAGCGGAACATGATGCCTCCGTTGTTGATCGCGCCTCCGACAACCCAGAAGTCTTCCTTCAGCGCATAACAAAATAGCCTTCCCTTCGGGTCGGTCACCGGCTCACGGACGACGCCGCGCACAGCGCCGCTCGTACCGATCGTGACCGAATAGATGCCCGGCTCGAACGCGCCCGCGCCTAAATTCGCCAGCACGCCGTCCGATGCGCCGACGACGAACGGGGTATCCGCAGCAAGACCGAGCCGTGCGGCATCTTCAGCCCGCAAGCCTTGCATGACATGCGTCGTCGGCACCGGCCTGGACAGCTGCTCACGGCGTACGCCACAGAGGGCCGTCGCCTCCGAGTCCCAATCGAGGCTGCGCAAATTGAACAGCCCCGTGGCGCTTGCAAGCGAATGATCGATGACGCATTCCCCAAACAACCGGGCAAATACATATTCTTTAATGCCGATAAATTTATAAGCCGCGGCAAACAGCTCCGGGCGGTGATCGCGAAACCACAACAGCTTGAGCAGCGGGCTCATCGGATGAATCGGCGTTCCCGTCCGCATATATATCTCGTGACCGTTCAACTGCTCCTTCACCGGTTTCACGTATCCGGCGCTTCGGTTATCCGCCCATGTTATACAAGGCGTCAGCGGCCTCAAGGCTTCGTCGACGGCAATCAAGCTGTGCATGGCAGAGCTGAAGGACACGCACATCACTTGTCCCGGCAGCACGGAAGCCTGACGGACGACCGCCTGAATCCCGGTCAACACCGCTTGATAAATTTGCTCCGGATCCTGCTCCGCCATGTCCGGCTTCGGGGTATGCAGCGGATATTCGACCGCATGGGAAGCCAGAATGCGTCCTTCCCGGTCGAACAGCAGCGTCTTCGCACTAGTCGTGCCGATATCGGCTGCGATGATATATGGCTTTAGCACGTGCAACGCTCCTTTATCTCAAGTTCCCGTCCGCATTAAACTTCAGCTCATACGGTTCGGTCAATATTTCGATATCCGGATGCAGCTTCGCTTCCTCCAGCAAGTTGACCGATATTTCGATTTCCCCCACGTGCAGCGTATCTTGAATGCGCACCAAACGGCACTTCGTGTAATCGAGGATGTTGCAAGTTTTGACCGCCGCTTTAATCGCATACTCGTCGTTCTCGAGCGTAGTCGCAATTTTCGTTGGGGCGCAGACGGTCGACGTCAAGCCGTTGGCATAGGTGGCGACCAAATCGGCTTTGTCGACCAGACGCTGCGTCGTGAAGTCCGCCGTTCCGACGCCGTTCGCGTTACCTTTCGTCTCCGGCGTCAGATCGAGCACGACCATCTTCGAAACGTCAGGTCCGCCGTGCGCATAAGGGGTCGGATAACGGCCGGTGACATTCGGATCCATGCCGTCGCCGCTGATGTTCTTCCCAATATAGTCGATCACAAGAACGTCAATCTGATCGAACAATATTTTCGGCAGCCGCGCCTTGGCCGCTTCGAGCAGCACAACTTCCCGCTCCTCGATTTGCTCCGCCGGCAGCACCTCGACGATGCACGTCTCGTCATAGGCGTTCTCAACCAGCGCAATGCCGAATACGATCGGCAGCTTGTCGATCATAATCCGCGCCATCGCCGGCACGTTCTCGGCCATATATTTAAACCCGAGCTGGTGGCAGGCTTCAGCGCCTTTTTGCTTCCCGAGCCCGATCGAGATCATTTTCATAATGCCGCTTTCGATCCGGCCGCGGAAAGCCGTGTGCGGTTTCACCCGATTGATGACGACGATCGCGTCCGCTTCCGATGCATACTTGTCGACATAGACCGGAAGGCCGTTCGGCAGCCGGTCGATCTCGATCACTTCCATCGAAGAGAGGATCGGCGCGCCCATCGCTTCTTCCGTCACGCCGAGATGGTGCAGGACATCCACTTGCCCTTCCGCCGTTGCGCCGCCATGACTGCCCATGCATGGCACGATGAACGGATGCGCCCCTGCCGCTTGAATCGCTTCGACCGTTGCGCGTGTGAAGTCGGCAATATGTGCCACTCCCCGGCTGCCGACGGCGACCGCCACCCGTTGTCCCGGCCGGATCCGGTCCATCGCGCCGGGTTTGTTCAGCTCCGTGCGAAGGACCGCGACCGGATCTTCCAACCGGGTGGCGTCGAATTTTTGCCGGATGCGAACCATTTTCGGCAGGGGGATATCTTGCAGCAGTGTTTTCAGTATGCTCATTTACTTATTCTCCTCCATAGATGACTTTGTTTGAGTGTCAGGCTCATTCCGTGTTCAGCCGTTTAACGGAATCGCGAACGATGAGCTCCGTATGAAACAATGTTTTGCGCTCCGCGCTTTCTTTGGTCTCAAGCAGGGCCATAAGTCTTTCGGCGCCCGCGCGGCTCATCTCCTCGATCGGCCGTCGCACCGTCGTCAGCGCAGGGGTTGTGAAGGCCGAATAGCCCGTATCGTCGAAGCCCGCCACCGAAACGTCATCCGGCACGCGCAGCCCCCGCTCTACCGCCGCTTTCACCGCTCCGAGCGCCATATCGTCGCTGCTGCAAAAGACGGCCGTCGGACGTTCAGGCAGCGCAAGCAGCCGCACCATCGCTTTGTAGCCGCTCTCCAAGCCGTAATCCCCGCGAATGCAAAGCTCGTCCTGCAGCGGGATCCCGTAAGCGAGCAGCGCCTCGCGATAGCCCTCCTTACGGGCCTGGGCCGATTTGAAGCCCGCTTTCCCTTCCACGATGGCGATTCTCCGATGGCCGCAGCGCAGCATATACTCCGTCATCCGGTAAGCGCCGCTCTGATCGTCGGGAATCAAATTCACGACACCGCTCATTTCGACCTCCCGGTTCAGTACGATGAACGGGATGCCGTGATCGGAGGCGTATTCGATGAACGGCTGATCCGCTGCGCTTTGACTCATCAGCATAATGCCGTCAAAGCTTTTGCGATTGACGTGGTGGTAGCTCTTATAGTCGTCGATGCCGCGCACGATCAAATTATACCTGTCCTTGATGATCTCGTTAACCCCTTTAATCGCTTCGTATAGAAAGCCGGGCGAGGTCCCTTGACGCAAGGTCGTAAAGAACAGCCCCAGGTTATAAGATCGGTCCAGTACCAGGCTCTTCGCGCTGTAGTTCGGGGTATAATTCAAGCTTCCTGCGATCGATTTGATCTTCTCCTTCGTTTCCGGATTGATCAGCGGGCTGTCGTTGAGCGCCCGGGATACCGTCGTATGCGAAACACCGGCCATTCTAGCGATGTCCTTGATCGTCACGTTGCTCATGAAACCACCTCCTCTTTATCATATCATAGCCATGCACACGTTAACAATCGGATTTCTTATCCGGGATGCAGCGAGGCAGCAGAACATCGGTTCTAACTTAAAAAGGCTTCCCGCGCGACAGATTCGATCCGTCTAACGGGAAGCCTATTGCAATTCAGTCTTACATTTCAAGCAATAACATTTCATGCCGCAGCTCCTTCAGCTTCTCTTTGCAAGTTAAAATTTTTCGCGTATCCCCTTCTTGAAGCGCCTCATGCAGCATCGCCAATTCGTAATCAAGCTCCAGCCGCAATACCGGGATCCGCTCGTCGGGCCGCCTGGAGCGGAATGCTTGCATCATTTCTTCCACGGTCACCACCGGCTCTTTTTGAAAAAGTACTTTGTGCTCCACCCCTGAAATTTCCACCATTCGGATGATTTCTCCGAACATAATGTTCTCAATTAAGATTTGCCGGTCTTTGAACCGTTTGACAACCGCATGGCCTCGGGTATCGCCGATCATTTTCTCCATAAGTTCCGCCAGTTTTTCGTCTTTGAACGAATAGTTGCCGACGATTTTATAGCGCTCTCCGATGCGTTGAAATTTCAGCTTTACCAGCTTGCGGCCGGTACGAATGGAAACGATGAACTGCTGATCGCTTTCATTCCAATAGAGCGAGTAACCCTCTTGAATGAGCGTTTTGATGAAGTTACGGATTAGCCGACGGTCAAATCGTAACTCAAGGTTGCAATATTCTACTTCATGACTTTTACTCACGGCAATCCCTCCTCTGGGTTTGAACGGTGTCAATAAAGTTCATCGATTTGCGCGAACCTTGCTGCGTCGGCTTCGATGAATGGAACAATCAGAAATGAAGAACAGCCGCATCGCTTTGAGTGAATTTTCTGACTATTCTGTTTCTTAGTTCTATCTTATTATGAATCATATGTTTTAGCAACTTGGATTATTGACTTTTTTTTTCGAAAAAACCACCTATTTTTTCGGCGGCCTGCCTGCATGACAGCGCTGCCAATCCATCGCGGGGGGCGTTTCGAGCGAACGCGCCAAGCCCGCGGAGCCATTCCCCGCGGGCTTATACAAGCCTTCTTGATCTTGTCCTTCGGCGCCGGAATCATGATGCACAAGAGCTGCGAGAACAGTCGTCGATTGCGATGTTGTTCATGGCGGCCGAACGGATTAAGGCTCCTCCGGATGCTCGCGTTTGTCGGCTTCGAGCAGCAAGTCGTATGTATTGGCAATGTTGACCGTGTAACTGTCCGGATTCAGGATATCTTGCGTCAATCTCAACTCGGCCAGTTTGTAGCGGGTTTGTGGGACCGGCACATTTTTCATTCGAACGGTTTCCAGGTACAGGAACTTGTAAGTATCCGTCTTGTCGATGTCTTTCTCGACCATAATCGGCTTTGTATAATACTCCACATCGCTGTACTTGATCAGGGTCATCCCTTTGATGTGGCTGCGAAGCAGCCCGAGCTTCTTCGGATGCAGCTCATCGGCGATCACATACGCTTCGTAGCCGGACGCATATACCTGCTTCGGCGCTTGGCGCCATCGCTTCTGCAATTCCTTCTCGTGAACGAACGTTTCATTCGTCAACCGATCCTTCGCTTTGGCCAAACCGCTCGTATCGATCCCCATCCGTTTGGCATCCTTCTCCCGGTAATACAAGCCGTAGTTGCTCGTTTTGGCGTTATACGTAAGCAGGACGGGGTAATCCGAGCCCAAATAGTTCATCATCGCCGAATAAGGGTTGGAGAGCTCCAGCGCTTCATACGTCGTGTCCTGCTCGTCCGGGCGCTGCTCGGGATTGATCCGGCTGTTGATGTAAATCGTCTTCGTATCGCCCTTCCAATAAATATTGGCTCCGAGCCGCTGTGCAAGCTCCTTCAAAGGCAAATAGCTGGTGTCGTTGTACACGAGCGCCGGACTTTCCAATTGAACGGCGGTACCGTTCAGTACGATTTGAAAGTCGGGCCGCAAGTACGCGTCCACCCGCTGCAGGACGTCCTCGGCATACACACCTGCCGTAAAGGCGCCGCTGAGCAAGCCCGCAGCCACCATAACGCGTTGGTAACGTTTCATGATATTCAAACCTTTCTTATATGAAATAGCCGTCCCCATTGATTCGACAAAACCGGACGATTTCCTGCCAAAAAAACGAGTTGACAAGATGACTAATTCCTATAAAATAGGTTTGATATCTGTCCTTTACAACTAGAATCTGAAAGGAGTGATTGTGTTGATCGAAATTCGCAACGTCAGCAAGACGTTTCAGCAGCGCGGTGCCGCTCCTTACACCGCGATTGACGACGTGTCTTTAACAATACAGAAGGGCGAGTTCGTCTCCCTGCTCGGGCCTTCCGGCTGCGGCAAATCGACGCTGCTTAACCTGGTAGCGGGGCTGGATCAAGCGGAGAAAGGGTCGATTGTCGTGAACGGCAAACCGTCTGACGGTCCGGGACCCGACCGGGTCGTTGTGTTTCAGGAGCACGCCCTTTTCCCTTGGCTGACCGTGCTGGAGAACGTCGCCTTCGGCTTGAAGCAGAAAGGCATCCGTAAAGTGGAACGGGAAGCGTTGGCGAAGGAGCATATCAAGGCGGTTCATCTGAGCAAATTTACAGACCGGTATCCTCACGAGCTCTCCGGAGGGATGAAGCAGCGGGCGGCGATCGCGCGGGCCCTCGCCATGGATTCAGACATTTTGCTGATGGACGAGCCGTTCGCGGCTTTGGACGAGCAAACCCGACTCATCCTGCATAAAGATCTTGAAGAAATTTGGATGAAGACGCGTAAGACGATTTTGTTTATTACACATAATATCAGGGAAGCCGTTATCCTGTCCGACCGCGTGCTCGTCATGTCGACCCGTCCAGGTACGATTAAGAAGGAGTTCGCCGTGAAAGCGGCCCGCCCTCGGGATTACTCCGATTCCGTCTTACGCCACGTGGAAGCCAGCATCATGGAAGCGCTGGCCGATGAACTGGAAAAAGTGGTAAAGGAGGAGATGGGCGATGAATACAGCCTTAAGAAGAAGCATCTTTCTGATTCTGCTGCTGATAGCGTGGGAAGCGGGATTTAGAATTTTCGACTGGGGCTGGAAGTTCCCTTCCGTCACCCAGACGTTCCTTGCTTTCTATGACGGATTCGTTCACGGACAGCTGCTGGAAGCCACTTACCAGAGCTTGAAGAGACTTCTGCTGGCCTTCGTTCTGGCCATCGTCGTCGGAACGGCGCTTGGCTTTCTGTTCGCCCGCTATCGTCTCATTGACGATACCATCGGCTTTCTGGTTGTCGCCCTGCAGACCATTCCAAGTATTGCTTGGCTTCCGTTTGCCATCATCTGGTTTGGGATGGGTGATTTTGCCGTTATTTTCATCACCACGCTCGGCGCGACCTGGACGATGGCGATGGCAAGCCGGACCGGGATTAAGAACATCCCGTCTATTTACATTAAGGCAGCGCAAACGATGGGTACCGGGGATGGGCTGCGGATGTTTTATCAGGTCATGGTGCCCGCCGCTTTTCCGCATATGATGACCGGTGTGCGCGTCGCTTGGGCGTTTGCTTGGCGGGCGCTTGTTGCCGGCGAACTGATCGCCAAAGGAGTGGGCCTCGGGCAATTGCTGCAGGACGGCCGCAATCTGGCGGATACGGCGCTAATGCTCTGTATCGTCATTATCATCGCGGTGCTCGGTACGGTGTCCGACCATTTCTGCTTCAAGCGCCTGGAAGATAAATTGTTGGTGCGTTACGGTCTGATTAGCAGCAAAAAATAAGGATCCACTAGTGATCCGGCTACACAGCAAAGGAGAAAACAAGAGATGAAAAAAGGTTCTGTACTACTCGCAGTCTTGCTGTCCGGTGCGCTTGCCCTGTCGGCTTGCGGCGGCAAAACGGAAGCTCCGAACAATGCCGGCGGCGACGCTGCCGCAGCGAAGACGGTGCGTCTTGGCATCTTCAAGAACGTGACGCATGCACCGGGCTATGTAGCATTGGAGCAAGGATTGTTTCAAAAGCATTGGGGAGACAACGTCAAAATCGAGGTTCAGGCTTTCGATAACGGCTCCGATTTCTCCACCGCCCTGGCAACGGATCAAATCGACCTAGGCTTCGTAGGTCCCGGCCCGTCCACGAACCAATATATCAAGAGCAAAAACTTCCGCATCATCTCCGGCTCGAATAACGGAGGCGCGGTGCTCGTGGCAGGTAAAGATTCCGGCATTAACAGCGTGAAAGATTTGGCCGGCAAGACGGTTGCTATCCCGACCAAGGGAAGCACGAACGAAATTTCGCTGCGGCTCTTGCTTCAGGAGAACAACTTGAAAGTAACTACGGATAAAAGCGGCGTTCAGATCATCGCCCGTGCTCCGGCGGACACGCTCATCGCCATGCGCCAGAAGGAAATCGACGCCACGCTTATTCCGGAGCCATGGGGCACGCAGATGGAGCAGGAAGGCATCGGTAAAGTCATCGTGCCTTGGGACCAAATTCCGCCAAACAAAGGAAACTATCCGCTTGTCATTCTGGTAGCCGGGGATAAATTCCTGAAGGAAAACCGTGAATTGGCGAAGAAGGCGATCAAAGCGAACGCCGAAGCGATCGAATTTATCAAGCAAAACCCCGATAAATCGTATGAGCTTGTCAACAACCGGTTGAAGGAGCTCAGCGGCAAAGGGATGGACGTAGGCCTGATCAAGGCTGCGCTCTCTCATCTGAACCTGACGACCGACGTCAGTAAGGAAGCGATTGAAGAAATGGCGCGTGTCTCCATCGAGGCGGGCTACATCAAAGACATGAAGAAAGAAGAGCTTGATCTGAGCAAGTTCCTCGATCTCTCTTTGCTGGATGAAGTGAAGCAGGGCAAGTAAAGTGAAACGGAGCTGCGCGGCGCGCAGCTCCGTTTGTTTCGCCGGGAAATCAATAAGCTTTGGGCAGGCACCTCCATCTTGTGCGAAGCACCATCCCCGGCGAAATCGATGTGGTGTCGATTGCCGTCGAATTTCACTGTGTATTCGTGGTCATCTGTCACAGAGTGTGTTATATTGTTTGAAGAAAAAGGAAGTGTGGAGGCTAGCAGAATGACGGCATTCAAAGGATTTATAAAAGCGGATTTTGATACGTTTACGATCAACGGGTTGGAAGAACGGATGAAAGCCATTCAAACCCGGATCCAGCCCAAATTCCAAACGATCGGCGAAGATATTTTACAGTCTCTCTCCGTCCGCTCCGGACTGGAAATGTTCCTGCATATTGCAAAGCATGCCCGCAGAAAAGTGAATCCGCCCGTAGACACATGGATGGCTATAGCAAACAATAAACGCGGCTATAAGCAGCATCCCCATTTTCAAATCGGCTTGTTCGATGATCGGGTTTTCATCTGGCTTGCATTCATCTACGAGCTTCCAAATAAAAAGGAGATCGCAGAGAAGTTTCTGCAGCAGGCCCCCGAGATCAAACAACTTCTGCCGGCCGACGTTGTGATTTCGTTTGATCATATGAGGAAAGATGCGCTGAGTCTGTCAGCCATGGATGAAGAACAGTGGAAACAAGGCCTTGAGCGGTTTCGCGACGTGAAAAAGGCGGAGCTGCTGATCGGACGAAATATCATGAAAGACGACCCTGTTCTGCAAGACGGAGAAAAGTTCATTGAACTCGCTAACGAAACTTTCGATCATCTGCTGCCCTTATATCATTTATCTATGGGTATGAAAAATTAATTTTAAACTAAGCTTGCTTTAAAGTAAGGTTAATATGGTTTGCATACGTTATAGTTGGTGAAAACCGAAACCTACGTAAGGATGGTGCATTGTTATGAAGCAAACGTATGCCAAAAAAATGATTGTCTCCTCCCTAGCGCTTGCCTTGCTGCTGGGCGGCGGCACGCTTTACGGCACGAAGCAATTCGTTCGCGCAGAGACGCCGGATGCCGTCGTTCAGCCGCAGGACAGCGCGGACAAACCGGCAGGAGCCAAGGAATGGTCGGACAGAGGCGAAAAAGCACGCGGTAAGCAGGGCAAGTCTATGCCGATCTTTGAGGAAGCTGCCGCCATTCTCGGCATGGATCAGGAGACGCTGAAGCAGTCGCTGAAGGACAAGACGCTGGTGCAGCTCGCCGCCGAGAAAAAGATCAGCGAAGCCGATCTGATCGCCAAGCTTCAAGCCGAGCGGACGAAACAAATCGACGAGGCCGCTGCCTCCGGCAAGCTGACGGCGGATAAAGCGGCGAAGCTGAAGCAGAATATGGAAGACCACCTGAAATTCATGGTGAACCAAAAGCTGAACGGCGAAGGAAAGAAGCGAATGCACGGACACGGAGGCAAGCATCAGATCATGATGCCCGCCAAGGAGAAGCTTGCCGGTATTCTAGGTATCTCGGAGGACGAATTGAAGGCGGAGCTCAAAGCCGGCAAATCGTTGGCAGAGATTGCTCAAGGCAAGGGAATCACCAAGGAACAGTTGATTAGCAAAATCAAAGATGAGATGACGCCGTGGATCGAGAAAATGGTTGACCGCAAGCATACAGCCGGCGACAAAAAAGCGGAATAATTATGGGCACAGGCGAAGGCTCCCCGGCCCTCGCCTGTTTCCATAGTCCCCTATTGTTTTGGAAGCATGCTAGTGATGAAGAAGATCGGATAAACAAAGGATTCCTGATGAGCGACATCATCTATATACGCGTAGGCTGACATCCTGCCGTGAACTGGTTGCTCCCTTCCTTTTCACTCCTGGATGGTTTCAATGCGCTGCAGAATCGAATACTCATCCGGGTAAATCATGATATATTCGGTCAAGCCGACCATGCGAAACAGCTTCTGATAATGCGGCGTGACCCCATAGGCGAACGTTTGACATCCGGTTTTCATGAGCGACCTCACAATGCGGATAAGAACCGCAATGCCCATACTGTTAATATAAGGAACCTGCGTGAAGTTCAGGATCAAAAACCTCTTATTTTGACCCAATCCCAGCTCCCACTCCCGTAAACCAAGCAAGCCTTCCTCGGATTGGTTTGAAAGATCGCCATATAAATCAATAATCACGGTTTTTACATGAGTCCGCATGTCTGCTCGAAATTGGCTGTCCATAGCAACCTCCTACCGATAAAAGATAACATCCACATACACTTTCCCGTCCCTCTCACCAAATTCAAACCGGTCCGAAAGTCTTCTTATTAGGAACAACCCCCAGCCCCTCGGGTGTTCCTCCTTCCATTTGTCCGAAAGCGGCTGCTCATAAGGAATAACCGGCTTTCGGGTTCCATGATCCAGGACTCGAAATTTGTATTTTTCGTTGTCCGCGATCATTTGGAGCGTCACAGGGAGGCTTGGATTCGAGAGATTCCCGTGCTCGATCGCGTTCAAGCATACCTCGGCAATAACAGTCATTATATCATCAATTCGGTGTTCTTCCGGATTGATTCGAGCAATAACGGAGGCAACCTCTTGCATTATCTTCTTTTCACAGCCATATTCGCCGGGCATGTTCCATTCCTTAAAAACCGAAGCAGCACTCATTGATCCTCCCTCCTACTGCTAACGCGTGATAAGATCCGTTTCTATTGTCCACCATTCCTATAACAAAAAACTTACACGCTTGTGTATCCGTTCCATCTTACCATAACAAGCGTACGGTCATCGCCCAACTCTTCCGCTTCCTCATGCTGCGGTCGCTTGATCAGCCTTAACAGCTGTTCCTCAAGCCCCCGGTAAGGCGACAGCTGCCGGAGCTCCTGCTCCCACCATTCGAATCCCAGCATGCCCCCCGATGCATGGCGGCTCTCGATGATGCCGTCTGTATACAAAATGAATATATCTCCCGGAGCTAGTGTATTGAGGATCCCCTGATAAACCGTATCCGGTGAAATGCCCAGCGGCAGTGATGAGCATTGCAATTCCATCACCTGTCCATTTCGAAAGATGTAAGGATCGAGATGTCCTGCACTGGCATATTCCAACCGTGCCGTTCCGGATGACAGGTCAATCAGTGCCAGCCCCAAAGTCGTGAACATCTTTCCTTGCGTCATATGAAAAACATGGCGATTGAGCCTGGTTATGATATCCCCGGCTGTTCCTCCTTTGGCAGCCTCTGTGCGAAGTCCTGTCATCATAGCGGACACAAGCAGCGCTGCCGGCAATCCTTTTCCCGTCACATCGCCGATCGCCACACAATAATATCGTTCTCCCAGTGGAATGACATCGTAAAAATCTCCGCCAACCTCCTGACATTGTTGGCAGGAGGCCGCAATGTCCACCCCTTCCATTACGGGAAAAGATGTCGGAAGCAGCCGTTGCTGAACCTTGTACGCCAGCTTCAGCTGACGATCAACCTCGTCGTATGTTCGTTCCACCCAATGTTGAAGAGCATTGAAGGCATCAGCCAGCCTTCCCGTTTCGTCGAGTGAGATGATGGTAAGCTTCTGATGCAAGGTTGTTTTCATTCCTCCGGACAGGGCGTGCAGACCGTCAATCAGCATCCGAAGTTCCTTACGAAGCTCCACCATATACAGCGATACAATTCCGATAGCGAAAGCAGCATATACCCCGGCTATCAACAAAAAGTCACTAACCTTAAAAAGTTCATCGGGGTTCGATCGAACAATGACGCGCGATGCGGCTGAAAATGTAATCACAAAGCAAACAACTGCTGACATAGCAATCAGGCTTACAGCGGAATAAGGTTTCTCACGGACAATCGAATGTATCTCCAAACGGACAGCATAAGAACGCAGAAGATGCCGGGTAATGCTGAACAACAGGATGGCCAGGATGAGAGAGAGGCTTAGCTCGGATAAAACGCTATTGAGCAAACGGGCAGCATTGTCAATCGAAGCTAAGGCTCTGCTGCCCATCATGATTTCTGACCCATGATACAAAACGATGAATACAATGGAAAGCAGCACCATTCCCCAAAATAATTCCAGCGGAAACCGCATAAGCCGGTCGAAAACGATGGATTTGGCAACATGCGGGGGCTGCACTCGGAAATATCGGAGGACCGGATACAAACGCCAATATGTAATCGCCAGCAGCAAAAGCGTGAACACAAGGTCGCTTAACAGAACGAAAGGAACGTTGAACTCCAGCAATTTCTGTATCGTTCTTCCATGGATAACGATATTGTTGATAAAAATAAAAATGGAGCCTCCGAACAACGCAGCGATATAAGCCGCCAGCAGCCGCAGCATAAGTCCTTTCGACCTGTCATGTGCCGCCATGCTTGTCCCTCCCGGCTCTGAATGCCATGACACAGCTTTGAACCTCCATGCTTTGGTTGGAAGAGACGAACCCTTGCCGAAGCACAGCCCGCTGCTCCCATACTGCGTATACATCCTCTCCTGACGGAACAGCCATGCCTGACGCATGCAGCATGACGATGCATTCCCTCTGCAACGGAAATTGCCGGTTATCGTATTGCCTATGATAACGGCTTCCCAGCGGCTCCGCATGCGGACCTCCTTCAAGGTATGGCTCCGACTGAACGACCCGCGCACACATGTTGCCGGCCAAAGCATATTCCAGCATCCCTCGTTCACTATCGATGATCCCGATGGCCATATGTATGTGAAGGCCGTCCGGCAAAATGTCGGCCAGCGAAGCATTCAACTCCGTTAACAGTTCTCCCGCTGAAGCTGCATCTTGAACTTTCGTACGGAGCATCATGAGAAGTGCTGACATAACCAGCGCTGAAGGCAGGCCTTTCCCTGTCACGCTGCCCGCCGCAATGGCTGCACGATGATCCGTTAACGGCAGCACATCATAGAAACCTCCCCCGACTTCCAACGGCCAGCTGCAAGCTCCGTCAAACCGCCATTCCTTGAATTCCTCGGGCCGATGGGCAAACAGCTGCTCCTGCACATGTAACGCCAGCTTCATGTCATTGTCGATGCGTGCATATTCCTTCTCGAACCGGGACTGCAGCGCGTTAAAGGCCATGGCCAGCTCCCCGGATTCATACGGGGAAGCGATCGGAATACGGCTGTGCAGCTGCCCGCGCTTCATTCCCGCCAACTCGCGCAGCTTAACAGTCATTCGCTCCAAATCGCGGAACAAATAATAAGCCGTATAATAAATGGCGGTAAAAGCGATCACGGTTACCGTCGCTCCAATGACCAACAGTACGGCGATTTTCGGAGCCTCCCCGACTAGCCTAGTGTCAATCGCATACCAGAACATGCGCAGCAATAAATAGACGATACTGCAGCTCAGGATGAGAATGATCATGCCGGCAGCGCTTCTGAACCGGAAGATCTCCTGCTGAAAGATGCGCATGTCTCGAAGATAAGGCCGCAAAATCCAGCGCGCTGTACAGTAGTGGATCATGGCAAACGCAAAATAGGCCGTAAAGTTAAACATAGTGCTCTTTCCATATTGCAGCGTAATTTCCGGTGGCCACGGCGGGAGGTCTAGTACTGAAAAAAGATAGATTTGCGAGACCAACATCCCGCTGAGCAGAAAGAACCGGAATAATTCCCCCGGGAAGCTTGTCAGCCGAAACCATCGCTGCAGCTCCATATCCGAAGGCTGATTAGGTTGACCTGCCTCACCCCGTAACTTCAGCCGATAATAGGTGAAAACAGAGAGCAAGACGATCAGGATCATGTTCCCGATGGAGAAGCTTTTTATCGTGAGAAGATGGTTAGCCGCTGTATTCCCGGTGATGAACTTGTTCGAAAACAGCATCATGCCGGCCGAGGCCCCCGTAAGGAGGATAACGTAAATCATACACAAGCGCAGCCTCACATCAGAGAAGATTGTCAACGCGTACTTCCCCCCAAGAGAAGATAAGTCTCTTCGGACGGTTCCGTCCCCAACTCGTCTCGACACCACTGGGCGAACCGCTCATAAACTTCTGCCGCTTCGCTTTGCCGGTGCGTGCGGATCAATAGACGCATGAACCGCTGACAAGCTTCTTCCTGATAAGGTTTAAGATCGATCCACTCCCGGCAGTACATTTCCTCGAGGACCGTTTCCTGCTGTTCCTCTGCCATCAGGCACAGCTTGCGGATGACAGCAACCTGCTTTTCCAGAACATACTCCCGCATGTTCTCGAGCCATGAAATATATGGAAGCTCGGGAAGCAGCTCGTCGTACAGGGCGTAAGCCTGCAGATAGAATTCATAGGCTAGGGGGCGGTCCTTCAGCCACAATTGGTCGGCCACCCGAAGCAGCGTCAAGTACCGTTCCACATCTACATACTCAAAGGCGTCTTCACGGAGAATGACCAAGCCTTCACGACTGTACACTCCCTCGTGAATAGACAACTGTTCGTGCAGCGTTTGCTTTAACTGATGGATAATCACATACAGCGATTTAGCGGCCTTCTCGGGATCTTCTCCAAGCTCAAGAATCTCTATAAGCTGCTCCTTCGCGCATGTGTATTTGGGCTGAAGCAACAGATAGACGCACAACTCCTGCGCCTTCCTTCGTTTCCATCGGATATTGCGCACCTCCTCGGCACCGCGCCCGACCGTCAGACCGCCGAAAAAGCGAATCCACCACCCGGCCTGTGGTTTTGGCTGCTCGATCCGGATCGTTTCCGGCTCCTGAACAAGATCCGGAGAAGAAGAGCAATTCGGCAGCCTCAAATGACGGGCGATCCGACCGGCCTCTTGCATAACCGCTTTTGCCTCCTCAGCGAGCTCAAGGCGTAACAGCCAATCATACTCGGCAAGCAGCAAAGCGTGCTGCAGCTGCATATCGGAGGGGTATTGTTTCTTTAGCTCGCTTAGTCTGTCTGCGAAGGCGGCAGCCTCCTCGGGGCAAACCTGTAACGCCGCCCTAAAGAAAGCCACTTGCACGCCGACCAAAATATAATACGGCCCCCTCCCCCGGAAAGGGGAATGGACCTGTCTCTTCAGCTGTGAGTATACATGCTCCCAGCGTTCAAGCTGCGCATTCTGAAGCGATATAATCCAGTCTGCACTGAGGCTGCCGTCTTCCGTCACGGCTGACCATCGCTTCAGCTTCCATTCCAGGTCCCTCCACTCCTTCGGATGAAGCTCGGCACCGCATTGAGTTATAAGTTCAGCCAATGTACAGGCAGCCTGGTCCATTTGAAGCTTCCGCTCGTACAACACAACCGCTTCGAGATACCACATCTTTGCCTGAGCATCGGCATCGATTAAGCGGCTGCCCGCCGCCAAAGCGCGGGGAAGACCGCCTTCCCGCTCCCCGGAAGGCGTCCTCTCATATTCCGTCTTAAGAAATAGGAGCAATGTTTCTGCCGATGCCAAGTCTCCCATCCGCAGCTGCACTTGCACCAATGCACACATCGCCGACAACAGACGGGCCGGGAGGGCCATCGCTCCGAACCCCTTCATCGCCTGTTCGAACCGCTGTCTCGCCTCGGAAAGCTGACCGTTGCCATAGCATATATTCCCAAGTGCTTGCAGAAGCAGCGGGGAAGCGTTCAGATAGGAGTCAGGAATTTGCCGAAGCAGCTCTTCCTGTACCTCCCTTTCCTCCAGCAAAGCGCATTCCATTCGCATCACCGCTTCCCGGAAGCGATTTCTTCGCAGCAGTCCATCCATGCTTTCATCCGGTATCAAGAGCCTTTTCGCCGCCTTTTTCTTAGCTGATTTCATCCACCGCTGAAATCTTATACTTTCTTATATCTTAACATAAAAAGCGCTGCGGCGTCCCTTGCCTTTCAGCGAAAATAATTCATATCACCTCAGCTTATTCCGTTGCTGTTGCCTTATCTATGACCGCTTTAATATGCCGCGCAAAGGCATCATTGTCTCTTGCTAACCATTCCTCAGGCAGAAATTCGATCGTTTCCGTAATGATGTCTTTTTCTGCAATCGTATGAAGCAGCCCGGCTTTCCTGTTGATTCCCAGAATCAAATGAAGCTTATCCGGCATCCACACGGGAGTTGCCATAATCTCATCCAATAATAAATGGTATTCATCCGATACCCCATAAATGATTCGTTGAATAAAAGGGTCCGGACTGACCTGTGTGTTTCCGTTTTCCGTCAAATACGATTCTACAAGCGGAAAGCCGAGGCGGTTCATCGCATCCAAGATACGCTGCATCAATGGATGGGGAAGCACAGTGATCCTGTCTTTATCCAAAGAATCGACCGCTTTCTCCATATTGAGCCGGGTTTCAAACCATATTTTTTCCCGGGATAACGTAATAGGCGTGTGCAGCGGAATGGCAATAGATAATGGATATTGTTTGACTTCAAACGATTGAATGTGAAAATCACATGGAAGCGTATACGCGTTCAGAAGTACTTTTGCAGTAGACGTCCGGTGTTCCCCTTCAGAGTCCGTGTAATAGGTCGTGTATTCAGTGAATAAGGCGATTTCGCAGCTTTGTAATTCCTGTTCTGTTTTTCCGCCTTGAATCCTGACCGTTCCCGTAATTTCTTCCCCGGCTGTCAATTGATGTGACGGAAGCCGAAAATCGACCTTCACGCTGCCGATACCTACCCGAGCCAGCATCTTTTTAAACAATGACACAGGCACACATCCTTTCGTTTTCCATCCTTGAAAATGATGCCTCATGATATCGCAAATAACTTACAAAATCATTGCAATATTCCGTTGGGCAAGTTTGTAAGTTTCCTGTAATCAAGGCTCGTTATAGTGAATGCTGAGTATGAATCAAATCTTGCGAGGAGTGAAGAAGATGAAAAAAGGGATTGCATCCATTCTGTTGCTGTTCATGCTGAGCATTTTTGTGCCCGGCGCACTTTTTTTCGGATCGGTCCAGGCGGCCGATACCATTACATGGGGTGATAAGCAAAGCGGCGTTTACGATAAGCTGCACCCCTATACGCTGAATTGGTCCGGTGACGTGCTTGATCGAGGGGGACTCAATTTACTTGAGTTGAAGTACACGACAAGCAGCTCCGATGCAGATATTGTCATCAATCAATACGGCGACATTGGGGCATTGGCGATTCGTAAGCTGGACTCTGAGGATCTGACGAAACCGACCGACCGTAATGTAACCGGCTTCACCAATTCGCTTGAAATAGAACAAGGAGCTGTTTATCTCGTCGTGCTGCATGACGGCAGCCATTCTAAAATCAAAATCGACCGCATTTTGCCGGATAACGGCTTTTCGATTACTAAAGTGACGTTCTCCTATGTGCTTGAGGTTCCGGAACAGGAGAACGACGGAAGCACAAACAGTCAAAATAACGGGACTTCCCCTCCGGTGTCCCTGGACTTGGGTTCTCCCGAAAAGGATATTCTCAATCCTTCAGCGGTTTACGAATTTGAGGAGAATGGAAGCATTACACTGCCTTGGAAGCAGTTAAACGGACATGTCTCTTGGGACATCTACCGTTCGGACAACGGCAAGCCTTATGTGAAAATGACCGACTTTAAGCTGACCGAGCCGCAATATATCGATAATTATACGTTTGCCGGACATACGTACCTATATAAAATCGCATCTTATGACAGAAATGATAATCTGATTTCCATCTCATCGGCACTCAAGGTGACCATCGTAAAAAAAGCCTCTCAAGCGCCCGTTAACGAGGGAAACCGGACGCCCGTTAACGAAGGAAACCGGATTTTGCTGCAAATTGATAATACAACGGCTTTGGTTAACTTAAAATCCCACACCTTGGAAACGGCGCCTTTCATCTACGACGGCAGAACTCTCGTCCCTCTCCGTTTTATCAGTGAGGCGCTCGGCGCTCAAGTGAAATGGAACGGCGAGCAGCGCAGCATTACATTGACTGTAGGGCAGGATACAATCGTGCTGGTTATCGGTCAATCTGCAGCGAGAGTGAACGGCAAGACCGTCATGATGGACGTCCCGGCCATGATCTATAACAACACCACCATGGTTCCTGTGCGATTCGTGAGCGAGCAGTTAAACCAAAAAATCACCTTTAACGATGAAACACGAACCATTCTCATCGTCAGTAAAGACGCAGCAGAAGCCAGCGATGACAATTCGCTGTCAACCTCAGACCCAGCTGATTACTTTATCGGCAAATGGAACATGTGGGTCCCGGCAGGCCGCGATGGAGCGAGCGGCGGAACCTTGACGATTGCTGCGGACGGCACCATCTCCTTCTATTGGAACGGACCGCAGACCGGCACATGGACGTTAGATCAAGCAACGGGCAAGCTGCTGCTCTCCGGTTACAAGAGCGGCTGGGATTGGACCGTAACGCGAACCGAAGACGGCATCACCGTCTCTACATTTGGTGTCCACGAAACAGGAACGCGTGCGAAATAAACGAAAGAGACATTCCTCAAGTCAGAATGGGCATCCATCCGGGTTGTGGAGAAAAACGGTCTGCGTTTTGAAGGTATGGCACAGCGGTGCTGCGTATGAAAGCGATCTGCGCCATCGCCATGGAGGAAGGGAAGAACAGACGGAAGAGGTGTAAGAAAAGCTTCTGATCGAAGCCTTTTCGATGAAGATACATTCGTGTTTTAGAGGAAGTTTTTCTTGAAATATCAGAATCGTGATCCTCCGGATCAAACTTATAAATTTTGATATTATAAAAAAGCTGCCGCAGCGGGAGTATCGCCTACGGCAGCTTTCTTATTTGGTCAGAGCGGCTGACTTGATGTTCTGGTGCCGATCCGATCCAATACTATAAAGCGGTACAACAAATAGAGCGCTCCGACCGACAACACCGCGCCGATCAGGAACGGCAGGCTGTGGCTGTAATCGTAAATGCCGGCTCCGAGCAGCGGTCCCGCGATGCGGCCCAGGCTGTCCATCGACGAGCTCAAGCCGGATGCGACCCCCTGCCCGACCTTGGTCTTCTGCGTGATCAGCGAGGTTACACAGGGCCGGATCAACGCATTCCCGGCCGCAAATACGCTTAAGTAAATCGAAGCGGTGAGCAGGCTGCTGGAAAACAAAATAAGCACGAAGCCCGCCGCCGACAATAACAAACCGATGCCGATAACACGGGACTCCTGTCCCCGCTTGATAAGACGGCGTACAACTCCGCCCTGAATCAAGGCGCCGACGATGCCGCTGACGGCGAACATGATGCCGAGCTGCTGCGGAGTAGCTCCGATCTGATCCCGTTGGAACAGCAGCAGCGTCGCCTCGAGACCGGCCAGCGAGAAGGAGACGAAGAACGACAGGACGTACAAATATTTCAGCGAGCCGACGAAGGCCGTCCAGCGCGACTGTTTCGAATCCCGCGTCTGCTGGCGGGCTTCCGCGGACACCGATTCCTGCAGCATGAAATAAGCGAATACGAACATGAGCAGCGCCAGCAGCGCGGCAGCGAAGAACGGCACATGGTAACCGAAGCCGCTTAACAAGCCGCCGACCGCCGGGCCGAAAATAAACCCGAGTCCGATCGACATGCCGACCAGCCCCATCCCTTTCGTCCGGTTTTCTTCAGATGTAATGTCCGCAACGTAAGCGACCGCACAGGCCGTAACTGCCCCGGAGAACAAGCCGCCCAAAATACGCGAAATATACATAAGGACCAGATGGTCTCCGGCAATGCCGAAAATGAAGAAGCTTACGCTGAACCCCAATGTGCCGATCATAATGATCGGACGTCTGCCGATCCGGTCTGACCAAGCTCCCCAAAACGGCGACATGAGGAACGAAACGAGCGAGTACACGGAGAGCAGCATGCCCAGATGAAAGCTTTCGGCGCCCGATCCGGTTACAACCTCGGGGAGCACGGGAATAATGATGCCAAAGCCGATAAAAATCGTCATGATCAGCACCATGATTACGAGAAGCCTTTTGTCCATAGGTGTGACGTTTCCTTCCGATTTATAGTAAGTAATCTAACTGTACCATATCTTTTTTGACGATGGAAATATTGTACGCAAGGTTAACAAAATCGACAAACCTGCAAACTTCACAAAGGTTTTACAAAAACCGCTTGCATCCGTGTCGCATTTTGCTATACTCGATTTGTTTGCTTTTTTCAAGCAGGCCACCATAACTTATTCATGAAGGGTAGGGATGACCGTGGATCAGACGAAAACTCCCCTGTTCACTGCGTTGAAAGAACACGCTGCGCGCAATCCGGTGCAATTTCATATTCCAGGACATAAAAAAGGCGTGGGGATGGACCCTGAGTTCCGGGAGTTTATCGGCGATAACGCGCTCTCCATCGACCTGATCAATATCGCGCCGCTCGACGATTTGCATCAGCCGACCGGCGTTATCGAACAATCGCAGAGGCTCGCGGCCGAAGCGTTCGGCGCCGACCATACGTTCTTCTCCGTACAAGGGACAAGCGGGGCGATCATGACGATGATTCTTACCGTCTGCTCCCAGGGCGATAAAATTATCGTGCCGCGCAACGTGCACAAGTCGATCATGGCGGCCATTATTTTCGCAGGCGCCAAGCCGGTTTTCTTAAAGCCGGTGCGTGACGAAAATCTGGGCATCGATCACGGCGTGACGACCTCGTCGGTCAGACGGGCGCTCGAGCGCCATCCCGACGCCAAAGCGGTGCTCGTGATCAATCCGACTTATTACGGCGTCTGCGCGAACCTGAAAGAAATCGTGGACATCGTCCACGGCTACAACATTCCGGTGCTGGTGGACGAAGCACACGGCGTGCTCATCCACTTCAACGACAAGCTCCCGATGTCGGCCATGCAGGCCGGCGCCGATATGGCCGCTACGAGCGTGCACAAGCTCGGCGGTTCGATGACGCAAAGCTCCGTGCTGAACATTCGCGAAGGCCGCGTCAATGTCCGCCGCGCGAAGACCATCATCAGCATGCTGACGACTACGTCGACGTCCTACATCCTGCTCGCGTCGCTGGACAGCGCACGCCGCAATTTGGCGTTGAACGGCGAAGCGATGGCGGACCGCGCCATTGAGCTTGCGGAGTACGCGCGCAATCAAATCAACGAGATTCCGGGACTTTCCTGCTTCGGCCGGGAAATTTTGGGCAGTGAAGCAACCTTCGACTGCGATCCGACCAAAGTCAATATTCATGTCCGTCACCTGGGCATTACCGGCTACGACGCCGAAAACTGGCTGCGCGAGCAGTACAACATCGAAGTCGAGCTCAGCGACATGTACAATATCCTGTGCCTGGTGACGCCGGGCGATACCCAGGAGAACATCGACACGCTGCTTGCGGCGCTGCGCCGCTTGTCGGCCGAGAATTACAACATCCGGCAAGCTAACGAGCTGGTGATCAAAATTCCAAAGATTCCGCAGCTGACCCTTTCGCCCCGCGACGCCTTCTACGGCGATACGGAGCTTATTCCGTTCAAGGAGTCGGCCGATCGGATCATCGCCGAGTTCATTTACGTGTACCCGCCGGGTATCCCGATCTTGCTGCCGGGGGAAGTCATTTCGCAGGATTTGATCGACTATATCACCGAGCATATCGAGGTCGGTCTTCCCGTTAAAGGTCCCGAGGACCGCAGCATCGAATTCGTCAAAGTGATCGTGGAAACCCCTGCTATTTTCTAAAGACCAGGTCAAAAACGCTTGCCTTCGGTTGATCCGCGGCAAGCGTTTTTTTATGGTTACAGCCTTACGATCGAGCTTCCGCTTCGGCCTGCGCTTCGAGCCATTCGATCACATCGGCCACCGCATGCTCCTGGTGATGCTTCCCCTTCCGGTTCGCCGCTTCAATAAGCAGCGGGTGCGCGTTCTCAACCGCAACGCCGATCCCTGCCCTGCGGATCATTTCCAAGTCGTTCAAATGGTCGCCGATCGCCACGCATCGTTCCATCGCTATCCCTATTTTATCCGTTAACAGCTCCAATGCGTGGCCTTTAGTCGCCCCTCTGGCCAGCATCTCAAAATATCGGTCGTCGGATCGCACCCATTCGATCTGCGCAGCTTCGGTCAGCCGAACGATCGCCTCGCTCGTCTGATCGAGCCGCTCCGGCTCCCAAGCGAATAATACTTTCAGCCAATCCGGCGGCACCTTCGTCACATCGTCGATCGGCTGGTACGGAAACCGCTCGATTTGTCGATGCCGCGCCGTCCACTCATTCTCGCGCAGCACATACGGGTAAGGCTCCCCCTGCACATAAATTTCCGCGCCGATGCCGGGGAACGCCTCAACGACTTGCTGCAGCGCCGCTTTCCCCGCATCCGGCAGCTCGGACTGCCAAATCGCTTCCTCCCTGCTATAATCGTAGATAACCGCTCCGTTATATAAAATCGCGGGCGTGTTGACCGGGAGCTGCTTGACGAAATAACCCGCCGGTTCGACAATACGCCCCGTCGCTACCGTAAACAATCCGCCTTGGGCGACGAAACGCTCAATGGCGGCCAAGTTTTCTTTACTGATTTCCTTCTGCGCATTCAGCAGCGTTCCGTCCATATCCGTGACGAGCAAATAACCTTCAAACCTCTTCCTATCCACGGGAAATCCCTCTCTGTTCTTTGTTTACGCGGCGACTTTCGCTCACGTCACAAGTATTGTATTTGGTTTTTCTTAATGCTATGATGATCATGGTGCATGACAAAAGTCAAATCGTTCCAGTTCATTAAGTAGGCAGGTGCATGGGTCATGGCGCAAAGCGCATATATCAAATTCGTGGAAGGCTCGTCCATTTCCTCGTTAACTCTGGATGAGCTCAAGCAGCAGCTGGAGCATTACCGGGAGCAGCTTGCACTGACCGGCAAACAGCTCGGCTGGGAGTACGACGATGCCGGATTTCCGTATACGATCGAATCAAAACCGGAAGCCGAAGGCAAATGGTTTTTTTTGAAAGGGACCAACCCCCTCTACAAATATATCGTGATGGGCGTCGGAACCGAGAAAAACGGCGATGCCGAACGACACTTCGTACAGATGGTGCTGCCGGATGGCTGCACCCACGGTGACAAATCCAAGGGCAATGAATTCAGCAAATACTTGGGCAAGCTGTGGAAAGCCGAACTGCAATTGTTTAACGGACGTACGATGTACTTCAACCCTCGCAAATGATGGACCGAACGAAAAACCCTTCTTGCTGACAAGAAGGGTTTTTCGTTCAAGATTTATTATTCTTGCTCTTCAACGATCTCGTTGTAAATCGCAACAACGCGATCCCATTCCTCTTCGTCTTCGATACTGGCAAGGAACGCCTCGCCGTTCTCTTCTTCAATTCGGAATATAACACCGTCGGCTTCCATATCATTGCGATCGAGAAGTACCGCATAAGCCTGTTCTTTGGCTTCAAAGGTGTACACCATTACCATCTCATGTTCGACACCGTCTTGGTCCGTCACGATAAAAATCTCATCCTCGTGATCATGGTCGCAGGAAGCGTCATGAATGTGATCGCTCATGGGAAGACCTCATTTCTTCATTGTATTGATTGCTCCCACGTATCGTACCACGCATTCGGATCCCAAGTCAATGAACCAGGCATGTCTAAAACCGCCATATTTATTCGGATAGAATCGCTTTCTCGGAGACGACCACGTAGTCGCTGTCCGCATTCGGTTTGATCGAGAATCGAACGGTATACTGGCCGGCTTCAGTGAACGTCACGTTAAACGGCCACGTGTACCAAAAGCTGCTCTTCTGTCCGTCCACCACTTCTTCGCGCGCCTTCACCTGTTCGCCGCCCGGCGATACGATGGAAATGCGGAAGGAGTAAATGGACGTATCCAGGTTGTCAATTTGTGAAAAAACCGCAAAATCAAGGCGATCGCCTTTCTTAACACCGCCGAAAGGCTGCTTGATGGAATAATCGTCTTCCACCTTCTTGGCGACAAACATATGTACATTGGGCTTGTAAACCGAGACGGTACGGCTGCCGTTATCCCATTTCACAATCGATTGAAGCGTGTCAGACAAGATCCGGGCAGGAACGACGGCGCTTCCTTTCATTAAAAAAGAGGGTGTCTCGTCCGAACCAAACGACCTCTCCTTGTCATTTACCATCAATCTCACTTTCGAATACCCTTCAAAATCTCCCCACATGGAACTGGCGAAAGCTCCTGCCGTACCGAACAAAGAAAGCGAGAGCACCATCGTCAGTAATCGCGGTACCTTCATTGCAAGTAACCTCCATCGTTATTATGCATTTGCTAAGTTATACTCTACAGACCGGCAAGAGTTGCGGAGATTTTGCCAAATTTATTAATAGTCAAGAACCGACAGCCAAACCGTTAAATTTAAGCAAAATGTGACGAAACTATCTTGAATCCGTATTGAAAAGCGTGATAGATTATAGAAAATATCGGCTGCAACGCCAAAAGCTGAGCGGAGGAACGTCATTGAGCCTGCAACTGCAAATGATAGGCACAGGAAGCGCGTTTGCCAAAACATTCTATAATAATAATGCGCTGATTTATTTGAACGACTTCACGTTATTGATCGATTGCGGCTACACCGCACCAAGAGCCTTGTTTGAGCTTGGCATCTCGCTCGATCAAATCGATGCGGCCCTGATCACGCATATCCATGCCGATCATGTCGGCGGCCTCGAAGAACTCGCTTTTCAATGCTTGTATACGTTCAAGCGGCGAATCAAGCTTCTCGTCCCCTTCTCTATCGAGCATATGTTGTGGGATCACTCCCTCCGCGGAGGTCTTGAGAACAAAGACGAGGGCATTTCGAGCTTGAACGATTATTTCGATGTCATTCCGCTTGCCGAGAACACGCCGATCTCCATTCGTCCGGACTTGACCGTCCGGCTGCTTCCGACCGATCATATTCGCGGGAAGAAAAGCTATTCGCTGCTTCTGAACGATCGTCTGTTCTACAGCGCGGACGCCAGGTTCGACCTTGAGCTGCTGATGAGCTTGCACATCAAGGGTTGCGATCATTTTCTGCATGACTGCCAGCTGCATTCGCCGGGTCACGTCCACGCCAGTTTGGAGGAGCTGCTCACGCTGCCGGTCGACTTGCAGCAGAAAACCTGGCTGATGCATTATTCCGATCAAATGCCAGATTATATAGGGAAAACGGGACATATGAGATTTATCGAACCGTTCAAGCGTTATACGTTCTAAGCGATAAACGAACCGCGCCAACGTATCAGTTTGCTTCGCTCCGGGCATGTCCTCCCCTTCTTCGGCATAATTTCCCTCTGGTTGAAGCATCCTAGTCATAAGGAGGCGATATAGATGGAAGAACCCGCTCAACACGTCGTAGCTGTTCGCAAGAACGGCGACGGCGATATCGTAGAAATGAAATTGTCCTCGGGCCAGGTCGTCGATTACGAGGAAGCCCAGTACATGGCCAAGAACGGGCAAATCTCGGGCGTCAACGTTTTCCGGGGCCGCGACGGAGACGAGCATCTGCGTTCGAACGCTGACGGAGACCCGACCAACAACCTGGACAACTTGCCTGGCTTCTAACTACTGGACAACCGCGACAAGCCGAATTTTTCTCGGCTTGTCATTTTTTTACTTGAATTTTGACAGCGCTTAGAAGGATTTCATCAAATTATACAGAATTTCAATTAATACGAACAAAATCTGCGAAAATTTGGGAGTTGGAGTACCGCAATGAAAGGTAATGCGATCTTCCTGATTTACTCGATTCTTGTATGCACTTGGTCGATCGGCTATGGGCTAACGGCAAGCATCCCACTGCTAATCCTGGTAACGCTGCTGTACATGCTGACCTTCTTCATAAAACGTCCTTATTACGGAAGCACTTCCATTCAGTTATTGTTATTGGTCGCTCTACATGCCATCAGCGCGACAAGCTGGTGTCTTCCGCTTTACTTGCTGCACATGAGCCAGATGTATTATCGGGTCTCGAAATTTTCGACAGCGCTTCTCTTCAACGTCGCCTTGATGGGAGCTTACGTAATCGTCTCGTTAACCTACCGGCAGCTCATTGCTGCCCATTTGACGGATATCGCTTTTCAAGCGGTCAGCTGTCTCATTTTGGCTTATATATTCGGAAGGCTCATTAAGGAAATGGAGCTGCAGAAGCAGCTGCTGGCCTACGAGAAGAAACATCTCAGCACGCATGACCCGTTGACTGGCCTTTATAATTTCCAGGAATTTCACCATCAAATGGAAATGATCGTTAAACAGAAGAAACCGATCGTTCTTGTGCTTGCCGACTGTAAAGACTTGAAGTCACTCAATACGACGAACGGATTTCAAGGAGTCAACGACATTTTGAAGGAAGCGGCCCAGCTGCTGCGCATCATGTTCCCCGAAAGTTCATTAATCAGCCGTTACGGCGGCGATGAATTCGCGATCGTGATGGAATATACCAATACCCGCCAAACGATCAATACGATTACACAATTGCTCGCTTCGGAATTTCCGAAATTGACCGGTATCGAAATTAACTTCGGGATGGCCTGCTATCCGCAAGACGGCTTGAATAAGGACGATTTGATGTCCTTCGCCGAACATCATCTCTATATGATGAAACGGGAAAGCTGGCTAAAGCGCGAGGAGCATATGCTGCGAAGCGAGAAGCTGCGCGTAGTGGGCGAGTTAGCGTCCGGGATGGCGCACGAAATTCGCAATCCTCTGACGACGATCAAAGGCTTCTTGCAGTTATCCAAAGCGGGGAATTACAACGTGGAGCCGTGGTACGATTTAATTATGGACGAAATAACCCGGATGAGCATGCTGACGGCGGAGTTTTTGCAATTTTCCAAGCCCCATGTTACCCAATACCGCGTACAATCGATCCGAAGCTGCATCGAGCGGGTCATCTCGCTGCTCGACTCGGAAACGACCAGGTTGGGACATCAGATTCACTTCGAATATGATCCAATGGATATTCGCATGCTAATGGATCAGGACAAAATGCTGCAGCTGCTGCTCAACTTAATGAAGAACGCGCTCGAAGCCATGGTGGATCAGGGAGACATCTTTATTCGGCTGTATAAGCAGCAAAATTACGCAGTCATCGAAATTGCCGATACTGGCAAAGGGATCCCCGAGGCCGAGCTGGACAAAATATTCATTCCGTTCTATACCACCAAAGATTCAGGCACGGGCCTCGGGCTTTCCATCTGTCATAAAATTGTACAGGATCATGACGGTACGATTGAGGTTGAGAGTTTGATCGGGACGGGAACAAAGTTTACCATTACGCTGCCGACCGCGGAAACGGATGAGCCGCGAAACCCCCAAGCTAACGAAGAGCTGACCACCATTTCCGTGTGAACGCCAGCCCTGCCGTGAAGGGATTTCGGCTAGGCTCGCTTACATAACTAAGAAAACCGATAACGGCTCCCAATACAGCACCCCCCAGCACTTCCGCAGGCATATGACCGAGGCGCTCTTCCAATTCGGCATCACGTCTTCGGTGGGCATGATGGGGGTGTTCTTGCGTCAGCTTGAATACCGTATCTTCGAGCTCGTTCACTTCCATTGCGATCAGGCCGGCATGGCGGCGAATGCCCATCGCATCGAACATCACAATCAAGCTCAGCAGGGTTGCCAGAGCGAACGAATCGCTGCTAAAGCCCTTCTTCAATCCGAGATAGCTGGCAAGTGATACGACCCCTGCCGCATGTGAGCTTGGCATGCCTCCCGTCCGAAACAAATCCGACCAAGACCAGCTCCTGCGCTCCTGCAAATGCGCTGGTATTTTCAACAGCTGCGCCGCTCCAACCCCTACAATGGACGTCCATAACGCCCGGTTCATACGCATCACCTCTTCACTAGGATGAGACGCGACGTATCTTTCTATGCGAACGAAAGCCGTGAATAAATCGGCAGACCGTAGTTAAAACCGAGTAAGCATTGAAATGGGAAAACTTGCCTCCGGATCGTTATCCAGTTTGCCCCAAGCCATAATTCCGTTGACATACGCCACTTCAAAAGGCAGCTGGATCCCCTCGACCTTATATAAACCAGGCGGAAAGTCAGCCGGATTCAACAGGTACGCCTGTGCCGTATACAGCTTACGTTCGGCAACCGCACGTTGACTGGGGAATTCGGCGTTCTCCTTTTCAGATTGAATCCAGCGGATTTCTTCCAGCAGTTCTTCTCTACTCATCTGGCTGTATAATTTTTTCATTTGGCATATCCCCTCCGAAAGACCCAAGACATTTATCCTGAATCCCATTCATTGTGTCGAAGCTTTGTCTATTCATCGCTCATCCTGTCAAGCCATGTAACAAAGTATTTATCGAAAATAACGAAGCAAAGTGGTATGATAAGTTACCCGATAGAAGGAAGGAGGAATTTGAAGTTATGAATACGGAATTGTTATTTATGAACCAAAAAATTCCGGTTAGCTTTATTTCCAGCGATCAAAAAGCGATACCGCAACTGATCAACATATTGGAACGCAATTCATCCCATTCCTCGGCTGCCGGCACCTCGGACTTTAATCAAATCGATCGAATTGAAATTATCGGAAACAACGCCGTTTTGCATAAGAAGCATGTGAATCAATGTATCGAATTGCCGCTCTATTAGAGCGGCTTTTTACTGCTTAAGACGGATATTCATGGACAAGCACGCTACGATATACTAGAGGAGTCGATAGTAACTATATTTTTATTTGCAAAGGATTGTCTGCTTATGAGCACGAATAACAAGCGAAATTTCTTTCGCCTAACGTTTACAGTTCCGCTCGGCGCCGATGTGAAAATCTTCGGAATGGGCGATTTAGATCCGGAAACCAAGCTATATAAAGCCGCGCTTGTCGATTTAAGCGCAGGAGGGGCACGCATCTTTACTCAGGCGCCCTTACCGGATAAGCCCGGTCTGCTGACCGAACTCCGGTTTATGTGTCTGGGCCATGAATACCGGCCGTACGGCCCGATCGTGCGCTCCATTTTGCCGGAGCCCGGCCATTATGAGTACTGCATCCAATTTTCCTTGGACGACACCGACACATCGGCGTTAACCAGGATGTTAAATCAGCTTGCAATCAAGCTCCGCCGAACCCCTAACGTACCTGGCTGCAGTTTCCTGACTCCGGAGGAAACGGCGGAATTTGAGCATTTTTAGCGTGCTTTACCGGATAAACCGACTGTCAAATACCGTTTCCCCGAATCCGCGTGCCCGATCCAACTGCGAAACAGCAGCTGGTCGGGTTTTAGTTTGTCATGAAGCTCCTTGAGCCCCAACACAGCGGCTTCCAGCCCGTACTTGCCAAACGCCTCGAACAGGAAGCGCGTCCGTTCCTCGTCCGTCCTATCCTCGTACAATTCGTCCGCGATCCACTTCCGCTCTTCATCCAGAACAATCATATCGGTCCACATCGCCACCCGTCCATCCGGCTTCACCAACGACAGCAGCAGCCTGTTGTACCCTGTGATCAATGAGTTTCGCAAGTAGGCAAGCGCTTCTAAGATGGAGCGAATATCCGCTTCGTTGTACCGGTCCATGTAACCATGGAACTGCAGCAGCGCATCCGGATAAAACAACGGCGTATGTACACCCGAAGACATGACAAACGAGAACGATTTCTTGAGGTGCGGCACGACCTCGTGGCGGTTAACCTGGAAGCTGGCATCGCGCAAAAATCCGGCGATGTCCGCGGCCGACGACTCATTCAGCAGCAGTTCCTCAAATTTTTCATAGAACGAAATTTGATCCAGGCACGTATAATCGACTCGCGTCAATGATCGAAGCCGGCTCTGTGCCAATCCCCCCGTCTTGTCCAGCCATTCCTCCAGCATATTATCTTCCGTATCGAGCACGGTCACTTGTTGAAAATGCACCGCCAGCCCCGGCAAATCCACATCACCGTGATTCCCCGCTCCAAGCACTACCGCTTTCTCGGGCTTCGCCAGCAGACTGATGGAGTCCTCCACCAAACGGCGCACATGGTAACGATGAGTTCCGTACTCGTGCTCTCCCCAGTCCAAGCTTTCGTTCTCGATTGCCGCAGTATCTCCGCCGCCGAACTGCGACTGCATCATCCATGGCAAATCCTTCATGATTGTCCCCTCTTTCGTTGGCCATACTCCTCGTTCATATTATAACATACCGCTCTTTGAGAAAATACGACAGGAGACCTGTAAGCCATATGCTTTAATCGAGGCCTAATCCTAAACGTTCTAAAAAAATGGGGATGACGTGTTGACAAAATATTAAGATCTTGATAATATAATAATCGTCCCCTTGAGAGACACGAAAGAAAAAGGAAATAACTTTATCCATGACTTGTTAGCTCAGCTGGGAGAGCACCATCTTGACAGGGTGGGGGTCAGTGGTTCGAGCCCACTACAGGTCATACAGAAAAACCCTTGTGTAGCAAGGGTTTTTTGCTTTTTATCGAACTTCATTCATTCTTTATTTGGACAAGCTGGGGGCTATTTGGGGGCCGAATATATGTAAATGTATTTAAATTAATTATAGACCAGCTCTGAAACGTTCCTTGTCTGAATTATTTTGGGCATTAATGGAGATTGTCATGGAAGGTACGATAAATATTGAACTCAATAAGGGATCAAGTCGCATGTTCCGAAGGCCTCTCCAGATAAGAACGTCATCTGTCTGCCCGCGTCGCCCCTTGCTGGACATACATTGTAATATAAGCCCACACCACCCGTGCGGGCCTATTTATTTCATTGTCATTTGAATCTTACCGTAGTAAAATGACTATTTGTTAACAGCATGAATAAATAGGAGAGAGAACAGCATGAACGCAGTAGAAAAAGTCAGCAATTTTGTAGGTAAAACGTTTTCGCTTTGGGTTATCTTGTTTGCATGTCTAGGATTCTTTGCTCCACATCTGTTCACCGGCTACAAATCCTTGATTTCACCGCTTCTCGGCATCGTCATGTTCGGTATGGGGCTCACGCTTTCCGCTGCCGACTTTCGCGAAGTGTTTCGCCGGCCTAAGGATGTCGCCATCGGTGTCATCGGACACTACCTGATCATGCCTTCCATCGCCTATTTGTTGGCCATCGGCTTGAACCTTCCTCCGGAAATTGCGGTTGGCGTCATCTTGGTCGGCTGCTGCCCGAGCGGTACCGCCTCCAACGTCATGACGTTGCCAAGGGCGATGTAGCGCTTGGCGTATCGATCGCTTCGGTTTCTACGATCATCGCGCCATTTGCCACTCCCGCCTTGATCTCGCTTTTGGCCGGCAAATGGATGGATATTAATGCGAAGTCTTTATTTATGGACATCTTGCAGGTCGTCATTTTACCGATCGTGCTGGGCATTATTGCGAAAGCTATATTCCGCAAGCAAGCCGAAGCCAGCGTCAAAGCGCTGCCGCTCATTTCCACGATTGCGATCGTGCTCATTGTCGCCATCGTCGTAGGCTTGAACCAGCCGAAAATCATGTCCAACGGACTGCTCATTTTCGCGGCTGTCATCCTCCACAATTTGCTTGGCTACCTGCTCGGTTATTTCTTTGCCAAGCTGTTCGGCATGGATTTGGCCAAGCGTAAGGCAGTTACTCTGGAAACAGGGATGCAGAACTCGGGTCTGGGAGCTGCTTTGGCTGCCGCACATTTCAGCCCGCTGGCAGCTGTGCCTAGCGCCTTGTTCAGCGTGTGGCACAACTTGTCGGGTTCGATGCTGGCCACCTGGTTTGCGAGAAGAACTGAAGATAAGAACAAGCAGTAGCCCGCCTCATCAAGCATCGCGCCAACTTGGTTGGCGGATGCTTTTTTTTACATTCCCTCCGATTTCCAGCACATTGAACTAGTCTCTCATATTCCTCGCCATCTTCTCCATCCGTTTATCTTGTTTTCTCTCATGAACTACCATACACGCATGAATCGCGCCCGGAATCCAGAAGAAGCACGTTAGAATGAAATTCAACAAGGCTTGAATGGGCTTCCCGCAAAATAATACAGCAACAGGAGGAAGCAAAATCGCCAACAAATACATAAACGACACCTCGATTTATTGAGATACTTCATACTACGTTATGATTCCGTAAAGGATTCGGTAAGCTGGAACATCAAGGTCAGATGGCTTTGCCGTATCCCTGACCCTGCGAATGTTGGAATAGACACTTTAGCAGTGGGCAAATTAAAACCAAGAAGAACAAAATGGAAAGGACTTTTCATCATGAACTATTGGGAAGAAGTGCTGCAACGGCTGGATTTGAACGCAAAAGGAGCTTGGCTTATTTACATAGGCGGTACGCTTTTATTTTTAGCCTCATTGTGGTTCAAAAGAAGAATAACTTGGAGAGAATGGTACATCACTTTTGGCGTTGTAGGATTTATGGCCTGGATGGGAAATATTATTTTCTTTTTTCAGCTGGACTTGCTCGATTCGGGCGATCCATCCATTGGCGGAATTCCCGACATCGTGATGTTCTCGTTTGTCCCTCCCGCTATTGCCAATTTGTATTTGAATTTTGTAACAACCAAAAATAAATGGGTGCTGACGAGTCTGTTCGTCGCTTTTTCCTTACTATCGGAGTATTTGTTAGTTAAAGCGGGATTTCTCATTCAAAAAGGCTGGCATGTTTGGTATTCGATTCCATTTTATTTTTTGTTCTTTCATGTATTCCTTCCGTGGCATCTTCGCTTCATCAGGTCTGCAGAAGCTGCAAACAAAGTCCAACAAGACCATGCACCTGTCTTCCCGGCGAATTCGCCAACCAACGGGACAGCCTCTTTCACGGTCCGTGTAACCAAATGGATGGGGTATCATGAGAAAACGCCGCTCCTCATAAAATGGATAGAAAAAAAAGAAAAGGCAAACTAACATTTTCATATACGGGTTGAGTTCATATATTTGTCAAAAGTGTATCGTTTTCAAGCAAAAAATGACAAAACCTCTTATTTTAACACCGTATATTTATTTGCCAATATAATGTTATATTATTCCAGTCAGTTAAATATAGATGCAGGAAAGGATGATCTTGAATAACTATGACTGTCTTATTTGTTGAAAAATTACTTTTTGTTGAAAGTCAAAGCGTCAATCCTCAAGATGCAATTATTATTCGTTTACTTATGGAGGGTGTAGGAGTTCACGAGTTAGTATATTTGACCAAGGATTCTCTGGATATAACCAACCGTATGCTCACCCTAAAGGATGCTTATGACATCGAACGAAAAATTCCCGTGACACGAAAGTGCGTTGAGCTTTTTCAAAGCGCTGTCGAGCAGACTAAATATATTTTGCAAAACGGTTATAATCAAACCAGACAAAATTCAGTAAATTTGCGAGACAGCCGGTTTCTGATCAAAGTAAGCGTGCAGGATTACATCGCTAATGAAAGCATGATAACGGAATTAGATTCTGTGATTTTACGGGTCATCTACATGAGACTCAAACGGCTGGCCGAGTTTTTTTCGATACCGGAACTAACTCATTTTGCAACCGGCAAGCCCGACCTTCAAACAAAGGTATACGCATAAAAAGGAGGCTATTAAGCCTCCTTTTTTATATGAAGAAACCTGGATCCGCAGCTGTGTTTCTTTTACATCGCGTCTAATTTCTTTTTCTGCATGCTTAAATATTCAGTTCTCGGATCATAAACGATATGAGGATCGCTTATTTGTCTGAGATCTTTCCAGTAACACAGCACTCTTCCTTCATTCCCCCCCTTGAACATTTTACATCCTGAGCAAAAGTTGTCTATTTGGAATTGGTTTAACTCAACCACTTTATTTCGTAAGCAGCAATACACGTTTCCGATTTCATTGGCATAGTTAACATGGTTAATATACATAGCCATCCCTCCGCTTGTCCATTTAGTATGAGTATGGAAATTATACTGGATGTGAGCTGAAAAATGGCTCGAACGATGTTCACAAAATTGTGAGATTTTGACGAAAGCCATTAAAATAATAACTGGCCCATTCATGACTTTATTTTCCTGTACTTGTTTCGCAAGTAAAAGCAGAAAATGAATGCGAACAATTCATCTGGGGGAAATGGATCATGAACCGAGTCCGTACATGCCTTGGCGATTTTTATTGCTTGTACTTTGGTGTGGGTTGGGCAAGGGGCATTAGCGGAACCGGCTCATAAAGCCGTTTTAACCGTGAAAACTTCCCTTGATTCCGAACTCGAGACGAACCTGGAGCTGACGAATAACTTCGAACGCTTCCTGAAGCACGGTCAGCGTAAATCTGTCCAAAACATCCCCGTTCTGGATACTTACTTGACCCTAAATCGTAATGGAGAGCATCTCACCTTTCTGGTTGACCAGGCAGGCAACTTATACGATGAGAAGACCCTTGAAATTATTTATCTTCAAGAGCACATAAAATCGGAACTCAGGAATTACGTCCATAGCTTGCGCTCCAAACACTATGGCCAAATGATCGAGTGGGATAATGCTTCAACCTTGATCCCGAAGCAAGCGAAGTTCAAAGTCATCGACCTGGAAACCGGCCTCTCGTTTAACGTGCAGAGAAGAGCGGGAAGCAAACACGCGGATGTACAACCTTTGACCAAAGAAGATACCGCCATCATGAAACAAATCTACAACGGAGCCTGGAGCTGGCGGCGAAAAGCAATTATTGTTCAAACCGAGGATCAGCGGCTTGCCGCATCCATGCACGGCATGCCGCATGGCGGCGACGGCATTCCGGATAATGATTTTTCGGGCCATTTTTGTATCCATTTTACAGGAAGCTCTACCCACGGCTCCGGAAACGTTGATCCTGAACATCAGTTGATGGTATATAAGGCTGCCGGAAAATTAGTTGATTATTTCAATGAAGCTTCCCCTTATCAAATTGCGGACGCCTTTTTGATCGCATTAAACCTGAAGGAACCGCAAATCTTGAAAATGAGCTTTGCAGACGCCAAGGATCCGCAGCTTGATTATTTTCTGAAAGAAAAGGACCGGCTCAAAGGCATTCGCAAAAGATCCAGTCACGTTGACAAACCGTTCTCCGGTGTACTAGCTTTGGAATTTCCACTTGAAGTCAACATGTACCGGGAAAACAACCGCGTCGACAAAGCAACTTTTACGTTCCAAATGATCCGGGGATCTCTGCTGGAACCGTGGACCATTACATCCATCAGCATGGTTTCCTAAATAGGGGATCGGGCTAAACCCCTACCGTCTGGTGATTCATTCATAAAAACCAGGCATGCGGTAAATAAATATATTGTTGATTAATTGAACTGGAGGCAAATAAACCTATGTCACAATCGATTGAAGTTGCTTTACGAACGCTTCTTGCGGTTCTTGTGCTTTTTTTGTTAACGAAGCTGCTTGGCAAACGGCAAATATCCCAGCTTTCTTTTTTTGAATACATTACGGGCATTACGATCGGAAGCCTGGCTGCCTACGTTTCAATGGATTTAGATTCGATGTGGCATCTAGGTTTAATTTCACTGGTCGTTTGGGTATTGGTGTCGTTTCTTATTGAAATATTACAGATGAAAAGCAAAGTGTTCCGGGACTGGGTTGACGGAAAAGGAACCATTCTCATCAAGGATGGGAAAATAATGGAGGACAATCTAAAGAAAGAACGTCTCACAACCGATGAACTGCTGGAGCAGCTGCGTAAGAAAAATATATTTAAAGCGGCTGATGTTGAGTTTGCGGTCATGGAGCCCAGCGGCGAAATTAATGTGCTGGCAACCAAAGAAAACCAACCTTTAACCCCCAAGCATCTCGGTATTAAAGTAGGTCCCGAACAGGAACCGCAGACGGTTATTATGGACGGGAAAATGTTGGATGAGCCGCTGGCGACGATCGGATTAAGCCGGGAGTGGTTATACACCGAGCTGGAGAAGATCGGCGCTACCCTTGAGAATGTGTTCGTAGGGCAAGTTGATTCCTATGGTCAATTGTACGTCGACCTATATGACGACCAGCTCAAGGTTCCGCAGCCCCAGCTTAAGGCTACGCTGCTCGCCACCCTCAAGAAATGTGAAGCGGATCTTGAATTATATGGGCTTACAACGAAAGACGAGACGACGAAACAGATGTATGAACAGTGTTCCCGTAAATTACAAAGAGTGATTACGGAAATTAGACCGTTATTGGTCAGCTAGACCGGGTCTCTCCATTATAACAGCATAGGAAACCACCGGATCGTGTTGGCCGGTGGTTTTATGCGTTCCCGCAGCCGATAGACGAGTATTAAAGCGCGCATAAACAGCATACAATCAACAAACGACATTTCGGGGGAATGGGACATGGAGCAATGGGAAATCCGGCAGCCGAAACTGACGCATGTTCTTAAAAACACCGACGAAAACTTGTTTCAGGAGTTAGCGAAAGACTTCTCGGCAATTATTGGCTCCCCGGTTAAAGTATCCATTGTGAAAGAAAAGGAAAGATGGATGATTTTTTACAACCCTTCCGGCGAAGGCTTATTTCGCTTCTATATAAGCCTGCACGACCCGTCGATGAAGGAATACCTGACAAGCGATTTCGAGCTTGATCGCCCCGTCATTCAAATTCATGAATTGTTCGTCCACCCGATCGGACAGGGGCTCGGAACACAACTCATCTTCAAGCTGCTGGATCGTATCCAAGACACCAAGTTCGAGCTAATCGTATTGCGTGCAGAAAGTGAAAGAGCCGCACGGTTTTGGATCAAATTCGGATTTGAATACAAGGAGGATACGACCCCTTACATGCCATCCATGTCGCTTGATTTGGTGCCGATCCAACGAAGAACGACACCGGTTGTGAAAATACAATTTAAACAAACCTCGACTTGACCCAGGCCCGGATGCCCAACAGACGAAGCGAGCGGCGCGGCCGCAAACCTTTCCACGCGTCTAGCGGCCCGTCAGCCGGAAGCTTTTCCAGCCCGTGCGGCCGCTAACGAGTACTGTGAAGAAACTGTCTGCAAAAAAAAGCCGTTGTGGCCAAGTCCACCACACGGCTTTTCTCGCGTCTTAACCTCCATGCCTGCGCACTTTGCGTATATTCTTGCTCTTCTCTTCGGCCGCTTTAGCGTCGTCCTCCGCTTCCGAAACCCACAGCAAGCCCATACAAAGCAAGAACATCCCGCCGACCAACACCAGTCCAGGTATCAATAATCCTTGAACCTGTACATAAAGAACTCCGGCTATTGAGACCAAGAGGCCGGCAAACAAGCCCAGCCCGATCCGTTGGGCGGTTTGTCGCTTCAAGCGGAAACACCTCCTTAAACCATAAGCATCTCTTCTCTTCTAGTCTATTCGACTGTCAGCCGCTTAGAAGCGGTGCTTCCGGGCCGTATAAAGCCGATCCATCAATAAAAAGACCTGTTCCATTCAGAACAGGTCCTTGTTTGTTATTCAGGGTAAGGAGGATAAGGGATTGGGGTCAAACTATTCGGTTTCTTCCGATACTTCCTCGGACAATACTTCTTCCGTCACTTCGCCGGATGCGGCTTCTTCAACAGCCTCTTCTTCCGAAGCGGCCTCTTCAGCTTGTTCCACAACTACTTGTTCCACAACTTCTTCTTCAGACCGTACTTTCTCGTCTTCTCCCATATGTAATCCCTCCCAATGTTCGCCTAGGTTACCTAGACGTACCCTTAGTATACGATAGAGGCATATGAAATTGATGTCGTTTCATGCGGGCGAAAATATTACATTTCGATTACAAAAAAAAGCAGGGACAGCCGCACCTGCATACCCATCTGAGCTTACTCCCTCAGCGCTTCGCTGAGCTTTGTCGACATCGACGGCTTCTGCGCAGTCGCCGCCTTCAGCAGCGCTGTCTTCAACCGTTTATTCTCCGCCCTTAGCCGCTCCACTTCCTCCAATAGACCATGGACGATACGTCCGGCTTCCGTCTGCGGCTCGGCACCGTCTCCGTCCAGCTGTCGTATCAGGTCTCTCCACGCTTCGATCTTATCCGCACTCATCCGCTTGTTACGCCCCTAACTTCGTATACTCAACAATAATCATCAATTCCGATTCCAGTCCGGTCGATTCCCTGTCATTTTTCCGCGAAAACGCGCATAACATGATAGTGCAAAATCACTCGAGTAAAGGAGACACACTATGTACTATTGTATCGCATGCCGTAAATTGCACCGGTTGAACGACGAGCCTGCCCAAATCGTCTTTAAGACAGGATTCCATATTGTCGACGTCACCCGTTACCCTGCGGGACTTTGTCTCGTTTCCCAATCGTTGCAGCAAGAGTTATCAAGCGCTTCGGCCTAGCACAGAAATAGAAGGGGTGCGGCATGAAGCTCGATACGGCTTGTCAATAGCGCCGTCTCCAAGCCTTAACCGCAATCACGACGGAAAATAAGAGCATCGCCAAGCCTACGAACACGCCGAACCCCATCACCAGCCAACTCATCCAGTGCGCACGGGGTTCCGCCCCTTCGCATGCGCAAGCAAACGAGGGCAGCGTCATAAGGTCAAGTCCCCCGATCGTCATGGCGAACAGCACGGTCGCCAGCCCTCTTCTCCGTCGCTCCCATACGAAGCGCACTTTCCGTCTACGTTGTCCTAGAAGTAACATAGTTGTATCCCTCTCTCATCGATGATCATCCCGTCTATCGTTAGACGAAATCGCTGCAGGGATTGTTCCACGACAACAGTAATGACCGTAATAAACGGAGCAAAAAGGCGCGTTATGCGCGCCCAACCGGTTTCATGGTCCGGAAAAGCGACGAAATACGCACCAGGGGGCCGCTGTTCGCATCGGGATTATCGTTTTTTTCGCGAATTCCAATCGATGATATTATCTTTCGGCTCGGTTATGTTGATCTCTTCATTTCGTATCATTTGCGATAGATCAGCAATCGTCTTATCAAGCAGCTCGCCTTTATGTTTCGAGAACAGCCGGCGTCTTTCTTTGAGCAAAATTTCGAGCATCAACTTTTTTTGTTGCTTGCTGAACAGCATGGGCTATTTCACCTGCCGTTAATGGATTAAGGCTTACTTCTCCTCAAAGGTTAAGCATGGTTTGCCGGACGAGCGCCTGATCAGGCTTGAAGGCAATTCGCTCGTTTTAATGCCGTAAGAACGGCAGCCCCGAGGAAAATTCGGATCCCACGTGACATAGAAATGCTTGCATTTGTAACAATTGATCCGTGTTGTCGAAGATGGTTGCGATTGGTTTGCAGCCTGTCTCATCGTTTCCCTTACCGAGTCGATTGGAAAAATTCGATCCACTCGCCGTCCGGGCCGTAGAAGAAAAAGTACCTCGAGCCGTTCGGCAGCGTCGTAATTTCCTGATCGATGAGCCTTATGTCAAGCTCTTTAATCCGAGCAAATTCTTCTTCAATGTCGTCCACGGTAAAGGCAATGTGATGCACTTTGCCTTCCGCCGGCAAGCCTTCATTGTAGCCCTGAATCAATTCCAGCTCCGTTTCCGCCTGTTGCCCGAAGCCTAAGAAAGCAAGCTGGATAACGCCGTTCGGATGATCTAACCGCCCCTTCAGCTCCAACCCTACGACTTCCTTATAAAAACGTACCGACGCATCGATGTCTTTCACCATAACACCGACATGCTCGATTTTTTTGCGTGCCACTGTATCCCTCTCCCTCGCCGTTTATTTCTCCAGATTCATCATCCCTGTCCATTATATCACATGCCTTCGCGCTTCACAGCCGCGAAAGGCAAAAAGCAGCACGAGTCCGCCGGTCCGGCGAAGCTCAGGCTGCTAGATCCGCTCCTCCTCATTCACAAAAACGGACGAGGAGCGTATAGGATCAGCTTGCTTGTCCGGCATTCTAACAATCATCTCCTATTTCAGAGGCAATCCTGTTAGTATCTCCCTGATATTTTTTACCCGCGATTCGGCGCAAATGCCGCGCAGCTCCCCGAACTGCACGAGCGAGGAGCTGGAGATCGACGTGACCCGCACCGTGCCGGCTCGAATAACAGGATCAACATTGACAACACGCATCCGGACATCCTCGTCCGGCAGCAGCTCTGGAATCGGCCTCCAGAACGTCGAGAATTTTGACAAATCGCCCTCACTGCCCGAGAAACGCGAGATTTCCCTCTGCACGGCAAATACCAAGCTTACCGGAGCAAAATAACGCAAATCGCCTACGAACAGCGAGGAGGCATACCCGATATCGTTAACCTTGACCGACTGCACCGTGCTTGTACGTTCGTTCGGTATCGGCACACTTATTCCTCTTCCGTCGGAACAATCATTGTCGGGCCGATGATCAACGATTCCGGCGGCGTGTCGAACACCGATGACAGCGAGATCGACTGAGTGTCTCCTATCAGCAGAACGGAGGCGCTCGCAACCCCGACCACTTTGATATCGCCGACGCATAACGATCTATTTTCCACCTGCAAATTCATTCGAATCATCCGACTTCCCCCCCTCGTCCTTCTGCTTCATCAAATACTGCTCAATCCCGGATCTTACATCATCAATGACTTTAGATGCGATCGCTTCCTCCTGCTCTTGTGTAAGAAGAAGCGTCTGCCCGTTTCCTCCTATCGATTGCATATAATACTCGATCCGCTGCCCGGTTTGCCCTTGCAGGTCGCCGATCATGAAATCTTGAAATTCTTCGCTCAAGTGGAGCTGATACCGGTCCTGCAGTTTCTCCATCTCGGCAGGCGCGGCTTGCAGCAGGAAGTCATCGACTCGCTTCTGAATGCGCTCGAACGACTCAGAACGGGCCGTATTCGTGTAGACCGTCTTGCCGCCGACCGCCAGGTCGTCGATGTTCTGAGCCCCCAGCCCCGCGGGCGCAATACCGACATTCAGCGTGCCGTCCAGCTTCTCCACCTTCAGCTGATCGAAATTGTACTCGATCTTATCGATCCGTATGCGATCTTGCGACTTGACCTTGTCCAGCTCCTGCTCTAGGCCGTCGATCCGGCTCTCCAAGTAACGGATACGCTCAGTTTGCCACTTCAAATAGTCGTTCAGCTTCTGGAAATAGGACGCATATTCGGCGTACATGGCATATTCCTCCGTTTAAATGGTAGGGGAAGGCAGCGGCACCAACGGAAACGGAGAAGCTCCTTCGGGCCCTCCTACCTGCCCAAGCGCAGGCGCGGGCCCGGTAATCCCTCCGGTGTTATATAAATTGGAAAGTGCTCGAATCGTGCCCGCGGTTCCGATTTGCAGAATGGACGAGTTATTGATCGAGCCGACTTTAAGCTGATGGATCACGATATTTTGATGGACGGTGCAATTCGTCATGGCGGGCGACACCTGCCTTAGTTGTTGAGTGCATTGTTGGTATCCGCAACTTCCTTGTCAATCGTATTGGTCGTGCTCACATAGTTATATGTACGCAAAAAGTCTCCGGTGTTGAACGATCCGGCGCCTGCGAACGTTTTCGCCGTCGAACGCGGCGCCAGCTGGATGGAGTCGCCGATATGCACAATGGAGCCCGTACCAACACTGCTGATTTTGATCACGCCCACTATGGCCGGCATTATGCAGCACCCTACCTGTCATGGATTTGGTTCATTATATGAGAAGAACGGCGAAAGTATGTTTTGCTTTTCGCCTTAACACTCATGTCGAAGGCCGCACGGTCATATAGTGTAGAAGGAAGGAGTGAGGCTATATGAGCGGATCGAATCCGAATCCTTATTTCGACATGAACTGGAAGCAGTTCGAACAATTTTTCGGAGGCAAAATGCCGTTTCCGCCACAACCGGGTTCAGGGGATACGGGACCGGCTGCCGCAGCCGGAGATTTGTCTTGGGTGGACGGGTACATTAAGGACGTGTTAAAAAAAACGATTCCGCAGATGGAAGTGCAGACGTTGAATCATCATTTTCACTCGGAAGTGTTCGATACCCATAATAACGTCATCGTCAAGGTGCATATCCCCGACCGTGCGCAAGCGCGAAAAATCCGGGTGCTGCTGAATACCGACCAACTGAGGCTGGAAGGCCTTCCGGACGACAAGACGCAAACGATCGGGCTTCCCGGCTTCATCGTCCCAAGCAGCTGCAAAGCGGTCTATAAGAACGGTATACTGCAGCTTCATATGCGTAAACAAACGACGGAAAATCCATTCTACGAAATTGACGTCCGTTTTACGTGAGGATGCGCGGCAAAGGAAAGCACACCTGACTCGCTCCGCACGGAGACATGAGTGGTGTGCTCTTTTCTGTTCGTTGCTTCGTTAATTGTTGGCGGCATTGTTGCTGTCGGCGATATCAGGGTCAAGTGTATTGGTAAAGCTGATCAGTGTAAAGGTCGCGCTGAAATCACCCGTATTACTGCCGCCTGAACCTGTGTAAAATTTAAAGGTTGTTTTCGGATTAATTTGCAGCACGTCGCCAAACACCAGATCACCTTCATTGCCGGTAATTTTGATCGGGGCCAGTATGATTGAAGGCATGTCGTCCCTCCTCTTCCCTTGTGTGTTGTAAAGTATATGACGACGTTCAGCGAAACATCCCGACTTTCAGCAAGCGATCTAAGCTAAAGGCACGGGTTCGTCTGCGCAGAAGGCAAATGAAAAAACTCCCTGGTTGTCCCGATGCCTAGCGCATCCGTTCATCCAAAGAGTTTCCTGACTTGTCGTACTGCCGAAGACCGGGGTCGAACCGGTACGGTAGTCACCTACCGCAGGATTTTAAGTCCTGTGCGTCTGCCTATTCCGCCACTCCGGCTTATGGTAACGTCGAAAAATCCCGACTTTTTTTATTATATCCACGATCCGGGGAAAAATCAATTGAAATTTTCACCTGGGCATGGATAAATCGGCAGCATACCGGAAATCATATCCTTACATTGGCAGACAAAAGCCAATGAACATTCAATCCAGGAGGGATTTCAGGCATGGCTACAGGAAGAAGTCGTTCCAATAATCAACTGGTCGTTCAGCAAGCGGCGTCTGCATTAGAGCAATTGAAGTATGAAGTAGCGCAAGAATTAGGCATTCAGGTTCCGCAAGACGGGTACTACGGCTATATGGCTACGCGCGATACAGGCGCTATCGGCGGTCACATCACCCGCAGACTGGTACAAATCGCGGAGCAGCAGCTGTCCGGACAAGCTTTCGGAAAGCGATGATCGCGAAAATGGCTTTCCAACGAATCCTCCTCAGACATAAGGATGGTTTGTAACACATAAGTCCCCGCCCGGTTTATCCCGGCGGGGAATTTTCTGCGTATAAGATCCTTAGATCAAGAAGGGAGCCAGCCCGATGAGTCAACAACCCTATGAACAAGAACTCGCCAAAGCGCTGCTGGAAGCCGGCATGGAAGAACCCGAAATCAGGGAAACGGCACGCCGCCGGCTGCCCGCCAAGACCGAAATCCGCATCCAGGCCCCGTTCGATCCCGTCACTGAAGAAACGGAACTTTACCGGCGGTTGGCCCAAGAAATTGACGATCGTTACGACCGCTACGTTCAGGAATCAACAAACGAAGAGAATACTTGAAATCCCTCCGGCGGCAGTATGGCCGCGGTGCCGGAGCTTAGGGAGCGAGCTCCCGGATGCTCGTTAACGTTTGAGTGATTTTATTGATCGTTTGCAGCATCGGGGAGTCCGCAAGCGCTTTGAAATCGATCACGTTCTGATTCATCTGCTCCAAATGCAATGTCAATTCTTTCATTAAAGCTTCATTATGCGCGACCAACTGCTTATGAAGGTCTTGAGCCACTTTGGGAACTTCCAGACCGTTAAATCGCACGATGCCGTCCCTCATGCTCTCCAGCTCCTGTTGAAGCGCCGTTCTGGACGCAGGATCCAGCAGCGCTTGCTGAGCCAAGACCGGCACCTGCTCGGCAAAACCGCTCGCCCGATTCACAAAACTCGTCGCTTCATTGATGTAATCGAGCGTATGGTTCACTTCGTTAAGCGCCGAACAACCCGGCAGTATCCCGATAACGAGCGCCAATAGCAGCAAATAACGTTTCATGTCTTACCCTCCTCCTCGTTTCCCGCTATACGTTATACTACTTTGAAACCGGAGATTGGTTTCATAATCGGTACATCTGCGTCGTTCGACCGGATGAAAACCGTAGAGACAGGTACGAAGCGTTCTTGACATGACAAAAACCCTTGCTGAGCAAGGGTTTTTGTCATAGGGGTCAAGCGTGTCCGGACCCAGGGGGTTATTTGGCTTTGGCTTTGTTCGGGAACCATCTTTGCAGGCTGAGCTTTTTCGTGACGACCGTATCTTTTGGGGCTTCGTTCTGAAAATTACGAAAAGGTTTGTGATCCATTTGGATATCAGCATGATCGTTAAATAACCTAGAAGTAAATAAAAGTAATTGGCTCCCTTATATAATTGAAATAAGCCGAAGGCCGATAAAGCGGGTTTAAACAAGAACGAAAGCAGCACGCTTAAAGCGGTCGCATATAAATAATAATTTTTATGTTTATGGAGCGTCCATTGATACACGAACATGTATACGACAGGAATAAATGAGGCGTCCAATGCGATACTGGTTATGGTTGACGGTATTGCTTGATAAGGATAACTCCATAACACATTCTTGATGCCATAGGCATCGATATAGGTAAACCATACATGGACATTAAACCCAAAGAAACCGATTTGCAGTGCTCTTCGTTTGTCGATGAATACGTAAAGCACAATCAGAGGCACGATGAGCAGAGCCGCATAAAACCAAAATTGCCATGTGCTTAAATTCGAATATTGTTGCCAATAGTTAAACCAAAGCAGGCTAAGATTTTCTTGCATCCTGTTGATTTGTTCAAGTTGTTTACTTTGTTCTGCCAACAAGACTTTCCCTCATTTCTTCGCTTTATTTCATCCATTAACATCTAGAATACCCACCCCCGTTTCGATTTATTTCTAATCAGATAAGGTATCAAGAAAAACGTTGATTCGACAACACCGTTCATCATCCTTTTTAACCAACTTCTTTTATAATTCATATATAAAACACCAGGAGGTGCTGTGCCTTGCCCTATTATCAATTCACTGAAATTTGGACACCCCTTAAATGGATCGGCATTCGCTTCTATTCGGATGGGGATGGGAATAAATGGATTAAAGTATGGCGCCGGTCAAGGCGATTGATTAAGTAAACGGCGGCAGGTCATCGCTAACTTCCCTCGCCTTCCGGGCAAAAAAAATAGCCCCGATCGACTCGGGACACAAAGTTCAGGCTCTTATAAGGTAGAATCCATCGTATTAACGCGTTTACCAAAGTGGTATCTGGCTTTGGCCGCCAATCTCATTTTTTCCCTGGGACAAAGACAGTCTTCCATCATTAGTTCGTAATGTCTGGCCAGAAAGCGATGCCAGGCCATCTTAAACTCTTGTATCATTCATCATCAACCTCCTCTTGTCCCGCATGACATAACGGAGGCTATATTACGGCAGCTGGCTGACATATTGGAGATTCCAACGAAGTCCCTATAGCTTTGCGTCACCATTTTTCAATGGTTTTGCCATGATCGTCGTACATGCGGTTGATATCAATCAAATTATATCTAACTTGAAGAGGATTGCAATGCATCGTTTGTATGAATTTAGGTTTTTTTTGGAATTCCTAATTAGGTAATTTTTCCCTTGTTTTTATATATTTTTATTCTACCTGTCGATATTCCTCACATTTTATACCGAATTATTGACTAAAACCTGTTGGCTTAGCTTCCGCTCGACTCCATAGCTAAGCAATGCCCCGGCGAGGCCGAGAATGGTAAGGATCGCTGCCAGCCACGGTACGGAAGTCAGACCGGCATACGTAATGGTCAGGCCACCGAGATAGGCGCCTGAAGCGTTGCCCAGGTTCAAGGCAGAATGGCTGGAGGTCGCTGCGAGCAGCGGCGCTTCATGCGCCAAATTCATGATGCGTACTTGGATGCCGGGCATGATGCCGAAGGCTGCGATTCCCCAGCAAAAGACGGTGATGACGGCAAGAACGGGATAACGGAGTGTTACGGTCAACAAGGAAAGAATGACCGCCAGTACAGCAAAGTTAACCATGACCGAAGGCATAAGCTTCCAGTCCGCCAGCTTGCCGCCTACTATATTTCCGATGGTCACTCCGAAACCGAACAACACTAGAATCCAGGTCACACTGTGTTCGGCAAAGCCGCTAATCGATTCCAGCATCGGTGTAATGTACGTAAAGACGGAGAACAGGCTCGCGCATCCCAATGCACCCGTAATCAGCATCAGCAGCACTTGCGGGTTCACCAGACTGCGGAACTCTTGGGCCAAACTGGACGGTTGATCTTGGCGGATGATGGGGATGAATCGAATAATGCCGATAAGAGAAAGGATCCCCAGTAAGGTAATCGTCCGAACGAAGCTCTCCACCCAAGCTGTTGACCAATGAAAGTTCCGAACGGTACGCCGATAATGTTGGCCACGGTTATTCCGGCTAGTACCATGGATACGGCGCCCGCCCGCTTCTCGGGTCGTACGAGACGGGCTGCTATAAGCGACCCGACGCCCAGGAATGATCCGTGAGCAAAGGCCGTCATAATTCGCGCGGCAATAAGCAAATAGTAGGTAGGAGCCACCGCTGACAAGGCGTTGCCGGCAATGAAGATACACATGAGCAGAACGAGCAATTTTTTTTGCTGCATGCGGTGGGTAATCACGGTGAGCACGGGAGCGCCTACGGCGACACCGAGTGCGTAGCTCGTAATAAGCTGCCCGGCTTGCGGAATCGTAACGTGCAGATCGTCGGCGACGTTAGGCAGAAGACCCATAATAATAAACTCGGTCATGCCGATGGCGAAGGCTCCAATGGTGAGACATAAGAGGGATAACGGGAAACGGTCCTTCTTTTGCGGCATTGGAGCTTGGTTTTTTGATGAATTCATGTTAGATTTCCTCTTCCTATCCATAAATAATAACTGCCCGAATATGTCAATCAATAGGACATCCGAAAGGAGGAGGCAGCAAAAAAAGGCGAACTGCTTGGTGCGGTATCGCCTTTCTGCATCGGTGCAACAAATCGTGCGCTCCAGCTTCTTCAGCCGTAGGGAGTTCTTTCTATGATGTCATCCACAAATAAAGAAAAACCCTTGTTCGGCAAGGGTTTTCTTCGTATGGGCCCTGAGGGACTCGAACCCCCGACCAATCGGTTATGAGCCGACCGCTCTAACCAACTGAGCTAAGGGCCCTGGAGTTTGGTTGCGGGGGCAGGATTTGAACCTGCGGCCTTCGGGTTATGAGCCCGACGAGCTACCGGGCTGCTCCACCCCGCGCCATTGTGCTGTCGACAGCGACAAAAATAAATATACACCAAATAAATCCTCGCAGTCAAGCACAAATTTAAACGGTATACCGAACTCCAAAGCGCCCTTTTCTGGAGCGAAAAACTTCAACCTCAGAAGGGCATTCGTACCCGTAAATCCACCAATCTTCTTCCATCCGTTTAGCTAAGCAGCCTGCTTGAAACTTGCTCTCATATAATTTTACCCAATAGACCCATCTCAACAGTCCTCACCCCGCCTGGTTCCATAATGAAGAGGAAGCAATGCTTGTAGTGTAACCCAATAAAAGCACCCTTATTTCTAAGGATGCTTTCGCATAATTGTACAATTTCAGGAAAATCTATAGCCTCACCGAGCGGGCATCACCCTGCGTTCTTCTCCGGCGTCTCCAAATCCGGCACGATGGGAACAACGACGTTATCCTGCTCCTCCCGCTCTTGCTGGTCGCGTTGATGGTGAGCGATGCGGCTGGCAGCGGACGATGCAATACTGGCCACCAGGTCGTCCAGAAACGTATGCACGCCTCGGCCGTTCTTCGTGTCCAACTGCTTGATGATGCCGATTTTCTGTTTATCTAAATGGCCGAAGGTCGTAACTGCGATGCTGCCGTAACCGAAAACTGACCCGAGCGCCAATGTTTCATCGCAGCCGAACAAGCCTTCATCCGAAGCGATAATCGATTGAATCGGCTCAGACAGCAGGCCCTTTTCAGCCAACACATCGAGCTCTATACCTACGAGAATCGCATGCTGAAGCTCGCGCTTCTGCAGTACCGCATGGACCGCTTCCACGCATTGATCTATCGTGAGCGCCGCGTTGTAGGGCAATTGCATCTCCCGGACGATCAGGGCTATATCCTCTATGGTGACGCCGCGCTCCTGGAGCTTCCGGTAGACGGCGGCCTTGACTTCCTTGCTATGAACTTGACGATTCATGAATATCGCCCCTTTACATGAAGTGATTTCATTATACCATGGGATGTAACCGCTTGTACGCAGGTGTTTTTCGGAATTTTCAAAAACGGCTCTTGGTCGTTCGCCCATTGTTCCAAAAACGTGTTACACTCCTTGGCTGTTGGTTTAATAAATGACAAACAGACATAAGGAGTGGAATCCATGTCCCTACGTCCACCTGCCATCTCGGCACTCCTCAGTCCCATCCTGATCTTCGGCTTCCTCTTCGGAACAACAGCTCACGCGGCACCGGCTTGGACAGAGCATACGTATATCGCGCACGGACTGGGAGAGCTCGACGGTACTGCGGCTGCGAACGCCGGCGACGCTTTAATTCGCAATTACGACAAGGGCTTTCGCGTATTCGAAGCCGACCTGATCCTAACGTCCGACGACAGACTCGTAGCCAGACACGACTGGTCTGACTATTTGTCCCGCCTGCTCAAGCAACCGGTTGCCTCCGAACAAACCCGCGATCAAGCGATGACAATCAACCAATTCAAAGAACGTCTAATCCTTGAAAAATATAAACCGCTGGAGATCAAAGAACTCCTTTACCTGCTTCAACTGCATCCGGGCGCCTACTTAATCACGGACACGAAGGAAACCGATCCGAAACTGGTAAAGATGCAGTTCCAGCAAATTATAGACGCGGCGAACGCGTTAGATCCGGCGCTGCTAGACCGGATCGTACCCGAGTTGTATACCCCCGAAATGATTCGCCAAGTGCGGCAAATTTATCCGTTCCCGTCCATCATCTATTCGTTGTATTTATCGTCCCTCAGTCACAGGGAGGTGATCCGGGTCGTGAAATCGTTCGGTATCGATACAATTGCCATGCCGGTCGAACGAGTCGATGCAGCTTGGATTCGACGTCTCGAGCAAGAAAGCGTCAAGGTATACGCCCATACTGTGAATGATCCGAAGGATGAAGAACGTCTTCGCCGATTGGGCGTGCATGGGATCTATACAGACAGCTTGCAGCCGCTGGAAGCGCCGGCTGCCAAATCGGCTTCGGAAGGTCCGGTGATCGCGAGCCCGGTGACGGCCGTTGCCGCCGCAACGGCCGAAGCACAAGCATCGACAACCGCTGAAGTGCACGAAGAAGCGGGCTTTGCGGAATGGCTCGTCGCCCTGATCAAGGCTTGGATCGCCTCGAAGTTCACGTAACCGCAAGCAGCTAAACAACAAAGCCGACCTCGAGAAGGTCGGCTTTGTTGCGTCTTATAGGAATGAGCGGAATTATTGCTTAAACTCGGCGAGTAACCGTTTCGCTTCGCCCGCAGGCGTTTGGAACGTTTCATAAATGCGAACTTTCATTCTTGGATCAAACGTTTCCGAAGCTCCGTTAATCGTGATGTTGTTCTCCCCGTTCACCAGACGCCCGGTTCCGTACAGGCTTCCGCTTGCCGAGCCGACAAGGCGGTCGGAGGAATCGTACAGCTCGAAGAACAGATTCGAGAAGTTCGGGTCTAACTGAACCTGCTCATCGCGCTGAATCGCCAGATCCAGCTTCAGACGGTACGCATAACGGTATTGCGTCGTCGGGCCGTAATCGGAAACGAGATGCCAATCCTTCACCTTCACATCGAACGGATATAGGCTGAATTTGCCTTTCTCAGGAGCTTGAAGCTCCGTCGAGAACACGGCAACCGTCGATTTGTAAGGGGCAGCGGACGTCGTATCCTGGATCTTCATGACAAGCCCATTGCCTTTCTCCGATACCGGCACTGTGAAGCTGTAGCTGACCGTCAGCGAAGAGTTCGGCATGACCGTCCGCGTGACGACGTTCTGACGGCTTCCGGCATATTCGTAACCGTCCGTGCTAACCAGATCCGCTTGGAACGTTGGCAGCGCAACCGGTTTGCTGGAGTTATTCGTCAATTTAAATTTGGCCGTTACATGTTTGTTGCCGGCCTCTTCGTTCTCGTCCATCACAAACTCGACAACCGACACTTGCATATCCGGATGAATCAGCTCGCTCAGCTTGTCGAACGCAATCGGCGTCCCGATCTTATACGCGGCAACGCCTGTCGTTACTGCGTTCGAAGGCAGTATGATATTCAGTCGGCCGACATTGAAATTCGTAACGCCGCCCGCTTGCGCGAACGACTCCCGGGTCAGCACGTTAAAGCTTTCGATCGTTGTATCCTGATCGACTGGAATCGCATAATGAATATATTTCTCTTCCTTCGGTTCCAGTACGAGGCTGCGCTGCTCTACACGGGAACCTTCGTAAACCTTGCTGGCGCTCTTGCCGTCGATTCCGAAGGCCGGGATCGTTTCCCGCTTGCCCGTCGGGTTGTAAGCCAGCAATTGAACGACAATCACGGTGCCCTGTTCAGTCGATTCCTTGTTCAAAGAAACCGGTGTGTATTGCAGCGGCGAGATCAGTCCCGGGATCGTAAACGATTCCGACCATTTCTTCAACGCCGCCGGATCCGTGATCGTCGTGTCGCTGCCTTGCCAAGAGACACCCTGAACCGGTATGCCGACGATCAGCGTCTCTTTCTTCGGATACACGTAATAATCGACATCCGTCCAGTTCACTTGAGACAAGACGACCTCGTCCGTCCGGTCGATCGTCGTCATGTAGCTTAATTCCGTCGTCGCTTTCGGTTGAAGCGATTTGGCATTGGCTGCGCTGCCCTGCAGCGTATACTCGATGCCTTCGTTCGTTCTAACGCGCAGTTCGTAGTCCGGTACGCGCGTAATGGCGCTGCCGTTATTTTTCAATCTCACGACTACGCCGATCCGCGTACCCGCATCGACACGCTCGTTCAATACACCCTTCACTTCAACGTCCAGCAAATCAGTCAACTTATAGGAAACGACAGCCGGCGCTCCGGCAGCGGCCGAATCGGCCGCAAGAGCCGAATAGCCGGTACCGAGAAGGGAGACAGAAATTACGACGGATGCTACAGATAATTTCAGTTTGTTGTTCACTTGTTTTCCTCCTGTCAAGTCCGCTCTGGCCTTACTTCGCCAGCTGCACTTTTTCTTTATCTTTGAGTTGGTTTTGGCCGGAAACGATCAACTGCTCGCCTTCCTTAACGCCCGAGATAATCTCTTGAATGGTCTCGTTCAAACGGCCGAGCTCCACTTTGCGCTTCTCCGCCGTGTCGCCGACCAGGACGAAGACGAACGTTTCGCTTCCTTCCCGCACGACGCTAAGCGTAGGAACCGTCACCACGACTTGATCGTTGTCATCGGTCAACAACACTTGCGCCTTCATGCCCGGTTTTAATTTCCGATCAGCATTCGCCACTTCCAGCTCCAGAGCGTACGATTTGGATTGTGCGCCCATGACATCCGCCAAATAAACGACTTTCGCCTTCGCCCGCTCCGTTTCGCCCGGAACGTAGAATTCGAGCTCCTGCTTGCCGCGGATCAGTTGAGCCGCCTCTTCGGTTAGCTCCGCTTTAATTTTCACCGGGTCGAGCTGTTGAATCGTCGCTCCCTTGAAGCCCGGACTAAGCGTCATCCCGATTTCCACAGGCAAATCCGTCAATACCCCACTGGCCGTCGCTTTCACCTCCGTGTTGTTCAGGCTGCGCTCCAATTCGCGAACCGTCACATCGGCCGTCTGCACGCCTTGCTCCAGCTGGGCGAGTTGATTCGTAGACTCGAACGTTTTCAGCTTTTGGCGGGAGCTTTCAAGATCCAGCTTCAAGTTGTTCAGTTGGGTTTCAAGCTGCTCCAGCTGAAATTTGGTCACAAGACCAAGGTCATAATCGTTGCGCATTTTGTTATAGGTTTTCTCGGTATCCCGGACCGCGGCTTCCAGCTTTGCGATGCCGTTCACCATATCTTGTTTGCCGTCAGCCAAATCCTTACGGGTTTTGGCCAATTGCTGCTGGCTGCCGTTCAATGCGATTTGCGCCTTCTCTTTGGAAATTTGCAAATCCGTCGGATCAAGGCGGAACAGCACATCGCCCTTCTCGACCACATCGCCGCGTTTTTTCAAAATTTCGAGCACATCGCCGTTCACTTTCGTGATTACATCCATTTGGACGGAGGCGACGACATCGGCCACTTGCTCAAGCGGATCCCCGATTTTCTTCTTCTCCACCGGTGAGACTTTCACGACCTTCAATTGCGATTCGGCAGCATTGGCAGCCGTCGGCTGAGCTGCCGGTTGTGCGGAACAGCCCGCGATGAGCGCCGTGCAGATCACAACGGCTCCCGCCACTTTGGTGCTGTGTTTCAACGTAGACTTCATTGTCGAATTCATGGACCGATTCTCCTTTTCCCTCTCTGTCAATCAACAAACCCTGATTCAGGTTTAATGAGCAGCCGTTGTCGCAGTGACGTCGACAGCTTTATTTTTTTTGCGGAACAAGCGGCGGACAACTCCGTTAATTAAATCGTAAGCGACCGGTACGACAACGAGTGTCAGGAGCGTAGAAGTCGTCAACCCGCCGATAACGACGACAGCAAGACCTTTGGAAATCAGCGCCCCCTTGGACAGTCCGAGAGCCAGCGGCATCAAGGCGATAATGGTAGCGCCGGCCGTCATAATGATCGGACGAAGACGCGTCAGGCCTGCTTCAATTAACGCTTCGCGGACTTCGTATCCTTCTTCGCGCAGCTGCTGTACCCGGTCGACGAGAACGATGGCGTTCGTTACGACGACCCCGATCAGCATAAGGAAGCCGATCAGCGACGTAATATTGATGGATTCGCCTGTAATCAGCAAGGCAATCAGCCCCCCGATAGCCGCAAGCGGAAGCGAGAACAGGATGGCGAGCGGCGCGGTGCCGTTGCCGAAGGCAAGTACCATGATCAGATACACAATGAAGACGGAAGCAATCATCGCAATAAACATTTGGTTAAAGCTCGTTTGAATGTCGTCCGTCACGCCCTTTACCTGCGTCCGTACGCCCGGAGGCAGCTCTAATGTATTAAGCGCTGCCGAAATTTTCGCGCTGACGCCGCCTTTGTCGATCGAATCGATCCTGGCCGTTACGTTCACATACTGCTCCTGCTGCTCTCGCGTGATGGAGACCGGAGCCTCAATCTGGCGCACTTTCGCCACCTCATTCAGCGCAACCTTGGAGCCGGAAGGCGTAATGATCGTAAAGCTGCCGATTTTATCGACCGAGTTTTTGAAGCTAGGATCGAGCATGACCTTCGTTTCAAACGTTGCGTTGTCGAATTTCAAATCGCCGATTTTTTCCTCTGCCAGCCAGGAGTGCACGCCTTCCATAATTTGCGCCGAAGAGAGGCCGAACAATCTGGCTTTGTTTTGATCGACGCTAATTTCGATTTCTTGCTTCGACTCGCTCAAGCTGTCTTTAATATCAATCATTTCCGGGAACTCTTTCATTTTGTCGCGGACCAATTGCGCGGCCTCACGCAAATAGTTCAGATCGTCCCCTTTCAACACATAGTTGAAGTCAGCGCCGCCGGAAGGAGGTCCTCCCATGGAAAGCACCGAACCGTCAACCTCGGAGCCTTTCGGCAGCAAGTATTCGATGTTCTTCTTAAAATCCTGAACGACATCCTTCGCATTAGAGTTCGCGGAAGCGACCGCAAAGAACGAAGAACGGTAGGCGATCCGGTCCGATCCCCCGTTGTAGCCGATGGACGATTCCACATAATCGAACGTCGGCTGACCCGCCGAATCCTTCGATTCGAACATCATCTTCTCGATTTCCTTCACTTTCTCGTTCATCGTTTCGATTGTCGTTTCGCGAGGCATTTTGATCGTCAACATCAGCATCTTATCCGATTCGCTCTCCGGCATGAAGCCCGAAGCCAGGAAAGGCACCGTACCGGCGACGGATATGACGAGCGCCAGCATGGCGATGAGCAGCGTCTTGATCCGGTTGCGAAGCGACCAGGTCAAAGCCTTCTTATATGTAAGCGTTAGTTTGCCGACGGGAGCCTCGTCGTGAGCTTTGATGTTCTTGCTGCCGAGCACAAGCAGCTTAGCCAGCATCGGGATTACGGTGACCGCAACCAAGAGCGAGGACAACAGCGCCACGGACAGCGTAATCGCGAACGGGCGGAACACTTCGCCCAGTACGCCGCTGACGAATGCGATCGGTCCGAATACCCCTACCGTCGTAATCGTCGACGAGGTAATGGCCGACGAAACTTGGGCGGTGGCCAGCTTGATGACCGACTCGTTTCGCTCCTGCGCCTTTTGCAGCTGGCTGTATATATTCTCGATAACGACGATACTGTCGTCGACGACCCGGCCGATGGCGATCGCCATGCCGCCCAGTGTCATAATGTTCAACGAGATGCCGAGCGGCGCCATGATAAGCAATGTAATTAAAGTTGATAACGGGATTGAGACTAAAACGATAATGGTCATCCGAACATTTCTAAGGAAGAGCAGGATCATGACCGAAGCCAAAATCGCACCGAGCGCTCCCTCCTTCAACATCCCGTTGATCGACTCTTTAATGTCAAGCGCGCCGTTGTAGATCGCTTGGAAGGTGATGTTCGGGTAATCCTTCTTCCAGCCTTCCATCAGCTTATCGGCTTCGTTGCCAAACTCGACGGCATTGGCATTTTTCGTCTTGAACAAGCGCACGCCGATCGCCGGTTGACCGTTAAGACGGGACAAGAAGGTGGATTCCGTGATTGCTTCCACTTTCGCGATATCCTTCAGCAGCAAGGTCGTACCGGTAGGGGCGGTAATTTTCATATTCTCCAAATTGTAAATCGTGTTCAAATCGCTCTTCACGCGAACCATCTGCTCGTTCCCGTTAAAGTCGACCGTTCCCGCAGGACTCGTCATCAAAGCGGCCCGAATGTTTTGCGACACCTGCGACGGGGTCAGGCCATAGTTCTGGATCGCGTTCGCGTTCAGCTTCATCGTCAGCACGGATTCCTGGTTGCCGATCGAATCTACGTGGTCGATCCCTTTCATGGCGTTGAAGCCCGGCAAAATGACGTCTTTGTACACTTTGTCAAGCTCTTGCTGACTCATCCCGTTCTTGGCGTAAACCGACAAGTAGTATACGGGCTCGGAAGCGAAACCAAACGTTTGCACTTTCGGCTTTTCCGAGGCGGAAGGCAACTTGACGTTGGCGATCAAGCTCTCTACGTCCTTCTTGGCGTCGTCTGCCTTGATGCTCTGTTCAAGCTCGATCACGATTTGCGAAAAATTATCGCTGGACGTGGACTTCAAATTTTTAATCCCTTCGAGACTCGCGACCGCCTTCTCCAGCGGTTTCGTGACGTCTTCGAGCACGTCCTTCGGGGGCGCCGTATATTGCGTGTTGACGAGGACGACCGGAAACGAGATATCCGGCATGCTTTCTACTTTCAGCGTCGTCGCCGCGTAGGCCCCGCCTCCGAATAAGAGAAGAACAATGATGATAACGGCCGTGATGTTCTTCATGGAAAAACTTGTTAATTGATTCATCTCTCTACTCCTCCATTAGAAATGCTGACAACTTAGACGCAGCTTTCGGAGGGTCCCCTTCATTTTTTTGAAAATGTTTTTCGGCTAGAAGGCGATCCTTCGTCAAACTTTTTCGTCAAGCTTCTTCTTCAAGCTTCTTCTTCAAGCTTTTGTTTCACGAGCTGCCACTCCTCTTCGATGCCTTCCAGCCGCGATAAAATAAGCTGATACATCGCCACTGCTTCCTTGTACCTCCGCTTGGCAACCTCGTAGGAGGCGCGTTCTTCGGGCGGGAGATCCTCGATGGTTTCCATCGTCTCCAGCGTCGTTTGAACGTGGCGATTATAAATTTCAATCTTTTGCCTCGTCCCTCGAAGCGTGATGATGTTGACGTCGTCTGAGATGTAGTAATAATCTTTACGGTCGCTGCTGGTGGCAAGCTTGGTGCATAGCGCGTTTTTCTCCAGGGTGCGCACCTGCACGCTGACGGCCGCTTTCGTCACACCCAATTGATCGGCCATTTCCTGCAGACTGACCGGCTCGGATGCGAACAGCAGCAGCGAGAAAATTTTACCGACCAGCGGACTATAGCCCTCAGATTCGAAGGATAGAGACATCACGTTGCTTTCCGAACGCTTCAGGTCTGAGAACGAAACAGGTGGTGAATTCATCTTACATAGACTCCTCAGGGTTATGTATGTTTCCGCCGTTAACAAAATTGTTAACGATAATAACTTACTGTGCAACAACCCCCTCTGTCAATATGTTCCACATAAAATTAACCAAGTGTTCAATTCTGTGAGCATTATGTTAAAAAAACCGCGCCTGTCAGTTATACGAAACTGAGCAAGCACGGTTACGATGAATTAGTCCGTCGTTTCAAACCAGGTAATTTTTTGAGAGGCTAGCAGCTTCTTATGACCGTTGATCGATTCGTATACCTTCAGATCGTAATCTTTGAGGTACGAGACCAAATAAATGAAATTACTGTCATTTTTATCCAATCTAAACTTTTCTTTCTTGCCGAGCAGCAGTTTGCCTGTTATATTTTGCGAAGGGTCGCTGCCATTCGACGTATCCGAATTCTCAAAGTCTTTAAAATCGAAATCCCAGCTGAACTTAACGCGATCTTCACGATCTTCCAAGGAAATAACGAGTTTGCGCCCCTCGACGTTCGTTTCGTTCAGCAGGTTCTTGCTCAGCTCATAATCGAAAAACAAGTGAATGCCCTCTTGGTCTCCGCGCGTATGAATCTTACTCATCGACAGCTTATACGGCGCCAGATCGATGTTCAGCAGCTTCGGCTGCACTTCCTTCTGCTCGGCCGGCAGCCAGAACGACGCGGCGTTCACGTAAGCGTCCGGCTTATTCTCGCCTTCGGTCAGCTTGTCTTGCGTGACCGCATCGCCGATCATCAGCTGCAGCCCATTCGTATCCATCCCTTTCGGAATGACGCTCGACATGAGCAGCAGGGCCGTTCCTCCCGGGCTGATCTTGTTCTTGATCTCGCCGAAGGTCGCCGGGAGAACGGTGCCGTCCGCTGTTTTGAAGTATCCGACCAGCTTCGACACGCTGTTATACCGCTTCTCTTCATTGACCGCTTCCAGCTGGACGGCGATCGTATCGGCCGTGTCGCCGGTGTATGTCGTCAGCTTGCGCACCTTGTAGCTGGCGCTGCGCCCAACGCTCGTCACTTTGTACGTTTCGCCGACGTTGTTAAGCGGGATGCTCATCAGCTCCGAGCTGTGCTCGAATTCGAGCAAATCCTCCGAGCTCGCGCTGTCCGTCGAGCCGCCCCCGTCCGTGCCGCCGGTTCCCCCGGAGCCGCCGCCGACTGCAGCCTTTTCCTGGAGAACGAGCTTCGCTTTGGCGAACTCGTACGTGTACGGAATTTTCCCGATAAACTGGTACTGCGCACTCCCGCCGGCCGCCAGACCAATGACCTTATCCGTACGAATCAGCTTGGCTTCCACTTTGATGTTGTCGTCCAGCATAAAATACCCGGTTAGGTCCGGTAATGGCAGCGATTCCGTTCCTTTGTTGCCGAGCAGCAGCTTCGCTGCCAGAATGTCCTGATCTTCCCACGGCATTCTTTGAACCGCATTCAGCTCCGCCGAATACGTACCGTCCTTGTTGGTGAAATCGTACGCGACGCCCGTACCGACGCTGTCGGGTTCCGATACGGCAGGTAGCGTGTAATACGCGACAGGAAGGTTCAGCTTGAGATCGGCCGCATTCTGGACGATCACCAGCTGCCACCCTTCCTTAGATAAGGAAACAGGCACCGATCCCGTCAGTTCGATATCCTTATCCGTCTGCGGAAGGATGGTCAGCTCTTTCGCGCCTTTCGGATTCAGCGGGTACATGTAGCCTTCGCTCGTTCGAATTAAATATTGATAGGTCGGCACGGCCACGCTTCGACTGCCTGTATTGGCCATATTCAGCACGATCGTCGGCGTGTAGTTTTTCTCGTTTTTTCCGACATACACTTTCTCAATTTGCGTCTTGACCGGGTTTCCGTTCATTTGAATCGTTCGAGGAGCGCCTGCCGGGGTCACGATGCTGTAGTCGTCCGGCACCTGCACCTCCCCAAGCTTGCGTTCGAAGTTCGCTTGACTGAAATCCCATTGGATAATCTCAAAAATAAGGTCATTCAACTGTGTCGTTTCATTGACCGTCGCATAAAACCCGATATCCTGACTCGATTTCGGGGTAATCCGGTTTTTGTCCTTATCCTGCGGGAGCACCTTCACCGTAATCTGGTTGCCGGAAGCCGTACGCAGCCGGACCCAATAATCGATGAACTGCAAGTCGCTCGTCCCGTTGTTATGGACCGTTAAGGTGAAAATGACAGTCTTGCTGCCCTGTTCCGGCAGCATCGATAAGTTTTTCACCTCGAACGTGCTGTTGCCGTTCACGCTCACTTGCCCGATCGACGGCGCATTGCCCGTCGAAAGCACGGTGGAGCTGGATGTTCCGCCGGCCGGGCCGTCCGCCGCAAAAGCGGGAACGGCGCTGCCCAGCGTCAAGGCGGAAGCTAGAAACCACAAGCAAGCCCTGTTGACACGTTTACGTCTTTGATTCATGTTCGTTGCTTTCCTCCTCTAAGGTGAAGTCGCTTGCCCAATAAAACCCTCACCCCGCCATCGGCATCGGCATGTCGATCGGACCGTTCGGGTTTTCTTTAATTTTTTGCAGCAGCTGGTTGCCTTCCGTCTCCCATTGCTTTAACGCGTCACGAACCTGCAGTTTGCCCTGCGAGACTTCCTGGAGCAGGCGGGAGCCGATTTCGTTCACGCGATACAGGTTTTGTCGCTCGCGGTACAGCTTGTTGTCAAGCATCAGCGCCGGCGTCAGCGTCGTGAACGCCTTCAGGTTAAATTCGATGCCATCTTTCTTCTTAATGTACTTCTGACGGGAGACGATATTATGATTGCTGCTTGCTTTCAACTTGGCCCAGTCTTCGCCGTTCACGAACTGGATGAACTTCCAGGCTTCGGCTGCATTTTGTGCCTTCGAATTGATCGCCATGACGCCTTCCATACCCATGAACCCGCCGACGTCCGGCGCCTCTTCATGCACCGGCAGCGTTACCACGTCCCAATCGAACGGAGTAAAGCCTTTAATGCCCTCCGCGTTCTTCATCGCATTGATGACGCGATCCAGTTCGCCGTAGTTGATGATCGACATCGCTACACGGCCGGATAAAAAGTCGTCGTGCTGGAACGGATTATACGTTTGCTGCTGATCCATCTGTCTCATTTGCGACATATCGAGCTGCTCCGGCAGGAGCTTCTCGGTTTTGAGCTGCAGCATCGTTTTCCAGACGTTCTCCCATTGGTCGGTGTTCACCGTCATCTTCTCGCCCTGCTCGTCGAACATGCGCAGCTGCAGCGGAGCCGTGTACATTTGCGTCGCGTAGGTCATATCACCGCCCATGTTGTAGGTCGAGAACGAGAAGCCGTATTTGCGGTCCGCGCCTTCGCCTTTGGCTACCCGGCGGGACAGGTCAAACATTTGCTGCCAGGTCATCTTGTCCGTCGGGTACTCGACACCCGCTTCGTCGAATATCTTCTTGTTGTAGATGACCGCCGAAGAGTTGAACGTCGGGGACAAGCCGTAAATTTTACCGTCGCCAAGCTTCTTGATGCCGTCTATAACAGCAGGCACGATGTCGCTCGTGTCGAATTTGTCCTTCGTTATCATCGGGTCAAGCTGCGTAAGCAGGTTGTCGGCTATCAAGTCTTCCAGCTGCTCGTAGCCGAACACGACGACGTCCGGCGGATTGTCGCCCTGCATAAGCTCCTTTAGCTTGGCTAACGGGTCCTCCGGCTTTTCTTTCGGGTCAGGCTGGACATACCCATACATGTACTTCTCATCGTAGGTCGGAATCACTTCGATTTTGACGTTCTTGTTGGCGAATTCGTAAAGCTCGGTAAACCGCTGGCGGAAATATTCGCCGTCCGGCCCGCTGTACATCGTCGTCGCGATGCGCAGCACCTTCTCCGTATTGTCGTCGGAGCCGCCCGCTTTCGTACAAGCCTGCAGCATCGGTACCATTAAGCCGACGCCGAGCGAAAGCAGCATCGTTTGTTTCAGTCGTTTATTCATCGTTTTACCCCTCCGATTGGTTTCTTCTCTCCGAAGTTTGACGGTGCCTGCACATCATCCAGCAGCTTCGGCGTTTTGATAATGATTTTCTCTCCATCGAATTCCATAGACGCTTTGCCCTCGATCCCAAGCGACTTCAAGTACGAGGCGGGAATTTGCAGCCGGCCCGCGCGGTCGAGCACGACATACTCCTCATGTACGCCCCCCAGCGAGGCAGCCGACTCCGCTCCCGCCCGATCGAGGTCCGGGTTGCGTTTAATAAACTCGGTGCTCGTCATGCCGTCGCGAATCGCCACGACACGGTCCACTTTACCCGCCAGCGTCATATCGTGCGTGACGATCACAATGGTGACCCCAAGCTCCGTATTCAGCCGGCGAAAAATATCCATGATCATATCGGACGTTCGCGTATCGACAGAACCGGTCGGTTCGTCCGCAAGCAGCAGCGACGGCCGGTTCGCCAACGCTATGGCGATCGCCACCCGCTGCTGTTCTCCGCCGGAAAGCTGCTGCAGCTTGTTATGAATGCGTTCCTTCAAGCCGACCCACTCGAGCAGCTGACGCGCGTAAGCGCGGTCGTAGGTACCGCTCAGCATCATCGGCATCTCTACGTTCTCCAGCGCGGTTAAGTACGGAATCAAATTGCGCGCATTGTTTTGCCAGATGAAACCAACCGTTTTCCGCTTGTACTTCACAAGCTCGTCATCGGTAATTTTCAGCAAATTCCATTCGCCGACCCTCACCTGTCCCGCGGAAGGACGGTCCAAGCCGCCCAATATGTTGAGCAGCGTCGATTTCCCGCTTCCGCTGTTGCCGATAATCGCCATCATCTCGCCCGGAGCGACCTCGATATTCAAGCCTTGCAGGGCGACGACCTCGAGATCGTCGGTCTTGTAGATTTTGACGAGTCCTTCGCAATGAATCACTGCAGCCTCACTTCTCCTCTCCGAGCTTCACGGCTTGATGCACACGCAAACGCCGGATGTGCAGGAACAGCAGCGCCGCACCCGTCAGCATCATGACGCCGACGACGACGTACAGCTGGCCTGTATCGCGCGAATCGAAGATAACGCGAAACGGCGGAACTTGCGTCTTGACGTTCTCAGCGGTTTGCAGAAAAGGCAGGAACAAATAACTCGTCAGCTTGCCGATGCCGAAACCGAGCGCAATCGCCAGACCTGCCGTAAACGCCTGCTCCAGCAGTAGCATCCCGGTTAACTGCCTGCGGGACAGCCCCATCGCGCGCAGCACGCCGAACTGGACAACACGGCTCGATAGGTTGAAGAACCAGTAAAGAATGTACCCGATCAAGGAAACGAACACGGACACGAGAAACCCAAGGCTCAATATGCCGAATACCCCGCCCCTTGCCGGATGCTTCTTCTGGGTGATCAGTTCGTTGCGCACATCCTTCACGGTTGCGATATCGACGTTCTTCGCCGCCAGCGACTCGAGCAGCGGAGCCACCTTCGCCCCGTCCTTCATCTTCAGCCACACGTCGTACGGCGTAATCGGCGCCTGATCGTATACGTATTCCAGATTGGCGATAAAGAATGGCATTTCATCCGGATATTGACTCGGCCAGTAAGGGACGGCCGCAACGACGACGAATTCGACCGGTTGGCCGGAAACGGTAATATTCATCAGGTCGCCGGGTTTGATGTGATGCTTCTCGGCGAACGAAGTCGGGATGATCACTGCCTGTTCATACTGACCGAGCAGGTTTAAATACAGATTTTGATGAATCGGGAACAAATCTTTACGGAACCAGCCGACATGGGCGAAGTCTACATTGTCGATGCCCATGAGCATGCCTTGGCCGAGCGACTTGCCGGAAACGACGACGTTGCTCTTGGCCGTCAAGACCCGAGCCGCATGCTCGACGCCCTCCAGCTCGCGGAACACTTCGAAAGGAGGCTCGATGTAGCGCAGCTTCGGAGGGGGCTCATTGCCGCTGCCCGGTGCGCCGGGCTGTCCTTGGCCGCCTTGGCCCTGCCCTTGACCGCCCTGGCCTTGGCCCTGACCCTGACCGCCCTGGCCTTGACCGCCTTGACCGCCTCCTTGCTGCGGACTCGGCAGCTCGTCGGAGACGGCCTGCCAATCGGCGCGCATGACGACATCGGTACCGTAGGCGTACAAGATGCGGTCGGTCGAGTTCAAGTCGATCGTTCGCGCAGCCGAGGCGTTATACACGCCGAGTCCAAGGGTAAGAATAAGCAAGATCATTAACGGGTAATAGGCCGTCGACGAGCGGGACAGCTGCGTCAGCGTCAAGTAGACGGGAACCGGCAGTACCCGTTTGCCCAGCCAATTGCCGAAGCGCAGCAGCCACGGGAAGACGCGCAGGAAAAACAGACCGAGCGCAATAATCGACAAAGCCGGGATAAAAAACAACAGCGGATGCACCTGCAGCTGATCGGTGGTCATGCCCGTGCGGCTGAACAAATCCTGCCTCTGCCCGAACAAGTAGTAGCCGTAGCCCACAAGACCAAGCAGCAGCACGTCGAGAAACCACTTTTGCCAAAACGGCCGCCGATCGGAGCGCGCCAGCTTCTGCTTATAGCTGACGATCGATGCCCGTGCAAACACGATGGCCGGTATAACGCTGGCCAGTATCGCAATGACGACGGCCGCCGCACCGTACAGCAGCGCTTCCATCGAGACGCCGACCGGCACGGCCTTGCGGTCGACGAACGTGAGAAAACCGCTGGAGGAGCCGATGCTCTTGGCCATCAACCAGCCGAGCAGCGGTCCAAGAAGCAGAGCGGCTGCGCCGAGAAGCAGTCCTTCCAGCAAATAGATCCATATAATTTGCCCTGTGCTGCCGCCCCGGCTGCGAATGACCGCGATTACGGTTCGCTGCCGGTCGAGCGACTGCCTCGCGTTCATGACGATGTAATAGAACACCATGGCGATCATGGGCGCCGCCAGCGTGAACAGCAAGATTTGCAGCTGCAAGCTCTGCACTTTAAATTCCTGCAGCAGCGGGATGAACGAGATGTCCACTCTCGTGTTTTTGAGCATCTGGAACAGCGTGATGTCAAGACGCTCCAGCTTCCGCTCCAAACCCGCCAGCTGGCTCGTTTGGATGTCGCGTAAATCGAACGCATAATACCAGTTCGCCAAGTTCAGCGGAATCTTTTTATTGTTCAATATATAATCCTGAAAACCGGCTTCGCTCATGAACGTGGAGCTGAGCAAGCCTTCCAGTCCTTGGTACCAGTAGGGATCAGAGCCGGAGAGCGGTTTGAACGCGCCGACGATCTTAATCTTGAGCGGAGCGATGCCGAGCCCTCCGGAGATCGGGTATGTGAAGACGTCCCCCACATGCATATCGCCCCGGTAGAGCGCCTCCTCGAACATGACGACTTCGACCGCCCCGCCTTGGGGCTGCTCCGCAAACCACGTGCCTTGCGTCAGCTCCACCTGCTCCTTCAGTCCGGTCTGCGCCATCAGCGTCAGCTGTCTGCGCTTGCTCGGATCGACCTTCGACGGATCGTCGGGCGACACCTGCGAGCCGCGAATCGAATACGTCCGTACGAAAGCCTGGTGCGGAAACGCGATGTCCTTCGGCAGGTCCTCCCGAATAAACGCATCGACACCGTTCAAATCGCTAAGCTCGGCACGGTCGCTGCCGCTCGCTTGATAACGGATCATGACCGAGCCTGCCGGCAAACCGCCGCTTTTTTCTTCCAGCGATTTGGCGACGACGCGCTTCAGCGAACCGTCCGCGTACATCGGGATGCTGGTCGTGAAGGCGACCGCCATGATCAAGCCGATCAACGTGCTTAACGTCAGCCAGCGGGTGTTCCACATTTTGCGAAACAAGAAACGGAACATCAGCATCAGCGACCCACTACTTTCTGTCCCGGCGTCAAACCTTTCACAATTTCCACATCGGTGGAGGTTTGCTGGCCGAGCTCCACGTCCACCTCTCGCTTGTTGCCTTTATCGTCTACGACCTGCACATAGTTGCGTCCCGAATACGAACGAAGCGCCGCCAGCGGAATGATCACCGCATTCTCTTTGCGCTGCGTAATGACCGAGACGCCTAACATCGTGCCCCGGTTCAGCCCCTCCGGAAACGGATCGAGCTTGACAATCATGTAATTTTCGATAGAGTCAGGCTGTTTCTGCCCTTCGCCGGGGAATCCGCTGCCGCCACCCCCGCTGTTCGGATCTTTCGGATTCGGCAGCTGCTGCACCGTCCCTTTATACTGTCCGGCCGCGTTGACGTCGACCACAACCTCCATCCCGACGGCGACCTTCTTCAGGTCGTCCTGGCTGAGCGTTGCGGCAACGGTGAGCTGTGACAGATCGGCGATGGTGACGATCGCATCATACGCCTTCGCCGTATCGCCCTTCTTCACATACACCGACACAATCGTACCGGAGAATGGGGCCGTCAGCTTCGCATTGGCAATCGTGCTCTCCAGCTTATTCAATTCCTCGCGCTTCAGCTCGAAATCGATCTTCGCCTGCTCGACCTCTTCGGCGCTCTTGCCGTCGGCATTGCGCAGCGTCTCGATCATGGCCAGCTCATCCCTGCGCGTCTGCAGCCTTGTCTTCTTGAGCTGGCTCTCCTGCTCGGTGACGTCGAGCTCGGCGATGATTTGACCTTTTTCTACCGTGTCACCGGTTTTGACATACAGATTTTTAATGCGGCGGCTCGTTTCATCAGTAAAATATAAGTCCTCCTCCACCGTCGCCATCAGCTTCCCGGAGCCGCGAACCTTCGTTTCAAGCGTATCGGTCTTGACGACGTACTCCGGCTTCTTCGACAGCTTCGGCGGCTGGATGGCAGGCAGCGTTTCTTCTTCCTCCTCTTTCGGAAGCACCGAGCAGCCCGCCGTAACGGCTAGCGATACGGCGAGGCAGGCGATGGCCGCCGGCTTGGCCGCCTTTTTAAGCATTAATAAATTTCCCATCCACCATTTCGAAAACACGGTCGGCTACCTCCATTATTGTCGGATCGTGCGTGGTCATGCAGATCGTCATGCGTTCGGTACGGATAATATCCCGGAACACGTTCATGACTTGAGCACCCATCTGGGAATCCAGCTCGGCGGTCGGTTCGTCGGCCAGCAGCAAGCTCGGCTTATGCGCAATCGCCTTGGCGATCGCCACCCGCTGCTGCTCGCCCCCGGACAGCTCGAAGGGACGGTGGTGCATCCGTCTGACAAGCCCGACCAGCTCCAGGCAATGCGTCACGCGAGGTTTCCACTGAGCCCGGGGAACCCCGGCCATGCGCAAGGAAAGTTCCACATTTTCCCAAGCGGACAAGAGCGGCATTAGAGCAAAGGATTGGAATATAAAACCGATTTCTTTTCTTCGTATGTAGGTGCGCTCATCGTCACCGCATTGGTGAAACAGATGTTCCTTGAACCGGATCTCGCCACGGTTCGGCTGATCCAAGCCGCCGATCAAATTCAGCAGCGTCGTTTTGCCGGAACCGGACCGGCCTTTCAGCATTACAAGCTGCAGCGGATACAACGACATATCAATCCCTTTCAGGACATGAAGCTGCTGACCGCCAACCGGAAACGACCTTTCGACGCCGGTCACCGTCAGCAAGGGCTTGCTTGTATCGATCGCCGCAGGCAGCGATTGCTCTAGCGCAGCCAGTTCGGCTGCGGACGCCGCTTCGGGAACTTGCTCGCCTTCGGAGGAGACGCCGAATTGCGGTTCCTCCGGCACGCCGGGACTTGGCTTCTGCGCTTGTTTTTTGTTTCTGCGCAAGCCTGGAAACATGTTGACCCTCCTTTTTTTTACAACTTCAACCACCGGTCAGAATTGATGGAACACATGAAATAGACGACAGAACTGGAAAAAAGGTTACACATCACGCAGCAACAAAATAAAAATATTTACCAAATTAACAATCCATGTTTCCGGTTTCTGCGGCACGGGTTCCACGGGTTGCGAGCGCCGCAAAACGGCAATATCTCATTCATGATGCCGGACAAAATTATAAATGATATGAAGATAATATGAAGAAATCGTTAAGAAGCCGGGGAAGGGTTAGGGCGCAAAACGGCTTGAAGGAGGTTAGGGGTACTTCGGGGCGGGCTCCATGGTGTTTTTGGCGAGAAGCGAAAAAAGACATTCGCCCCGGGGACGAATGTCTCGATATTTCGCAAATTCCACGTTGAACTCGACCGGAATCTGTACGATAGTGCACTTCTTGCATAAAGCTTACCGGGATCGGAACTTCTGCGAATGTTCCTTCGCCTGTTCCACCGATGTAATCCGGTTACGCTGCCATTCGAGCAGAATGCGGTCAATGTAGCGGAAATGCACTTTCCCGGCGAACACCGCTTCCTTCAAGCCGGCCAAGATCAATGCCTCCGGATGGCCGTCCTTGTCTAACCAGCCTGTGATCGATTCGAACTCCATCGGGGTCAACGGCCGGCCGAACTCCTTCTCGAAAATCGAAAAAATATCTTTCCGCTCCCCGCGCGCGCTCTCCGAAACGATCTGCGCTCTGCGCGCAGCCTCCCATTCGTCCGCGCGAATCGCCGCGAGCCTGTTGAGCAGCGGCGACCAGTTGTAGGCTTCGCTGTGTACCCCCGTCACCGGATCCTTCGTTTCATCGATCAGCAGGAATCCTTCCCGCATCAGCTTCTGCAGCACTGTGATCACTTTGTCTTGTGCAATCGACATCCGCGCGCACAGCTCCTCAGGCGTCGGAAAGTCCTTGCCTTCCTTCTGCTTGAACGCCATGAGATGAATCAGCAGCATCACTTCATGTTCCCCTAAACGCAGCTGGGGATAATATTGCAGCAGCCAGTACGGCACCTCGACGCTGCCGCTTTGCAGTCCTTCCAGCAGCAAGGCAGCAAAGTCCCCCGCTTCTTGCCCGTTCCCCCTCATGCCAACCCCTCTTTCCGTAACGTATCCTTACCCGAGCAACTGAACCGCCGGCCGGCCTTACGGATACAAACGATAGAGCAAACGCGGGAACGGAATCGTCTCCCGGACGTGGTCAAGGCCGCAAATCCAGGCGACCGTCCGCTCCAGCCCCAGACCGAAGCCCGAATGCGGCACGGAGCCGTATTTGCGCAGATCCAGATACCACTGGTACGCTTCCTTCGATAGCTCGTGCTCCTTGAAGCGTTCCTCCATCAGCTCCGGATCGTCGATGCGCTGGCTGCCCCCGATAATTTCGCCGTACCCTTCGGGCGCAATCATATCCGCACACAGCACGACTTCCGGACGAGACGGATCCGGCTTCATATAGAACGCTTTGATTTCCGTCGGGTAATGCGTGATGAACACCGGCTTGTCATAGCTTTCCGCGATCGCCGTCTCGTGAGGAGCGCCGAAATCTTCGCCCCACTCAAACTCGTGCCCGTTGTCCTGCAGAAACTTGACCGCTTCGTCGTACGTAATGCGCGGAAACGGGGCTTGAATGCGCTCCAGCTTCGTCACATCCCGTTCCAGCACCTCAAGCTCCTTGCGGCAGTTCGCCAGCACCGACTGCACGACATACGAAACGAACTGCTCCTGTACTTCCAGATTCTCTTCATGCGTGACGAAAGCCATCTCCGGCTCAATCATCCAAAACTCGATCAAGTGACGGCGCGTCTTCGACTTCTCGGCGCGGAACGTCGGCCCGAACGAATACACCCGGCCGAGCGCCATCGCCGCCGCTTCCATGTAAAGCTGTCCGCTTTGCGTCAAGTAAGCGTCCTCGTCAAAATATTTCGTATGGAACAGATTGGTCGTCCCTTCGCAGGAAGAAGGCGTCAAGATTGGCGGATCTACCAAATGAAATCCGCGTTCGTCAAAAAACTGCTGAATCGCCCGGATGATTTGCGAACGAATGACCAAAATTGCCCGCTGCCGCGGCGTACGAATCCACAAGTGACGGTGATCCATCAAATAATCGACGCCGTGCTCCTTCGGTGTAATCGGATAATCGGTCGCGAGCTGAATGATCTCGATGCCTGTGACCGTGAGCTCGAAGCCGCCCTTGCTTCGCGAATCCTCACGTACGACGCCCGTAACGTATAAGGAGCTTTCCTGCGTCAGCTTGCCTGCGTCCTCCCACACTTGCTCGGAAACTTCGCTTTTCACAACGACGCCCTGCATAAATCCGGAACCGTCCCGCAGCTGCAAAAACCTTATTTTTCCGCTCGAGCGGATATTATGTAACCAACAACCGATGGTAACCGTTTGTTCCACGTGCCCGCCCGCTTGGCGAATCGTAACCAAATTGCGATTCATCAGCCATCCTCCTTGCTTGATCGAATCCGGGACGCCGGTGAACAGATGTTCGACCGGCGCTCTTTATCCTTATTCTACATGATTGGATTTGAAAATCAAACGGTGCGTATCCCGCGCGATGACCAGCTCCTCATTCGTCGGAATGACGAGCGCCTGAACGCGCGAACCGGGCTTGGTGATGACCCGTTCCCCGCCGTCGCGGCGCATATTGGCCGCTTCGTCGAGCTCTAGGCCGAGGAACGTCAGGTTACGGCAGACGGCGTCGCGCAGCACGGCCGAGTTTTCCCCTACGCCGGCGGTAAACACGATAGCATCGATGCCGTTCATGGCGGCGGCGTAAGCGCCGATGTATTTGCGCAGCCGGTATTCATACATCTTGAACGCGAGCGTCGCGTTCCGGTCGCCCGCCTCCATCGCCTGCGTAATCTCCCGCATGTCGCTGCTGATGCCGGAGATCGCCATCAGCCCGCTGTGCTTGTTCAGCATGGAGTTGACCTCCGACAGTGTCAGGTCTTCCTTGCCCATCGTGAACGGAACGATCGCCGGATCGATGTCCCCGCTGCGCGTCCCCATCATCAGCCCTTCCAGCGGCGTTAAGCCCATGCTCGTGTCGAGCGACTGGCCGTGCAGCACCGCTGCGCAGCTGGCGCCGTTGCCGATATGGCACGTCACCAGCTTCAGCTCCGAAAGCGGCCTGCCGAGAAACGAAGCCGCCCGCTCGCTGACATAAGCGTGCGACATGCCGTGAAACCCGTAACGGCGAATTTTGTGCTTTTTGTAGAGCACCATCGGAATGGGGTATAAATAGGACGTCTCGGGCATCGTCTGGTGGAACGCCGTATCAAATACGACCGCCTGCGGCGTATTCGGCATGTTCGCCTCGACCGCTTGAATGCCCAGCATATGTGCCGGGTTGTGCAGCGGCGCAAGGTCGAACAGCCGCTTGATCTCGCGCTTCACCTCTTCGTTCACCCTCACCGAGCTGGAGAACGACTCGCCGCCATGCACGACCCGGTGCCCGACGGCTTCGATTTGCGCTGCGGATTGCAGCACGCCGAATTCCGGATGGACCAGCATATCGAGCACCCGGCGAATCGCCGTCGTATGCTCCAAAATTTCCCGCACTTCGCGAATGTCCTGCTTCCCTTCCGGTTCGTAAGTGAGAATCGCCGATTCCATGCCGATCCGCTCCACCTTGCCTTTGGCCAGCACCGATTCATCCGTCATTTGATACAGTTGAAATTTCAATGACGAGCTCCCGGCGTTGATGACGAGAATAATCATAGTCGGTCACCGTCCTTATCGTAGGTAAAAAAGCCTTGTCCCGTTTTCGTCCCGAGATGCCCCGCCCGAACCATTTGTTTGAGCAGGAACGAAGGCCGGTACTTCAGCTCGCCGAACTCGCGGAACATTCGCTCCATCGCCGCCAGCACCGAATCGAGTCCGAACCGGTCAGCCATCTCCAGCGGTCCGTAACGAAAATCGTACCCGATCCGCATCGCGCTATCGATATCGTCGGCCGTCGCCACCCGTTCGGAAAGCGCATGCATCGCTTCGTTAATCAGGATGCAGATCAACCGCGTCGTCACGAAGCCCGGTGATTCGTACACTTGAATGCCGCGTTTTTGAATCGTTTGTTCCACGAAACGGCGCGTTTGTTCGAACGTATCCTCGCTCGTTTTAACCGCCCGAATAATTTCCACGAGATGAATTTTCGATACCGGGTACAAAAAATGCAGCCCGATCACCCGCTCCGGCACCTTCGTTGCGGCCGCTATCTCGGTTAAGCTGAGCGTCGACGTATTGCTTGCGAGAATGATCGGGGGCGGGCACAGGTCGTCAAGCCGCGCGAACACTTGTTTTTTCAAATCCAGATCTTCGCTGATCGATTCGATCACCATGTCGCACTCGGACAACCGGCTCCAGTCCGTCATCTTATGAATACGCGATAAAATCAATTTTTTCTCCGGGATCGTAATCGCCCATTTCTCGATCTGCTTGTCTAGGCTAATCTCCATTTGTTCCCAAGCCTGGTCCAGACGCTCCGGCGTTCGTTCGATCAGCAGCACCTCAAGCCCGCGGGAGGCTAACATTTCCGCGATGCCTTGGCCCATTGTGCCCGCTCCGACGACTCCTATTTTGTTAAATACCATGATGGCGTCCCCCCTCCATATCGATCCAGTGATATTATACACAAGCGGAAGAAATTTTCATAAATCATTTGTCACACTTTTCGCAAAAAAAGTCCGCCAAACCCGGTTTATCGGGCGGCGGACTTTGACACAAGCTTATTTGTTGGCAAGGCGGGCTTCATGAGCCGCTTCGTACGCGGCAATTTTGTCTTCATGCTGCAGCGTTAAGCCGATATCGTCAAGACCGAGCAGCAGAAATTGACGGCGATGCTCGTCGAGGTTAAACACGATGTTCAGCCCTTGGTCGTCGGTGATCGTATTGTTCTCGAGATCGACGGTCAGCTTATAGCCTTCTTGAGCGGCTGTGCGCTGGAACAGTTCTTCCACTTGCTCTTCGCTGAGCGTGATCGGCAGGATGCCGTTCTTGAAGCAGTTATTGTAGAAAATGTCGGCGAACGACGGCGCAATGACGACGCGGAAGCCGTAGTCTTGAATCGCCCATGGCGCGTGCTCGCGGGATGAACCGCAGCCGAAGTTGGCGCGGGAGATCAGCACCGAAGCGCCTTGGTAACGCGGCTGGTTCAAGCTGAACTCGGGAATGACGTTCCCTTTCGGGTCAAATCGCCATTCGAAGAAGAGGAACTGGCCGAAGCCGGAACGCTCGATGCGTTTCAGGAATTGTTTAGGGATGATGGCGTCCGTATCGACGTTCACGCGGTCGACCGGGCCGACGATGCCGGTATGCTTTTTAAAGGCTTCCATGTCGTTCTACTCCTTATTTCTCATGTGGTGTATGCTTAAGCTTCCTGCTTCACTTTAAATTCCCAATCGCGCACATCTGTAAAACGCCCTTTGACCGCTGCAGCGGCAGCCATCGCCGGCGATACGAGATGCGTGCGTCCGTCGCGGCCTTGACGGCCTTCGAAGTTCCGGTTGGACGTCGACGCACAGCGTTGTCCCGGTTGGAGCACGTCCGGGTTCATTGCCAGACACATCGAGCAGCCCGCGTCGCGCCATTCGAATCCGGCTTCGGTGAAGATTTTGTCCAGACCTTCCTTCTCGGCCTGGATCTTCACGCGGCCCGATCCCGGTACGACAATCGCCGTGACGTTCGGAGCCACTTTATGACCTTGAGCGACAGCTGCGGCGGCGCGCAGGTCTTCGATCCGGCCGTTCGTACAGGAACCGATAAACACATAATCGATCGCGATTTCGGACATCGGCGTTCCCGGCGTCAAGCCCATGTACTCCAGGGCTTTCTCAGCAGCTTTGCGCTCGTTCTCGGTCGTGAAGTCCGCCGGATTCGGCACAACGCCGGTAATGTCGGTACCCATGCCCGGGCTCGTGCCCCAGGTCACTTGCGGGATCAGGCTCTCGGCGTCGAATTCAACCACACGGTCGTATACAGCGCCTTCGTCTGTCGTCAGCTTGCTCCATTCGGCTACCGCTCTGTCGAACGCTTCGCCTTGCGGCACATACTCGCGTCCGCGCAAGTAATCGAATGTCGTTTGGTCAGGCGCGATCAAACCGGCTCTTGCGCCCGCTTCGATCGACATGTTACATACGGTCATGCGCTCTTCCATCGACAAGTTGCGGATCGCTTCGCCCGTATACTCGATGACGTAACCGGTGGCGAAATCCGTACCGTATTTCGCGATCACGCCGAGGATCAAGTCTTTCGCCGTGACGCCCGGCTGCAAGCGGCCGTTGATGCGCACTTCAAGCGTTTTGGCTTTGGATTGCTGCAAGCATTGCGTCGCGAGCACGTGCTCGACTTCGCTCGTCCCGATGCCGAACGCCAATGCGCCGAAAGCGCCGTGAGTCGACGTGTGGCTGTCGCCGCAGACGATCGTTTTGCCCGGATGCGTCAAGCCGACTTCCGGTCCCATAACGTGCACGACACCTTGGTCGATGCTGTCCAGGTCAAACAGCTTGATCCCGAAGTCAGCGCAGTTTTTCGAAAGCGTATCGATCTGCTGCTTCGAAATCGGATCGGTGATGTTGAAACGGTCTTTCGTCGGCACGTTGTGATCCATCGTCGCGAACGTCAGGTCCGGACGGCGCACTTTGCGGCCGCTCAAGCGAAGTCCTTCGAAAGCTTGCGGGCTTGTCACTTCATGCACCAAATGCAGGTCGATATAGATGATGCTCGGTTTGCCTGCTTCGGATTGAATGACATGGTTATCCCAAATTTTCTCAAACATTGTTTTTGCCATCGGTTCCACCTCGGGTTGTGTATGAATGAATCCTTGGAATGTACTGCTCTATGTGTTACATCGTACCATGTTCAACTTCATTGTTCCAAGATATAATAGCTATAACATTGATAGGTTTCGATAATAATGCATCATAAATCAATTATGAACCAAAGGAGCCGTTTGAACGATCATGGAACTGCGTCAGCTGCAATACGCTTTGCAAATCGCTATCGACAAAAACTTTTCCCGCGCCGCAGAAAAGCTGCACATCGCCCAGCCCTCCCTCAGCCAGCAGCTGTCCAAGCTGGAGAAAGAAATCGGCGTACTCTTGTTTCAACGCACGACAAACTCGGTGGAGGTCACGTATGCCGGGTCGCTCTTCGTGGAGAAGGCACAAAAAATACTCGACACCGTCGAGCAGCTGAAGAAGGAAATGGAAGATATTTCACAGATGCGCAAGGGCCGGCTTGTCGTCGGCAGCCTGCCGATCACCGGCGCGCACGTCCTGCCGCTCGTGCTTCCCGTTTTTCAGGAGCGCTACCCCGAGATCGACGTCGTGCTTGTCGAGGAGACGACGAGGAACCTCGAGCATTTGACCGCCAGCGGCCAGGCGGACATATCGCTGCTGTCGCTGCCGCTGTTTGACGACGCGCTCGCTTACGAGCCGGTGATCGAGGAAGAAATCGTGCTGGCGGTGCCGCCGCAGCATCCGCTCGCCGCCAAGGCCGCAGAAGCGGCCCCCGGTGAAGGAGGCGATGCGTGGACGGATCCGCTCCGTCCGCTATCAGGCGCAGACCGCTCGGTGCAGCCGGTCGACATCGGGCTGCTGCGGAACGAGCCGTTCATCGCGCTGAAGAAGGGCCAGGGCTTCCGGCAAATCGCCATCGAGCTGTGCGGCAGCGCAGGCTTCTCGCCGAACATTGTGTTCGAAAGCAGCAACATCGAGACGGTGCAGTCGCTCGTCGCCGCCGGCATGGGCATCGCCTTCGTGCCGCACATGGTATCCCGCGGCCGCTGGAGCAAGCTGGCGCCTGCCTACCTGCCGCTGCAAAGCCGTCCGACGCGAACGCTCGTAGTCGCTTACCGCAAAGGACGCTACTTGTCCAAGGCGGTCGAAGCGTTCATGGAGACGTTCCGCGACGTCATGCGCACGCCGACCTGACTCCAGCCTGCCATTAATGGTGTCCCTTCGCCATGCGATGACGGCATGGCGCGGGGATAGCCCCGCTTATTCCGCGTACAACGACGGACGTCGATCCTCGAAGATCGGAATGCGCCGGCGAACGTCCTTCACAAGCCCGAGATCGATCGTGGCCCGCACGATGCGCTCGCTTTCGTCCCCTTCCGCGAGCACCTCGCCCCACGGGTCGATGACCATGGAATGACCGAAAAATTCCGTCGTTCCGCTTATGCCGACACGGTTGCACGAAATGACGAACATCTGATTCTCAATCGCGCGCGCCATCAGCAGCGTTCGCCAATGGTGCAGGCGCGGATTCGGCCATTCCGCCGGCACGAACAGCACCTGGGCGCCGCCGAGCGCCAGCTTGCGCGACAATTCCGGGAAGCGGATGTCGTAACAAATCATCATCCCCGCCGGAACGCCGTCGAGCTCAAGCCTTCCCAGCTTGTCTCCGCTTTGCAAAAACTTCTCCTCGTCCATCAACCGGAACAGATGAATTTTCGAATAGTCGCCGGCTTCGTTCCCTTCACGATCGAACGCATAGATCGTATTGAAAACCCCGCCTTCCCGCTTCTCCGCGATCGATCCGCCCACGACGTTCACCCCGTGTTCCCGGCTAAACCCGGACAGCAGCGCCCGCGTCCGTTCTCCGGCCGGGTCGGCCAATTCCTGAATGCGGTCCAGCGCATACCCGGTGTTCCACATCTCCGGAATGACGATCACATCCGGCTTCACTTCATTCGTGACCGCTTCATTCAGCATTTCTTCCAACTTGGCGTAATTGCGCTCCGGCTCGCCGATGGCTATGTCCATCTGCAGCAGCGCGACGTTCCAGGTGCCTTGTGTCATGTTCCCCATCCTTTACTTCGTAAAATCGACATTTCCTTAACTATAGAGCATGAGGCCGACAACTTCAACGGATCCTCCATGCGAAAGCCATTCCCATGTACACAGGTCGGAATTCATGTTACATTAATCGTATTCAACTAAAGCGGCATCAGCCCGCATACCGATACTAAGCAATGGAGTGAGACGAACATGAACCCAACTTCGCCCAGCGCCGTCAGCGCTTTTCCCATTCAGCCCGCGCAGCGCCTGCAGGAGCTGCCTACCCAATTTTTCGCCAAACTCGTGCGCAAAGCGAACGAGCAAATCGCTGCCGGACACGATGTCATCAATCTCGGCCAAGGCAACCCGGACCGTCCGACGCCGCCGCATATCGTACAGGCGCTGCAGGAAGCGGCGGAGAACCCCCAATACCACAGATATCCGCCGTTCAACGGCTATATGTTCCTGAAGGAAGCGGTCGCCCAGCGGTATCGTGAAGATTACGGCGTCGAGCTCGATCCCGAAACGGAGGTCGCCATCTTGTTCGGCGGCAAAACCGGGCTCGTCGAAATCGCCCAATGTCTGCTCAATCCGGGCGACGTGTGCCTCGTCCCGGATCCGGGCTATCCGGATTATTGGTCCGGCGTCGCATTGTCCGGAGCCCGCATGGCGTTCATGCCGCTGCGGGAGTCGAATGCGTTCCTGCCGGATTACGACTCACTGGCGGCCGACGATCTCAACAAAGCGAAGCTGATGTTCATGAACTACCCGAACAACCCGACCGCTGTCTCGGCTCCTTACTCCTTCTACGAGGAAACCGTGCGGTTCGCCGCCAAGCACGGCATCGTCGTCGCCAGCGATTTCGCTTACGGCGCAATCGGGTTCGAAGAGACGAAGCCCGTCAGCTTCTTGCAGGTGCCGGGCGCCAAGGAAGTCGGCGTCGAATTTTACACGCTGTCCAAAACGTACAATATGGCCGGATGGCGGGTCGGCTTTTGCCTCGGAAATAAAGAAGTTGTGCGCATGATCAACCTGATACAGGATCATTATTACTGCAGCCTGTTCGGGGGCATTCAAGCGGCGGCGGCGGTAGCGCTCACCGGACCGCAATCGTGCGTGGACGAGCTTGTCGCGGTTTATCAATCCCGCCGTCATGCGCTGTTTACCGAGCTGGACCGGATCGGCTGGCAAGCGAAACGGTCGCAAGGCTCTTTCTTTACATGGCTGCCGGTTCCGAAGGGATACACCTCCGAAACGCTGGCCGATCGGCTGCTGAACGAAGCCAAAATCGTCGTTGCGCCCGGTATCGGCTTCGGGGAGCACGGCGAAGGTTACGTACGGCTCGGCTTGCTAAGTCCGGAATCGAGACTGCAGGAAGCGGTGCGCCGGGTTGAAGCGCTCGGTTTATTTTAAGACCGCCAAGGGGATCATTCATATATACCAAACCTTAGGACTATGGTAGAATAAGCTCATTGCATCCATCATTCCGAAGTCTTATTCTACCGTTTAAGGTGATGCCTATGGACTACGACACGATCTCCAGCCTGCAAATGAATCGTTGGCATCGTATCTATTTAAATGCGTATTGGTGCATGATCGTTCTGTCGTTAGCGGTGGCATGCGTCGGGTACCCGTTTCGCTCCGTAAGCGAAGAGAGCGCCTTGTACCCATGTATCCTGTTTCCGACGGCGGGCTTGTCTGCAGTCGCCATCGTCGCTGAGTTGACGCTGCCGAGAATGAAGGCTTATCAAGATTTCTTCATGATCACGACCGCGACCGCCATGTGTGCCGTGCTCGTCTCCTCGATCTCGATGATCACGTTTATCCAATCGCTGTTTGTGCTGCCGTTGCTGATTTCGGTTATCTACATGCGGCGCCAAATCGCGTTCTATGCCTTCGGCCTGAACTTATCCTGCTTTTACGTCACGACGTTCGCCAACGAAGCGATTCGCGTACAGACAACCCGGGATCAAATCATCCTGATACATCTGTTGCTAGTCGCCGTGCTCCTGATCGCCTTAACGATCGTGGCCCGCGGACGGCAATTGGCCCGCTATTTGCAATCGGTCATCGACGCCAAACAGGAGCTTCTGGTGCAGAATGTCGTGTTGGACAAGCTGATCAAAACCGACGCGCTTACCGGACTTTACAATCACCGGACGTTTCACGAATACTTGGACAAATTGCTCGAGCTGTGGAATCATCAGCCGTTCCCGCTTTGCCTCGCCGTTCTCGACATTGATAATTTTAAGACCGTGAACGACACGTACGGACACCGCGCCGGCGACATCGTGCTGCGGGCGGTCGCAACCGCCATCCAGGAAGCCCTTACCCCTAACGATTTCGCCGCCCGTTACGGCGGTGAGGAATTCGCCGTCATTATGACCGAGAAGTCGTTCAAGGAAGCGTATGCGATGCTTGAGGACATTCGCACCGTCATTGCGAATATGCGGCACCCTGAGTTGGACGGCAGCTCGGTGACAGTCAGTATCGGCCTGTATGCGCATCGCGCCAACGAAGACAAAGAGCGATTGTTCGAGAAAGCGGATATGCTGCTGTACGAGGCCAAACATTCCGGCAAAAACCGAACCGCCTGCGCAGGCTAGCTCCAAATCCAACCCGTATCGGACGGCGCCCTCTCCTTTACAAACCGCGTCCGGGCGTGCTATGCTAAACAAGAAACCAAACGTAATGATGGGAATAGTAGGAAGCCCCTGCACGCTCAGAGAGTAAATTCCGACGGCTGAGAGAATTTACCGTGAAGACTTACCGAACCCGCCCCTGAACGGCCAACGACGAGTTGGACGGCGTTCCCCGCCGTTATGAGGGATCAAGACGGATGAGCACGCTCATCAAGTAAGGTGGTACCGCGGAAGTTATGGCTTTCGTCCTTAGAGGACGGGGCCTTTTTGCATTTACCGGGACCCTCCTCCAATCGTAACGGAAAAGAGTGAAGTATATGTCGCAAGCCATTGTCGTCAAAATCGGAAGCAGCTCGCTCACGTCGGATGAAGGGGGGCTGAACCGCGATAAAATCGTGTTCTTCGCCTCGGAACTGGCTTCTCTGCACCGCGCCGGTTATCCGGTGCTGCTCGTCACCTCCGGCGCGGTCGCGGCCGGGTTTCGCGAGCTCGGCTATGCATCCCGTCCCAAAGCGCTGCATGAGAAGCAAGCTTCGGCGTCCGTCGGGCAAGCGCTGCTGATGCAGGCGTACCATGATGCATTCGGACGCCACGGTGTCGGCGTCGGTCAAATTTTGCTTACCCGCTCCGACTTTTCCAACCGCAAACGCATCCATAACGCGCAGATGACGCTGGAGGAGCTGCTTCGAAGGCGCATGGTGCCGATCATTAACGAGAACGACACCGTCTCGGTCGACGAGCTGAAATTCGGCGACAACGATACGTTATCCGCCCTGGTCGCTAATCTGGTACGGGCGCGCAAGCTGGTCATCCTGACCGATACCGACGGGCTCTACACGGAAGATCCGCGGAAAAACGCCGAAGCGAAACGGATCGACCGCGTGAACGAAATCGACGAAGAGCTCTACCGGATCGCCGGAGGCTCGGGCTCTTCCGTCGGCACCGGCGGCATGCGCTCCAAGGTTGAAGCGGCCCGCATCGCGATGCGCGGCGGCATTCCCGTCTTCGTCGGCCGGGTTATGGAACCCGGCGACTTGACGCTTGCGGTGGACGGCTCCGGCAAAGGCACGTATTTCGATACGAGCGAACACAATTTGCCGATGAAGAAGCAGTGGCTCGGCTTCCACTCACAGCCGCAAGGCCGCGCCGTCGTCGACGACGGCGCGGAACGGGCGCTCATCGAGGGCGGCAAAAGTCTGCTGCCGGCCGGCGTGAAGGAAGTTTCCGGCGACTTTCACCCGGGCGACGTCATCGAGGTTGTGAACGCGAGCGGGCAGACGGTCGGCCGGGGCGTCGTCAATTATGCGGCGTGGCAGCTTCAAGCCGTTGCCGGGTTAAGCACCGACGAAGTGCTGAAGCGCATCGAGGTGCCGCGGCTCGAAGTCATACACCGCGACGAATGGATTACCCTCGCCGCGACGGCGAAAGCAAGAGATAGCGCAAATTCGTAAGATCAGCTTACTTACTTAAAGGAGGAACAGGCGAATGACGACTGTTTACGATACCCATACTTCTGAAGTGACGATAAAGGCGAAGCTGGCTAAAGCGGCCTCGCCGAAGCTTAGCTTGCTCTCCACCGGGCAGAAGAACGCCGCCCTGCTCCGCATGGCTGAAGCGCTGGTTCAGGAAGCCTCTTCGATTATCGCCGCTAACGCGCTCGACCTGCAGCGCGGCCGCGAGAACGGCATCTCGGTCTCGCTGCTCGACCGGCTCGCGTTAAACGAGTCCCGCATCGCGGCGATGGCCGAAGGCTTGCGCCAAGTCGTGGAGCTGCCAGATCCGATCGGCGATGTGCTCGAAGCGTTCGACCGGCCTAACGGGCTGTCGATCCGCAAGGTGCGCGTCCCGCTCGGCGTGATCGGCATGATCTACGAAGCCCGCCCGAACGTTACGGTCGATGCGGCCGGACTGTGTTTGAAAACCGGCAACGCCGTCGTCCTGCGCGGCGGATCGTCCGCTCTTGAATCGAACAAACGCATCGTAGAGGTACTGCACGAAGCGCTTCGCGAAACCGACGTTCCCGTCGATGCGCTGCAGCTCGTGCTGGATCCGAGCCGCGCCTCGGCCCAAGAAATGCTCAAGCTGAACGGCCTGCTTGACGTGCTCATTCCGCGCGGCGGCGCTTCGCTCATCCAGAATGTCGTGAAGAACGCTTCCGTACCGGTCATCGAAACCGGCTCCGGCATTTGCCATACGTTCATCGATGATTCGGCGAAGCCGGAGATGGCGCTGCAAATCGCCATCAACGCCAAAGTGCAGCGCCCCTCCGTCTGCAACTCGATGGAAACGCTGCTCGTGCACAAGTCGTTTGCCGAACGGCATCTCGAGATGATCCTGCACCAGTTCGCACAGCAGAACGTTGAACTGCGCGGCGACGAACAGGCCCGCCGCATCTTCCCCGGCATGAATGAAGCCACCGATCAGGATTGGGATACCGAGTATAACGATTACATTCTCAACGTACGTATCGTGGATGGGTTGGACGAAGCGCTGGCGCATATCGCCGCTCACGGGACGATGCATTCCGAATGCATCGTAACCGAAAATGCCGACCATGCCGCCCGTTTCTTGAATGAAGTCGACGCCGCCGCCGTTTACCACAACGCCTCCACCCGTTTTACCGACGGGTTCGAATTCGGCTTCGGTGCGGAAATCGGCATCAGCACGCAAAAGCTTCACGTCCGCGGACCGATGGGCCTGCCTGCCTTGACATCGAGCAAATACCGTGTCGTCGGCAACGGCCAAATCCGGGGATAACGAACATATAAAGGAGTCCTTCAACGTGTCCAACACTTTAGCTTCAATAAATATCGCCTTTATCGGCGCAGGCTCGATGGCCGAAGCCGTCATTCGCGGCCTGATCGACAAGGGGGGCGTCCAAGGCGAGCGCATCTTCGTCGCGAACCGCTCGAATGCGGCTCGATTGCAGGAGCTTCAGCAGACATACGGCATTCGTTACACGCAAGACGAAGCCGCCAAAGAACAGGCGATCCGCCAAGCGGACGTCGTCGTCATCGCCTTTAAGCCGAAGGATGCCGCAGAGGGCGTGCGGCTTCTCCGCGGGCTGTTGAACGAGCGCCAGCTGCTCGTCTCCGTCATTGCCGGGCTATCCATTGAAACGATATCCGGGCTGCTGGAGAACCCGCGCATGCCGGTTGTGCGCACGATGCCCAACACGTCCAGCACGATCGGTCTCGGCGCAACCGGTATCAGCTTCTCCGCAGCCGTCAACGCCGAACAGCGGCAAATCGCGACCGACATGTTTCGGTCGACCGGCATCGTCAGCATCGTCGACGAGCCGCTGCTCGATACGGTCACAGGCCTGTCGGGAAGCGGCCCCGCTTACATCTATTTCATGATGGAAGCGATGATTGAGGGGGGCGTCCAAGGCGGCCTCAACCGCGAGGAAGCGCGGCGGCTGACCGTGCAAACCGTACTTGGCGCCGCCCGCATGGTTGAGACGACCGGCGAGGAGCCGGCCGAGCTGCGCCGCAAAGTAACGTCGCCGAACGGCACGACACAAGCCGCGCTCGAGCTGATGGCCGGTCGCGGCTTCAGCGAGACGGTCACGCAAGCCGTGCTTCGCTCGGCTGAGCGCGCTTCCGAAATCGGAGCCGCCATCAGCGATTCCGTTACGTCCCAAAACAAATAAAGGAGGTGGATTATCGTGAGTTTGCCCTTGCCAGCTTCTTATTGCATAGCGACATACCGCTGTTATGACGAGAAAGCGGATTTTCATAAGAAAGCAACCGGTATCGCCGTCGGTCTGACCGTCGGCAGCTGGACGGATTTGCCCGAAGCGCGGAAGGCCGAGATGGAGAAACACCTCGGCCGGGTCGTCTCCGTCGACGTCCATGAACCCGCTGCCGGCGAATCGCTCGGCGAACGGTACGCCGACATTCGGATCGCCTATCCGGACGTCAACTTCAGCCGCGACATTCCGGCGCTGCTGGTCACCGTATTCGGCAAGCTGTCGATGGACGGCCGTATTAAATTGACCGATCTCACCTTCTCGCCTTCGTTCCTGGACGCCTTCCCGGGTCCTCGTTTCGGTCTGCAGGGCGTACGCGACCTGCTCGGCGTGCAAGACAGACCGCTGCTGATGAGCATCTTCAAATCGGTAATCGGCCACGATTTGCCGGCGCTGCGCGAGCAGTTCTACCAACAGGCTCTTGGCGGCGTCGATTTGATCAAGGACGATGAGATCTTGTTCGAGAACCCGCTGACGCCGATCGAACGACGCGTTGAGGCGTGCATGGAGGCAGCGGAGCAGGCCGGACGCGAAACGGGTCAAAAGCTGCTGTATGCCGCTAACCTGACAGGTCCGACGTTCGGTTTGGTTGAGCAAGCCAGGCGCGCCATCGGAGCCGGCGCCAATGCGCTGCTGTTTAACGTGCTGGCCTACGGATTCGACGCGCTTGCCGAGCTGAGCCGTCATCCCGACGTGAACGTGCCGATTATGGCGCACCCGGCGCTCGCCGGCGCCTTCTACCCCTCGGCGTACCACGGCATTTCGGCTAACGTCCTGCTCGGCAAGCTGATGCGCCTGGCCGGCGCGGATCTTGTTCTGTTCCCTTCCCCGTACGGATCGGTCGTCATGCCGCTGGAGGAAAACATGGCCATCAAGGATGCTCTCCTAACAACCGAAGCGTCCGGCTATGTGACGGGCGGCGGCGCTGCGGACCAGCTGTCGCTGCGGACCAGCTTCCCGGTGCCGTCCGCCGGCATTCATCCGGGACTTGTGCCGTGGATCTTGCGCGACTTCGGACACGACGTCGTGGTGAACGCCGGCGGCGGCGTCCATGGTCACCCGATGGGCGCAGCGGCCGGAGGACGCGCGTTCCGTCAAGCGATCGACGGCTGCTTGAGCGGCATTCCGCTAAGAACGTATGCGGAAACCCACCCGGAACTGCAGGCGGCAATTCAAGCTTGGGGGATTAAAGAATGAGCAAGCGGCGCGTTATTTTTTGCGATTTCGACGGCACGATTACCGTCAACGACAACATCGTTGCCATTATGAAGCATTTTCAGCCGGAAGGCTGGGATAAGCTTGTGGATCAGGTGATTAACAAAGAAATCACGATTCGCGAAGGGGTCGGACGCATGTTCGCCCTCCTTCCCACCTCCCGCAAGGAGGAAGTGATCGACTTTGCGATCCGCAATGTGACGATTCGTGCGGGGTTCGCCGAGCTGCTCGACTATTGCAAGCGTGAAGGCATTACGTTTCTCGTCACCAGCGGGGGAATCGACTTCTTCGTGTATCCCGTACTGTCGGCGTTCCCGATTCCGAGCGACAATATATACTGCAACGCCAGCGATTTCAGCGGCTCGCATTTCCGTATCTTGTGGCCGCACGCGTGCGACGAGCATTGTCATAACGATTGCGGGATGTGCAAAACGACGATCATTCGCGCCTATCCCGCAGATGAATACGAACGTATCCTGATCGGCGACAGCGTGACCGACTTCGAGGGGGCCAAGCTTGTGGATACGGTTTATGCGCGCGCGCACCTCATCGATTTGTGCAAGGAACTCGGCTTGAATTATAAGCCGTTCGAAAACTTTTATGATGTGATCCAGCATATAGAGGAGTTGAACGTAAGGTGAGCTTCAGCACCATTACGCTAGAAGAGAAACAGCAGGCGTTCGCCGAGCTGCGGGAAATCAAAACCTTGCTGTCCTCACGGGGATGGTTCCCGGGGACAAGCGGCAACCTGTCGATCCGCGTGGGCGGGTTCGCCCCCGAGCAGTTCGCTTTCGCCGTGACGGCGAGCGGCAAGGACAAATCGGTCAATACCCCGTCCGACTTCCTGCTCGTCGACCAGAACGGGAAAGCGATCGAAGCGACGAGCTTGAAGCCGTCGGCGGAAACGCTGATCCACTGCGAGATTTATCGGGCAACCGGAGCAGGCGCCATTTTCCATGTGCATACGGTATTCAACAATGTGATCTCGGAGTGGTACGCCGAACGCGGCAGCGTGCCGATCGACGGCGTCGAGCTCATCAAGGCGTTCAACATCTGGGACGAGGAAGCGCAGATTGAGATTCCGATTGTGCCCAACTATGCGGACATTCCGCGTATCGCCGAGCTCGTGGAACGATCGATTCTCCCGCGCATTCCCGGCATCCTCATTCGCAAACACGGCATTTGCGCCTGGGGCGCCAATGCATTCGAGGCGAAGCGCCATCTGGAGGCATTCGAGTTTTTGTTCGAATACGCCTATAGGCTTGCTGTATTGAAGAAATAAGCAGGGCGCTTGCCGGCCCGTGTTGCGGACTTACCTTACATCGTAGAGACGACGCCCATGCTGGGCCGTAACATTAGAAAGCCCTCTGTCACAAGGTGACGGAGGGCTTTCTCCATATATTGACCTTCCAAATCGATCGGAACTAAAAGCCTTGCTCGACTTATTTCCCGTATTCGCTCGGGTTCGCACGCCATGCCTGCAGCGCAGCCAAATCCTGCTCCTGGATGCTGCCCTTCGCAAGGGCAACCTGCAGCAGCGTGGTGTAGTTGGTCAACGTCTCGAACGGGACGCCTGCGCCGTCGAACGCTTCTTTCGCCTTATCGAACTGGTACGAGAAGATGCCCAGTACGCCAAGCGCAGCGGCACCCGCTTCGTTCACGGCAAGCGCAACCTTCAGCGAGCTGCCTCCGGTGGAAATCAGATCCTCGATGACGACGGTCTTCTGCCCCGGGCGGATCGTGCCTTCGATCAGGTTTTCTTTGCCGTGGCCTTTCGCTTTATCGCGTACGTATACCATAGGCAGGCCAAGTTTCTGCGCGACCCAAGCCGCGTGCGGAATACCGCCCGTCGCCGCTCCGGCAATCACTTCGGCATCCGGAAAATATTCGCGGATGATCGAAACGAACCCTTCCGCGATCCGTTCGCGGACTTCCGGGTACGAGATGGTCAGCCGGTTGTCGCAATAAATCGGTGATTTCAAGCCCGACGTCCAGGTAAAAGGCTGCTGCGGCCGCAGGGCGACCGCGCCGATGGACAGCAAATCGGCTGCGATTTGTTCCGCAAGCTGCGGGTTGGTACGAATCGTTGTGGCGCTCATTAGGGTATGCTCCTTTTATGGGGATTATCGGTTGAAAAGCTCGTGCTCCATTCCAGTTACAGGCTGGTTACATGCCAGCTCCAGCTTAGCTGCCCGTTTCGACGGAAGCGATAATCGCTTCCAGCGCCGCTCTCGGGTCCGGCGCAGTCGTGATGGGACGCCCGATGACGACATAATCGGTGCCTTGCGCAAACGCCTCAGGCGGCGTCATGACGCGCGATTGATCGCCGATGTCGGCCCCCGCCGGACGAATGCCCGGCGTCACGGTGACAAAGCCGGTGCCGCATGCCTCTTTGATGCCCGCGACTTCATGCGGCGAAGCGACGACGCCGGCCATGCCCGCAAGCCGCGCCAGCTTCGCATACCGGATGACCGCATCCTCCACGCTGCCGGCAATACCGATCTCGTCGTTCAGCGTCGCCTGGTTCGTGCTTGTCAATTGGGTCACGGCGATAAGCAGCGGCTTGCTGCCTTGTCCCGCTCCGGTCACAGCTTTATCGACGCCTTCCCGAGCCGCTTCCATCATCCGGACTCCGCCCGCGGCATGCACGTTGAACATGTCCACGCCGAGCCGCGTGATGCTCTCGGCCCCGCCCTTAACCGTATTCGGGATATCGTGCATCTTCAAATCCAGGAAAACGTTGTAGCCCTTGTCCTTCAGCCTCGCTACGAACGCGGAACCTGCGCTGTAGAAAAGCTGCATTCCCACCTTCATGTAACAAGGAATGCCTTCGAGCGACTTCACAAGCGTCTCCGCCTGCTCCTCGCAAGCGTAGTCCAAGGCTACCATGATGCGTTCCGCCGCCAACCTGCCGTTCTTTGTCATTCGTCCGTCTCCTTCTCGTTTCCTTCTCATTCGGGCCCCATCAAGGGATTAGCACAGCGCTCCGCAGTCAAGCCGGAGACACTGTGCTAATTCGGGTTTGCTGCTTATAGTTACGCTTGATGCGCAGGCATCGGCGTCGATTGGAAGTAAATCGATTCCAGCACGTGCAGCAGCGCGCTGACGGTATCGAGCGAGGTCATGCACACGACGCCGTTCTCGACCGCTTCGCGGCGAATCCGGAAGCCGTCGCGCTCCGGCATTTTGCCTTTAGTGAGCGTGTTGACGACGAAATGCGCTTCGCCGTTGCGAATCAGATCCAGAATGTTCGGCGAGCCTTCGCTCAGCTTGTTGACGCGGGTTACGTTCAGCCCGGCTTTTTCAAGCGCCGCCGCCGTACCGCCTGTCGCTACGATGCGGTAGCCCAACCGGTCGAAGCCGCGGAAAATTTCCGTCGCTTCCGCCTTGTCTTTGTCCGCAATCGTCGCGATGATGGCGCCGGTCGGCGGCACTTTCATGCCGGAGCCGATCAAGCCTTTGTAGAGCGCCTTCGCGAACGTTTTATCGCGGCCCATGACTTCGCCCGTCGATTTCATCTCCGGTCCGAGCGTCGTGTCGACGCGGCGCAGCTTGGCGAAGGAGAACACCGGCACTTTAACGGAAACGTAGTTGTCTTCCGGCCACAAGCCGTTCTCATAACCCATATCCGCAAGCGTCTCACCCATGATGACGCGTGTCGCCACGTTAGCCATCGGGATTTTCGTGACTTTGCTCAAGAACGGAACCGTCCGGGAAGAACGCGGATTGACTTCGATCACGTACACTTCGTCTTGATAAATGACGAACTGGATGTTGACGAGGCCGACCACTTGCAAGCCGCGGGCGATTTTCGTCGTGATGTCGATAATTTTTTGCTTCAGCTCTTCCGATACGGTTTGCGTCGGATACACCGCGATCGAGTCGCCGGAGTGAACGCCCGCCCGCTCGATATGTTCCATAATGCCCGGAATCAATACGGTTTCTTTGTCGCAAATGGCGTCGACTTCAACTTCTTTGCCGAGCATGTAACGGTCGATCAGGACCGGATGCTCCGGATTGATTTTCACTGCGTATTCCATGTAGCTGAGCAGCTCTTCGTCGGAGTAGACGATTTCCATCGCCCGGCCGCCCAATACGTAGGACGGGCGCACGAGCACCGGATAACCGAACTTCGAAGCCATGCCAACGGCTTGGTCGACCGAAGTGACGGTGCCGCCCGGCGGCTGAGCGATATCGAGCGAGCGCAGCAGCGCTTCGAACTTCTTGCGGTCTTCGGCCGCATCGATGTTCTCCAGATCCGTACCGAGAATGCGTACGCCGGCTTGGGACAGCGGTGCCGCCAGGTTGATCGCCGTTTGGCCGCCGAACTGCACGATGACGCCGATCGGCTGCTCACGCTCGATGACGTTCATGACGTCCTCGAAGAACAACGGCTCGAAGTACAGACGGTCGGACGTATTGAAGTCCGTCGACACGGTTTCCGGGTTGTTGTTGATGATGACCGCTTCGTAACCGGCGGCCTGAATCGCCCACACCGCATGAACGGTCGAGTAATCGAACTCGATGCCTTGTCCGATCCGGATCGGACCGGAGCCGAGCACGACGACCTTCTGTTTCGTCGTCTCCTTCACTTCATCTTCGGTTTCGTAGGTCGAGTAATAGTAAGGCGTCGAAGCTTCGAATTCGGCTGCGCACGTGTCGACCATTTTGTACACCGGCTTCAGGTTCAGGCCGAGGCGGTAAGCGCGAACGTCCGCTTCTTTCGTCATGTTCAGCCCTTTGTCGGCCGACTGGCGAATTTCGGCGATAGCGCGGTCCGTAAACCCTTTGCGCTTCGCTTCATATAACAATTCCGGCGTCAGTTCCGGCTGCTGGAGCTCGGCTTCGAATTTAATCATGCCCTCGAGCTTGTGCAGGAACCACCAGTCCACCTTCGTCAAGTCCTGCAGCTGCTGCACCGTGTAGCCGCGGCGCAAAGCTTCGGCGATCAGGAACATCCGCTCGTCGTCCGGCTTCACCAGACGCTGCTCCAGCGTCGCTTGGTCCAGCAAATCGGTTTCTTTCAAGAACAGACGGTGGACGCCGATTTCAAGCGAACGGATCGCTTTATGGATCGATTCCTCGAACGTACGGCCGATCGCCATGACTTCGCCGGTCGCCTTCATTTGTGTCCCGAGCTTCCGGTTGGCCGAGGTGAATTTATCGAACGGCCAGCGCGGAATTTTCGACACGATGTAGTCGAGCGTCGGCTCGAAGCAGGCGTATGTTTGACCCGTGACCGGGTTGACGATTTCGTCAAGCGTGTAGCCGATCGCGATTTTTGCAGCCATTTTGGCGATCGGGTACCCTGTAGCCTTGGACGCCAGCGCGGAAGAACGGCTCACCCGAGGGTTAACCTCGATCACGTAGTATTGGAAGCTGTGCGGATCAAGCGCGAACTGAACGTTGCAGCCGCCCTCGATATTCAACGCGCGAATAATTTTTAAGGAGGCCGAACGCAACATTTGGTACTCGCGGTCGGACAGCGTCTGGCTCGGAGCGACGACGATCGAATCGCCCGTGTGGACGCCTACAGGATCGAAGTTCTCCATGTTGCAGACGACGATACAGTTATCGTTCGCATCGCGCATGACCTCGTACTCAACTTCCTTCATGCCGGCAATGCTTTTCTCGATCAAGCATTGGTTAATCGGGCTGTAACGAATCCCGGATGCGACCGTTTCGAGCAGCTCTTCTTCGTTCGCGCAAATCCCGCCGCCCGTTCCGCCCAGCGTATAGGCCGGACGCACGATGATCGGATAACCGATCTCATTCGCAAAATCAACCGCTTCCTGCACCGTCGTCACGATCGTGCTGTCCGGCACCGGCTGCTCCAATTCGCGCATCAGATCGCGGAACAAGTCGCGGTCTTCCGCCTTCTCGATCGCGGTCAGCTGCGTACCGAGCAGCTTCACGTTCTCGCGTTCGAGCACACCCGCGCGAGCGAGCTCCACGGCCATATTCAGGCCAGTTTGACCGCCGAGCGTCGGCAGCAAGCCGTCCGGACGTTCTTGACGAATAATTTGCGTGACGAAATCCAGGGTGATCGGCTCGATATATACTTTATCAGCCATGTTCGTGTCGGTCATGATCGTAGCCGGGTTGCTGTTGATCAGAACGACCTCGTAGCCTTCTTCTTTCAAAGCTTGGCAAGCTTGCGTCCCGGCGTAGTCAAATTCCGCCGCTTGGCCGATGACGATCGGACCCGAACCGATAACGAGAATCTTTTTAAGTGTATTATTTTTTGGCATAGGTCAATTCCCCTTTCGAAACGGATCCTGCGGCGCCGTTCGCCTGCTGTTCGTAAGCCGCTGCGAGTTGCGCTTGGCGCGAAATCTTCGGCGTATTTTTTTGATGGTCGCGGATCATGGTCAGAAATTCGTCGAACAAATAGCTCGAATCGAACGGTCCCGGTGCGGCCTCCGGATGATATTGTACGGAGAAAGCCGGGTATTTCTTATGGCGCAAGCCTTCGATCGTACGGTCGTTGTTGTTGATGTGCGTCACTTCCAGCTCCGTGCCGGCGATCGATTCTTCCTTAACGGTGTACCCATGGTTCTGGGACGTGATGTAGCAGCGGCCGGATTTCAGTTCTTTCACCGGATGATTGCCTCCGCGATGACCGAATTTCAGCTTCTCGGTGTCGGCTCCGCTCGCCAAGGCGAACAATTGATGGCCGAGGCAGATGCCGAAGATCGGGAATTCGCCGAGCAGCTCGGCGATCATCTTCGCCGCATGCGGCACGTCTTTCGGATCCCCGGGGCCGTTGGACAGCAGAATGCCGTCCGGCGAGAGGCGGCGGATTTGCTCGGCCGTCGCATCCTGCGGAACGACGACCACATCACAACCGCGCTTCGTCAGGTCGCGCAGAATGCCGCTTTTGGAACCGTAATCGACAAGCACGACGCGCTCTTTCGTCCCCGGCGCGCTAAACACGCTTTTCGTCGAGACGCGGGACACTTGGTCCGTCATGAGCGGCGTCCCGTTCAACTGCTCGAGCAGCTCTTCGACGCGCTTATCCGATGTGGTCAAGATGCCTTTCATGACGCCAAGATGGCGGATGCGGCGGGTCAACATCCGCGTATCGATGCCGCTGATCCCGATAATGCCGTATTCTTTCAACAGGTTGTCCAGCGAATACTCGGCTCTCCAGTTGCTCGGCACGATCTCGTGCTCGCGCACGACAAAGCCGTGAATGAACGGACGGATCGATTCGAAATCGTCGCGCGCAATGCCGTAGTTGCCGATCAGCGGATACGTCATCGTGACGATTTGCCCGCAGTAAGACGGGTCCGAGAGAACCTCCTGATAACCTGTGATACCTGTATTAAAAACGACCTCGCCCACCGAGTCGCCGGTGCTTCCGAACGCCTTGCCGGTAAACAACGTACCGTCTTCCAACAACAATCTTGCCTGCATCGATGCTCACTCCTTATGTAATGTTGTTTTCAAGCTTTACATCATACCGACCAAACAACCTTGCCTTCCACCATCGTCAGCGTCGGCCAGCCCTTAAGCACCCAGCCCGTAAACGGGGTGTTGCGTCCCTTCGAAGCGAATTCCGCCGGATCGACCGCTTTCTCCGACTCCAGGTCGATCAAGGTTAAATCCGCCGGTTTACCTTCAGTTATCGTTCCCCACGGCAGTCCGAACACTTCGGCCGGCAGCTTCGTCATCTTGTCGATCAGAAACTCCAGACTCCAGGCCCCCGTTTCCACGAACTTCGTGTACAGAAGCGGGAAGGCCGTCTCGAAGCCGACGATGCCGAACGGAGCGAGCTGTACGCCGCGCGCCTTCTCTTCCTCGCTGTGCGGCGCGTGGTCCGTTACGATGATATCAATCGTACCGTCCATGAGACCTTCGATACAAGCCTGCACGTCTCGCGGCGTGCGCAGCGGCGGATTCATTTTCCAGTTGGCGTCGAGTCCGGGAATATCTTCGTCCGAGAGCAGCAGATGGTGCGGACATACCTCCGCCGTCACCTTGATGCCGATCTGTTTCGCCTGCCGGATCAGCCGGACCGATTGCTCCGTGCTGACGTGGCACACATGATAATGGACGCCCGTCGCTTCAGCCAGCAAAATATCGCGGCCCACATGAATCGCTTCCGACTCGTTCGGAATGCCCTTCAGCCCGTGCTTGCGAGCGAAAGAGCCTTCCGAGAAGGCGGCGCCCTCTACCAGCGTGTTGTCTTCGCAGTGCGCGATAACCGGCATGCCGATCGAGGCCGCTTTAGCCATCGCGTCTTTCATCATCTGAGCGCTTTGCACGCCGACCCCGTCATCCGTATACCCGATTACGCCCGCTTCCTTCAGTGCTTCGAAGTCGGTCAGCTCGCGGCCGAGCTCGTTTTTCGTAATACAGCCGTACGGAAGCACGCGGACGACGCCTTCGGTTTCCGCTTTGTCCAGCACGTACTTCACGGTCTCGACCGTGTCGATGACCGGCCTCGTGTTCGGCATGCAGGCGATGGTTGTGAAACCTCCGCGGGCAGCCGAGCGTGTACCGGTCGCAATCGTTTCTTTATGTTCAAAGCCAGGTTCGCGCAGGTGCACGTGCATGTCGATCAATCCCGGCGTCAGCAGCTTGCCCTTGGCATCGATCACTTCATGTCCGCCGACATCCGGCGACGTGCCGTCCGCATCTGCAATACGGGCCACGAGACCGCCCTCCACCAGCACGTGCTTCGCTTGTGTTTCATTCCCTGCGCTGACAACGCGGGCGTTCAAGATCCAAATTCCCATGAAAACCTCCACATATGGTTAAAATGTTTCGCGCAATCCCCTTCGCTTAGCTCAACGCGCGCTCGATCACGGCCATCCGAATCGGCACGCCGTTGCTCATTTGCGTAAAAATTTTCGACTTCTCGCACTCGATCAGCTCGTCGTCGATTTCGACGTTCCGGTTGAACGGGGCCGGGTGCATGATGATCGCGTGCGGCGCCATTCGCGCAGCCCGCTCCGACGTCAGCCCGTAGGCGGCGCGGTATTCCTCCGCCGACCCGAACAGCGTGCCTTCGTGGCGTTCCAGCTGCACCCGCAGCATCATGACGACGTCGGCCGACAGCGCCTCGTCGATCGTAACATAAGGCGCGTGCTCGCCCAGCTCATCCGCACGCATGCCTTGCGGCGCGCAGAAGCTGACCCTCGCGCCAAGCGTTTGCAGCGCCCACAAGTTCGAGCGGGCGACCCGGCTGTGCTGGATGTCGCCGATGATGGCGACGTGCAGCCCTTTGAAGCCGCCGAATGTTTGGCGGATCGTATACAGATCGAGCAGCGCCTGCGTCGGGTGCTCGTTGTTGCCGTCGCCGGCGTTGATCAGCGGCACCTTGATTTTTTGCACCAGCTCGGGCAAGAGACCGTTCGGCTTCATGCGGATGACGCCGGCGTCGATGCCCATGGACTCCAGCGTTCGTACCGTATCGTAAATCGATTCGCCTTTTTGAACGCTGGATACGGCGGCTGTGAAATTGAGCACTTCAGCGCCAAGCCGCTTTTCCGCAACCTCAAAGGAAAATCTCGTTCTCGTACTGTTCTCAAAAAACATGTTGGCCACGAAGCGGCCTTGCAAATGACCGGTCACCTTCACCGGATATTGCTCCCAGTAAGCGGCGCGGTCCAAAATGGATGTCAGCTCTTCGGCGCTAAGCCCTTTCGTTCCGAGCAGATGTTTATCGGATAAAAGCTGAGTTCGTGTCATTCGCCTTGCCTCCTCTGTCCTGTGATGAGCACTTGGTCCGCGCCGTCCGATTCCGTTAAGTGCACCTCAATGCTCTCCATTCGCGAGGTCGGAACGTTCTTCCCCACGTAATCCGGCCGGATCGGCAGCTCCCGGTGTCCGCGGTCGACGAGCACGGCCAGTTGTATCGATTGCGGCCGCCCGAGATCCATCAGCGCATCCATCGCCGCCCTCACCGTTCGTCCCGTGTACAATACGTCATCGAACAAAATCACTTTCTTCTTATGAACCACGAGGCTTTGCCGTCCGGCTTCGAGCGCAGCCGCCTCTTCGCTCAAGGCGGTTACGTGCGGGGGTGCGGAGATGGTCCGGTCGTCGCGATATCGCGTGACGTCCACTTCCCCGATCGGTACGTTAGCTCCCTCGATTTCGACAATTTTCTCAGCGACCCGCCGGGCCAGATGAATGCCCCGGGTGCGGATCCCGATGAGTACGCAATCTTCAAAGCCTTTGTTTCGTTCCAATATTTCATGGGCGATACGCGTCAATGCTCGTCGTATGGCCGTATCGTCCATTAGCACAAGCTCGGTTTGCTGCATGAACACCGGAACCTCCTCACCGTTGTATTCCTTCATCACAAAGCGATCGACTGCGCAAGACATAAAAAAACCTTGCCGTGTGGACAAGGTTAGCGTGCGCGAAAATAGAACCTGCCCGCAGGAACCGGAATGAGCTGGACATAACCAACCCAAGTCGTTCCGTTCCGGGTAGACCGTTCAATTCGTCGTTCACCTTGTCAGCCTCACGGGACTGCATTTTAAAGGTGCTTTTCAGTTACGAGCATTATCCCACGTTCGACAGCGGATGTCAATAGACGTCGAGGTGCCTTCATCGTTCGAACCGAACAAGCGGACGATGAATCGGCATTGCCTTTCCTGTCAGGGCCGCCAGTTGCGTTATCGCGTTCGGGCCCGGTCTCCTTTTGCGGCATGCGGGGTCTTAAACATTGCTAGAAACGGTGGATTGTGCTATAAAAGATGTAGTTCGTGTCCGCTTGTCCGAGCGGCAACCTTACATAAGGAGTGGAAGTGAAACATTATGTCGATCGAAATGAATACCGAAGAAGTCATTAATCTTATCAAAACAAGCAAAAAGAAAACCCCGGTGAAAGTATATGTAAAAGGCGATTTGGAATCCATCGCTTTCGGCGATACGATCCAAGCGTTCGTATCCGGCAAAAGCGGCGTCCTGTTCGGCGAATGGACCGATATTAAAGCGGTGCTTGACGAGCAAAGCGCGAAAATCGAAGACTACGTCGTCGAGAACGACCGCCGCAACTCCGCCATTCCGCTGCTCGACCTGAAAGGCATCAACGCCCGCATCGAGCCGGGCGCCATCATCCGCGATATGGTCGGCATCGGCGACAACGCCATCATTATGATGGGTGCCGTCATCAACATCGGCGCTTCCATCGGCGAAGGCACCATGATCGATATGGGCGTCGTCATCGGCGGCCGCGTGAAAGTCGGTAAAATGTGCCACATCGGCGCAGGCTCCGTCCTCGCGGGTGTCATCGAGCCGCCTTCGGCGCAGCCGGTCGTGATCGAAGACGATGTGCTCGTCGGCGCGAACGCAGTTATTCTGGAAGGCGTGCGCGTAGGGGAAGGTTCCGTCGTGGCGGCCGGCGCGGTCGTCGTGGAAGATGTGCCTCCTTTCAGTGTTGTGGCGGGTACGCCAGCACGCGTGATCAAGAAAGTGGACGACAAGACAAAGTCCAAAACGGAAATTTTGAAAGACCTGCGCACCTTGTAAATAGCGCATGGATGCGGCTCGGCGCCTGGCGCCGGGCCTTTCTGTTAACCGTGCACGGCCCAAATTGCTTTCTTATAGGAGGCTCTGGTTCGCTTATGAGCAAAACCGTCATTCCCAGCCCGTTCGTTCAGGTGCGCCGCGAGCTGCACCAAATCCCCGAACCGGGCTTCCAGGAATTCAAAACGCAAGCTTATTTGCTTGACTTTATTTCCCGTCTGCCGCAGGACCGCATCGAAGTTCGCAAATGGCGGACCGGTCTTCTCGTGAACGTTCGCGGAACCGCGCCGAAGCGCAGGTACGGCTACCGTGCCGATATGGACGGCTTGCCCATTCAGGAGGACACCGGTTACGAGTTCAAATCGACGCATCCCGGTTTCATGCACGCGTGCGGCCACGATTTGCATATGAGCATCGGGCTCGGGATTTTGGCCCATTTTGCCTCTCATCCGATCCGCGACGATTTGACGTTTATTTTTCAACCGGCGGAGGAAGGTCCGGGCGGCGCGCTTCCGATGCTCGAAAGCGAAGAGTTTCAGGCTTGGCGTCCGGACGAGATCTTCGCGCTGCATATCGCCCCGGAATATCCGGTCGGCACGATTGCGACGAAGCCCGGCATCCTGTTCGCCAACACGTCCGAGCTCTTTATCGACCTTGTGGGCACCGGGGGGCACGCCGCCTTCCCGCACAACGCCAACGATATGGTCGTCGCCGCTTGTCAGCTTGTCGGCCAGCTGCAAACCGTCATCGCGCGCAATGTGAACCCGCTCGACTCCGCCGTGATCACGATCGGCAAGATCGACGGCGGCACGAAGCAGAACATCATCGCGGAGCGGGCGCGCCTCGAAGGAACGATCCGCACTTTATCCGCCGATACGATGAAGCTCGTTAAATCGCGCATAGAAGCGATCGTGAACGGCATAGAGGCTTCGTTCGCCTGTAAAGCTGAGATCGATTACGGTTCAAATTACATGCAGGTGTATAACGAAAAGTCCGTGACCGCGGAGTTTATGAGCTGGCTCAGCGAATCGCAGGCGGAGTTCGGCGTGAAGCTTCATGAATGTACGGAAGCGATGACCGGCGAAGATTTCGGATATTTCCTCGAATCGATTCCCGGCTTCATGTTCTGGCTCGGCGTCAATACCCCGTACGGGCTGCATCATGCGAAGATCGAGCCAGACGAAGCGGCCATCGATACGGCCATCGGCCTCATGACCCGCTTTCTGACCTGGAAGTCGGAGCAATAGCCTGAAATGATATGCAAACAGCCGTCCGGATCATTCCGAACGGCTGTTTGCGCAGTTAAAATTCGATAACATGGCGCCAAATTCAACGGTGGGGCAGCTTCTTCACGAACGCCTCCAGCCGGTCCATCCCGGCTTCCAGCACATCCATCCCGTATGCATACGAAAGCCGCACGTACCCTTCCCCGAAATGCGAGAAGGCATCCCCCGGAACAACCGCGACGCGGTGCTCCTCGAGCAGACGCATCGTGAACTCCATCGACGTCAACCCGAACCGCTCGATCGAAGGGAACATATAGAACGCCCCTTCCGGCTTCTCCAGCGTAAAGCCCATGCCGGTCAACCGGTCGTATACGAAATCGCGGCGCTTGCGATACTCGGCTTTCATGGGGGCAGCGTCATCCACGCCCGCTGTCAGCGCTTCAATCGCCGCGTATTGACTGATCGAGCTTGCGCAGGTCACGTTGTACTGATGAACCTTGACCATATGCTGGGACAAGTAGGCGGGCGCAAGCGTGAAGCCGATCCGCCAGCCTGTCATGGAATGGGATTTCGACAAACCGTTAATGACGATCGTTTGCTCACGCATGCCCGGCACGGCCGCGAAAGAGCGGTGCGGCGCATCGTAGATAAGCTCGCTGTAAATTTCGTCGGCGATGACGAACACTTCCCGATCGGCCAGCAATTGTCCGATCTCCGCCAGCTCTTCCGGCGCCAGGACGCGACCGGTCGGGTTTGACGGGTAACAGAGAACGACGCAGCGGGTCCGGTCCGTCAGATGCGGCTCAAGCAGTTCTGCAGTCAGCTTGAAGCCATTGGATCGCGTATCCACATAGACCGGTACGCCTCCGCACAATCGGACAAGCGGCTCATAGCCGGGATAGATCGGACCCGGTAAAATAACCTCGCTGCCTTCGGTCAGCAGCGTCCGCAGCGTAATATCGAGCGCCTGGCTTGCGCCAGTCGTCACGATGATTTCGTCCGCTGCGGCATACTCCAGTCCGTACTTCCCCTTCACGAACTGTGAAATGGCCGACCGCAGTTCCGGCAGCCCCGGATTCGGCGTGTAGGTCGTGCGGTGGTCGGCGATGGCCTGCTCCGCCGCGTGCAAAATATGTTCAGGCGTCGGAAAATCCGGCTGCCCGATGGTCAGTGTAATCGCATCCTTATATCCGCTGACCAGATTCGAAATTTTACGGATGCCTGAAATTTGAATGTCTTTGACCCGCGGATTAATGAGCCTCTCCAATTGTTCCATGTCCGGCTTTCATTCCTTATCGCGTTTTTAGTACGTCCAACAATCGCAGCATATCGTCCGGCAGCGGCGCTTCAAACTCCAGCCACTTTCCGGAGCGCGGGTGTTCGAAGCCGAGGACGGCGGCATGCAAGGCTTGCCCTTCCATGACGACGCCCCTGCTCTTCGACAGGCCGTAGGCCGGGTCGCCGACCAGCGGATGCCCGATAAACTTCATGTGGACGCGAATCTGGTGCGTTCGTCCCGTTTCCAGCTTCAGCTCGACTAACGTGTAGTCGCCGAATCGTTCCAATACGAGAAAATGCGTGACGGCACGCTTGCTGTTCTTCTCTGTGACCGTGTACAGCTTGCGGTCCTTCGGATCGCGGCCGATCGGCGCATCGATCGTTCCGTTGTCGTGCGGCACGTTGCCGTGCACAAGGGCGATATACTTGCGGTTGACCGTGTGCGCCTTCAGCTGCGCGGCCAGCCCGCTGTGGGCCAGGTCGTTCTTCGCAGCCATCAGCAGTCCCGAAGTATCCTTGTCGATCCGGTGCACGATGCCGGGACGCATCACCCCATTAATGCCGGACAAGTCCTGGCAGTGGTACATCAGCCCGTTCACGAGCGTGCCGCTGTAATGGCCGGGCGCCGGGTGCACGACAAGGCCGCGCGGTTTATTGATGACAATCACGTCCGAGTCCTCGTAGACGACATCGAGCGGAATCGGCTCCGCGGCCACTTCCAGCTCCTGCGGCTCGGGGATGATCAGCGCCAGCGTTTCGCCCTCGTTCAGCTTGTAGTTCGGCTTGACCACGCGGCCGTCGATAGTTGCATGGCCTTCCTTGATCCATTGCTGCACCTGCGTCCGCGACACCTCCTCATCCAGCGCCTCGGTTAGAAACTTGTCGATGCGTTCGCCCGCTTCCGTCGCTTCAATGACCCATTCCTGGCGGGAATCCAAATCCCCGGAGACTTCTTGCTGCACTCCGCTCATGGCTGCAAATCCCCGCTTTCCGATCCGGTCTTGACGTTCTGCTTCGCCTCGCGGCGCCAACTGATTAACGCGTCCAGGAAGATCAAAGCGACGCCGGAGACGATTGCGGAATCCGCCACATTGAAAATGGGGAAAATATAAGGCGTCTGCAGCCAGCTGAAATCGAATGTAAATTGGAAGAAGTCAACCACCTCGCCCGTTCTCGCCCGGTCGATGAAATTGCCGAGCGCTCCGCCCAGCAGCAAGCTTAACGCAAACGGCAGCAGCTTCTTGCCTTCGTCCAACGTCTTTTTCAAATACCAGATGATACCGATCACGACAAAGATCGTGATAACGATGAAAAACCATCGTTGGTTTTGCAGGATGCCGAAGGCCGCTCCTTTATTCCGGTGCGACGTAATTTGGAAAAATTCGCCGATAACGGAACGCGATTCTCCAATCACCAAGCGGTTGACAATCACCCATTTCGTCGCTTGGTCGATAAGCAGCACGATGACGGCGTACACGTAGTATTGTAAATATTTCAATGGAACAACCCCTTATTCGAGCTGACATTACAAGGATTTACCTAGCTAAAAAAATTCCGGTCCGCTTAAACTAACGGTAGGCAACCACCTCGAGGAGGCGATCATCTTGACGAACGTTCCATCCCGGGATCACGCGTTATCCGGGGCCCAACTGCAGGAGCTGAGCGCTAAGCTTCAGGAAGAGCAGCAGTGGCTTCAAGCGCACTTGACCGACCGAGAGCACGAAGGCCTGGAAAATTCGCTCCGCGATCAAACCGGTGAACTATCCGCTTACGACAACCATCCGGCCGACCTCGGCAGCGAAATGTTCGAGCGGGCTAAAGACATCGCTTTGCTTGAAAATGCGGAACGTCACTTAACCGACATCAACGAAGCGCTCGCACGCATCGAAACGGGTGCATACGGAACGTGCCGCGCTTGCGGGCAACCGATACCGTTCGAACGGCTGCAAGCTATGCCTACCGCGGCGTACTGCGTCAAGCATGTGCCCGACCCGAACGAATCGGAGCGCAGACCTGTGGAAGAGCAGCTGCTGGCTCCGCCATTCGGACGTACGAGCTTGGACGAGCTCCCCGATCAAAATCAATTTGACGGCGAAGACGCTTGGCAAATCGTGGAGAGCTGGGGCACATCCAATTCCCCGGCGATGGCGGAAGATCCGGATATATCCAACAACTACAACGATATGGAGATCGAAGCCGAAGAGAATGTCGGTTACGTCGAATCGTTCGAAAGCTTCGTCGCGACCGATCTGTACGGCCAACAGGTCACCGTCGTCCGCAACCAGGCTTACCGCGATTATATGCGCAATGGCGAAGGCTACGGCTTACTGGAACAAGAATCTTCCGTGGAGGACAGCTACGACTGAACGTTGCGTGCGGAATACGGAATCAACGCAACAAGTAACGAGCGTTCCGGCCTCAGCCGGAGATCGCTCGTTACTTGTTTGCGCGGATACACCGGGTTAAACCGCAGCGCCTTCTTTCAAGACGCCTGAGCACCGTTTGCACAACGTAGGATGCTCCGGATCGTGTCCAACCTCCGGCGTGACGATCCAGCAGCGCTCGCACTTCTCACCGTCTGCTACAGCGATGGACACCGCCATTTCCTTGAATGCATGCGCCCCGGCAGGCACCGTCTCTCCCGCTTCGTGCACGACGACACCCGACACGATGAAGAGCAGATCCAGCCTGTCAAAGCCGGCAAGCAGCTTCGCGGCTTCCGCATTCGGATACAGATGCACGCAAGCGCTGAGCGAGTTCCCGATGAGCTTCTCCTTGCGCGCTTCTTCCAGCGCCTTCAGCACATCGTCACGCAGCGAGATGAACGATTCCCACTTCTGCTCCAACGCTTCATCGAACAAGTCCGCATTCACTTCCGGCAAATAGGCGAGCTGCACGCTGGCCAGTTCCGTGCCCGGGATATATTTCCACACTTCGTCCGCGGTATGCGGCAGGATCGGCGCGATCAGTTTAGTTATAACCGTTAGCGTGTCGTACAATACGGTTTGTGCCGCTTTTCGCTCCGGATCCGCCGCCGCGCTGGCGTACAGGCGATCTTTCAGAATATCCAGGTAGAACGCGCTCATTTCGACGGCGCAATAATGATGCACCGCTTGATAAACGACATGGAACTCATACTTGTCGTAAGCTTTAATTACTTTGTCGGCCATCCGGTGCAGACGAATCATGGCGAATCGGTCAAGCTCGTTCAGAGCAGACACGTCGACGCGATCGCGAGCCGGGTCGAAATCCGACAGGTTGCCGAGCAGGAAGCGCAGCGTGTTGCGGATCTTCCGGTAACCCTCGGACGTTTGGGTCAAGATGTTATCCGAGATGCGTTGATCCGCCTGAAAGTCGGTTGAGGACACCCACAGACGCAAAATTTCAGCGCCCAGCTTGTCTGCCACTTGCTTCGGATCGATCGTATTGCCGAGTGACTTGGACATTTTCCGTCCTTCGCCGTCCAGCGTGAAGCCGTGGGACAGGATACCTTTGTAAGGCGCTTGCCCCTTCACCGCAACACCCGTGATCAACGAGGAGTTGAACCAGCCGCGATATTGGTCCGATCCTTCCAAATACAAGTCAGCCGGCCATTGCAGTTCCTCGCGCGTCTCCAATACCGCTACATGGCTGGAGCCGGAATCGAACCATACGTCCATAATATCCGTTTCTTTGCGGAAATGGTCGTGTCCGCAGGACGGGCACACGGTACCTGCCGGCAGCAGCTCTTTCTCATCCTTCAAGAACCATGCATTCGAGCCCTCCTGCTCGAAGATGCCCGCAACATGCTCGATCGTCGACTCATTCACGAGCGGCTCGTTGCAGCTGCGGCAATAGAAGATCGGAATCGGAACGCCCCATGCCCGTTGCCGGGAAATACACCAGTCGCCGCGCTCGGCGATCATGTTGTGCAGACGGGTCTCGCCCCACTCCGGCGTCCAGTCGATGCGTTTGATTTCGTCCAGCATCGCTTGACGGAATTTATCGACGGAAGCGAACCATTGCTCGGTCGCACGGAAGATAACGGGCTTCTTCGTCCGCCAGTCATGCGGGTATTGATGCTGGATCGTGTTCATATGCAGCAGGTGGCCGGAAGCTTGCAGCATCTCCGTGATCACCTTGTTTCCCTTATCGTAGAACATGCCTTCAAAGCCCGGCGCTTCCGCCGTAAAATGCCCCTGATCGTCCACCGGACACAACACGCCGATGTTATAACGTTGCCCGATGACAAAGTCATCTTCCCCGTGACCCGGCGCGGTATGAACGCAGCCCGTACCCGCTTCCAGCGTGACATGCTCGCCGACCATCACGAGGGACGTGCGGTCGTAGAACGGATGCTGGCAGAGCACATGCTCCAGCTCGGCGCCTTTGTAGGCAGACAGCACCTTCACGTCTGTCCAGCCGATTTCCTTCGCCGCCGCTTCGAGCAGCCCTTGCGCAAGCACAAACTTGCGGCCGGCCGCCTCTATCAGCACGTAGTCAAATTCCGGATGCAGACTGATCCCGAGGTTGGCAGGAAGCGTCCAAGGCGTCGTCGTCCAGATGACGATCGCGGCATCCTCGGGCAGCTTGCCTTTTCCGTCTTTCACTTGAAACGCCACATAGATCGAGGTTGAAGTTTTGTCTTTATATTCGATTTCCGCTTCGGCCAGCGCGCTCTCCGAGGACGGAGACCAATAGACCGGCTTCAGCCCTTTGTAGATGTAACCTTTGTTCACCATGCCGCCGAACACGCGGATTTGCTGGGCTTCGTATTTTGGCTGCAGGGTTACGTACGGGTTCTCCCAATCGCCGCGGATACCTAGCCGCTTGAACTGTTTCTTTTGTTTCTCGACCCACTCGAGGGCATAGGCTTTACAGTAATCGCGGAATTCCGGAACGCTCATTTTTTTACGGTCGACCTTGCCGCCGTTGGCGATGGCCTGCTCGATCGGCAAGCCGTGCGTGTCCCAGCCCGGCACGTACGGGGCGTCGTAGCCCTGCATCGTTTTGAAGCGGACGATAATATCTTTCAATACTTTGTTCAGCGCATGGCCGATATGAATATCCCCGTTTGCATACGGAGGACCGTCATGCAGTATAAATTTCGGCTTGCCTTTGCGGCTTTCTTGCACGAGACGGTAGATGTCAATCTCTTCCCAGTGCTGCTGCATTTTCGGTTCGGCCTGCGGCAAGTTCCCGCGCATCGGAAACTCGGTTTGCAGCAGGTTTAACGTTTTTCCATAATCTACGTTTGACATATTTACCCACGCTCCTGACTTGATTCAAACCAAACAAAAAAAAAGACCTCGCATCCCATAGGGACGAGAAGTCTCGCGGTACCACCCTGATTAAGACAATAGCCAACCCCATCCGCGGCTGACGCCCGACCGGATGAATCAATTGGCTTATAATCTTCGCTCCATGATCGATAACGGGATCATCCGTTGCTCTTTACTTACGCATCGGTTCAAGAGACGCTCCTGGGTGATATTCCTAAGCCGCCGAAGTCCGGGCTCGCACCAACCCCCGAATCGCTTGCTTCAGCCGTACGCCAAGTACTCGTCCCAGTCTTCGCTTTCACATATGGTAACTTAACAGGAGTATATCGAAATTTGCGCGCATCGTCAACTGACACGGCTTGTATGAATATCCGGGCTTGTCCGGTTTACGGCTGCTCCACTTCCGTGCGCTCAAGCGAGTTCCAATCTTCCTTGCTGAGCAGTTCGAGCTGCGCTTCGATTAACGTCCGGAAACGGGTACGGTAGATCGATGCCTGTTTCTTCAGCTCCTCGATCTCAACCGAGATTTTGCGCGCCTTCGAAAGCGATTCGTTAATAATCCGATCGGCGTTTTTCTCCGCTTCCTTGATGATGAGCTGTGCTTCTTTCTTCGCGTTCGTTTTTACCTCATCCGCAGCTTCCTGAGCGACGATGATCGTCTTGCTCAGCGTTTCCTCAATGTTTGCAAAGTGATCCAGCCGCTCTTGAATCGTAATCAATTGATTTTGCATCTCTTTATTTTCACGAATTAACGCCTCGTAGTCTTTAATAACCTGATCCAAAAATTCATTGACCTGATCCTCGTCATATCCTCGGAACGAACGACTAAATTCCTTATTATGTATATCGAGCGGTGTTAAAGCCATTCTTGCACCTCCTGCATATTTGAGCAACGTGCGCCGATGATGTTCGACATCCATGCGTATTGGTATATTTCGACAATACTTAGATTTTTCCTGCCTGCATAAATCAAAAAAATCGGCAATTTATGCATATTTGCCGATTCGAATGCGATACCTGCCTTTTTTGGTCAGCCCTTCGACTTCCAACACTTTGAACCTGCCGAACCCCTTCAGCGACACGACGTCACCCTGCTTCAGCGGCTTGCTCGGATCCTCTTCCTGCTTCCAATTCACTTTGCAGCGGCCCGCTTTGATCGGAACAAGCACCTTCGCGCGGCTGAGCCGGTACACGTCGCTGACAATCCCGTCCAAGCGGAGGGAAGCGACGGTCAAGTTCATGTCGTCGAGCTTCGTTTCCGTGGCCTGCAGCTTGTCCAGCGGCAGCGTGCCCGTATGCACGTGCACACGATGCACCTGGTTCAAGTGAAGCACGATATAATCGGCGATCTCTGCGGCGGCAAGAAAGTGGCATCCGGTCGGCAGCACATAGATGTCGCCGACTTTATCCCGTTTAATGCCCAAACCGAGTATTGCGCCCATATAGTCGCCATGGTCCAAATCGCCCAGGCTGTCGTCTGTGGAAGACACTTCGATTAGCCGGATGCCCATCTCTTCATCATCCAGTACGCGGTAATCCGGGGCGACAATCGCCCGCTTCCGCTCGGCGTTCGGGTGACCTCCCTCGAAGCGAACCTGCACGTCTGCGCTTCGATTCACGAGACTCGTTAAGATGAACGCTTGTCTTGGGTCTAAAAAATCGGTCCGTTTCACTTCATGCTGCTCGGCCCTGGCCACCCATTCGGCGGCTTGATCGACGAAACGATGCTCATCCGGGTGAAAGTGAGCGTAAATGTTATCCTGCGTCAGTTGAAATCACCTTCAATTAAGGGATGATGTAGCCGATGACGACGGCCAATCCCATGCCGATAAAACGTAGCGCAATTAAGGCGACGATCGGCGAAATGTCGATCATGCCTCCGATCGGCGGGATGAAGCGGCGAAACAGACCCAAATACGGCTCGCACAGCTTAGCCAGTATTTCGCCGATGAAGCTCTCCCTCGCGTTAGGCAGCCAGGAAAGCAGCACGTAAGCGATAAGCACGTATTGATAAATGTTGACGAGTGTGGATATGAAACCTTCAATAGAGCTCAAATACGTTCACCTCGTTTTTGTAGTCAAGCTTGTTCATCCTGGTTGAGCAATTCCGAGATGGAACCGTGAATTTCAACCGTATCCGGCGTGCACAGAAAAATATTCGGACCTATCTTGGAGATCGAGCCGTTCAAAGCGTACACCGTACCGCTCAGGAAATCGACGATCCGCGTCGCCTGATCGGAACGAACGCGGTGCAGGTTGACGACAACCGGGCGGCGGGAACGCAGATGATCGGCGATTTCCTGCGTTTCCTCGTAAGAACGCGGCTCGTGCAGGACGACCCGAATATTTTTTTGCGAATGAATGCTCACAATGTTCCCTTTAGTTTTACGCACTTCCTGCGCCGGAGTTTCATTTTCTTCATGCTGCTCCAAGCTGCGCTCGCGCTCGACGAGCTCTTCCTCTTCCTGCAGGCCGATCAAATTCATAAACTTGTTATAAACGCCCATATCCGTTCCCTCCCTTTGTTTGGTGACGCTTTATTCTTTACCCACCAAAATAGAGCCGAGCCTCACCCAAGTCGCGCCTTCCTCGATTGCCACTTCGTAATCGTTCGACATGCCCATGGACAATTCCGACACTTCGTAATCAAGTACGCCGGCGTCGTTCAAGCGGTCGCGCCACTCCCGAAGCCCCCGAAATACAGGCCTGGTTTCCTCAGCTTCCGCTTCGTACGGCGCCATGGTCATCAACCCGGCAATCCGAATCGAATCCATTCCCCGTATTTCTCTAACGAACGAGATCAGCGATTCCGGCTCCAATCCGTATTTCGACTCCTCACCGGATACGTTCAGCTGGATGAAGCAAGGCACCTGCAGCTGCAGCCCGGAAGCTTTCTTCTCAATCTCCTTGGCGAGCGACAGCCTGTCCAAGGAATGAATATAGGCGAACTTGCCGATGACGTCCTTTACTTTGTTCGTTTGCAAATGTCCGATAAAATGCCACGTGCCCTTCGATCCGAACGCTTCCCACTTGGCCGCCGCATCCTGCCAGCGGTTCTCGCCGATATGCGTAAGTCCGGCTTCGAGAACTTGTCCGGTCGTCGCCAGCGAAACGTATTTCGTAACGGCAATCGTCCGCACCTCTTTCGGGTCGCGGCCCGAGCGGGCGCAAGCGGCTGCCACTCGTTCCTGCACGTGCTGTATGCGATCTGCCAATTGATTGTTCAACTTCATTATTCACCCCATTTACGATCGGCCGCGTTCGAGACAGCGAACGGCTTCTAACGCGGGAAGCCTCTACGCTTCCCGGAGCCCGATCCAAGCTGCCATTCGGCCCGTCCTGCCGCCTTCCTTCCGATGCGAAAAGAACAGATCCGTATGACAGCTTGTGCATAAACCTGTTATTTCGATATGAGACGGCAATATTCCTGCTTTTATCATAATTTGTCGGTTGACTTGTTGCAAGTTTAACTTATATTTGCCGTTCGGCTGCTGCTCGTAACACAGTACGTCGGCCGGTTGAACGGTTGCTTCCTCATCCGCCTCGCGAAGCGCCCGGTCGATCCGCCCGATGACGGTGTCGTCCACCTCGTAACAGCAGGCACCGATCGAAGGCCCGATCGCCGCTCTCACATCGCGCGGCTTCGTGCCGTACGCGGCGCTCATCGTCTCCAGCAGCGCCTTGGCGATTTGGAGTGCGGTGCCCTTCCAGCCGGCATGCGCCAGCCCGACCGCTTGACGGATCGGATCGTAAAAGTAAAGCGGTACGCAGTCCGCGAACAGCGCATGCAAGTAAACCCCGCGTTCGTTCGTCACGAACCCGTCCTTCGCCTGCAGCGCCTTCTCGCGCGAGTCGTTGCCCGCTCCGCGCCATGCTTTCGTTACCACTTGAATCTCGTTGCCGTGCACCTGTTCGGCATACGTACAGGCGTCGAACGGAAACTCCAGCGCCTCGGCCAACAGACGCCGGTTGCGCACGACATCGCCGGGTTCGTCCGCAACGTGAAGCCCGCAGTTCAAGCTGCTGAAATCGCCTCGGCTAACGCCGCCAAGCCGTGTCGTAAATCCGGCGGACAGCTGCGGATAGGCGCGCGTGAAAGGCGCCAAGGCTAACAACTCGCAGCCGTTATCGGCTTTCTCGAGAACAAAAGGTTCCATTCCCCTTGCGCCCCCTGTCATCGTTTACCATTCAGTATACACGATACGCCTGAAAAGAACACCCCATTCGGCGCTTAATTCCCTTCGCGGTAATTGCGGTTGTATTCGTAGGAGACCTCGGTCTCCTCCTGCCGGACGCTGCGCATATCTTCGATTTTCACAAGCACGACGTCCATCCCGATCTTCACAATATTGCGCCATGGGATAATAACGTCCGTCGCGCCCCCGAACAATCCGAAGAAACGCGGCGAGTTCGGAACGACAATCGCCTCGATTCGCCCGTTCCGCAGGTCGAGCTCCAGATCGCTGATTTGCCCCAGCTTCTTGCCGTCCACGATATTGATGACGTCCTTCGTTTGAAAATCGGATATTTTCAAGCTGCCCTCACCACCGAGCTTTAGTTGATACTTTATGTGTATGTGAAAGTTGGGCAAAATGTCCATGCGTGTACCGTTTTCCATATAAAAAAAGACCTTTCCCACGGGCTTGGCCTGCGGTTCGGGTCGGATTTTCACGGTTGAGGTGCGGCTGTTTCAGTTTTTTACGTGCTTTTGCATTTGCGAGATGGCCGATTTTTCCAGACGAGAGACTTGCGCTTGCGAAATGCCGATCTCATCGGCGACTTCCATTTGCGTTTTTCCGTCAAAAAACCGCATGGATAAAATCATTTTCTCCCGGTCGTTCAGCTTGCGCATCGCTTCCCGCAAGGCGATTCCTTCGATCCACGACACATCCTTGTTGCGATCGTCGCTAATTTGATCCATTACGTAAATCGGGTCGCCCCCGTCGTGATAAATCGGCTCGAACAGCGACACCGGATCCTGGATCGCATCGAGCGCGAAGACGACATCTTCCCTAGGAACGTTCAGTGCTTCGGAAATTTCGTAAATCGTGGGCTCGCGCGAGTTTTGGTTCGTCAGTTGGTCGCGGACCTGGAGCGCCTTATAAGCGATGTCCCGCAGCGAACGCGATACCCGAATCGGGTTGTTATCCCGCAGGTACCTGCGAATTTCCCCGATAATCATCGGAACGGCGTACGTCGAAAACTTTACATTTTGGCTTAAATCAAAATTATCAATGGCTTTCATCAGTCCGATACAACCGACTTGAAACAGATCGTCCACGTATTCCCCCCGGTTGTTAAAGCGTTGAATAACGGATAGCACCAGCCGGAGGTTGCCGTTTACTAATTTCTCTCTTGCAGATCGTTCATTCTTCGTTTGCAAACCGACGAACAGTTCACGCATTTCCGCATTGGTCAAAACCGGTAGCTTTGCCGTATCGACGCCGCAAATTTCGACTTTGTTTCGGGTCATTCGTGATTACCTCCCAAGGAGAAACATTAATGTACATTATCCCCCTGGACATTTTTTTTATGCGTTTTTTTCCAACTCGCCGCAGCACCCGCGAATGGCCTGCTGGAACGCGGAAAAGCTACAGAACGAACTGCAGCTTTTTTCTTCACCCTCCGGATTTTACACCATCTTGTTAAATTCTTTGCGAAGCCGCTTAATAATTCGCTTCTCTAAGCGGGAGATGTACGATTGCGAAATACCGAGCATGTCGGCCACATCTTTTTGCGTCTTCTCTTCGCCGTTCCGCAGCCCGAAACGCAGTTCCATGATGATGCGCTCGCGTTCGGACAATTTATCTAAAGCCTTATGCAGCAGCTTCCGGTCCACCTGCTCCTCAATGTTCCGGTATATCGTATCGTTCTCCGTGCCGAGAACATCCGACAGCAGCAGCTCGTTGCCGTCCCAATCGATATTAAGCGGCTCATCGAACGAGACTTCCGTACGGATTTTGCTGTTTCGGCGTAAATACATTAATATTTCGTTCTCAATGCAGCGGGAAGCGTACGTGGCAAGCTTGATCTTTTTCTCCGGATCGAAGGTGTTCACCGCTTTAATAAGACCGATTGCTCCGATCGACACCAGATCCTCGATATTGATGCCGGTATTCTCAAATTTACGCGCAATGTATACGACTAATCTGAGATTTCGTTCGATCAGCATCCCCCGGATGGCCGCATCGCCCGACGGAAGCTTCTCCAGCAAATATTCTTCCTCTTCGCGGGTGAGCGGGGGCGGCAGCGCTTCGCTTCCTCCGATGTAATAAATCTCTTCTCCCTTAAGCCCGAGCAGCAGCAAAAGACGAAAATACATGATTTGCAGCATTAGCTTCCACTTGACTAACATGTTCGACTACCTCCTATTCCGGTATGTTGACCGCTGTTGGTTTGACGCTAACCGCTGTGGCTTTGCACCAATGAAGGGTGAATAATGGCCTGGTAAGCGTTATCCGAGCTTAAGCGCCCGCCGTCAAGTCCGATGAGCACCTTGATCGTTTCGATTTGTCCGCTTTCCGTCGTAATGACCACTTTGTCCGGTTTGAGCGCCAGCATAAACTGCGTGCTTCGATTCACGCCCCGGTAAGGCACCAGCCGCAGCCGGTCCTGCCAGATGAAAGGTTCGGTACCGATGGCGCCTACGATCTGGTCGACTTCAGCCCGCCTGATTTTGACCATCCACGTCTCGGGGATCCACTCCCCCCACTGCGAGGCTTCCATTACCATCACCGGCGTCTTCGTCAGCGGGTCGTACAGTTGATTGCCCGTGTCGATCAGACCGGTGCAGCTGGAGGCGATCGCATCAATGTACACATCCACTTTAGCCATGAAGGAAGCGATTTCTTGCTTTTGCTTTAACGCCAGCACAACCCGCTTGTAGATCCACATGGCTAGCGGAATCGCGATAATGAGGGGCGGAAGCGTTCCCGTCAATCCGCGACCGAACATGACCCCGTTCAAGATGTCGTGCGACGACTGCAGCACATACATGCATCCGACGACGCATCCGGCCGCTACGAAATTGATTACATAAAACGTGCCCAGGTTGCGTAAAAAGTGCACCATCCCTCCGAAGCCGAACGCTGTCAGCATCATCGCGAAGGAAAACGCCATCTTGGCGACAAAGGTGTACATAAAACCAAGCGACGGAAAAAACAAAAAAACCGCATAACTGCCGCCGATCACGGCGGATAGTACAAGCCTCCACGGACGTAGTCGCAGCTTGCGCGACCACCCGGTCATCCAAATCAAAGTGCCGTCGATCAACACATTGATGAGGAAAATGATATCGATATAAACGACCATTTTCCGTCACCTCTCTTTACCGCCACCATGCTTTTTTGCGAATGAGACAAGTATATAGCAATGGTATTCCAAAGTCTGTCTAAACATGACAGGAGGAAGCATCTTTTTTTGTCGGTTGCTGCAAACGGGTAGGGACGTCCTTGACCTCCGATCGGCCTAATCCAAGCTGTGCCCAGAGGCTAATACGGCA
>NZ_BIMH01000010.1 GCF_004000985.1 Paenibacillus validus NBRC 15382 | reverse complement strand
TTATTATAAAGCCAATAAAATATAATTTAATTTTGCAATCAATAATAACTTAAATCTGTTCATTTTAAAAGCTCACAATCCAGCAGTACACTGCTCCATACTTATCCTCCGTAAAATAAAAAGGCCCACCTTGGTACGCATTGTTAAGAGGCATGGTGGGATTTGTTGATCTCGTTTTACAGGAATTGGATGACAGCATCGAGGGTAAGCCGGAAGCTGCATGCCCTGATTCACCAATTACTTCTTCATCCACGTATCTTCAGGATTCCAATCCAAGGCATTGGTTGTAAACATCCCGAGGTTCTGTACTTTAGGTGTAAAGGCGATACCATTTATCAGACTGAACGTTGGGAAACTAATGGCGTATTCATCAAAGACTACTTTTTGCAGTTCAAGAACTGCTTTTTTTGAGGATTCAAAATCAGGCGCGGTTCTTGCATCAGCCAGCAGCTTTTCTACCTTATCCGGGTGGATGATGCTTTTCGCATAAAGTGCTGCGTCCTTGCTCAACAATCTGTTCATCTGGACTATCGTACTAGGTGACAACACTCTATAACTCATAACCATCCCGTCCCACTTATCTCCAATCAGAGCGACCCACTTCGGAGTATCCACACTGATCACTTGAGCATCAATACCTACCTTGGCAAGATAGTTTTGAATAGCGGTCATTTCTTGTACCCTAGGTGCATCCGTTGTGATCTTCGTCTTGAAGCCGTTCGGATACCCTGCCTCCGCCAGCAATTGCTTCGCTTTTTCCGGATCGTAAGGAAATCCCTTCACATCCGGATTGTAATACTGGTGCGAAGAGTTATTCCATTGGTTCGTGGGGACAGCTAATCCTCTCAAGACCGAGTCGGCAATTGCCTTTGAGTCGACTGCATGCATAGCCGCTTGCCTAACCTTCACATTGGCAAACGGGGAATCAGGATTGGCGCTGTCAAACATTAGCCCAACACCTACTAAGGCCCCGGCTATCTTCTCATCCGAGCGGGTCACATATTTTCCTGACTTCTCCAACTCGATATAATCATCAGCATTCATTTGCGTAAAAACATCAGCTTTTCCAGATTTAAATTCAATTGCTGCCGTGTTTCTGTCATAAATAAGGGAGTACTCTATGGCATCCAAATAAGGCTTGCCAGTTTGCCAATAGTTTTCGTTCTTCTTAAACTTTAAGGAAACATCCTTCTCCCAACTCACAAACTTGAAAGGCCCCGTACCTACAGGATTGTTGTTGGCCCACTCTTTACCATTCTTTGTAATAGCTGTGGGCGATGCCATCTTGACGTAATAGGCTACAGATTCAAGCAAGCTGTTATTCCATTCTACAAGATTCAGTCGAACGGTGTTCTCATCGATAACATCGATCGACTGTATACCATTGACCTCAGCTCGCTTTGCTTTCTGGTATTCTTCGATATTCCACTTCACGGCTTCCGAATTAAAGTCGGTATTATCGTGAAACTTGATCCCCTTCTTTAATTTAATAGTAATCGTTTTCATTTTGGGATCGGTTTGCCAGCTTTCTGTCAACCACGGTGTAATCTTTCCTGTTTCGTCATAGCGGCCAAGCGTTTCAAACACAGGCTGAACAAAGTACAAATTGGAGGATACCCGTTGATCGGCCGGATAACCGATATTGGTAATATTGTCGACCCAAATCATTCTTAACGTGCCCCCATGGCTCGGTTCTGAACTCTTCAGATCATTCGATGCTTCCAGTTTAGAAGTTTCTTGCTTACTGGTTTCTTTGGTGCAACCGGCTAGTACCACGGAGATCAACAGACAAATTGTGAGGCTGGCATAGATAAGCTGAGCCACTCCTGACTTTTTTCCCATTTGAACGTTCCCTCTTTCGGTTTAAGTTTTCTGTGGATTTACGGTTCCGATATGCTGTTACCGCCAATCTTAACCCAGACACCGTTCAACAGACAGCAAGAACCTCCTTTCCGGCTAGAAAATGGGGGGATTTTGCAACATGGCTGAGAATCAAGGTAATGCCGGCAGTACGCGCAGCCTCTTCGATCCAGCGGGACAAAGCAATCTCATCGAACGTGTATAAAGCGCTTACATTTTGAAGCGGATACACAGCAACATCTACTAGCGGCAATGGGTTCGAGGCAAAACCTTTCGTTGGATTTATGATGGACCTATTCGTATGTTACTTCAATTACTTGAGAAATTGGTGTGTTTTTTTTATGAATATGTGTGCTTTTTTAATTTTATTGTTGTATCTACTTTTGCAGCGCAAAGAGGCTGCCTCGCGGCAGCCTTCATTCCTTACAACGATACTATGGACTTATGATCTGCAGTCGTCCTGTTAGCAGGCGCATGTCACTACAGGTTGGACGATAGTAGTCTTTGCCGGAGCTCCTCGGGAATCGGCTCGGCCTTCAGCTTACCGCCATTCAAGGAAACCCAAGCCCGAATTTCGTAGCCTTCCGCAACCAGATTCTCCCCGAGATAAAACGTATGCTCGATCTTAAACACTTTGTTTTTCACTTCCGACACCACGGATACTACCTTCACCCAATCATCGAAGTTCAGCGGCCGGCGAAACTGGCAATGAGCTTCAACTAGCGGAGTTCCCAGACTCTCGTTTTGCTGCTTTCTTGTAGGAAACCCGATGGCTGCAAACATCTCATGGAAAGCCTGATCCATCCACTTATAGAAATTCGGATAGTAGACAATGCCCGCCGCATCCGTTTCAGCGAATCTAACCTTAAATTCCCAAACACTTTTATACATGGCAGCCTCCGATTAAACTTTCCCTATTCCATAGGGAGCACTCTTCTCCGGGGATAAAACGCTTTCATTTCAGCGCCTTTATTTGTACATGTAACTCAATGACTTGCTTGTTTCAATATGGCTTCTTTTAATTTTAACTTTTGAATTTTTCCGCTTGCTGTAGCTGGCAGACTCTCCGTAAACACCACTTGCTTGGGAACCTTGTAATCCGCCAAATGCTGTTTAACGTATGCCAGCATTTCTTCATTTGACGATTGTTCATCCGCTTTTAACTTAATGACGGCGCAAGCAATTTCCCCCATCACCGGATCGGGAAGTCCGATGACCGCGGCTTGCAGCACTTTCGGATGCTGGTACAAGATTTCTTCAATCTCTCCCGGATAAATGTTATATCCGCCGCGAATGATCATCTCTTTCTTGCGTCCCACAAAACGAATATAGCCGTCCGGCTGCATAACCCCCAGATCTCCCGAATAAAACCATCCGTCTTGGTCGATGACCTGGCTCGTTTGTTCCGGATTGTTATAATAGCCTTTCATCACTCCAAAACTTCTGCAAGCGATTTCGCCAACTTCTCCAAAAGGAACCGGTTCCCTGCTGTTATTAACAATTTTGGCTTCGGCTCCGGGAATCGCTTTGCCTATCGTTTCATGAATGTTTTTCTCCGTGTCCTGATAGGCTGTAATCGTTAATGAACCGATTTCGGACATGCCGAAGGAGTTGCAAATGTTCATCCTCATTTTTTCCTTGATCGCCCTTATCGTTTCCGCAGGACACGGAGCCCCGCCAACAACCCCTGTCCGTAAAGAAGACAAATCATAGCTTGCAAAATCGGGATGATTTAATTCAAGAATATACATCGTCGGCACCGCATGATGAACGGTTACTTTTTCTTGTTGAATGAGCTCCAACGCCTCTTTAGCTTTATAAACGTCCATCAGCACGATTTTCGATTGCATCGAAATCGCCGCAAACAGATTGATTCCCATGCCAAAAATATGGAAAAGCGGAGCAGGAATGAGGTAAACATCCTCCGGGCTGCTATGAATACTCTCCCCGATGGTTCTGCCCGACCAGACCATGCCCCGATGGGTAAGCATGGCTCCTTTAGGAAAGCCGGTTGTTCCCGAAGTATAGAGAACACAAAATACATCGCGCACAGGGTCAATTTCCACTAACGCAGGTACATGGTTCCCCGCCTGTTCAATCAGGCTTTCAAGAGAAATGATGCCCTCCTTGTCGAAGCGGACGGAAACCACACCCTGAACCAGGGGAGCAACGGATTCGACCCCAACCTGCTCGTCGAATTCGGCGCTAACAAAGAGAAGCTTGATTCCTGAATCCTTGATGATATGCTGCGCTTCGTGCAAACGATATTTGGTGTTAAACGGGACCAGGATGGCCCCGATTTTGGCAACGGCAAAATAGATCGCAACGGTTTCATGCCAATTGGGCAAGCTTACCCCCACGCGGTCGCCTTGTTTAATTCCCTTCGCGTCCAAAGCGGCGGCGATCCGGTCGGTTTCCTGCAGCAGCTCGGCATAGGTCAGCCTGCGGGTTCGATCGTATACGGCTTCTTTATCAGGCCTCTTTTGAGAGGACGCTTCCAATAATTGATATACATTTAATAATTCGCATTGACTGCCGGACATCTAACGACTCCCCCTCTAGAGTCTTTCCCAGATGGCGGCAATCCCTTGGCCTCCACCTATGCATACGGAGGATACCCCGTATTTTTTCCCTCTGCGGCCCAGTTCATAGAGTAAAGACAAGCTGATTCTAGTTCCCGAGGCGGCTAGAGGATGCCCCAGGGCAACAGCCCCTCCATTCACATTACCGATCGACGGATCGAAGTTCAGTTCCTTCTGACAAGCTAAATATTGGGCGGAGAAGGCTTCATTGATCTCAACCAAATCCAGTTGATCTATGGTCATACCCGCCTTCTCTAAAGCTTGCCGGATCGCTGGAACCGGACCGATCCCCATGTATTTCGGATCGACCCCGACGACTCCCCAAGAGACCAGGCGCGCGATGGGCTTCAATCCTTTTTGGGCGGCGTAGCTTCCCGATGCGACAATGACAGCTGCCGCCCCGTCATTCATCCCGCTTGCATTCCCGGGCGTCACGACCCCATTTTCGATAAAGCGCGGCTTCAATTTGCCCAATTGCTCCAGACTCGTTTTTCGCGGATGTTCATCGGTATCAATGATTTTAATTCCCTTCCTATCCTGCACGGAAACCGGGACAATCTCTTCGGCAAAATAGCCTTTCTCGATTGCAGCTAGTGCACGTTCATGACTGGACAACGCATGCTGATCAATCTCCTCGCGCGAAAGCTCATACTTTCGGGCGAGATTTTCTGCTGTAACGGCCATCGTGCACTCGCCGTATGTGTCATAAAGTCCATCCCATAACCAGTCTTCCATCACAGGAGCGCCTAACGCCTTGCCCCAGCGGGTGCCCCGGATGACATGCGGCACCTGGCTCATGCTTTCCGTTCCTCCGGCCAGGACCACATTAGCTTCACCCGTGAGAATATATCGGGCGGCGGTAAGAATGGACTCCAGGCCGGTTCCGCACAGGCGGTTAATCGTCAAAGCCGGGACCGGGATGGGAAGACCCGCTTTCAAACCGACATGGCGCGCCAACAGGTGGGCATCCCGGCTCGATTGCTGAACATTACCGAACACTACTTGGTCGATCTCTTCCGCCTCGATCTTCGCTTTCTTGATTGCCTCTTTGGCCGCAGCAACCCCTAAATCAGTTGCGGAAATATCGCGAAACGAGCCGCAAAATTCCGCAAACGCCGTCCGTGCGCCTTCCAGCAAAACGATATCGGTATTGTTATCCATCGCTTCTCATCTCCCAAGGGCTTTCTATCGACCGACGTAAACAGGCTTGCGCTTTTCGAAGAAGGAAGCCATTCCCTCTTTTCTGTCCTCGGTCTCGAATGTAATGCCAAAACAAACCGTCTCGATGGTCAATGCGTTGTTCAGATCGGTATCGGCTCCGGTATGCAAGGCGGTCTTCATCATCTTCAGGGCAACCGCCGGTTTCTCGGCCAGCTTCGCCGCCCATTCAAGCGCTGTGTCCATCAAGCTTTCCAGCGGCACCACCTTGCTGACCAAACCGTAAGCCTGCGCCTCCTGCGCTTTGATCATATCGCCAAAATAGAGCAGCTCTTTAGCCCGCGCTTGCCCAATGAGCCGCTGCAGCCGCTGTGTACCGCCCCCGCCGGGGATGATCGCCAAGTTGATTTCCGGCAAGGCGATTTTCGCGTTCTCCGAGCAAATCCGGAAATCGCAGCATAGGGCGAGCTCACAGCCGCCTCCCAGTGCGAGTCCGTTGATGGCGGCAATGACCGGCTTGCCGATGTTTTCCAGTTTCTCGAAGGCTTTGCGTGAAATCCGGTTCATCCTGGCGATGCCCGCAGCGTCGAGTTCTTTCATTTCGCTGATGTCGGCGCCCGCCGCGAATGCGCGCTCCCCCTTGCCGGTAATAATGATGGCGCCTATGTCATCGTTATTTTCCAGCTCCTCCAGTATCTCATACAGCTCGCTGAAAAGCTTCTTATTCAAAGGATTCATCGGGGGCCGATTCAGGCTTAGCACCGCAACTCTACCGTTTACTGTCAATTCCAGGGTTTCAAACTCCATCGTCTTGTTCATCTCCTTTGGATTGTGGGGGTTATTTGTTGTAATCATACCAGCCTGCTCCTGTTTTCTTGCCCAGACGTCCTGCGCGAACCACTCGTTTCAAGGATTGCGGCGCCGCAAAGCGATCATCCTTGAATTCCTCATAGAAGTAGTCCAGCACATGCAATCCGATATCGACTCCGGCAAAATCTTGCAGTTCAAACGGGCCCATCGGGTAATTGAGCCCCAATTTTACGGCCTTATCTACATCTTCCATCGTCGCGACCCCTTCCTCCACCAGGCGCATCGCTTCGACGAACTGTGGGATCATGACCCGGTTAACGATGAACCCCGGCGAATCCTTCTTCACTTCAATCGGTTCTTTGCCGAAATCCCGGGCCAGGCCCATCAGCGTCGCAACCGTATCGTCGCTTGTGTTATAACCCCGAACGACTTCAACCAGCTTCATGATCGGAGCCGGGTTGAAAAAATGCATGCCGGCTACGCGGTCGGCACGTTTCGTCGCTTGCGCGATCGATGTGATCGACAACGAGGACGTATTGGTGGCCAGGATCGCTTCGGGTCCCAGAACAGCGTCCAGCTGACGGAACATGTCCTGCTTGATCTTCATATCCTCAACGATCGCTTCGATGACAACATGGGCCTGCTCCATCCGCGTTAAATCAGAGGTAGCCTCTATGTTAGCCAACGTCGTTTCTTTATCGGCTTCTGTCAGCTTTCCTTTTTCAACCAATCTGGCCAAGATGGAAGCAATTCGGCCTTTTCCTTTATGGACCAGCTCGTCGTTCATATCATATAAAACAACGCGAAACCCTTTCTGAGCCGCAAGCTGCGCTATGCCGCTCCCCATCGTTCCCGCTCCGACAACGCCGATGATACGTTCGTTCATCTTATAAATCTCCTTCTCTAAAATAAGCTCGTATTTTTGTATGCGCTTTATAGTTTAATTATAAAAAAATTAGTTGCATCCAAACACGTTCACGATGTAGGAAAAACGGAATAACTTTTCGTCCACCGTAATCAACTTAATTCGATCAGTCTTTAGCCGCGTACGACCAAACGTGATTGGAGAATACTTTTTCAATTTGCAGATTCGTTTCCATGTAATCGAGCATTCCGATGACTTCCGACATCACGAATGTAAATTGGCGCCGGTACTCCGTAGGATACATTTCCTTGGCCAGCTCAAACGGCGTTTTTGCCCTGAGCTTAATCAGCTCTTTGACTCTGTCCGCCTTTTCATCCATCCTTGAAAGTCTGGAGTCGATCAAGGCCGCATGTTGACCGAACGCCTCTCCGTGACCGGGAAACACGATATCCGCGGCGAGCTCCCGGCATTTCAACAGCGATTCCCGGTACAACGCAAGTGAGGGCAACCGGTTCCCGTCTATATCCGGCTCGACAAGCGCATTGCTTGAAATCTTGGGAAGCAGGTGATCGCCTGCCGCCAAAACCTTTCTTTGGCGGTCATAGAACATCAGATGGTCGGGGGAGTGACCCGGCGCGTAAATAGGCTCCAGGCTGTCCAGCCCTTGAATATTCCCTCCCTCATCCACCTCAATGATTTCAGCCGTCACTTTTTCATGTTTATTTTCGACCATACTTCTTTTCATCTGCTCGATACGTTGAGCGCCTAACTCACCGCAGCCCATCTCACGGTACAATGTATCAAAAAAGTCACAGCGAAAGCTTAAATATTCCGGATCCCGAGTAAGCCGCGGAACCGCCAACGGATGGGCCAGCACAGGAATCTTGCAACGCTCCGCAATCCTGTTAATTAATCCGATGTGATCGGGATGATGATGGGTGAGCACAATTCGCTCCAAATCCGTTAATGAATAGCCTAAGTTTCCAAGTGAGCTTTGCAGAATGGCAAACGCTTCATCTGTATTTATACCGGCATCGATCAAGGTTAACTTGCCGTTCCGCTCAATAACCAACACGTTGACCGGACCGACCGGGAGAAGGGTCGGCAGCGTGATTTGATGGAATCCATAACCGTCCTTATGAACCGAGTACATGGAATGCTCCTCCAATACGGGCTAAAATAAAAAAACGGGATGCCGGTAACCAAACACCCCTTGAATAATCGTATGGTTCAAGAAATTTTCACTCCCAGATAAGCCGATTGAACGTTTGCGTTATTGCTAATTTCATCTCTCGTGCCGTTTAGAATGATTTTGCCCTGATCCATCACATAAACGCGGTCGGCCACTCTCAGGGCGGCTTTGACGTTCTGTTCCACCAGAATGACCATCGTGCCAAGCTGCTCTTTGATATATTTCAAATTTTCCAATATTTCATTCACGATCATCGGTGCTAACCCCATAGACGGCTCATCCAGCAAAATAATTTTCGGATTCGACATTAAGCCTCGTCCGATCGCGAGCATTTGCTGTTCTCCGCCGCTTAGAAAACCGCCGAGATTATGCATATGTTTTTTCAATCCGGGGAACATCTCAAGTACTTTCTCCAGGTTTCCCTTGACGCTTTCCTTCTCTTTAAAGTATTTGGAATACATGCCGAGCCGTAAATTTTCTTCAACGGTCAGGTTGCTGAAAATTTGCCGCCCTTCGGGAACAAGTGCCAAACCTTTGCCAACAACATGATGGGAAGGGAAACCGCTGATCGTTTCGCCGTGTAAAGTCACTTTCCCTTCCGACGGCTTGTAAAGACCGGCTAACGTGTTCAACAGGGTGCTTTTTCCGGCGCCGTTCGCACCGATCACCGAAACGATTTCGCCGCTATGTACTTCGAGATTAATGGCGTGCAGTATTTGGATGTTGCCTATATGTGTGCTTAAGTTTTCTACTTTCAGCATTAAACCGCCTCCTCCCCCAAGTACGCTTTAATTACTTTTTCATTGCGTTGTACGTCTTCGGGAGTTCCTTCCGCAATTTTTTTGCCGAAATCGATGACGACGATACGATCGGCAATTTCCATAACGGTAGCCATCTTGTGCTCGACAAACAAGAAAGAATGGCCTTTCTTTTTATACTCTACGATGTACTCGGACATTTTTTTCGTTTCCGCATCGTTTAAACCCGCCATCGGTTCGTCTAACAAGACGAGTGTAGGCTCATACATGATGGCGCGGGCGAATTCCAATTGCTTCTGAAGTCCGTACGAGAGCTGCCCTGCTTTTTCATGCATCAGATGGAGCAGCCCTACCATTTCGAGCGCGTCCAGAGCGAGCTGATACGCTTGTTCTTCATCCTTCTTGACGATCGGCAGTCGAAATCCCGCACTGAGCACATTCGTCCTCAATTTCACATGCGCGCCCATCATGGCATTTTCCAGAACGGTCATATTGCGAAAAATTTGAAGATTTTGGAACGTCCTTGATATTTTAAGCGGCGCCAGCTCATATATTTTTTTGCCGGTAAGTCGATTTCCTTGATAAATAACTTCTCCTGAGGTAGGCGGCATAAAACAAGAAATCGTATTGAACAACGTGGTCTTCCCGGCACCGTTCGGACCGATGACCGCCACAATCTCCCCTTCCCCAACTTGAAAGCTAACGTTATCGACCGCGGTTACTCCGCCGAATTTTTTCGTCAATTCCTTAACTTCCAGTAAGTTTGTCATGTTTAAACCCCTTTTGCTTCTTTCATCATTTTGGTTTTGCTGCGCGAAGCTTTGACCCAGGCGCCTGATAGTATCGAAATGACCCCTCTAGGAGCAAACATCATCACAATCACGATCATAAAACCGTAAACCACAATTTCAACCGGACCGCTGAGATGGAGGTAGTCTTTACCGATATACCGGATCAGTTCCTGCAGGAACATGATGGTGCCCGTACCCAGCATAGCGCCCCAGATGGAATGGCTTCCGCCGACCATGACCATGATCAGCAGCAAAATGGAGAAATTAATGTAAAACGTAGGAGGTGCGATAAAATTAATAAAATGCGCGTAAAAGCTGCCCGCTAACGAGGCATATGCGGCGCTGATCGCAAAAATGGCCACTTTATATTTGGCGACGTTAACGCCCAAGGTTTGCGTAGCGATTTCACTGTCGTGTATGCTCCTGAGCAGCCGGCCAATGGGAGAGCGAACGATATTCGTTGAGAAAATGATCACGAGTCCCACAACGGTCCATATGAAATAATAAAAATAGAGCGGATTGCTCAGATCCAGACCGAACAACGATAAAGTCGGAATGCTGTGCAGGCCCAAGGGGCCCCCCGTATAATCCGACAACCCTACAATTAGAATATAGATGATAATATTAAAACCGAGGGTGGCTAAAGCCAGAAAGTGTCCTTTCAGCTTGAGAATGGGAATTCCGATCAGATAGGCGATGCCAAAAGTGACCACCATGCCAAGGATCATGGCCAACCAAGGCGACATCGCGGCTTTCGTCGTCAGCATGCCGGACACGTAGGCTCCGATTCCAAAGAATGCGGCATGCCCTAAAGAGATTTGCCCCGTATAGCCGATCAGCAGACTTAGTCCGACCGTAATGATGCTGTACAGGCCGATTAGAATCAGCACCGTAAAAATATGCGGAGCATGGACGAAAAACGGAAGAGCTAATATGATGGCAATTAAACCGATAAACGGTTTCCAACGATTGCCGTATAAAATTGCGTCAAGTTTAGCCATTATGATTGCCCCCTCTATACTCTTAGACCGGTTGCTTTGCCGAACAAACCGTTCGGTCTGAAGAATAGCACCAACAGCAATACCGTGAAGCTGATGGCGTCACTATACGTACTGGAAAGCAAACCGCTTGAAAAAGCTTCGACTACACCGAGCACCAAACCGCCCATGACGGCCCCGGAAATATTATTCATCCCTCCGATAACCATGGCGACAAAGCCTTTAAGACCGATTAGAAAGCCCATCTCGTACGTTGCGTCCGTTAAGGGAGCGATAATAATGCCTGCGATGGCTCCAAGGGCTGCGGCCAACGTGAAGGATAAGCCTGACATCGCCTGGGTGTTGATCCCCATTAAGCTTGCGGCGCGGGGATTGGTCTCGCTCGCTCTGAGGGCGGATCCAATAAAGGTTTTATCAAAAAAGAAATACAGCAAGGCGAGCAGGACGATCAGTATGGCAAAAATAAACAAACTTTGCGGGTTGATAACGGCCCCGAAAAAATGGATGGGCTTTATCTGAACAATCGGCGACAAGGTTTTCGGATAAGTACCCCAAATAATTAATCCGAGTCCCTTAAGAAAAATGGACAATCCGATAGTAATGACAACAAGGGTGACGGGTGCGCTCTTTCTCGCCGGTTTTATAAGTGTTCTCTCTATGAATAAGCCGATAAACGCGGTAAAAAGGATCGCTATTGGAATCGCTGCGAACATGGGAAGACCAAAACCAATTAAAGAAATACACGACATCGCCCCGATCATCGCAAACTCACCTTGAGCAAAGTTTAATATTCCCGTTGTATTGTAGATGGTGACAAATCCGATGGCTAGCAGTGCATAAATGCTGCCGACGGTAAGTCCGGTGATGAGAAATTGCAAAAATTGCGCGAAATCCATGTTCGATCTCCCTTCTAGTGAAAATCTATGGCAGATCGATATCTGCCATAGATTATTATCCATCCAACTATTCTTCGTATTTCCAGGCGTTGTCTTTAATGCCGAGTACGGTCAATCCGTCCACCTGTGAAGTCAGCCTTGTCTGTGCAAAATCGAAGGTTCCGGTAATACCCGGATATTTGCCCAAATCTTTATTTAAAAACTTCGTAATATTTTCCGGAGTTGTATGTCCTGCCTTGATCGCCTCCACGATCATGGAAAGCCCGTCATACGTATGAGCGGCAAACAAGTCGGGTTCGCCGTTAAATTCGGCTTTGAATGCGTCACGGAACGCCTGCAATCTTTTCTTCTGATCCGAATCCGGCAGCTGGTCGACGATGCTTAACCGGCTTCCAACCACATAGAGCCCTTCATTGTTGCCTTTTACCTGATCGAGGAATCCCTGGTTCGCGGATGCGGTGCTTTGAATCATCGGAATGTTAAAGCCGAGGGCCTTAAAGTTTCTCGCCACAACCCCGGCGCCTGGCGTTCTGGACCATACGACGACAACCTCGGGATTCGCTTTTTTGACATTCGTTAATTGAACGGTCATATCGGTAGCCGTAGCGTCGAATTCTTCGTGTGCTACAATTTCAATATTATTTTCTTTTGCAAGGTCCTTGAATGCGGGAAGACCTTCAACGCCGAACGCATCCTTGGCATTTACCCAAGCCACTTTCGTAATATTTTTTTTCTTTAACCATTCCACGACCTTAACGGAAACGGTTTTTGAACTTGGGGTCATGACAAATACGTTATCCTTATCCGAATTGGCAGGTGCAACCGTCAAAAACGGAAGCTTGGCCGAGATCGCCTTCGGAAGAATTGCGGCGGTTGTACTTACTTGCGTTGCTCCCACGACCGCAACGACGCCTTCGGAAATCAAGCGGTCCATGGCAATGACGGCTTTGGTGTCATCCGTCTCATAGTCCTGCATGACTAGTTTAATTTTATAGCCGTTAATAGGCCCTTGTTTATCCAATTGCTTTTGAAACAATTTTTGTGTTTGAACTTCCGTCAAGCCTAATGTGGATGCGGGTCCGGTTTCGGCAAGCACCAATCCGATTTTAATTTCTTTGGCGTCGCCGCCGCTTCCATCCGATTTGGCAGGCTCGCCGCTGTTGGATGCGTTATTACCTGCTTGCGGGCCTTGCGGGCCGCACCCTGCCAATACAAGAAGCATGACGGCAAGAGCGAATACTAACATGTTTCGGCTTGACATTTTCATATGAACACCCCTTCTTAATAATTAGACCTAACTCTTTTTTCAGCATTGAAAACGCTGTCATATCTTATAACAATTTTAATTTTACAGAAAATTCAAACTAAGTATACCTGCATCATGTAGGAATTATAATTTGTCAGTTTGTTCACTATGTAGGAATAGCATGAACTTCTGCGTGAACTATTGTTCAGCCGGCCTCTAAACGATTCATAAGCTCATCTTTTAATTTGACTTTCTGGATTTTTCCGCTCGCCGTTGTCGGCAGCTCCTCCACAAATACCACTTTGCCGGGAAGCTTATAGCTGGCGATATACGTTTTTAAGTAATCGATGATTTCCTCCTGCGTCGCCTGGACATTAGGCTTCAGCTTGACGGCGGCGCATACGATCTCGCCTAAAGTCGCATCAGGCAGGCCGACAATCGCGGACTCCAGAACTTTCGGATGGTTTTGAAGCAAGCCTTCGATTTCCTGGGGATAAATATTGTAGCCGCCCCGTATGATCAATTCCTTCTTGCGGCCCACAAATCGAATGTACCCGTCTTCGTCCATCGTGCCCAAATCGCCCGTATAATACCACCCTTCAGGATCAAGCACTTGCCGGGTTTGCTCAGGAGATTGGTAATATTCTTTCATGACGCCGAAGCCTCTGCAAGCAATTTCGCCGGTTTCACCTGGAGGCAGCGTTTCCCTCCGGTCATTGACAATTTTCACTTCGACGCCTTCTACTGCTTTGCCGACCGTCTCGAGAATGTTGCTTTCTTTATCATCATACTGCGTGATGGTTACCGTACCGGTCTCGGTGATGCCGTAGGAAATGCAAAGATTCATGCCCATCTTCTCACGGACCCCTTTGATCGTTTCCGGAGGACAAGTGGCCGCTCCCGTTATTCCCGCCCGCAGCGTAGATAAATCGTAGGAGTCAAAATCAGGGTCCTTCAATTCGAGATTCAACATCGACGGAACCGCATGGTGAATCGTTACTTTTTCCTGCTCGATCAGCTTTAAGGCGTCTTTCGGTTTGTATTTTTCGAGCAGCACCATTTTGGATTGACAATAGACGGCAGACATCAAGTTAACGGCCATTCCGAAGATATGAAATATCGGCGCCAGAATAATAAACACATCATCGGAGACACATTGCAGGCTCTTCGCAATCGTCATGCCGGACTGAACGACGCTGCGATGAGTGACCATGGCCCCTTTCGGCACGCCGGTCGTTCCCGAAGTATACAAAATACAGAACGTATCATGCAGAGGATCGATGGCAGGCTGCGGCGGAATGACGTCATTCGAGCCTGCTAGAAGGTCGGTAAATGAGAGGCAGCCCTCCTTCTCATACCGGACCGTAATGAGCTGCAAATGGTTCGGTTCTCCGCTTTCAAAGCCTGTTTTTTCAAATTCCTGGGATACAAAAACGACTTTGGCTCCCGAATTTCCTAAAATATGCTGTAATTCATGCAACCGATACTTGGGGTTAAATGGAACGAGAATAGCCCCTATTTTCGCAATGGCAAAAAATAATTGAACCGTCTCATGCCAGTTGGGTAAAGAAACGCCGACCCGATCCCCTTCTTTGATGCCCAGCGATACGAGAGCAGATGCTAACCGATTGACTTCCTCCTGCAGCTCGCCGTAGGTCAGTCTGCGCGTCAGGTCATAAATCGCCTCTTTATCGGGACTGCCTTGCACCGCCATATCCAACAGTTGTGAAACAGACACGCTATTCCCTTGCATGTGATCATTCACCTTACCTTCCTGTGCTCCTACATATTTTGGGTAACCTTATTTCGATGACGCGTTAACATGATCGAAAGCCCGAAAATCAATAAAAACAAAGCCATAAACAGGGAAGACAAAAGATACATCAATCCGTACCCTACACCCGAGGCCAGTACGCCCAATAAGATGGAGCCGAGCGCAACCCCTGCATCGATGGAATTGTAGAACATTCCGTTCGCGATCCCCCGCTCATCTGCGGATACTTCCTTGATCATCCAGGCCTGAATGGACGGCTGGATCATCCCATACCCGCAGCCATAGACGACTGCCGACAAAATAAGTTCGAGCAAGCGGTCCGAGTAGGAAAGGAAAATGACTCCCAGCATGACCAGAAAACCACCGGGTATCACGGCGGCAACAGGCCCCCTGCGATCGAATATTTTTCCGGCAAAAGGCCGAATCAGCAGTACCATCAAGGATTGAACCAGAAAGAAGCTGCCCACGCCTTCAATGTTACGCTGAAGGCCAAACAGTGCGATGAAACCGATCAGGCCGCTGTAAGTGATGGATAAGAGCATATTCAAAATGGCGGGCAGAACTAATTTCCGGGAAAAGTAGGTGTTTCCTTGTGAAGATTTCCCTCGAACCGCTCCTGTCGCCATTGTGCTTGCTCCTGGCAACACCCCGTAGATGATAGGAAAAATCAGAAGAAGAACAATCGAAGCTGCGGCCGTTAAAGTCCCAAAGCCGTAATTGGCGAGCAAATACATCCCGATGAGGGGCCCTACAGACAATCCGAGTGTATTGGAAAATCCGAAATACCCCATGCCCTCTCCCATTCGCGCGAGAGGAACCCGATTGGATGCCATAGTGGGCAATACGGTACTGGCCACGCCAAAGCCGAAACCATACACCATTCTTATACCTAAAATGGCGATTAAGGCATGACACCAATAGGTGCCGGCTGTAGCTATCCATGCGATGAATAAACCAAGGAACAAAAGCCGACCCATTCTTTCTTTCTGGCCAGGTCTGCCTGCAAACAGTCTCGCGGCCACCGAGGATAAGGCAAAAAGGCCCGTTATCACTCCGATGCTGAAATCACTGGCCTGAAATTGCTCCTTTAAATACGCAGGGAGAGAACTGATCAGCATCTGTAAGTTTAAAAATAATAAAAACCCGCAAAGTGTGATCCCCAGAAATCCCTTGGTCCACAATTGATCCTGCTGCTGGTCCATGACATCACCTTCCGAAAGTAAACCTGCTTCCCGGATTCCTCCTTCATTTTGACTGGATACAATGTTATCGCTTACATTTGGATAGGTTAAAATAACCGATTTCCTTAAATCTTATTATAAAAAGAAATCCGGCAAAAAAATACCTTCATCGTGCAGGAAAGTAAGCGCATAAATTTCCACATCGTGACGTAGAACAAGAAAGAAAATACCTTCCAACGAAAACGATGGAAGGTTGGACGATTTGATAAGCCATGATGGAGCCTCTTAAGCTCACTTCGTCTTCTTGTCTTTCAGATGTTTATCCAAGAAAGCGATAAGGATATCCGTAATTTCCGTTTGCACCCATTGCGGTCCGCCGTGCCCGGCACCTTGAACCACGTAGTAGGTGGAATCCACTCCTTGGCTTACGAGAGCCTCATGCAAAATCTCCGTTTGGTTCGGCGAAACCAACGTATCCTTATCGCCATGCATAATTAAGAATGGAGGTGCATCCTTCGTAATATACGTGATCGGATTGGCTTTGGCCGCTTTCTCAGGATTGGAATGGATCGATCCGCCGGGGCCGAACACCGCAGGTCCGTTTACCCACATCCCTTCCGGCGCGGAAGGAGAGTCGTGAACAGCTTCCACCTCTTTGGAGAAACCGTATCCTACCTTCGTTAAATCAGACAAACCGTATAAATCAATGACGGCCTGCACGTTGCTGCTCAGATGAAGATAATCGCCTTTGTCAAATGCCGCAACCTCATTGGTTGTTCCGCTGAATGCCGCCAGATAGCCGCCGGCTGAATTCCCCATCACCGCGATACGGTCCGGATCAATACCATATTTAGCAGCATTGGCCCGAAGGTAGCGGATCGCCGACTTTACATCTTCTAGCGGTGAAGGGAAGGTGCTTCTGGGGGTGACTCTGTATTCGATACTTGCCACGACATAGCCTGATTCGGCCATCGTCATTCTTTGTTGTAAAGAGCTGTCTTTATTGGCTGACATAAAGCCTCCGCCAGGAACAAATACAACGGCGGGAAGAAGCTCTTGACTGCCGGGCTTCAAAATATCCATATGAAGAGGGAAATTAGGATCGCCAAAGATTGAAGGCTGCGAGTAAACAATGTCCGAAATAAAGTCTACAGAGAGCTTTTTCATAGGAACTTCTAACAGCTTAGCTCCGTTAGTAGCGGCAACGGCAAGTCCGGTGGCTGCGGTGAAGATACAAACCATTAACAGGGTGAGAAGGGTTGCTTTTTTCAGTTTCATCGACGACATCCTCCTAAAATATATGAATCATACATTCTGGACAATCGAAGTGAGCATCCCTCCTCCTGCTAAGAAAGCGGTTACTTAAACCTTCATGCTCGTTCTCTATGCAGCGAAGTCATTCCTTGTGTTGAAATCATCATACAATGAATACCCATGATTGTGTACGTTCGTGATGCAGGAAAAGAACAAATGAAAATTCTCCGCCGTAAACAAAGGTTTAGGCATCGGAGCTTTCCGTAAGATGCAGATCATACAGCTTGTACGCCAGCATGATGTTAAATCGCTGCTCGGCATCGTCAATATCCACCTGAAGGATTTCCCTGATTTTTTCCAGGCGGTATTTAAAGGAGCTGCGGTGAATGAATAAGCGATCGGAGGAATCTTTGATATTTCCGTTCGTCTGCAAATATACCCGCAGTGTATCGAACAGGTCGCGGTTCTTTCCGTTACCGTACTGCAGCAGCGGGTCCAGATACGCTCTCAAAAATAGGGGAACGATATGGGGATCCGCCAAGTTGTACAGCACCGTATAGGAGCCTAGCTGATGAAAGCTGAGAAATTGCTTGTCCGGAAAGCGATTATAAAGAATAGCCAACGTTTTTTGCGCTTGCTTATAGCAATTATAGTAATCTTCGATTTTATGGGCTTCTTGACTGATTCCCAAATAACTGTCCACATGGTCGAACTCGGAGCTAATGATTTTCTTGATTCTTTCATAAAAGGTTTTCCAAAACGCACCGGTCGCTTTGGCTTGGGGAACAATGGTTACATAATATTCATCCTTGCGTGTCAGGATAATCCCGGGCTCTGATCTGGAAACATGGTCGCGGATCCGATCCCAGATCCATGTTTTTTGGGCATCGACTTCAAGGAGATTGGATTTCTGCTCTTCCTTCTCTTCGAACACAAAGGAAAACAATCCAATGACGTGCGGCTCGAGAATATTCCAATTCAGCAGATTGGCGTACTCTAATATTTTGCCTTTGTTATGGATTTCCTCCACAAATAACTGATTGAAAAAGCTGTCCTTCACCTGTTCACGCACGTCAAGAACAACCTTCTGCTTGATGAATTGAACCGCATATACGTTAAGCGCATGGTTCAGGGTCATCTTTAATACGGTATCGAGCTTCTTTCTGGGAATCGCCAGGCCCAGATAGCCCAACAGATCACCTGCTCCAACGACCTTAAACATGCCGAATTCAAGCTGGTCGTTAACCGTGATCCAATACTCCAATTGCTTGCTTTGCTGAAAGTGCCGCCTTTCGTTCTTCACCTGGGATAGAATACGCTCCCCCATCGCAGGATCGGATTCCAGGATACAGCTCGAAGTCAGATGAAAGAACCGGTCAAACAAAAAAACGGAGCATTTCATCATATCCGACAAAAACTCGGAAATTTTGGAGAATCCGTCGTCTTCCAGTGTATGCTTGACCAATTCCTGCTGATGATGCATGAACGTTTCAAGCCGGTATTTGCGGTCTTTTTCACTGGAATACAATCTCGCATTCTCAATCAGAGCCGAAACGTGCGAGGCTAAAAACTGCAGCAGCTCTAAATCGTCGGCTGTAAACAACGCATGCTCTTTATTGATGACATGCAGGACGCCGATCGTTTTCAAATTGATGATCAACGGAATTGTAATTTCACCGCCGCCCGGCTTTTCCAGGAAAGCAAAAAACGGGTTTAAATCATAGGCTTCCTTGAGATCGATCTTGTCCTGCGGAATATTAATTCCGTAAGACGGGGGCTGATACAGAAAACAGTTCGTGTCTTCGTCATACAGGTAAATGAAGGCAGATTCCGCATTCGTCCCTTTTCCTGCGCGTTCCACGATTTTACTTACGATCTCTTCTAACGAGGAGCCGCCCAAATATACATTTTCCTTCAACCACTCGAGCCCTTTTATTTTCTTAAGCTCGGTTTCTTTTTGCTGCCCCAGGGCAAATGCGATCGCGATGTCCTTGCCATATTCCTCGAAAAGCTTCTCCGCACCGAGTACGAGAGGAACAAAGGAACGGAAGCCGATCACGCACAAGCCCAAGCTGTCTTCGTTCTCCTGCCGGATCGGGAACGTAAACCACGTTTGAAACTGCTCCGCATTTAAACCTGATAACAAAGAGCAATTGTCTTCTTCTTTAATCAAATCAAACGTACAGAGCGGCTCGCCATAAACGCGGGGCAAACAGGCTTCACTGCTCAATGGAAAATGCTGCTCAAACTGAGGGGCCTCGCCCTTCTTCGCTTTAATCTTCAGCGTATGCCCGTCCTTGATAATAATCGCCATATAGTTGCAAGCGAACTGCTCGTGAAACGAATCGATTAAGTAATGCAGCGTTTCGTCCAGCGTATCAAACTGAACCATCCGCCTTGCCGTTTTTCGAAGATGGTGATCGATTTTTTCTAATAGGTGTTTTTGTTTCTGGGTATCCAACCGTTCGCTCCCCTTTCGAATTCATCGCTCATCCACATTTTCTGCCAATAAAGAAAAATAATATCTTTATTATAGTTAGAAAATCGCCTCATGGAAAGTAATGCAATTAGAGAGGAGAGCCGACCTGCCATTAAACGACGTATTTTTCCGCGTCGATCACTCGCGAAGCGACGCTCCTTTTCAAATCAATAAGGTTGACGGCGGGTACGGAGGCCGTTGCCTTGGTCAACGCCGCCAACGCGGCAAGCAGCGCATCGCCGGAAAGGACGGCGCATATCATTTCCTTGGCCCAGGATGCGATCCTGTCGACGGTTTCATGCACGAAGGCGATCGTCATCTGAATGGCATGGCGGGCTTGGTCTTCACGAGTCCGCGCCATCATTTTCTTCGTCCGAAGCAGCACGCTCTCCATGGCGTAGATGGAAATGACGATATCGGCCAAGTTGCCGGCGATCTCCTGTTCCTGGCTCAGCTTCTTGTCATATCTTTGTACGGCTTGCGCCAGCAGCCATTGGAACGTATGCTTGGCGTTTGCAATTAGCCGTGCTTCGAGTTCCAACGTTTCGCCGGCAGAGGAGCTGGGCACGGATTGCAGCTCGCCCGGCTTCTCCAATAAAGGCAGCTCGCCTTTGAACGCCCGCTTCACCAGGGTATCCGGAATCAGCATCCGGTTAATTTCATTCGTTCCCTCAAAAATGCGGAATATCCGCGAGTCCCGGTACATACGCTCAATCCGGTATTCCTGAATGTACCCATAGCCCCCATGAATTTGCAATCCTTCATCCACGACAAAATCGAGAACCTCCGAGCCGAACACTTTATTGATCGAGCATTCCAGCGCATATTCGGAAATCGCTTTGGCCGACAAGGAATCGACATTCGGATGGCTGTGATCGAGGACGCTCAAGCCCTCGTCGAGCAAGCCGGCCGTTCGGTAAATCATACTTTCAAGCGCGAAGGTCCGGATATTCATGTCGGCCAGCTTTTTGCCGATGAGCGGGAAGGAAGCAATGGGCCGGTCGAACTGCTTGCGTTCATTCGCATAGGCAGCCGAAATTTCGATCGCCGCCTTGGAGAGCCCCAGGCCTCCCGCCGCCAGCTTCAATCGCCCGAGATTCAAAATATTGAACGCGATCAGGTGGCCCTTGCCGACCTCTCCCAACAAATTTTCAACCGGAACCTTCACATCCTCCAAAGTTAACGAGCAGGTGGAAGAGCCTTTGAGTCCCATCTTCTTCTCCTCCGGTCCGATATGCAGCCCGTCGAACGACCGTTCCACGATAAACGCGCTGAAGTCCGTCCCGTTCACCTTCGCAAAGACGATGAACACATCCGCAAAGCTCGATCCGGAAATAAATTGCTTCGTTCCGTTCAATATATAATAAGCGCCATCGCCGGATAATTTAGCATGCGTCTTCGCTCCCAGTGCGTCCGTCCCGGACGAGGCTTCCGTCAGCGCATAGGCGGCCAGCTTCTCTCCGGCTGCAATACCCGGCAAGTATCTCCTCTTTTGCTCGTCGTTGCCGAAAAACACGATCGGCAGCGAACCGATGCCCGTCTGACCTCCATACGAGATAAAGAACGAGGTCGCTCTGACGATCTTCTCATTGATTAACAGCGCGCTGACTTTATCCACATCGAGGCCTTCATACCGCTCCGGCACTTCTGCGCTGAGCAAGCCCAGTTCACCCGCGGTCCGCAGCTTTTCCTTTGTTAACTCGACGTTCAATTGATGTTCCATTTCCTCTTCCAGCGGCTCTAATTCATTCGTTACAAAATCGTCCGCCAATTGCGCGATCATACGCTGCTCTTCCGTGAAATCCTCCGGTGTGACGATTCGATTCAAATCCGCTTCTTGCACCAGAAAGCTGCCGCCCACAATTTTATTCATCTTACTCTCCCCTTCATCATTTAGTTCAATCCGAAGACGGATTGTTCCAATATTTCGGCAATATCCTTCGCTTTCACCCGGTCTTCCATTTCCTTCATTTTCGTACCGTCCTCCATCATCGTCAGGCAGTACGGACATGCGCTGCTAATGACCGTCGGATTGACCTGCAGAGCCTGCTCTGTACGGGCTACGTTAACCCTTTTGCCTGCCGTTTCCTCCATCCACATCATCCCGCCGCCGGCACCGCAGCACATCCCGTTCTCGCGGTTTCGTTCCATCTCGACCAATTCGACGCCCGGAATCGCTTTCAATATGCGGCGGGGCTGTTCGTAAACGTTATTGTAGCGGCCCAAATAACAGGAATCGTGATAGGTGATGCGTTCTTTTATTTCATACTGCGGGTTCAGCTTTCCTTCGCGGACCAGCCGATCCAACAGCTCGGTATGGTGAAGCACTTCCACATTCTCCAGCCCGAATTCCGGGTATTCGTTTTTCAACGTATTGTACGTGTGCGGGCAAGCGGTTACAATCTTTTTAACCCCATACTTTTGGAAGGTTTCGATGTTTTCCTGACAAAGCTGTTGAAATAAAAATTCATTCCCCATCCGCCTCGGCGTATCCCCGGAGTTTTTCTCCTCGTTGCCGAGAATGGCGAAGCTGACTCCGGCTTCATGCAGCAATCTGACGAAAGCCCGGGAAATTTTGCGGCTGCGCAAGTCATAAGAGCCCATCGATCCTACGAAGAAAAGAATGTCAAAATCCGGATTGTCCTTCACCGTCGGCACAGCCAAGCCTTCGATTTCCCCCGTCCACTTCTCGCGGTCGTTCCGGCTTAAGCCCCATGGATTGCTTTGTCTTTCGATATTTTGCATCGCACGCTGGCCTTCAGCCGGTACACTGCCCTGCATCAAGACGAGCTGCCTGCGCAGGTCGATGATCTTGTCGACATGCTCGTTGCCGACCGGACATTGATCCTCGCAATTGCGGCACGTGGTACACGACCAGATTTCGTCCTCCGTCATGACGTCTCCGATCAATTCGAGCTCTTCCGCCTTGCGCTCCTGCACAGCCCAATGGCCTTTCTGCCATTCGAGGGTCGGCCCAATATCGGTCACTTCCGGCGAATCCCAGTTGGTTCCGTTCGCGCTGATCCCGGACATCGCATGCACGCCGGACGAAGAGAAAGCAAATCCGGGCACCCAGGGCGATTTGGACGTAATCGCGGCGCCTTTTTCGGTTAAATGATCCCGCAGCTTCATAATCATATGCATCGGAGACAGCGCTTTCCCCGTATTCGACGCAGGACACACATTCGTGCATCTGCCGCATTCCACGCAAGCGTAAAAGTCCAGCATCTGCTTTTGCGTAAAATCTTCGATTTTGCCTACCCCGAAGTTATCGGCCTCTTCATTGTCCAGATCCAGCTTCTTTAACCGGCCTGCCAGCTCAGCCCGGCGAAACCAAATGTTGAGCGGTGCGGTCAGGAGATGAAAGTGCTTGGATTGCGGGATATACACGAGAAAAGCGAGAAGAATCAGCAAGTGCGCCCACCAAAACATATAAAACGCGGCTTTCGCAGCCGTTTCGGACATTCCGCTGAAGACCGCAGCGATCAACGATGAAAGCGGAGCGTACACGGATGCCTCGTGCATGAGCCAGATCCGTTCGAACCCGAGAGAGAACAGGACCGTCATCATCAGGAAAAAAATTAAAAACAGCACCAGGCTCGGCTTCCAGCCTCTTTTCAAGCGGGGCAGTTTCTCCACATATCTGCGGTATGCGGCATAACCCGCCGCCACAAGAATAACGAACACCGTTATTTCCTGCATCAAGCTGAATGCATCATAGCCTGGAATCGGCAAAGCGCCCCCGCCTGTCAAACCTTTCACTATTAAATCCAGGGCGCCGAATTGCAGAATGATAAAGCCGTAAAAAATGACGATGTGCATCAAGCCGCTCTTCGGATCTTTCATCAGCTTCTTCTGGGCAAATACCTGTGATACAAATTCCTGAAGCCGTCCGCCCTCCAGACTCGAATGAAATTCGGCGGGCTGGCCGAGCTTTACATATAAATATCGATGAAACACAGCTTTGTAAAACAGATAGAGTCCATACCCGACTACCGCCAAAAACAAGATGAAGTTAATCCACTGCCACGTCATGCATCGTTCCCTTCCTTCCTTGGTCTGCAAGCTATCTTCCGGTTCTTGCAAGCATTGACAATTCATATGGCGTCATCTACAATAATTAATGAATGGAGATTCATTAATTGTGAGTTATTCTATCATGACGGAGGTTTCATGGCAAGAAAGAAAATTGACAAAACGGATGCCATCTTACAGGCAGCTTTAAAGGTATTCGCTGAACACGGCTTTAACGGAGCGCAAATATCCAAAATTGCCAAGGAGGCAGGTGTTGCCGACGGTACGATCTATTTATACTTCCAGAACAAGGAAGACATCCTGACGACCGTGTACCGCACAACGTTAACCGGTTTTACCCAGCTCTTAACCGATCGTCTGAAGGAAACCTTGAATGCGGATGCAGCGATACATGCCATATGCGAGATTTTATTTACGTTCATGGAAGAAAACGTCCATATCGCCTACTTAAACATCGTAGAGCTGCGCCAACATCCGATGGAACTACGCAAAGAAATCAGCCAGTATACGAGCCCGTTCTTCAGGCTCATCGAAGATGTGCTGCAGAAAGGTAAGGAGGAGGGGGCATTTCGCCCTAACCTTGAAGTCAAGCACGCCCGGAGGCTGTTGTTCGGGGCCATGGATCAAGTCATTTCCTCTTGGCTGATATCGGGCCGAAAGTATTCCCTGACGTCGCTTATTGAAAGCACCACTGAATTTTTAATCAAAGGTTTAAAATAATACATCCAAAGCAGGAGGGATTCCGATGAATATTTATGCCATCCTCAAGCAAACCTTCGATACCGAGGAAAAAATCGTAATCGAGAACGGGAAAATAGCCGACAACGGGGTCAAATTCATCATCAACCCGTACGATGAATATGCGGTGGAGGAGGCCATCCGGTTAAAAGAGCAGCACGGCGGCCATGTCGTTGTCGTATCCGTCGGTCCGGAGCGTTGTGCCGAAGCGCTAAGAACCGCTTTGGCCATGGGGGCCGACGAAGCGGTTCTGATCTCGGACGAGCGCATCGGGAATGACGAATTTAGCGTCTCCAACGCTTTAGCCGCTTATTTCGGCAAGCAATCGTTCGATGTTATCCTTGGAGGAAATTTCTCCGTAGATCACGGTTCAGGCCAAGTCGCCGTACGGCTGGCTCAGCTGATCCATGTTCCACACGTATCCTCCATTACGAAGCTGGAAATTTCGGGTGACAAAGCGGTCGCTCTTCGCGATGCCGAAGGAGATACGGAAACGGTGGAAATCTCGCTCCCGGCACTCTTTACCGCCCAACAGGGCTTGAACGAGCCCCGTTATCCTTCTTTGCCCGGCATTATGAAAGCCAAGAAAAAGCCGTTCACCCTCATCGGTTTGGATGAGCTCGGGTTAACGCCGGCACAGATCGCCGCCAAAACCGTTCAGGCCTCCCTTTCCCTTCCGCCGGCCCGAGGCGCCGGAAAGCTTCTGCAGGGGACCCCGGCAGAACAAGCCCATCAATTGGTACAACTGCTTCGCACGGAAGCGAAAGCCATCTAACATTCAATCGAGGAGGAATACCTATGAGCCTAACCTATATCGTTATCGCCGAAGCACGTTCCGGCAAGCTGCGTCAAGTTACTTTGGAAGCGCTTCACGCTGCGAAAATCGCTAAAAATGACGCGGATCGCCTCGTTGCCGTTTTTCCCGGGCATCAAATCACTTCTTTGGCCGAAGAACTGGCCCAATACGGCGTAGAGTCCGTCCACGTGCTGGATCATCCCAGTCTGGAAAATTATAATCCGGATACTTATTTTCCTGCCATAGCCGAGCTCATCGACGGCATCCGCCCGGATGCGGTATTCCTCGGTCATACGGGCATCGGGCGCGACCTGGCTCCGATGCTGGCAGCCCACTTAAACGCAGGACAAATCTCCGATGTCACGGCCATTGAGAAGTCCGGCGCCAACGTCTTGTTTACACGTTCCCTCTATGCCGGAAAAGCGTTGGAACAGAAACGGTTTGTTCAGGGGCCGTCGATCGTTACCGTTCGCCCGAACAATGTGCCTCCCGCGGAGAAAACCGGCTCCCTGGCCCCGATCGTTCCCGTAAGCTACAGCCCTCCCGCAGCGCTGCGCTCCATCGTGAAAGACGTCGTGCGCAAGGCCTCCGGGAAGGTCGACTTAACCGAAGCCAAGATTATAGTGGCCGGCGGCAGGGGAGTAAAGAGCGCAGAAGGCTTTAAACCTTTGGAGCAACTGGCCGAGGCGTTGAACGCGGCGATCGGCGCCTCTCGCGGCGCTTGCGACGCAGGCTACTGCGACTACTCGATGCAAATCGGACAAACCGGCAAGGTCGTTACGCCCGAAATTTATATTGCGTGCGGCATTAGCGGCGCCATCCAGCATCTGGCCGGCATGAGCCAATCCCGGATTATTATCGCGATTAACAAAGATCCGGAAGCTCCGATTTTTCAAGTGGCCGATTACGGCATTGTCGGCGATTTATTCGATGTGGTGCCGCTATTGACCGAAGAATTTAAAGTAACGCTCACCTAGCGCCTTCACCGCAAATACCCCGAGAGCCGCAATTTGTTACGGTTTGCACATACTATGAACAAGTTAAGGAGGGCTTCGCTTTGAACAAACTTGAGCAACTGGCCGGCCTGCTGGATATTATCCAATTGGCTTTTCCCGAGGATGTCAGACTAACGGTGTTCAATAAAGAGAAAGTAATCGCGGAGCTGCCTGGGGGAACCCTGGATTGGCCGACTAAAATCGGGGAGCCCATGGCAACATTCAAAGGGACGGTCACTTCCAAGGCCCTGGAGGAACAACAGGTTTTCCGGGAAGAACGCGGGCCCGAAAGATTTGGAGTCGCATACATTTCTACGGCGGTGCCTGTATTTGAAGAGGGCGAGCTGCTTGGCGTGCTGACCGCGCTCGTTTCCACGCATAGACTCGAAATGTTAAGAAACGGGACCTCCAAAATATCGAACGCTCTTGAAACGATGGCGATTTCCACGCAGGAAATAAGCCAGACCTCAACTGACTTGGCCACGCAAATTCAAATCATTCAGGGGCAATCCGAAGAAATCATCAAGGATGTGGAGCGGAGCTATGCGATCTTGAATTCCGTCCAGGAAATTGCCGAGAACTCCAAGCTGCTCGGTCTGAACGCTGCGATTGAAGCGGCACGACTCGGGGAACAAGGCCGGGGATTTGAAGTGATCGCATCGGAAATTAGGAAAATGGCCGATTATTGTAAACAGTTTGCGCAGGATGTTCAATTCCAGATGGATAAAATTCAAAAGAACGTGTCCATGATGCATCATTCGATTGAGCATGTAGCGGCCTTCTCGGAGGAACATACGGCCGGCTTGCAAAAAATCAACACGGTGTGCGAGGGCATTCACGTTACGTCGGAAGAATTGCTGGCCTCCGCCAAAGTTTGAAGCAATTTGTGCTCCAAACGAATTCCTACGAAACGACAAGGATGCCTCCATACATCGTGTGCCTGCGGGGAGCAGGTTCACGATGTATGGAGGCATCCTAAGGCTTCAACATGAACACGAGATGAGCCCCTTCCTGAAGGAGGTGCGCATGTCAGGTGCGGCGCTATTTCTGCGGGGATGGGTTTCTTAATGAGACTTTCCTTCCTTTCACAGGTTGAGAGTCCTCCTGTTCAATAGATCGTTGACCGTAAATTCGTCCAGCTTTGGGACTAACCCTCTGTGGCCAAACTTAAGCTTTCGGTTATTTTCCCGATTGCTTCCATCGACAAATTGGAGAAACCGAAGCACGGTCTTTCTTCGTTCTACAATGTCAACATGCCCTTTCTTGTAAAACCAGGATTCGATGGTATTGTAAATTCCTTTATTGACGCCAAATTGCTTCTCGCAATAATCGACGAACAAAAGATCGGTGAAATGGACGATTTGATCTTCGGAATAATTTTTCCTCGGCTTGCCGGAAGTTTCACGCTCCGCATAACGAACCATGCTTAACCGGCAATGCTCTTCCAATTTCTTGCGGATCAGCTCGCTCAACCAAACAATAGGAACATCATGCCGGCGAGCCAGCTGTTCGATTTCCGTTATGCTTGCTATTTCCCCGTTATCATCTAAAATTTCGCACATATAGCCGACCGGCTGGCCGGATATCTCTTCGGATAATTCGAGAACGCCTTCAACAATGCTTTGCCGCTCAAGCAGCCCGTTTGCTTTGCCTACCAAAGGAAAGATATGCCCCGGCCTTCTATAATCAAGCGATTCGGTTGCATCGTCGGCCAAAGCTTTAATGGTATCCGCCCGTTCATAGGCGGAAATACCGGTAGAGGTCGTTTTATAATCAACGGAAACTGTAAAATTTTTAGTTGATCCGCTGCTTCCATGGCTCGTCATGAGAGGAAGGTTTAATTGCTCTGCCTTCTCCTCGGTTATGCATACATAGACTAGCCCTTTGCCCGTTTTGATCATAACATTCACTTGCTCCGGGGTCGCGTATCGGGCCGCCCCCATCCAATAACCCGTTTTTTGCTCTACATCGTCCACAATAATCAAGGGTTTGTCATTCGATCCATTCCCCTCCTGATAGCCGCTTTTATGACCCATGATCGAACATCCCCTTTCCCATAATGGTGCAGCCTATTTGAGCGCTTTTTGCATCATGATCAATTCTTCAGCCAAATACGAGATTCGATCGAGCACATCCCGGTCCGTAATCTCATTGGCCGCATTAAAGTGATCGTTATGAACATAGACGTAGCTAGGCGCCGTATATGCGCGAAAATAACCTGCAATCGGCTTCAACTGATTTTCTATCACCAGGTAGTGCTGGTAGGTTCCGCCGGTCGCTATGAAGCCCATCACCTTGTGTCTGAACGCGGAAACGGGTGCCAAATCAAAAAGATTCTTCAGGACTCCCGTAATGGAGCCTTGAAAGATCGGGGTGCCGATAAGAAAACAATCCGCCGAGCTGACCATATCGATCACTTGTTTCGTATCCCCTGTGTAGGCGTCCGGAGAGCGCCCGTCGCAAAACTGCACATCGTATTGCTTCATGTCCAGCAGCTGGATTTCAATGGCCGGGTCGCCGTTCTTCACTTCTTCCAGCACCTTGTTCAGAACAGCGAGCGTTTTCGATCCGGTTATCGTCCCGCAGATCGCCAATAATTTCATGTAGTCACAGTCTCCTTCCATACAACTTCGCGAACCATAGAGAAAGGGGCAACCTCTACAATTGCCCCTTCCCGACGACCAACCTGGCGCTTAGGCCGATTGCACCTGCCGGATGAGCGCTCTTGCAAATGCAATTTCATCGTCGTTGACAATATGGTCCATATCTTTATAAATCCGGGCTACCGTATCCGCCCCCATCTGCTTATAGAGAGCTGCCGTTTCAAGCACACGCTGCTCGGGCACCCAACCGTCGATGTCGCTTGACCCCAGAAAAACCGGCGTGTCCAGGAACGATCCTTCAACGTTCCGCTGCATGCCTTCGGGACCGATCACACCGCCTGTGTACAGCACGATCCCCCCATATCGGCCAGGCCGCCGCACGGCATATTCGGCCGTCAAGCAGGCTCCCTGCGAAAAACCGAGGAGGACCAGCTTGGTTACGGGAATCCCCTGCTCGAGCAGCTCGGAGATCCGCGTATGGTAACAGTCCAGCGCGAAGCTCAAGTAAGGTTCATTGTCGTTGAGCGGGGACATAAATCCGTTCGGATACCAGCTGTTGCCGGCCGCTTGCGGCGCAACATAATGAACGTCAGGAAGGCTGATTCGGTCCGCAAGCTCAAGGATATCGTTCGTCGTTTGATTACGTCCGTGCATCATCATAACTACCGCGCTGCTCTTATCTAGTGGCACACCGCGCGTAACGACAGGCTGCTGCAAATGAATATTCATCAACTGTATTCCCGCAATCTTCTAGACGGCCTGCGGATTTGTAATCGGTTCAAGCGTAGCGAGAACCTCTTGACGACGATGCTCGAACCAGGGCGGGAGCAGCAAGCTTCGTCCGAGCCCATCCAATGGCTCATCCGTTGCAAAGCCGATATCGCTGGTCGCAATTTCGCACAGGATGCCTCCGGGGGAGCGGACGTAAACCGAGTGGAAGTAGTTGCGGTCTTTCACCTCGGAAGCATCCGTGTACCCCAAGCCTTCGAGATGCAGCTTGAGCTTCGTCGCTTCTTCGTCATTCTGGACGGCAAATGCAACATGATGTACCGTCCCTTGACCAAGAATCCAGCTGCCTTGCGGAACATCCGGCTCATGGAGGAGGAATACCGTGTTCTTCGCCCCGCCCTCTCCGATTTCGAAGCGATGATACGGACCTTCCTCTCCGGTCTTCTTGAAGCCGAGCCCTTCGGTAAGGAAGCGTTCCTGTTCCGGTACTTCGCGAACCGACATCGTGACGCTGTGGAAGCCGCGAACCGCTTCCGACTCGGAAATTTCGTCCGTAATCCAGCCTTCGCGCGTATCGTTATCGTCGCCGACGATTTCGAACTCGAGGCCGCTCGGGTGAACGAAATGAACCCGCTTCTGACCGAAACGCGTTTCTATCGCGCCGTGCTTCACACCATGCTTGTCAAAATGCTTTTGCCAAAATTCAAGCGACGATTCAGGAGCGGTATACGAAGTAATCTTGACCTGCCCGGAGCCTCTCCGGGCGAGAACGCCGGCCTGCTTGTAAGGAAAGGTTGTCATGACGGTTCCGATCTCGGCGTTGCGGTTCGCATAATAAAGGTGGTAGATGCTGTCCGCGCCGTCAAACAGAATCGTCTGCTTGACCATGCGCTGGCCGACGATTTGCGTAAAGAAGTCGACATCCTCCTGTGCGCCGGCGACGCCGGCCGTAACGTGGTGAATACCGGTGATAAAATTTGTCATATTTCTTTTCCTCCTTCTTATTGTCGCGATGGTATCGCTTACATGAATGTGTTTAGCTTCTGCATCCTTAGAATAAAACGCATACCTAACTGTATTCTTACAGGATCTTTATCATTTCTAACATACGGCAATCCGGGCCGCCTTGGCTTCGCATATCCTCATGATTCACCTAACTTGACGAGCCTACTTCCTCATACCTTTCAGGAGCCAGCAAGGTTAAGGTCGTTCGGAGAACTTCCGGCAATTGCTCTAACTGCGGGAAGTGGGACGACTCTTCAAAGACCGCGAGTTGCGAGTCCGGAAGTTCTTTCTGGAATTCATAAGCATACGCGACAGGAATAACTTTGTCGTGCTTGCCCCACACCAAGCACGTATTTGCCCGGATACGATGCAGCCGACGGCGCAAACCTTTATCGGGAATCGGCCATAAGTAGCGGTTTGCTTCCGCCATTGCAAGCTGTTGATCCATAAAAAATTTCATCCGTTCGTCCGGATCTTCCGGGACCGCCATGGCGGCTTGGGCTACGGGCGATTGGGCATCGTAGTATAAATCCTCAGGGAAAGATGCCTGCGGCATGGGAATATCTTCGTTCCACAATCCGGCTGCGCAGATGAGAAGCAGGTTGTTGACTCTTCTCGAATCGGTTGCCGCTAATTCTGCGGCCAGCATGCCGCCAAAGGAATGCCCGATAAGATCAATGCGCTCCAATCCTAATAAATCGAACAGATCGTAATAATACAGAACAACATCCCATAAGTTCCGGAGATCAAGCTCATTGCTGCCTGACGTTCCTTCCAAGCCGGGGAAGAAGGGAGCATACACTTTATATGTTTTCGCCAGTTCGTCTAAATAGGAATCCCATTTCAAACCACCGGCACCGTGCAAGAAGACCACCGGTTTTCCTTCCCCTGCTACAAGCACCTTGGCTATATGACCATCTCGTATCGGAATAGCCGTCAATTGAGGCGTCGCCATATTCCCTTCCCCCTTAAGATAAAACTGCAGCTTTGGACGAGGCTGCTTTATTGATGTCGTTATGAGCAACGTCCGGCCATCCCACAACAGGCCATTGATCGTCCCAAATGCCTTGCAAGTGCGGCATGACTTCTTTGGTGAACAGTTCGATGTTTTTTACGGCCAGATGGTGCGGCATAGATCCGACATTCAGGTGCGCCGTAATACTTCCGACGCGAAGTGTTTTAATTAAGTGCTTGAGTCTGTCGCGAACGGTTTCAGGCGAACCGGCAATGACATTGCCGGCTTCAACCAGCTCCTGCCAGCTGATATCCTGTTTTCTCGCATACCGGCTCTTGCCGTGTACGGCAAACTGACTCACCGCGCTCTGGGCCACGCTTTTGGCGCTGCGATACCCTGGCGCTTCCGCATACTTGCCGGGTATATGCATGAGCGTTCTTATAAAATAGCGATAATGCTCTTCATAGTCTTGCTGCGCTCGTTCATCCGTTTCGGAAACGAAGATCATTTGATTGTAGCCGAGCCAATAAGGATTTAAATCCTTGCCGGACTTTTGACGGTGCTCCCAGAAGGATTCCGCAAATTTCTTGCCCGCTTCAAAGCCGCTGTAACTGAGATGATAATAGGGGTGATCGTTCCGGATACAATAGTCCCAAGTTTCCACACTTCCGCTGCCGGGAATCCAAATCGGAGGATGCGGGTTCTGATAAGGGCGCGGCCACAAGTTGACATGCTTGAGCTGGGTATACTTCCCGTTAAAAGAGAACACCTCGCTTCGGCTCCAGGCTTGTTTAATGAGATCAAGCGCTTCATAAAACCGGGGTCTTAATTCGGCCGGCGGAATTCCATATACGAAATTCGTATCCATGGAGGTTCCGCTTGGAAAACCGGCAACGACGCGGCCGCCAGTCACGGTATCCAGCATAGACAGCTCTTCAGCCACGCGGATCGGAGGATTGTATAAAGCGATGCTGTCTCCTACGAGCACAAGACACGTTTTCTCCGATTGGCGAACTTTCCCCGCCAGCATAGCCGCCATAATGTTCGGAGAATTATCCAATCCATAGGCGTTGCTATGATGTTCATTAAAGCCAATCGCATCGAAGCCCCCGTCAACGGCAAGCTCATATTGTTTGATGTACTCGTTAAAAATCTGATGGCCTTTCCGGGCATCGTATAATTCACTCGGAATGGTGATCCATACACTTTCATGATTTTCTACGAAGTCCTCGGGCAAATCCCGATACGGCATGATGTTTACGAAAACAAATTTCACGGCTTATCCCTCCCAAGTCTTGGTTACATCATTAGCATAAACTGCAAACCTAACTGAGTTCTTACACGATCTTTACAAGTTCTAACAATTTCAGTGATAACGGTCGGCCCCCGTGTCAATTGGGGAACGGAGCAGCTACGGAAGCACAAAAAAGCCCAAGCCTCTTTTCATCGGAAGAGGCTTGGGCGTATGGTTTCCTGCAGCGTCAAGAGACTTACGTGGAATGAAACATTTTTTGCAATTTGGCCTGGACAGGAATACCCAGTTCTTTTTCAATATATTTTTGATACAGTTCGGATACTTTCTTGGCTTGCAGAACCAGATTGGCTTTCATCAACCGCTCCATATATTCCAAATATACGCTTTCTTCATAAGGCTCCTTACGCAGCGCTTTCTCAAAGTAAGAAATGCCTTGCTCGTAATCGGCTTGATCCCAATAATATACAGCTAATTCCTGCAGCACTTTTAAATAATAAACACGAAATTTTTCCCGAACCAGTTCAAGGAAGCTGACATAAGGATATTCCTCGAAATAATCTCCCCGATACAAAAGCTCCGCTTTTTTTAATTTGCCGAGATGCTCCAGCGAGGAGTATTCCCCTTTATGAATAAGCTGCGTGAATTGATGAATATCCAGATCCATATGATCCAAACTTAACGTATAATGTTCGCCGGACTGCTTAATGAATAAGGAATCCCGGCCCGATTTTAATTGAGGCTCCAACGTTTTTCTAAGATACGACAACGTTACATAAAATTGATTATTCACCGCTTCAAACGAGCCTTCGGGAAAAATTTCATCGATGATGCTGTCTTTCGTCAGCTTGCTTTCCCGATGTGTAATGAAAAATTGCAGCAGCCTTAAGCTCGATTTTCTTTTTAAGGTGACGATCTGATCCCCCGATTGAATCTCAAATTTACCCAAGACGCGTATCGATATTTTGGCATGTTCGGGTTCCTGCACGACCAGCGGACGGTGCGCTTCCAATTGGGGTGTCGGGGCGGCCATGTCGACGGCCGATGTAGAAGATCCCCTTTTTTCCGAAAGGGCTTGCTGCATTTGCTTGACTTTATTGGATAAATAAATATTGTGTGTAAAAGACAGGCTCGATTTCGATAAATACAGCTCCGCCTCTTCCCATTGTCCGGTTTCCATGTAGGCGGCAACCATCTCTAAATAAACATTGCCAAGATCGTAATCCAAATGGAACTGAACCCCGATATCCTCGGCTTTCCTGAACCAGGCAAACGCTTCTTGATAGTCCCCTTGCAGACGGTAATATTTGCCCATCAACCGGTAAGGAAACAGGATGGCACAGTCAAAGCGTTCTTCCGATAGCTTCAGTGTTTCTTTGATCAAAGAATCCGCTTTCAACAATTTGTTTTGATCTAGATAAATTTCCGCCAATACGCACAATGACATGTGATGAGGATGATAATTACTATACGTGCCCCGGTACGATAACGCTTCTTGAGCGCATTGCACCGCTTCCTCCTGCCTCCCGGTTTTCATGCAAAGCATCGCTTGCAGCGATAAATTTTTACAAATCATCTCTTGATCCTTGATGCTCAACGATTCGTTCAAGGAATTGCTGCACAATTGCTCCGCCTTGTTCATTTCACCGACAAAATAATAGATGGCTGCAAGCTGATGCTGAAAATGAACCGATAATTTAGGGTTCATATTGCCATTCATACTTTTGAAATTGATTTCGAGCGGCGTGATTAAATCTTTAATCATATCTAATGGGATGCACCTGAACAGGAACAGGCTGATACTGGCGAAAGTAAGATCCGGGGAGAAATTTTCCGATAACTTATCGATCAGTGTTAGAAACTGGGAACGGGTGAAGCGCTCTTTCATGCTTTTCATTAAAGTCGCGGCGTTAATGAATTGACTGCCCATCACCGAATGGACAAAAGCATGAATAAAATCCGATTTCTTTTCATAAATAAGCGAAAGCTTCTGGTGAAACTCGTCGATTTCCGTGCTACTGTGCCGCTTGGATAATTCCCGGTACAAAAATGACCGGAACAGCTTGTGATATTTAATCATGCCCAAATTGTTTTTATATATAAACAGATGATTTCGAAGTAAATGTTCCAGAATTTCGTCCGCATTATGAATGCCGAGAAACTTGTTAATCACATTGGAGTTGATATCCGTAAGCAGACACGTTTTATACAGAAAGTCGCGAATCTCTTCCGATTGGGAAGCCAGTATCTCGGCACTTAAGTAATCGTTGATGTCAGGGGTTCCGTTGAACTTCAGCCAAAATGAAGGACGGTCGGCATCATTCACTTCTTTGATCAAATCCTTCAGAAGCTGCAGGCTGGTCACCCAGCCTTCCGTCTTATGATAGATGAGATCTATTTCATTCTCCTGCAAGGCAATACCGTGCAAATCAACGAAAAACATACCGATTTCATCTTTGGTAAACGCTAACTCGTTGGTGTGCAACTCAGCCAGGCGGTTCTGCAATTTTAAACTTACGAGCTGCAAGCTGGGGCGGGTCCGGCTCGTGATAATAAAAGTAACCGATGGGGAAGCGTTTTCAATCAATCTGGTCAAGATGTGCTGGATCTCTTCGCATTGATCGACGGATTGGTATTGGTCCAGGATGATGATCAGCCGGGTCGGCCAAGTTGACAGCAAGGCGGAGAGATGGTCAAGCTCCTCATCGATTTGTTCCGGTCTGACGTCGTAAATCATTTGTTCACCGGAAATTCTACGCAAGATGGCCGTCTTCATATAGGAGAGAAAGGTATGCGGGTTTCGGTCCTGCTGCGATAACTGATACCAGACGGCCGGAAGCTTTTTTTCCTTAACAAAACTTGAGATTAGCGTTGTTTTGCCATACCCTCCATCGCTGGTCAAACAAATGAGCGAACGATCAAGATGATTTTCAATAAACGATAATAAACGATTTCTAACGAGGTAAAGAGAGTAATTAGGCACGCGAAGTTTAGATTCAAGGATAATCACGGCGTTCCTCCCTGTATAATATCGAAAACTTATGATATTCAAAATTTTACAGGAATTTGGTGATCTTGGCAATTACAACTCATGGACGCCTCATACGAGCGGATGCGATGAGACGCCATGGAATGCCGGCGCCGGTCCGAATTTCTTACACACCCAGATAGCGGTGCTGAATATCGTTATCCGCCAGCAGTTCTTTGGGACTCCCTTGCCACACAATTTGCCCTTTATTCATGACCATCACTTCATCCGCAACACCGCATGCCAAGAAAAAATTTTGTTCCACCAGGAGAATCGATAAACCCTTTTGCTTCAAAGTTCTAATAATTTCGCCCACCTGCCCGATAATAACCGGTGCAAGACCCTCGGACGGTTCATCCATCAGCAGGAAATGGGGATTGGTCATAAGCGCTCTTCCGATAGCCAGCATTTGCTGCTGCCCGCCCGAAAGCTGGTTGCCCATATTGGTTTCCCGTTCCTGAAGAACCGGAAACAGCTCGTATACTTTCTCCAAAGTCCACGGGTCCAGCTTCGTATCCCCTGAATTTTGCGGCTTCCTTGCAGGCATCGTCAAATTTTCTCTGATCGTTAACGATGGAAAGATACGTCTTCCCTGCGGGACCAAACCGAAGCCCAGCTTGGCAATACGATAAGGAGCTTCGCCTAATATCTCCTTATCCCCGTATCGGATGCTTCCTTTACGGGGAGGAGTCAGACCGGCGATGGAATGGATCGTTGTCGTTTTGCCCGCACCGTTGCGGCCGAGCAGCGCAACACACTTGCCTTTCGGAATTTCGAACGAAACGCCTTGCAGAATGTGGCTGTTCCCATAGTACGTATGAACGTTCTCAAGCTTGAGCATGTTCCCGTGCACCTCCGCCGAAATAAATCGCCTTCACTCGTTCGTCTCCGCTTATTTCATCAGGGCTGCCGGTTAAGAACACTTCCCCATGATGCAGCACGGTAATGCGGTCCGCAATCGAAAATACGACTTCCATATCGTGTTCGATGACCAATAGCGAAATGGAGCGGGGCAAGCCTTGAATCAGCTTCGTTGTCTGGACCGTTTCGGCCGGCGACATGCCTGACGTCGGTTCATCCAGCAGCAAAATACGCGGTTTCGAAGCGATCGCAAGCATGATCTCCAGCAATCGCTGCTCCCCGTATGACAGCTCGTTCACCACACGTTTCCGGCGCTCCCACAGATTCCACTGGGTCAGCAGCTCTTCCGCTTCTTCCATCATATCGCGATATTGGTTCAGCGGTTTAAATAAACGGTTCCGATAAGGCTTGCAGGCCGTAATGGCTAAGTGCAAGTTCTCCTCAATCGTTAATTTGCCGAACAAATTGTTTTTCTGAAACGTTCGCGCCATGCCGGCCGATACCCGGGTATGGGAAGGCATCCGGCTTACATCCTGGCCATGAATTCTCACGATTCCTTCATTCATGGGCACGACTCCCGTAATACAGTGAAACAGCGTCGTTTTCCCCGCTCCGTTCGGCCCGATGATCACATGCCGCTCCTCGGGCTTCACCTCCAGATGAACCTGCTTGAGCACCTGCAAAGCTTTATACGATTTCGATAAACGTTCCACCTGCAGAAGACTCATGGCCGGTTCCCTCCTACGCTGTCGCTTTCCGTAACTTTGGGCATTGCATAGGACGGCTTCTGATTATCCGCGTCAACGTCCGTGCGAGGCAGGGTCAGCTTTCTCCACAGGCCGATCAGCAAATGAGCCACGCCACCGCGTCCTAGCAAAACAAGAATGAGAAACAGAGCGCCCATAATAATCGGCCATCGTTCCGTATAGGAACTAATATAGCTTTGCAGGACGACGAACACCGCAGCTCCGATCGGAGGTCCGAGCAACGTTCCCGAGCCTCCGATAATGACCATGATCAGCGCTTGTCCGGACAGCCCCCAGCTGATGATTTCCGGACTGGCGAACTGGTTGGAGAAGCCGTATAACGAGCCCGCTAATCCCGCCATCATTCCAGAGAGCGTGAAGGCAAGCACTTTATAGCTTTCCGTGTTATACCCCAAAGCCCGCATACGGGAAGTGTTCTCTTTCACGCCAATCACAATTTTGCCTGTCGGAGAATTGATGAAATAGTGCAGCACGATATAACATAAGATAAAAATGACAGCCATTACATAATACCGGCCTATCGGAGTCGTAACAGGACCGAAACCAAAGTCAGGTCTTACGCTGATCGACATGCCGTCCGCGCCTCCGGCCAAGCTTTTAAATTTATAGAAAAACACGTAAAGGAGCTGGTTGAACGCAAGCGTCAGCATGAAAAAGTAAGATCCCGTTATACGCACGAACATAAGTGCAGCAATCCAGGCAAGCAGCCCGGTAATCACAATGGCAGCCATGATCAGCACATACGTGTTGGTCACAAACTGGCTCAATATCGCGACCACATATACGCCCGTTCCGAAAAAAGAAGCATGTCCGAACGATGTAAGTCCTGCATATCCCATGAGCAGGCCCAAACTGAGGGCAAAAATGGACATGATGAACAGCTCGCCCGCCAACCGGATGCCATAGGTGGAAAGTATGAATGGAAGGGCAAGAATTGCCGCTACGGCAACAATCGCAAGGACCTGATTTTTATTCATGCTCCCACTTCCCTTCCAAACAATCCGGTCGGTTTAACAATTAGGATGGCGATCATAAAGATGAAAATAAGCGCCATGGAAACGGAAGGGAAATACACCTGACCCATGCTTTCGATCAAACCGATCAAAATCGCAGCGATAAACGTTCCTTTCCAGGTTCCCAGTCCGCCGATAACGACAATGACCAGAGAAAGAATTAAAACTTCAATATCCATCCCGTTATATAAGCTCAGGATCGGTCCGGCCAATACGCCGCCGAATGCCGCCAAAGCTGCCCCAAAAACAAATACGCTGGCAAACACGAATTTCACGTTGATCCCTAGTGCGCCCAGCATCGTCCTATCATCAACGCCCGCCCGAATAATCGCGCCGGTTTGAGTGTGATTTTCCATATACCACAGAACGAAAGCCAGCAGGATTCCGATGATAATGACGAACAGCCGATACGACGGAAACATGACAGGTCCCATCGAAATGGAAAAGTTAAGAATGGGAGGCACGCCTAACGTTAGCGGATTGGAGCCCCACATCCACTTCATCAAATCGGCAATAATAAACATGAGTCCAAAGGTCATCAGAACTTCTTTATCATGCGATCCGTAAACAGGGGCCAGCAGCACGCGTTCAATAAACAGGCCGATCCCGCCAACCACAATGACAGATAAAATCAACGAGACCCAAAATCCGAAGTGCTGACTCGTAAATGTATAGGCGAGATATGCACCGAGCGCAAAAAATGTACCATGAGTCATATTCACCACATTCATTAAGCCGAATATAATAGACATTCCCGATGCGATCATAAACAAGAGCATTCCATAAGCCAAGCCTGTTAGAAGTTGTAGTAATAATGTGGATACATTCAAGTTATCTCCTCCAATGAATGCGCTTACAAACACATTCCTTTACGGGTGTGATTTATTTTTTGAATGGATTTTTTTCAGGCATCCCTACATCTTTCATCGTATCCAGATACTCGAATCCGAGCTTTCCGTCTTTCACTACAAATTTCTGCACAAAAAAGTCGGATATCGGATTGTTTGTTTTAGGATCCATTTGAAATTTACCGCGAGGACTGTCGAGGCTAATGTTCTTCATCACTTGAATCAGATCCTCTGCCTTTGTGCTTCCGGCCTTTTCGATCGCTTTGTCGGCCAGCATAGCGGAATCGTATCCCATAATTTCAATGTTAGGCGGAATGTTAGGATGCTTCTTCGTGAAAGCTTCCATAAACTTTTTAGTCGCCGGATTGTCCAAGGAATCTTTGAAAATTTTGATCCCGTATACGCCATCCAGAGCGGCGATCATTTCCGGCGTCGTGGCCAAATCCGTCGGCACTGTAGAAATTAACGCGATTTTATCCTTCAAACCGAATTCCTTGAATTGAACAGCAAACCTCATCCCGTCCGTGCTCGGTCCCATATTGTACACGACATCCGGCTTGGCTTGGGCGATTTGAGTCATGAACCCGGCAAAATCGTTCGTGCCTACTTTAGGAAATTCCATTTGCATCACTTGGCCGCCCGCAGCTTCATAGGCGCTCTTGAAAGCTTCAGCCTGCTCGCGACCCGCAGGATTGTCATATGAAACGATATACGCCTTCTTCCCGACATTCTTGGCTATATAATCGGAAATCGCAGCACCTTGCTGATAGTTGGAAGCGGCTGCTCTGTAAATGTAGTCGCTCTTCTTGTCCCACGAGCTGTCGTTCCCGCCCGCATTGGCAACGATCAGAGGCTTCTTATCCCTGTCAATCTGGTCCCTCAGAGCGTATAAAGTCGTACTGGTCGTCATCCCGATAAGCAAATCAATCTTGTCTTCGTCAACCAGCTTGTGATATTTACGCAAGGCCACTTGCGGATTGTTCTCGTCATCTTCATAAACAAGCTCTACTTTTTTGCCGCCCACCGTATGGTTATTTAACTCGAAATAAAGCTCCAGCCCGCGCTTCAAGCCTTCTCCGACCGTTGCGAACGGACCGCTGAAGGTCAGCAATACGCCGACTTTAACCGAATCTGCTTGATTGCCAGCCGGCTTTTCCGTACCTGAGCTTGCCGGCGCGCTGCCTCCATTGCTTCCACAGGCAGTCAGAAATAGGAGAAAAGCTGCTATGACAACAGCGAGTGATCTTTGCATACCTTTGTTTGTTAATCTCATGAGAATCCCTCCGGCTACAGGTTATGGTTGCTCTTACTATGCTTGTTCATCGTCTCAACGCGCTTGATCGCATCCGGGTCATTCTCGGGAAGCGGCATCGCATCCAGCACCACGTTGTGCAAGCGTGTCAACAGCCCGCGGAATTCCGAATAAGGAATAATGTAAGGGGCATTGTTCTCGACCGCCTCCAGCACCTTCTCGCCTAATTTGACGGGGTCCATCCCGCCCTCGCTGAACGCTTTCATTCGATTCATCGTTTCGGCATCCACCTGGGTCTTCGTGTCGGAAAGCTGCTGCGGACGGGTGACCACCGACTCGTGAATATTCGTATTGACCGCGCCTGGACAAAGCACCGATACGCCAATACCACGGGGCTCCAGATCGAGGCGGAGCGCCTCGCTCATCCCCCGTACCGCGAATTTCGACGTCGTATACACGGTGCTGCCTTGAATCGCGTAAAAAGCGGACATGGATGCGGTGTTCACGATGTGTCCGCCCTTGCCGTACTCGATCATGCGCGGAACGAAGGTTTGAATCCCGTTGATGACGCCGTTCAGATTAACGTTCATTAACCAGTCCCAATCATCGTAGGTCACCTTCTCGATGTGGTTCAGCAGGTTGACGCCGGCATTATTGCATAAGAGCTGCACCTTGCCGAATACGCGCTCCGCTTCATCCGCCGCCTCGGCCATCGCCTTCCGATCCGTAATATCGAGATGAATGGCATGAACTTGAGCGTTCCGTTCGTTGAAATACGCCATCGCCTGATCCAGATGATCCTGACGAATGTCGGCGATGACCACGTTCATGCCGGCGGCCGAGAACACTTTCGCCATGCCCAGCCCTACTCCGCTTCCCCCGCCGGTAATAAATGCGACCTTGCCTGCTAGATCCTTCATCATCGTTTCCTCCATATTTGCGGTGCGTATCGATAGCATGATCTAATCCCTATATCACTATATCAATAACATGCACACGCTTTCAATTTGTAATATAAAATTTACTTCGCATAATGAAATGTATTCATGTATTTCGAACCGCGCGGAATATCGTGGAAATCCCCTGACCTCCGGCAATGCATAGGGTGGCGAGGCCCCAGGTCACCTGTCTTTTCAGCATCGCATGGATCAAGGTCACACTAATTCTTGCACCGCTGTTCCCAATCGGATGTCCCAGGGCGATTGCCCCTCCGTTCACATTCGTCTTGTCCAGCGGTAAGTTCAATTCCTTGATAACGGCTAACGCTTGAGCGGCGAATGCCTCGTTCAGTTCAATCAGATCCAGATCCTGGAGCGTCAGACCGGCCATAGCCAATGCTTTCTTCGTAGCCTCTACCGGTCCGATCCCCATCCGCTCCGGCTGCACGCCCGACACCCCAAGGCCCGCTACTTCAGCCAGCGGCTCCAATTTATACCGCTTCAACATCTCTCCGGAAACCAGCAACAGCAAGGAGGCGCCGTCATTTAAACCGGAAGAATTGCCGGCGGTCACCGTTCCATTCTTCTTGAAAACCGGCTGCAGGCTTGCCAGTTTCTCCAAATCCGTTAGTCTTGGATGCTCGTCAGTATTAAAAATGGAAGATTTTCCTTTTGGCTGCGGTACGGCAACCGGGACAATTTCGTCCTTAAAATCATTTCCTTCTATGGCGGCACGAGCCTTGATCTGGCTATCGTAAGCAAAACGGTCTTGTTCTTCGCGGGAAATCGAGTACTCCTCGGCCAAATTTTCCGCCGTCATGCCCATGACGAGACGGCCATACTTTTCTTCCGGCTGCGAGCCCGGCTGACTTTCTTTATTGGGGTCCAAAATCTCGCTGTTTCCGGAAAGAAAGCCAAATCGGGCGTTTCGGATATAATAGGGGGCGTTGCTCATACTTTCCACCCCTCCTACGACATAGGCGTGTCCGGTGCCGGCGCGGATGGACAAATACGCATTATGGATAGCCTGCATGCCGGAGCCGCATTGACGATGGACCGTATACCCGGGAAGCGATTCCGGAAAGCCTGCCTTTAGCAGAGCCATTCTTGCAATATTCGATTGATCCTGACTTTGCTTCGCTTGGCCGATAATGACTTCATCGATGGCTTCGTCGGGAATCAGGTTTTTCTCCTTCAAATTCTGGAATAAAGGGAGCAGCAGAGCATCCGGCTGCATATCCTTAAGCGCTCCGCCTAATTTGCCCACCGCTGTCCGATGAGCGCTTACTACATATACGCGGTTATCCATTTGTTCGGGCACCTCCGTTCATTGTGTGACAGAGTCGGCGATTTCAAAGGATGCCTCCGTCTTGTCCTTCACTTCGTTCAGGTCGGCTCCAGGCATCAGCTCTGTCAATACCAACCGCTCGTTCCGATAGGCAAACACGGCCAGCTCGGTAATAATGACATCCACTTTCCGTACCGAGGTGATCGGATAGGTGCACGATTTCACGATTTTGGCAGCTCCGTTCTTGGCGGTATGGTTCATCGTGATCACGACCTTCTTCACCCCGCTCAGCAGATCCATCGCTCCCCCGACTCCCATAATGCTTTGTCCGGGTATGGCCCAATTGGCGATATGCCCGTGTTCGTCGATCTGCAAGGCGCCTAGAAATGCCATGTCCACATGCCCCCCGCGAATCATGGCGAACGACTCCGCGCTATTAAAGTAAGAGGCGCCGATTTGCTCAGCGATCGGCAGCTTCCCGGCATTGACCAAATTCGGGTCGAGCTCCTCTTCGCTCGTCAGCTCCTTGACACCCAGCATCCCGTTCTCAGTATGGAAATAGCCGCCGTCCGGCTTCACATATTTGGCTATTAACGTAGGAATGCCTATCCCCAGATTAACTATCGAATAAGGCTGAATTTCCACCGCAGCCCGCTTGGCAATCAACTCTTGGATCTCCTGATTCGAACGCATATTAAGATTCAACTCCTTCTTTTCCCAACACCAGCGTGCTCTTCACAATGGCGTCTACAAATAAATGAGGAGTTACAATTTCTTCAGGCGAAAGCTCTCCCGCTTCGACGATTTCATCAACCTCTGCGATCACGTAGTCCGCCGCCGTCGCCATCACCGGGTTAAAATTGCGCGCGGTCTTGTAATAAACCAAATTTCCGAGCGTATCGGCCTTCGCCGCTCTAATTAAGGAGACATTCGCCCACAAGGGCTTCTCCAGCACATATAACTGGCCGTTGATTTCCTTTACTTCCTTGCCTTTGGCCAATTCCGTGCCTACACTCGTCTTGGTGTAGTAACCGCCGATACCCGCGCCTCCGGCCCGGATCGATTCGGCCATCGTCCCTTGGGGCAACAGCTCGATCTCCAGCTTGCCTTCGTTAAAGCGGTCTCCTACTTCCCGGTTGCTTGTGAAATAAGACCCGATCGCCTTCTTGATCTTGCCTTGTCGCAACAAGAGGCCCAGGCCTTTTCCCGGTTCGCCCAGGTTATTGCTGATCACCGTCAGCTGTTCGGCATCATGACGGGTCAGGGCGTCGATCAGGCTTAAAGGAGCGCCCACCAAGCCAAATCCTCCGACCATGATGGTGTTGCCGGATGTAATGACGCGTATTACCTCATCGGCCGCTTTCCGTTTTTGCATCCTCATCCCCTCCTAAAGACTGCATCCGGTGTTACGTGTTTGCCAGCATGGCAAGACGCTGCTTCACCTCATGCCGGCAAATCCCCCCATGGTAGCAAACCACCGTCTCGATGTCGTACGACAATAACTTGGAGAGCGAGCGGATCGCTTCATCCATATCAAGCGTGTGCTGCTGCGCCGGTCCGAGCAACCGACCCTGAACGGCGATGGCCGCGTCACCGGCGAGCAATGTTCTATATGCGTGCACGTAGAAACTGGTGTGATCCGGCGTATGCCCCGGAGTCGATATCACCGTGATTCCTCCGCAATAGGGCAATACTTCGCCATCCTTAAGCACGGTATCCACCTTCGCAGCAGGGGCCGGCGCAGCGGCAGGCAAGCGGATCAGCCGTTTGTCGCCTTCCAGATACGGCTTCGTCATTTCGTGCGCCAGCACTTCAATTTTGTGGTCAGCCGCGCCGAGCAATTCCGGCAAGCTGCCGATATGATCCAGATCTTGATGGGTTACGATAATTTTAGTGAGCTTACGAAAAGGTACCCCCAGTTTTTCCATTTCATTCCGGATCGCTTCCAATTGTCCGGGCGTGCCGGTATCCACCAAAATAACATCTTGTTCGTCCCAAATCAGTGCAGGATGAATGATCTTGCGATCTCCGCCAAATACCATCGTTAAGTCAAGAGCTGCCAGCCCGGCTGCCTGCATATCACCATTCTCCTTGTGAAAATGATCTTCGATGGGTAGTTTCTTATTCATCGCAACGTCTTCCGTCATCAGCCTGGTCAATGAACTGTGGCTCACCTCGTTTCTCCGAAGCGTTTCTTGCGGCTCATACCCCGTTACAAGAGTAAAACAAAAATCTAACTGGATCCTTACAGGTTCATCTGAATATCTTACAAATCTATGCCTATAACGAAGAGTTTCAACGATTTTATCCCTTTTGTTAAGCCGGCAGATCGGCTATGATGGATTTGTTAGTGTACATCATGAAGGAGGATACGATGAAATCACAACCGTTATCGCATTGGGGCTTGAATACGAGCAGGCTCGTGCTGGGATGCATGGGGCTTGGCGGAGGCTGGAACCGCGACCCCATTACGAATGAACACCTGAAACATGCCGAGTCGGCGGTCGAAGCGGCGCTGGAGGCCGGCATTACGATGTTCGACCACGCCGATATCTATACGATGGGGAAAGCGGAGACCGTCTTCGGACAAGTGTTGAAAAAGCGGCCGCAGCTTCGCGACAGTATCGTCATCCAGTCCAAATGCGGCATCCGATTTGCGGAGGGCGACGTGCCGAGCCGGTACGATTTTTCAAAATCGCACATTTTGAATGCGGTGGACGGCATTCTGCAAAGGCTCGGGATCGAGACGCTGGATATTTTGCTGCTGCACCGGCCCGATCCGTTAATGGAGCCTGACGAAGTTGCGGAAGCGATCCATTCGCTGAAATCGTCAGGCAAAGCGAAGCGGTTCGGCGTTTCCAATATGAGCGCCGGGCAAATTCGTTTCCTGCAGCAGGCGTCGTCCGAGCCGATCATCGTCAACCAGCTCGAAATGAGCTTGGGGCATTTGCACTGGCTGGAGCAGGGCATTCTCGTCAATCAGCACGCAGGCACGAGCGTCAACTTCGCCGAGGGCTTGTTGGAGTTCTGTCAAACGGAACGCATCCAAATCCAAGCGTGGAGCCCGCTCGCCCGCGGGGTATTCACCGGACGTGCGGCGGACAGCGAGCCGGAGCACATCCGGCAAACGGCCGCGCTCGTCGCCAGGCTGGCGCAGCAGAAGGAAACGACGCCGGAAGCCATCGTCCTCGGCTGGCTGATGAAACATCCGGCGCGCATCCAGCCCGTAATCGGCACCGCCAATCCGAAGCGGATCGCCGCCTGCCGCGATGCGGAGCGCCAAGCGGAGCTGATGACCCGCGAGGAGTGGTATCAGCTGTATGTCAGCGCCAGAGGCGCGAACATGCCATAAGAGGCTAAAAAAAGTTCGGCCTGCAGGGGGCCGAACTTTTTTTGGGCCTTTCACGAACATGGATGTCCAGCATGCTCCTTGCCGAAGCGCGGAACATGCATGCGGACATTCCCCAGGAAATAAGTGCCCGTAACGAAGAACGGGCAGACGGCGTCCTTCGCTTCGTTCATTGGAGCGCCCGCCCGCCTGGCCTCAGGGGCTCCCCGGCTCTAGACGTGTTCGGGACGGCTTCGCGCCCAAGCGATCGAGCGGGCCAGCCCTTCTTCGATGCTCACCTTCGGACGATAACCGAGCAGCGCTTCCGCCTTGGACGTATCGGCCCACGTCATCTTCACGTCGCCGACCCGTTCCGGCTTGCGCACAATTTGCAGATCGGGAAAATACGATTGCAGCCCGTCCAGCAAACGATTCATCTCAACCGGCCGCCCGCAGCCCAAATTATACACGCCGACATCCTCCGGACTGTTCAGCGCCGCCTTCAGCCCGTCCGCAATGTCGTCGATATACGTGTAATCCCGCGCCGATCCTTCCCCGAACACTTCGATCGCCCGGCCGTTCATCGCGCTGCGGATGAATTTGGCAATCGCCATGTCCGGACGTCCCCAAGGCCCGTACACGGTAAAAAAGCGCAGTATCGTCATCCGGTACCCATACAAATACTTGTACGTATGGCACAGCGACTCGCCCGCCACCTTCGACGCCGCATAAGGGGAGATGACGCGGCCGTTGGCGGCTTCTTCGCGAATCGCCTCGCCTTCCCGTTCCCCGTATACAGAGGACGAGGAGGCGAACAGCACATGATTTACGCCCGTTTCCCCGGCTGTTCGCAGCACATTGATCGTCGCATGAATGTTATGGTCGACATAACCGTGCGGATCGGCGATCGACGGCGTCACGCCGGGAACTGCCGCCAGGTGATACACCGCATCGAAACGTCCCGCCTCCATGATGAGGCGCAGTCCTTCCTCATCGCGCAAATCCGCCTCGATCCAGCGGCAAGCCCCGCTTCCGACCACTTCCTCCAGATGAGCCCGCTTTCGTTCGGGCGAATAGTAAGGATGCAGCATATCGACGATCGTCACGTCGTGCTCGGCGAGCAGCTTGGCCGCCAAATGACTGCCGATAAAGCCAGCCCCTCCGGTAACTAAGATGTTCATAACGCGTTAGCCCCCGTCCCTTCTTCCTAAGTCAGTTTCTACCATCATACCGCTAACAACCCGTTTCCCGCCATAGACAATCGCTTCGCCAAACTTGACGACAGCAGCCCCTGCCCGAGCGCGCAAGCCTTCTTTCACGCGCTGATGAGCGAATCAGAGCGCTCCGGGTACGGCGATTCCCAGCCACGTCTTCAACAGCGCCATACAGCCTCAGGGGATGCCGGGAGTCTCGTTCAAAGAGGCGTCGGAATTTCCGCCCAGCCGGGCTTTGACCTGCGGACCCGATCGACAAAGGAAATCGTCCGCCGCAAACCGGCGCGATCCGTGTCGCCCGTCTCGGGCAGCTCGTCCGGCGTCCCGCCGCACAGCCGTGCGGCAGCGGCCAGGACAAGCGCGTCAACGATATCGTCGCGCCGTACCGTACGCCTCGGGTAACGGGCGAGCGTCTCCTCTACGATCCAGCCGGAGGACGGGAATACGCTCTGTAAGAGGCTCATCCTCTCCGCATACCCGTCTTCCGTTTTTTTGCCGTGTTCCATCGGCCGGCCGGACAGTCCGGCGAAGACAAGCTCCGGGTGCGCTTCGCGGAACGCTTCCCGCGCTTGCGGGTCGCGCCGCAGCAGCTCGTCGAGCTCGCGGATTTTTCCGACCAGCCCCCAGGATTGCCGGGACAACCCGCGTCCGCTTACTTCCCGCTGCACACGGTTCGCCTCCGCGTAATCGGCGGCTTCCAGCACTTCGCGAACGGGCGCAGGAAAAATACTTGATGCTCGTCCGGGCTTTAGCCGCTCCCTGGCGAGCGCATCGCACCGCCGGTCCAGCGGCCCGTCCGCCAACCCGATCGGCATGTCGATCAGCAGCAGCCGGGCATGCCCATAAGCGGCCCACAGCTCTTCGACGGTCGCATACAACGATGTCAGCCAGCCGCCGTCTTCCCCCGTCAAGGCGACGGCGAACCAACCGTCCGGACATCCGTCGATGCCGACATATACCGCCGCGCTTCCTTGCTTTTCCGGAATATGTTGCAAACGATTCGCCCCCGCTTCTTCCCATAAATGGGTATATTCCGATTGTATCATACAGGCCGCCGCATTCCCTTACGGCTCGCGTGAGGAGCCCGATATATGCGGGCAGGGACAGCCGTACAAGCGGAAATTCAGCCGCTGACATACGTTGTAACGGATTGAACCGGACTCTTGACGAAAGGGTAGGATGTAAGATGGGCAGAGACGTCGTCGATGTGTTGATTTCCGACCGGCGGAACGAGCATGAAATCACGCTTGTCGTGGAATGTTACTGCAAAGTTGCGCATGACTTGGAAGATCTGTACAACCGAACGAACGTTATTTTAATAAACGAAGGCGCGGAACGGATGGTGCAAGTTCATAGGGAAGACGGCGACGAGTGCGCGTACCCGTATATCGAAGTCGGTCCGCAAACCGCACTGGCGCTCGGACTGCAGGATCAAAGCCGCTATCTGATCGATTATAACTCGCTGCTGAATGCGATCACTTTGACCCGGATTACGTTAAGCAGCGGTGAAGCCGTGCTCGGGACGGATCGAAAGCGCGGCCGGGAACCTCGCATTACGCTCGGCCCCGCGCTGATTGCCACCCTTGGAATGGGCGGGCACACGAACTCCAGACTGACCGTGAGCAAAAACGGCGTGAAACTTAAGGCCAAGCTCGTCATTCCCGAAAACCAGTTCAGCGATGAACTCCTTCTGTCGCCTCACTTAATCAGGAAGCTCCGCCTAAGCGAAGGGAAACAGGTGCCGCTTTCATATCATCAACGAACCAAAACGTTATACATGGGGAAATTTACGGCTTCCAGCCCCGGAATGCCAGGCAATGACGAACTCCGCCCCGATGCTTCATCCCGAGCGCCTGCTTCCGCCATACGAACGGCCAAGCCACGCAAATCATCCGCTGGAGGCGTGCGGAAACCATTCAAGACCGCCTCCTCCTTGGCAAAGCCGGCATCAACCACCGTCACCGGATTCGGATTCGGACTCGTGGATCGCTCCATATCTATCGTCAAAGCTGCGCTGGCTTACTGGTTAAGACAGAAAGGCTCCAGATAAAAGCTGATGCCGGGCCTAACGAATGACGGTTGTATCCTTGTGGCGAAAGGCCGCCAGGTCGGAGCAAGCCCTGCAGCAATCCCATGCTCGAGCTTGACGAACGTTTCGTCCTGTTTTTCCTCCTAAGGCTTTATCCAGTACCGGTGACCTGAAATCCTGTCAAAACCAAGCTGCCGATACAGCGTCACCGCCGGCGCGTTGTCGTCGATCACCTGCAAATACAAGCGGTCGGCTTCGTGGTCCTGCGCCCATACGGCGAGCGCGCGAAGCAGCTGCTGGGCTATGCCTTTGCGCCGATGCTTCGGGTCCACGATAATATTGCTGATCCCTGCGAAGCCCCGCTCCGCTACAACCGTGCCGAGACCAACCGTTGCGCCGTCCTCCAGGACACGTACGAACGACTTCTCCGGCCCGACGGCCGAAAATATATGACGATACCCTGCGAACCGTTCCTGAGGAAAAGCTTCCAGCCGCATGAAATCGTGAATCCAGGAGTCATCGGCTTCCTCGGCACAATCGAAAGTAAACCGGCCTCCGTCCGTTACCCGCTCCAGCACCTCCCCCGTACGTCCGAGCATGAGCGAGCAATCCATCTCCAGCCGGTAGCCTTGTCCGGCCAGCTCCGCATCCAGCCCATCCGGTGACACGTCACTGACATAGAAACAAACGGGCAGTCCGCGTCTTTGGTAGAACCGCTCGATCCGGCGCAGCCAATCCGCATCTTCCGGCATCGGACCGACCGTGAACACGCTGTTTGCCCGTTTGGTCGTTCCGAAGGTCGCCCTCAGTTTCCAAGCGCCGTACGATTGCTGCGTGTAAGCCGGCCAAGCGTTCGCGACCAGCTCTTCGATTAATGCGACAATCCGAACGTCAGTTCCCATATACCATTCGCCTCCTTTCCAGTTGAACGAATTATAGTCGAATCTGCTTGCGTGCAATTGTCCCAGCTCGACAAAAAAGGGCCTTGCCGCGGAGGCAAGCCCTTCTCTGTGCTGCTTCTTCTTCTCGATTCGGTTTACGCTTTACCCAACTGATGAATCGGATGGCCGAGCGCGCCTTCGGCGGCGTCCATCGTAATTTCACCAAGCGTCGGGTGCGCATGAATCGTAAGCGCAATGTCCTCGAGCGTAGCGCCCATCTCAATTGCAAGCGTAAGCTCGGAGATCAGGTTCGACGCTTCCGCGCCGACGACGAATCCGCCGACGAGCAGGCCGCTGTCTTTATCGCCGACCAGCTTAACGAAGCCGTCGGTTGCGTTCATCGATTGTGCGCGGCCGTTCGCCCCGTACGGGAACTTGCCGACTACGACGTTGATGCCTTTCTCTTTCGCTTCGGCTTCACTGAGGCCTACACCCGCAATTTCCGGGTCGGCGAACACGACGGCCGGAATGGCTTTGTAATCGACGACGCTAGGCAGTCCGGCGATCGATTCCGCCGCGACCTTCGCTTCGTACGACGCTTTATGCGCCAGCGCCGGACCGGCGACGATGTCGCCGATCGCGTAGATGTGCGGCACGTTCGTTTGGCACTTCTCGTTCACCTTGATCAAGCCGCGTTCGCCGACTTCGACGCCCGCGAGCTCCAGCGACAATTCGCCGTCGGTGTTCGGGCGGCGTCCGACCGTAACGAGCACGTAATCGGCCGTCACTTTCTTCTCTTCGCCTTTGACTGTATACGTCACCGTCACATCGTTCTCCGTCCGCTCGCACGATTGCGCCAGCGCTTCGGTGACGATGTCGACGCCGATTTTTTTCAAATTGCGCTCGACGAGTCGAGTCAATTCTTTCTCAAAGCCCGGCAGGATGAAATCGGAACCCTCCAGCACCGTAACCTTCGTACCGAACTTCGCGTACGTTTGGCCAAGCTCGATGCCGATATAGCCGCCGCCGATGACGATCAGGCTCTTCGGCACTTCGGACAGCTTCAGCGCTTCCGTCGACGAGAGAATACGTCCGCCGTAAGGGAACGCCTTCAGCTCGATCGGACGGGAGCCTGTGGCGATGATGCAGGCGTTGAAACGGTAACGGGCCGTTTCGTTATCGTTAAACAAGCGCGCTTCGTGTTCGTTGATGAACAACGCTTCGCCGTTGAAATATTGAATTTTATTGCCCTTCAGCAGCATGCCGACGCCGCCGGTTTGCTTCTTGACGATTGCGTCCTTCCATGCTTGCACTTTGCCGAAGTCGACCTTGACGTTCTCAGCCGTAATGCCGATGGACTCGGCATGGCTGACAACCTCGTATTGATGCGCCGCGGAAATCAGCGCCTTGGACGGAATGCAGCCGCGGTTCAAGCACACGCCGCCGACTTCCTCTTTATCGACGACGAGCACGCTCTTGCCGAGCTGCGCCGCGCGAATCGCCGCCACGTAACCGCCGGGTCCTGCGCCGATGACCAATACGTCAATTTCTACCGATGCGTCACCTACTACCATAGCGGGTTACACCTCCATTACAAGCAGTTCCGGATCGGAAAGCAGCTGCTTGATGTAATTCATAAAGTTTTGCGCCGTCGCGCCGTCGATAATGCGGTGGTCGAAGCTGAGCGAAAGCGCCATAACCGGAGCAATCACAATCTCGCCGTTCTTCACGACAGGCTTCTCGGAGATACGGCCTGTACCCAGGATCGCCACTTCAGGGAAGTTGATGATCGGCGTGAAGAACATGCCGCCCGCGGAGCCGATATTCGTAATCGTCAGCGTGGAGCCTCTCAGCTCGCTGCCGCTAAGCTTGCCTTCGCGGCCGCGAGTCGCCAAATCTTTGATCGCCGCTGCGATTGTCCAAATGTTTTTGCGGTCCGCATCCTGGATTACCGGTACGATCAGGCCGTTGTCGGTATCCGTAGCAATGCCGATATGATAGTACTTTTTGTACACAATTTCTTGCTTCTCTTCGTCGATCATCGCGTTCATCGCCGGGAATTGACGAGCCGCTGCGACCAAAGCCTTCACGATGAAAGGCAGGTAGGTCAGCTTGACGCCCTTCTTCTCGGCAACCGGCTTCGCTTTCTCGCGCAGCGCGACCAGACGCGTCACATCGACTTCGTCCATCAGCGTTACGTGCGGAGCCGTGTAGGCGCTCTTCACCATCGCGTTCGCGATCGCTTTGCGGATGCCCTTCAACGGCACGCGCTCTTCCTCGCGGTCGCCGCTGACAGCGCCCGCTGCGGACGAAGCCGCGCCAGGTGCCGCTGCAGCTGCCGCCGGCGCTGCTGCGCCAGCCTCAGCCACAGGCGCAGCAGCAGCCTTGCCGCCGCCAGCTGCAAAGCCGAGCACGTCTTCCTTCGTGACGCGGCCGTTCTTGCCTGTCGCCGGCACGTCGGCGATGTTCACGCCTTTCTCGCGCGCCAGCTTGCGCACGCTCGGCGTCGCCAGCACTTGGCCTGCCGCCGCTGCCGGCGCAGACGCCGGGCTTGCCGCAGGAGCGCTGCCCGCCATCGGCGTGTCGATCTTCGCCGCCGCAACATTGGCCGCGATCGCGCTGCCGACCGGCTCAACCGCCGCTGGAGCAGGCGCCGCTGCCGGAGCCGCGGCTGCTTCGCCGTGGCCGTGGGCTTGCTGAGGTACTTCGCCGACAACATCGATGATCGCGATGACGTCGCCAATCGTACATACAGTACCTTCGGAAACTTTCAGTTCGACGATTTTGCCTTCTACCGGAGAAGGAACCTCTACTGTCGATTTATCGTTCTGCACATCCATCAATATCGTTTCATCGTTTACGGAATCACCGGGCTTTACATGCCATTTGACGATCTCGCCTTCATGAATGCCTTCGCCCAGCTCCGGAAACCGGTATTCAAACGTTGCCATCGATCACTCACCGTCCTTGTCGCTTCATCGTTTTAGAAATCGAGCACTTTATTCAAGCCGGCAACGATTTTCGCCGGGTTCGGAAGCCATTGATCCTCGACTTGCGCAAAAGGATACACCGTATCCGGCGGCGCCACGCGCAGTACCGGGGCTTCGAGGTGCAGGATCGCTTTTTCGTTAATTTGCGCGATCACTTCAGCCGCGATACCGGACGTTTTTTGCGCTTCTTGCACGACGATAGCACGGTTCGTTTTCTTGATCGACTCGACGATCGTATCGATGTCAAGCGGCATCAGCGTACGCAGGTCGATCACTTCGACTTTCGCGCCGCGCGTTTTCTCGATTTCTTCCGCTGCTTTCAAGGACGTATGCACCATCGCGCCGTACGTGATGATCGTGGCGTCCGAGCCTTCGCGAACGACGTTCGCTTTGCCGATCGGCACCGTGTACTCGCCCTCCGGCACTTCCGCGCGGAACGAACGGTACAGATTCAAGTGTTCCATGAAAAAGACCGGGTCGTTATCGCGAATCGCCGAAATCAGCAAGCCTTTGGCATCGTAAGGGTTCGAAGGCACAACGACCTTGATCCCCGGCGTTTGCACCAGCAGGCCCTCAAGCGGGTCCGTATGCAGCTCGGCTGCTTTCACGCCGCCGCCGAAAGGCGTTCGAATCGTGATCGGAGCCTGGTAACGGCCGCCGGAACGGTAACGCATCCGTGCCGCTTGCACCGCGATTTGGTCGAACGCTTCGAAAATAAAGCCGACGAATTGAATTTCCATAATCGGACGGAAGCCTTGAATCGCCATCCCGACAGCCATACCGCCAATCGCGGACTCGGCCAGCGGCGTATCGAATACGCGCTCTTCGCCGAATTCGCCCTGCAGCCCTTCCGTTGCCCGGAACACGCCGCCTACTTTCCCGACGTCTTCCCCGAAAATGACGACGTTAGGATCGCGCTGCAGCTCGACGCGCATCGCGTCTTTTATCGCTTGAATCATTGTCATTTGAGCCATGGCTGAAAGTCCTCTCCTTTACGCTAAATAATCCGCTTTTTGCTCTTCCAGGTGCTGAGGCGTCGTCTCGAACATGCTGTCGATCAAGCCCGCAACCGTCATTTTCTCGGTCGTTTCCGCCTTCTTGATCTGCTCGGCTACCGTATTTTTCGCGTCTTCCACGACAGCCGCTTCTTCTTCCTCCGTCCAGAGGCCTTTGCTCGTCAAGTAGAGGCGGAAGCGGTTCAGCGGATCTCTAAGCTCCCATTCAGCCGTTTCTTCTTTGGTGCGGTATTTGGACGGGTCGTCGCCGGACATCGAGTGCGGCAGGAACCGGTAGGTGATCGCTTCAATCAACGTCGCGCCTTCGCCGCTGCGGCCGCGTTCGGCAGCGTCCTGTACGGCTTTGACAACCGCAAGCACGTCCATGCCGTCCACTTGCACGCCTTCGATACCCGCAGCTACCGCTTTATGAGCAACGGACAAAGCCGCCGTTTGTTTCGAGAATGGCGTGGTAATCGCATAACCGTTGTTTTGCACCATAAAGATCGCCGGCAATTTGAACGCGCCCGCAAAGTTCAGCGCTTCGTAGAAGTCGCCCTCGGATGAACCGCCGTCTCCCGTATACGTGATGGAGACGCGTTTCTCGCCGCGCTTCTTGAACGCCATCGCTACGCCCATCGCATGCAAATATTGAGCGCCGATGATGATTTGCGGCATGAGCACATGCACGCCTTCCGGAATTTGTCCGCCGTGCTGGTGGCCGCGGGAATACAGGAACGCTTGGTACATCGGCAAGCCGTGCCATACGATTTGCGGCATATCCCGGTAGCCCGGGCAAATGAAATCGTCTTGATTCAGCGCGAATTCGCTGCCGATCATCGTCGCTTCCTGACCGGATACCGGCGCATAGAAGCCGAGACGTCCTTGGCGTGTCAAGTTCACGGCACGTTGGTCCCACGTTCTGGTGAATACCATGCGCCGCATCAGCTCGCGCAATTGCTCGTCTGTCAATTTCGGCATCGCTTCCGGATTGACCACTTGGCCGTCGGAACCGAGAACGGATAACGGCTGCACTTCTTGTACGCCAACGATATATGGCTTACTCATCAGATAAGTCACCTCTTACAGTTAATGTTGGAACAGGGGCAATATCGAAAAAACACAAATTCTGTTATAGTAGTATTATAAACCTGTTTTTGCAAATAACACAAGAACTATCCTGATAAATATGATTTTTTTCACAAATACTAACTATAACAGTTTCACAAAATGAATAGTACAGTGGGTGAAAATTGTGAAAACTATTATAATACAAACGGAGGTATCGACCGATGGAAGAAGACGTCTACTATAAACGAACGATCGTCAAAGAGCTTGTCCCGTCCACATATTTAGGCGAAAACCGCGCGCTGCGCATCTATCTGCCGCCCGGTTACAATGAGCTTCTGTCCTATCCCGTTATTTACTGCCAGGACGGCGAAGATTTTTTTAATTTCGGGCGAATCGCCACCGCCATGAACCGGCTGATCTACGATCACAACGCCGATCCAGCGATTATCGTCGGCGTCGACGTCGACAAAAGCGTTCGGACGAGCGAATATGCGCCGGGCGGCGAACGTTTCGCGGCCTACTGCCGGTTTTTCGCAGAAGAGCTGCTGCCCTTCACTGAACATCATTACCCGGTACGCACCGATTCAAACGAACGGATACTTGCCGGCGACTCGCTGGGCGGAACGGTCTCGCTGCATCTTGCCTTAGATTATCCTAGCCTATTTAAGCAAGTTATATCCTTATCCGGAGCATTTTTGCAGTCAACCCAGGCACGGATCGCCGAAGAGCGCGATTTGTCCTGGCTGTCTTTGTCCATGCTCATCGGCACGGAAGAAACAGAGGTCTCCACCGGCCGCGGCACGTTCGACTTCCTCGAGGCAAACCGCATAACAAAACAGCTCCTCGTCGCGAGGAGCTGCCAGCTTGAATATATGGAGAAGCCCGGCAAGCATCTGTGGGGCTTCTGGCAGCAGGAGCTGCCTGCGATGTTATTGCGGTTTCTCTAGAATGCCGTAACGCGCGCGCATCTGTTCGGCCATCTCCCGCACCTCGGCGGCTTGCGGAAGCCACAGCTTGGCGGAAGCCGCGGCCAGCCCGGCCTCGCTTTGCCGCTCGCGAACGACGCGTTTCACCGCATCGGCGAACGCCGCGGCGCCACCGAACCGCTCGCCGAGCAGCTCGGTCAGGCTCGCCATGCTGTCCTCCGTCACCCGCGGATAGGCCGCATCGGCCGCTGCGCCTTCGGCCGCCCGCTCGTAGAACGCACGCGCGAGCCGCGCTTTAGCGGCACCCGCGCCTTCGGCCACTACGAACGCCTGCACGACATACGCGTGCTGCTGTCTCCGCTGGGCGATGCCGCAAAACTTGCGGCCGCCGATGCTGAGGTCGAAATCGCCGGGACAGTACGCTCCGACGATTTCGCCCTTATCGACGCCGCCCCCGGCTTCGCGGAGCGCAGTCGCGATCAATTCGTACATCGTCTCGAAATCGTCGCGGAAATCAAGGTCTCCCTTTCTCCGCTTGGCACGGATGAACGAGACGTTCACCACCCCAAGATCCAGGGGCACAGCCGCCCCGCCGGAGTTGCGCACCGCGACGTTGTAGCCCTGAGCCTGGAGCCAACGGGTCGCTTGCGGCGCCCCCGGCAGCCGGCTGTCGCGCAGCCCCATCACGAACGCTCGCGGATGCCGCCACAGATGGACGATGGAAGGCCCTCCTTCGCCCGCATAACGGCAAAGCAATTCCTCAAGCGCGAACGGATACAGCACGTCCGCTTCGCCGAGCTCGTCGGTGCGGTCCAGGACCAGCACGCCTTCCCACCCGCTCGGCTGATGGCCCGTATCGTCTTTGTTCAGTGGTTCGTATGCGCGTTCCATGCCCGTTCCCCTTTTCCCCATCTTGTTCCTCTCATTGTAAAGAGGATCCTCTTGGGATTCAAGGGAAGCTTACCAGAAATCTGTGCCGCATCAGCTTGTCGCGTCTTCCAGCCCTTCGATCTTCGCCTGTCCCCAAGGGGCCACTTTCACATGCACGATCAGCTGCGCGGCTTTTTCCTCAAGCTCTTTGCCCGTATTCTCCGGGACGTAATACTTCTCAATGCCGTAGCTCACCCGGAAGCCGCCTTCGTATCTGTTATCCCACGTGTACAGGGCGCGCGCTTTCAGCGTCACCTCGCCCGCTCCGACCGGCGGCTTCGCATCGTAAGCCGCCACGGGCTCGTATACGCCGTCGGCCCCCGGCTTCACGACGACGTATACGGCGTCCCCGCGCTTGACCTGCCGGTCCGAGCCTTTCCACATCGCAGGCGTAACCGTATTGATATCATATGCCAGCGTGACGTAATCGCCGTACAACAAATCGCGCGGGTCGACGGGTACGGTGCGGATCCGGATGTCCTGGCCGTACCAGCCGACGGCGTAGTACGAGATCGCGATGCCGGCGAGCACAAGCGTTTGCAGCAAGGCGAACAGCGCGACCAGCCGCGACCGTCTTTTCTTCAAGTTCATCGCCCCGTTAGGCATCCCGGTTCCCCTCCCCCGCATCGTGTAACACCTGTTTGTTTTTTCGGTTCAAGAACCAGCTCAAGCCGATCAGGAGAACGCCCCCGATGATGAAAAAGAGCGATTTGTCCATAAAGTCCCACGTCAGCTTGCCGTAAGCGACGAGCGTGCTGCAAATGAACAGCGCCGTCCCGAAGTTGATTTTGAACCGCCAGCTTTCGGCATAGCCCCGCCACAGCACGTACAGCGAGAAGAAGAACAGCGACAGCAAATACATCACGTATATACCGGCGCTCAAGTAGAAGAACGGAACGAACAGCACCCATTCGTATGCGGTCGACAACCGCCCCCGCATCGATTTGCCGGCCAGCGAAGCAGCGAACAGCACGCCCAGCGCGCTCAGGTAGGCCAGCGGCTCCGGACTTAGCCCTTCGCGCAGCGAACGTTCGCTCCACTCGCCGCCGATCAGCACCATGAACACGCCGAACACGAACGCGGCGGCGAGCGGCGCAGCTTGAAGCGCGTAGGCGCCGCGGCGCTCCTTCAACCAGTCCCCCAACACATACAGCGCAAGCGCCGGGATAAACATCCACATGAATTTATACTCTTCCGACAGCACCCACATGAGCGCATGCGCCGTGACACTTAAGCTGAAGCACCATACGAGCAGATCGCTGCGGAACTTCCAGCCGTAATAGCCAAGTCCCGCCGCCATGAGAAGAAAGGCGGTATAGCTGAAGCTGCCGAACGAAGCGACGCTGTAGACCTGCGCCGCATCGAACAACAGCAGCGCCAGCAAGTACAAGTAACGGCTGCGGTACATGTACGCGGCCAAAGCACCCGCCGCCGCCCATAGAATGAACGACCCGGCATTGTAAGCGACCAAATGGAACATTTGACCGATCAGGATGATGCCGCCGCCGAAGCTGACGACCCCGAGACCGGCGAGCGCAATCCCCAGCTTCTGCGCGCCTCGCCGCGTCGCCGCCTCGCCGCCAGCGTAAAATCCGCACATGACGAGCACGATCAGCAGAAGCCGGAGCAGTTGGGGAATATCCTGCCAGTTTGCTGCAATAAAGCTCAAAATACCGAGACCGACCAACACGCTTCCCAAAATCGGAAGCAGGCCGACCGCATGCTTTTTATCCTCATAGAGTCCGATAATCCGATCGGCCTGCTCACGGGTGACAATTCCTTGATCGACCCAGGCCGACGCTTCGCGTTCCACCCATTTTTTGCTCAAGCGTATCACCTCTTGTCCGGACCGCATTCCAGTATGCCGTCCTGATACTTTCAGTATAGCGAAGAACGAGGCCGAGAACAGTACTAACTTCGGCTAGTACCTGCCCATTTTTCCATCAGTGGGTGCAGGAAAACTCCGAACTATCTTATTCAAATTTACCCTCTGCTACATTATAATGAATCTAGCTTCTTATTTTTCTATTTGGCGTTGCCCCCGGAGGGATTGTTCCTATATGATGTCCAGAAGACTTTTTGTCAAGCAATTGCTTGGCCTGCTTGCCTTAATGACCGGAGGCGCAGCCGCTACCCGGTTATTCGGAAAAGCCGCCCCCGGCGATCCAGCCGCTCCGCCGGTGCAGCCCGAGCTGCCGGTCCCGGCCCCTGCGAGCCAACCCGCAGCTTCCGGCGCGCCGCTGCTGTCCTTCTTCCTGCTCAGCGATCTGCATATCAGCGCAGCCGATTCGAGCATAGGCGATAAGCTGCACCTCGCGTTGAAAGACGTGAGCAATTTCGAATCAAGCGTCGATACGATCGTCTTCGGCGGCGACTTGACCGACTTCGCCCGCGATATCGAGTACAATCAGCTGAAAAAAATATTGGGCGCCTACAAGCTGCCTCCTTATTACGCGAATATGGGCAATCATGACTATTACGATATTTGGTTGACGGACCGCGGCGCTTTCTCCACCGAGACGATGCCCAACGGCAAGACGGATGCAATGGCGCGGGAGCGGTTCATGCGCTTTTTCGGGTATAAGGATAAACCGTATACAGACGTATGGGTGAACGGCGTACACCTCATCTTGCTCTCACAGGAGGCGTACGTGCAGGAGAAGCCCGATGTCGGCGAGGGCGCCTGGTATTCGGACGAACAGCTCGCCTGGCTGGAGGATAAAATGAAGGCGCACGCGGACGGCAAACCGGCGCTCGTGTTCATCCATCAGCCCCTGCCCGCACCCGGAACCGACGGCGGCACGCACCGGCTCATTCGCGCCAAACGGTTCCGCGCCATTCTCGAACCGTACCGCAACGTCTTCGTGTTCTCCGGACATTCCCACCGGACCTTTGTGAACGAGAACCATTACAATCAGGAGAACACGTTCCACTGGTTCAACAACGCCTCCGTCGGCAAAACCAGGGGCGGCACGAGCGGCACGCCGACCGTTCAAGGCATGTACGTGCAGGTGTACCCGCACCAAGTCGTCGTGAAAGGCCGGGAGTTCACCGACCGTTCGTGGATTCCGGGCGCGGAATGGACCGTGCCGTTGCGCGTGTAGACGAAGCGGGCGCGGTGTTCAAGGCGATCAACGCCTCCAACGCTTTCGACACAAAATGGGCTTCGCTCCTTCGAGCCAGCCCGTCATCTATTCATGCAATCGATCATACCCGTAAACCGCATCCCCGTGCACATACTTGAGCTTGGCGGCTTCGTTCCGGCCTGACGGATCCTCCGCCGGCGTAATGACCGAGAAAACCGCAAGTCCCTTCTTCTGCTCCCGGGCCAGCCATCCTACGCGCTCTTTCATCGCGGTTGGTTCACCCGGCTGGGGAAAAAGCGGAACGGTGGTTGTAAGCCTGCTTCTGGAATCTGTCCGATCTTCGGATAGATTCTTTTTTTATCCATGTAGGAAATAGGCAAATGTTGTCGAATGTAAATATGAATTGAACTATCGATGTATCGAATTTGTTGCAAAAGGTGATGAACGGTCGTGGATTTTGTTACCCAATTACTATTGAATATGCTCCTTGTCGTAACTCCGGTCATGATGTACCCCTTGTTCTGGATCGATCGTCTGCAGCACATCGACGACACCGGAAACCGGTGGGCCGCCGCCGCTCTCGCCGCCCTCTCGGCCGTGCTCAGCATGACGTATCCGGTTCAACTGGCCGACGGCTTCCAATACGACATGCGCTTTATCGCGCTTACCGCCTGTTTCATGTATACAGGAACGCTTCCTACGCTGGCGGTCTTCGCCGTCGTTGTGCTCTACCGGTTTATGGAGGGGGGCGCCGGCGCTTACGTTTCGCTCGCCATCACCGCAGTCGTCTTCCTCTTCTTGTGGGCCGTGAAGCGCAAAATTCATCCGTCCGCGCTGCTGCAAAAGCCGCTTGTCGCGGGATGGATCGGCCTGGCCGTTGTCGCCATTACCGCGGTCTTATCGATACCGTTCGCGGGACTCGGCCGCATGGTTTATAGTCCGGAAATCGCGCTTTTTTTTGTCGCCTATGCGCTGACTTATATGGGGACTTCGGTCATTATCGTATGTATCGTCCGGCAAATTCGCATCAATCTCGATTTGCGCAAGCAAATCCAGCAGCGCGACAAAATGAACCTGTTGAGCGAGCTGGCCGCTTCGTTTGCCCACGAAATCCGCAATCCAATGACGGTTGCGCGGGGATTCGTGCAGATGATGAAGCAGCGCGAGCTTACCGAAGAGAAGCGGCAGGTCTACAACCAGATGGTGCTTGACGAACTGGATCGCGCCCAGTCGATCATCAACGACTACTTGTCGTTCGCCAGACCGCAAATGGAAGCGCTGGAGCTGCTGGACGCCAAGCAGCTTGTGCTTCGGGCGCTGGAGCAGCTCGACACCTTCGCTCAACTGCGGAACGTCCGCATCGAAGTCGATCTGCAGGACAAGCTGATGATCAGCGCGAACGCGGACAAATTGACCCAGTGCATCGTCCACTTGTGCCGGAACGGCATCGAATCGATGCCGGGCGGGGGCATCCTGCGCATCATCGGGTCCGTGCAATCGTCCCGCGTCAGCATCGACATCATCGACCAGGGCATCGGGATGACCGAGGATGAAGTCGGACGTCTCGGCACTCCTTATTACACGACGCGGGGGAAAGGAACCGGACTCGGCATGATGGTGACCTACCGCGTCATTCAGAACATTCAAGGCCGTATCGATGTCACGAGCGAGCAGGGGAAAGGCACCTGTTTTACAATCACGCTCCCTTCGCTGCAGCCGAGCAGCTATCATTGATCAGCCTCCGCCAGTATGTCCATCGCTTCTTGAAAAAGAAGGATGGACTTATTTTTCGTTCCTGCCGGCACATGCCGAATGAGGACGGCAACGGCGTATTTCGGATGGTCCGCCGGTCCGTATCCGATAAACCAATGATTCTCGCCGGGCTTGCCGCCGGCCAGCTGCACTTGCGCCGTCCCGGACTTGCCGGCCACCGGCCACTTGGCGGCTTGCAGCGCGCTGCCGGTGCCGTGGTCCACGACTTGCGTCATCCAGCCCAGCATCGTCTTCGCCGTCGCCTGATGAATGGACGGGAACGCTTCCGCATCTGCTGCATGACGCGAATCGAACCGCTCGTATAACCTTTCGTTCCGGAACCGAACCTCTTGCACGACCCGCGGCGACAGCACCTGGCCGCCGTGGAACAGCGTTACGACAAGATTGGCCGCCTGCAGCGGGGTGAGCAGCACGTCACGTTGGCCGATCGCCGTCTGGACGAGCGCCCCCGCGTCTTTACGGTCGGTCGATGCGGCATACACTTGACCGGCTTCTTCCCCGTCCAGCTGCCGGAATCCCGCCGCCGCTGACGTATCCCCGAGCCAGCCGACCCGGTTCGTCAGGCCAAGCGATTGCGCATAGCGCTCCAGTCGTTCTCCGCCAAGCCGCTGCGCGACTTCCGCGAACACGATATTGCACGACTGGGCGAAGCCCTCCTCAAGCGTAAGCGTGCCGTGTCCCTCCTTCTTCCAGCACGTAAAGCCGAATTTCCCGAGCTCCCCGTCGCAATGAAACGTTTCGCCGGGCTTGACGACGTGTTCGTCCATCGCGGCCGCAGCGGTCACCGTCTTAAATATGGAACCCGGCGTCTCCGCCTTTAAAGCGCGATTGCCCCAGCCCGCCTCATTCGCCATATCGACGTGTTCCGGCTGAAAGCTCGGGCGGCTGGCCATCGCGATAACGTCGGCGTTTTCGATATCCATCACAACGACAGCCCCGTCGCGAATAGCCCATTGCTCCAGCTTGCCTTCGATACGCTCCTGCAGCTTGCGGTCCAAGGTTGTGACAATTTTCAACGGATAATACGGGTTGCCCGGCGTTACGGTGCGAATATCCAGCCCCGGAAGCGGCCGCCTTGCCGCATCCGTAAACAGCGACACCGAGGTTGCGCCGATCCCGCGCAGCCACGGCTCGAACGTTTTCTCCAGTCCGGCGTTGCCGATTTTGCTCGTCAATTGCAGCTCGCCCTTATGGAACTGGTCTGTGAATTGCTTCGTGATCCGTTCCGGGTTTTGCCCGATATACCCGATGACCTGGGCTGCAGGCTGGCGCCTGTCGTACCGTTCCTTATACGTCGTCACGCGTAAATCGGGAAGCCCTAGCGCGTCAAGCCGCTGCGCCTGATCCTCGGTCAGGGCAGCCGCTCTGCCATCGACCGTCCAAATTTGAGGCGCCGTAAGCGAATCCAAAAAAACGGTCAGCTGCCGCTCCGGGACGCCAAGCACCTTCGCCGCTCGGGCAAGTGATGCTTCTCGTTCGGCGGCGCCGCTCGGGTCCGTTTCAATCGGAAATGCGGTCAGCACCCGCATCGTCTTCCCCGTGAGCGATACGCCGTTGCGGTCCACAAAGTCACCCCGTCCGCTGTCGAGCACGATTCCCTGTTCCCGCTGCACAACCGAATTTTCAACCAGATCGATCCCCCGGTCGGTCAAATGCGTAGCGGAGGCGACCTGGATCCAAAACAGCCGTACGTTCCAGCCGATCAAAACAAGAACGATGCCTATCAAAACGGTAAAAATACGGTTTTTTTTCAAGGTTGACGATTCATGCTCGCTCATGGCACTCACCTGCTCGCTTCGCGCTTGTGCTGTTTTCTTCCAGTATGCGCATATACAAGCTTCGACAAACGCGGCAGAGCTTGAAGTCAAAGCCGCCACGCCTTCAATCCCATGAAATGGAAAAAAGCGCCCGCCTCTCCGCAGAGGCAAGCGCCGTAACGTGAACCGATCACTCGGTCTATACTTGGAATTTGGATAACGATTCTTTCAAGGAATTGGACAGCTCCTCCAGCTTGTCGGACAGCTTGACGAGTCCGGTGGAAACGTTGAGCTGCTCCGAGCTGAGCGATGCCACTTCCTCCGAAGTGGCCGACGACTGCTGCGCCACCGCGCTGACGTTAGCCATCGCATCGCTAAGCACCGATTGGGACGATTCCAATTGACTGATCGACTCGGTCACTTCGGACAGGCGCTCGATAAAGCCTGCCATTTGCGTATCAACCTGCTTGAAGATGGAATCCGCTTCCTTAACCGACGAAATTTGCTCTTGGAAAATCGGATACGCTTGCGACAACACCTGCACCGTCTCGTCAATTTCCTTCTGAATTTGCTCCGTGATTTGCCCGACGATCGCAATCGACTGACGGGATTGATCGGCCAGCTTGCGGATTTCATCGGCCACGACCATAAAGCCTTTGCCTGCCGCGCCGGCTCGAGCCGCTTCGATGGTCGCATTCAAGGATAGAATGTTCGTTTGCTTCGTCATATTGCCGAGCACGTCGAGAATTTTACGAATGGAGCGCGTGCTTTCTTTTAAATTATCGACTTTCTCCACCATGGAGCGGGTCATCGATTCCGTTTCGTTCGTTTTGCCGATCAGCTCGCTCATATAAGTGATCCCTTGCTTACTCGAGCCTTGTACTTCGCCGGCTGACGTGCCCATGATCACGTTCGCTTCCACGACACTTTTCATCTGCTTGGCGATGTTGTGCGTCAATTCGTTGCCTCGCTCGGACTCGACCGCCAAGCTGGATGCGCCGTTGGCGATTTCCTCGGTCGCGATCGAGATATCTTTGGCGGACATCGCCGTTCTCTTCGACGCATCGGACAAGTCGGCCGCCGTCTGCAGCACCTCTTGCGCGGAAGCGTTCGTTTGCTGCACAAGCGCCGTAATTTTCTCCATCATTTGGTTGAAGCTGACGCTAAGCTGCCCGATTTCGTCCTGGCTCTTCACATCCATACGGACGCGCAGATTGCCCTGCTCGCCTTCCTTCATCAGGTTGCGCAGCAGCACGAGCGGACGCCCGATCATGCGGGCGATGAAGTAACCGATGATAACGGCAATGACCATCGCCCCGAGCGCCATGCCAAGCGTCAGGTTGAAAATGACCGAAGCGTCTCTGACCAATTCGTTGACCGGCATATAACCGATGAAGTTCCATCCGTTAACCTGCGATTTGTAGTACACGATCTGGTAATCGCCCTTAATGCTGGTCAGCTTGCCGTTCCCCTCTTTGAAAGCGTCTTCGGGCACATCCAGCTTGCTTTCTTTGCCGAGCTGTTCCTGATTCGGGGAGTACACGTATGTATTCGTATCGGAAACGATGATCGTGCTTCCGCCTTCGCCCATGCTGATGCTTTCGGTTTCCCGGCCGATCGTATCGACGCCGATTTCGATCAGCAGCACACCGGTAATTTGACTCGTCGACGGGCTTTTCAGTATGCGGCCCAGGGCGAACGTCGGCTGCGCGTTCCCCAGAACGCCGTCGGTGAATCCTTTCTCCTGTGTACTAAGCCAGACCGCCTGACCGTTGCCCTCGATGATTTTCTTGAACCAGTCCTTCTCGGCCCGGCTGTCGTTGCCCATCGTATTGGCCGTCGAACTTATAGGTTCGCCCGTTTCCGTCAGCAAATGCACGGCTTTAATGCTTTTATTAGAGAAAGCATAAACATTCAGCTTCTCGTTCACTAACCGGTTCAAGTTCATATAATCGTATGTATCTCGTCCTGTTGCGCGAAGATTCGTGATCGTTGCCCGCAAATCTTCGTTCAGCATCATCTGCATGGTCAAATCTTCGAAGGTCGAATAGATCAGGTCAAGCTTCGATCCCGCTTGAATGATTGTTTGCTCCGAAGCGTCCGCCACTTTGTTCTGAAGGACTTGCTTGGACTTGTAATAAGAAGTCAAGCCAACCGTCAACACAAAAAACAAGATGCAGAAGAAAAAAATCAAGAACAGCTTCGCCCCGACGGATTTCATAAGATGGGTCATCCGCATGTTCTGTAAGGATTCGGCGACAGAACCGGCAGCGCTTGTGCCAGACCGCTTAGACCGGGATGTTTGTGCAGCAAGTTTCATTTGTGCGCTTTTGCCGAATTTTTGCAGGCTTACAAGTAGTGAAGACAACCTATTCTTCACAGGAAACACCACCTAATTCATTTTGGTTTCAAATCATTTTCTTGTTGCTTCTAGGTACAAGAACCTATTCGACATATTAAGCCAAAATCCTCCACCTTTTATGTATTCCTTTCCAATAAACATAGTGCTTGGTGATTAGCCTATGAAAAGGTTTTATAGGCATGTTTATATATATCGGGATAAAGCCCGTCCTTTTGAAGTACTTTTTTGTTCGAATTTCCGGACACGCAAAAAGGCCCGCGAGCGTGAAGCTTGATCGCGGGCCTTTCTTTTTCGCATTTCCGTTATTTGCCGACTCGTTTGCGCATCATATCGAACGGACGAACCGGCTGCTCCACTTTCATCCGAATCAATTGCAGCGGATGGCGGGCGGCGTCAAGCGCCTCTCCGGCCTCGTTCGCGATGCTGGGCACCTGCTGCTTGAAGAATGTGCCGCCCGGGCCGAAAAACTCCACCTCTTGTCCCGGTTTAAAGTGGTTGCGCTGCTGGATGAGCGCTATGCCTTCGGCCGGATCGTAGTCCATCACGACGCCGACGAAGTCGTAAGGCGCCGCTTTGTCCTCCGGCTCGAAGATGTGATCCTCGTGACCCGGTTCGTCGTAGAAAAAGCCGGTGTTCAGCGGACGGTTCGCCGCCTTCTGAATTTCGTACAGCCATTCCGGCTTTAACGTATAATTTTGCGGATCGTCGAAGTACGCGTCGATCGCTTGGCGGTACGCATTCACGACCGTCGCCACGTAGTGGACGCTCTTCATCCGCCCTTCGATCTTGAAGCTGTCGACTCCGGAGCGAATCAGCTCGGGGATGTGCTCGATCATGCACAAGTCTTTCGAGCTCATCGAGAACGGATTGTCACCCTCCTGGAACAACGGCAGCTCCTTGATGCCGATCTGAGACGCAGACGTCCCGCCGAGCTCCTCTTCCGTTGTAAACAGGTCATATTTCCAGCGGCACGACTGCGAACAGCCGCCCCGGTTCGAATCGCGGTCCGTAAAATGGTTCGACAGTACGCACCGGCCTGAATAGGAGCTGCACATCGCGCCATGCACGAACACTTCGATTTCGATGTCCACGTTGCGCTTGATGTCGACGATCTCCTCCATGCTCACTTCGCGCGCCAGCACGACGCGGTCCACGCCGTCTTCCTTCCAGAACTGCACGGCCTGCCAGTTCATCGTCGACTGCTGCGTGCTCAAATGAATTTCCAGCTTCGGCGCCACCCGCCGGCACGTCTCGATAATGATCGGATCGGCTACGATGATCGCGTGTACGCCCGCATCCTGAATGCCGCGCAAATAGTCCTCCAGGCCGTCGATATCCTCGTTGTGCGCAAAAATGTTAGTCGCGACGAACACCTTGGCGCCGTATTTTTCGGCAAACTCAACGCCCTCGCGCATTTCTTCGAATGTGAAATTATCCGCGTTGGAACGCAGCCCGTACTGCTGCCCACCGATATATACCGCATCCGCGCCGTAATGCACGGCGAACTTCAGCTTCTCCAGGCTGCCCGCAGGAGCCAGCAGCTCCGGTTTATCCAGACGCACGCGTTTGCCCAGCAGCTCTTGATTGATTAATGTCATCGCACTCACCCCATTTCGTGTAACGCTTCTTAGTATACTTGCTCTTTATAGAAGAACCCGTACGACAGCTCGCGCCGCGGATCCTGCAGCTTGCGAATCGCCTCCAGCCACTCTTCCTGGAACCGGTAACCGCCCGGGTCCGCCGTATAGGCGTCGATCGCTTGTCTGTAGCTGCGCAGCACCGTTTCGTTGTAGGCCGGCGTCTTCAAGAGCGACTCCACCTTCAAGCAGTCGATGCCGCCTTCCAGCAGCTCGTGAAGGCTGTCCAGCATGCAGACATCGTCCGAGCTCATAATGTGCGTGCCGTTCACATCCTCGTACACCGGATACCGCTCGTTCTGACGCTCCTGCTCGATCAGGAACAAACCTTCATCCATGCCGAGATCCAGCTGTTCCAGCTCTTCGGGACGGCCTTGATGTTCCTTGTAATTCGTCAGCAAGCTCCGCTTCGAGTGGTAAATGTTCGTGATGCCGTGCACCTGCACTTGAACTTCCAGCTCGGGCAGCTGCCGCTTGATCTCCAGCGTCTCCTCGAGGTTCAACTCGCGCGCCAGCACCATCCGGACGGCTCCCTTGCCCGCCCAATACCGGGCCGTCGCGTAGTTGGTCGACGTCATCTCCGCATTCCAATGCAGCTTCATGCCGGGCGCCGCTCTGCGAACGGCGATTAGTACAGCAGGGTCGCCGAAAACGAGCCCGTCGACCTGCACACGGTCCAGCTCTTTCAAATACGTTTCAAGCGGGGCCAGCAGCCCGTTATCCATAAGGTTGTTCACCGCCACATACACACAGGCGTTGCGTGCATGCGCCCAAGGAACAAGCTCTTCAAGCCCGGCTATGGAGATCTCGCCCGGTAAGCGCAGGCCGAAGCGATGCTCGCCTACGACAACGGCGTTTGCACCCGCCTCGATATAACGCTGCGCCTCCCGGACCGTACCGGCCGGGATCAGCAATTCCGGTTTTTTCGTCATGACAGTCACACCTTCTTTCCTTGAGACAACTTTGATCTACTTGTTGCTCTCGGCAATATTTTTCTTATGCTGCTCGAACGTTTCCGCAAACAAGTGCGTTCGGCTGCCGTCCTTCTTCGTCACGTAGAACAAATAGTTCGTCTCGGCGGGGTAAATCGCCGCGTGAATCGAAGCGAGCGACGGGCTGGCGATCGGCCCCGGAGGCAGCCCTTTGTTCAAGTACGTGTTATACGGGCTCTCGATACGCAAATCTTTCTCGAACAGCCGCTCTTTCGGCTTATCGAACAAGTATTGAATCGTGGCGTCAATTTCCAGCTGCTTGTTTTGCTTCAACCGGTTGTGAATAACGCCGCTGACGAGCGCCCGCTCTTCCTCTACCGCCACTTCCCTCTCCACCAAGGAGGCGAGCGTTAACATTTGGTGAAACGAAAGGCCGCGTTCGGCCATCGCCTGCCGCCAGCCTTCGGGCAGCTCCTGCAGCCGTTTGTCCAATTCGCCGACCATCGTGGCGATCATCTCCTGCGCCGAGGCGTCTTTCTTCCACTCGTAGGTTTCGGGGAACAAGTAACCCTCCAGCCGCACCTTCATATTCGGGTCCGCCGGTATGCCCGAAGCCACCGAGTCCCCGGATCCTTGGAATTGCTGCGCCGCCGCTTCGAACGCCTGCGCGTCGACGCCGAGCTGCTGCAGCTTCTCGGCTGTTTGCTTCAGCGTAAAGCCTTCCGGAACGGTGAGGCGTATACCTGCCGACTTCACCGTCTCGCCGCGATTGAACAGCGAGACGATCGCTTCCTTCGACAAGCCGGGCGACAGCTCGTATTCGCCCGCTTGAAACTTGCCGCCCTCGCCCTTCAGCTTCAAGTACCACCTGAAGAGCCGCGCATCGCGGATTAACCCTTTCTCTTCAAGCTGCGAGGCAAGCTCGCTGATCCCCGTTCCGGGAGGGTACGCCACCCGCTTGAGCTCGCTTGACGCCGGAAGCGGCGCAAGCCCGCGGCTGACGTACAGCATCAGCCCTAGCGCGGTCCCAAGGCCGATGAGAATTATGATCATGATTGCTACAATTCCAACACGTTTCAGCGACATCGCCTGCTATCTGCACCTGAAAGGGCGCCGCTCCTTTCTTCTATTCAAACGAAAAAGAGCGGAGAATCTCCGCTCGTGGTATACGGCCAACCTACATTACAACGATTCATCCGCCGGAAACGTCCATTCGTCGAAAAGCTCCGAGACCTCTTCCCACTCGTCGTCGTCTTCGATCGTCTCCAGCGCAAGTTCCCCGTCTTCATTACGCGTTACGCGAAAAACTTCCGGTTCATCCTCTTTGCCCGGCTTCGCCTTCTCCAGCATGGCATAGCCTTGGCCGTTCCTGACAAGCTCCGACACAATGCGGTACACGACGGATTCTTGATGCTCATCATATAAAATAATATCATCTCCGTACGCTTCCCGCAACTGGCGCGTCGGCACCGCTTCCGAGGCCGAATTCGACATGGGCCTCCTCCTTTGCACCTAAGCTTACTTGGACTCTTCTTCGTCTTCCTCGAATTCGTCCATCAGCGTGTTGAACGTTTCTTCGACAATGTTCCATTCTTCTTCATCGTCGATCGTGTACAGCTGCAGATCGTCGCCGTCTTCTTCATAACGGAACGCATACACCTCGTCGGATTCCTCGTCGGCGTCCACAGGGACGACCATCATGTACTTCTTGTCCGAGCCGTCCACTTCGAACTTCATAATCACTTCAAATTCTTCTTCGTTGCCTTCATCATCCGGAATGAATATAATTTCGGGCTCTTCTTCCTGCAACAGCTCTTCGTTCACGTTCTGGTCGTTCTGAGACATGAGTTCTTCACCTCTTCGAGTTGGAGTTGGCATCCATATATCCTTGCAATATGAGCGCGGCCGCCATCTTATCGATGACCTGCTTTCTTTTCTTGCGGCTGACGTCCGCCTCGAGCAGCGTACGCTGCGCGGAGGCGGTGGTCAACCTTTCGTCCCACAAATGTACGGGCAATTGTAGTTTTTCATGTAAACTTTGGGAAAATGCAATGCAAATTTCCCCACGCGGGCCGATCGTGTTGTTCATGTTCTTCGGCAAGCCGACCACGATCTCCGACACGCCGTAATCGCGGATAATTTCGCGCAGCCGGTTCGTGTCCCTCTCTTCCGTCGTACGACGGATGACTTCCAGCCCTTGCGCGGTCCAGCCCAGCTCGTCGCTTACCGCAACGCCGATCGTTTTGTCCCCGTAATCCAAGCCCATTAAGCGCATAACTTGCTCCTGTCCGTCCCTCTTGCGTCCCGCTTCTAAGATTTGTACTGCTGCAAATAGGAACGAACCAGCTCTTCGATCAGTTCGTCCCGTTCCCGTTTGCGAATGATGCTCCGGGCGTTGTTGTGACGCGGAATGTAGGCCGGATCGCCGGAGAGCAGGTAGCCGACAATTTGATTGATCGGATTGTACCCTTTTTCCTGAAGCGCGTCGTACACCGCGAGAATGACTTCTTTGGGCGAGGTTTCGATTTCTTCCGCTTTCATGTTGAATTTCATCGTTTTATCCATAGAACTCATATCTGCGAAGCACCCCCCTGCAAAGTTATTACTGACTTATTCGCCATCGGCCATAAAATTCCTGTTGACAGCGAACATTTATTTGGATGCGACCAGCCGTTCGACCGTTCCGAGGGCTTCCTTCAGCTTGGAGGCGTCTTTACCGCCCGCCTGCGCCATATCCGGACGGCCGCCGCCGCTGCCGCCGCAAGCCGCAGCGACTTCTTTAATCAGCTTGCCGGCATGATAGCCTTGCCCGACCAAATCCTGTGAAACGGCCGCTACCAGATTCACCTTATCTTCCGCCGCAGCGCCGAGCACGATGATGGCCGAACCGAGCTTTTGCTTCATCTGGTCGACGATATTGCGCAGCGATTCCATATCGCCCGCGCTTACTTCGGCCGCAAGCACGTTAACCCCGTTCACGGCTTTGACCTGATCGGTCAGGGAGCCGGCTTCAATGCCGCCCAGCTTCGCTTTCAACGATTCGTTCTCGCGGGAAAGCTCCTTCAATTGGGTGAACAAGCCTTCCACCCGTTTCGGCACGTCCGTAATATTCGACTTCAGCAGGCTTGCCGCATCGCGCAGCAGCTGCAGCTGTCCGTCCAAGTATTGGTAGGCCTGACGCCCGGTCGTCGCTTCGATCCGCCGTATGCCGGAGCCGATGCCGGACTCGCTGACGAGCTTGAACAAGCCGATTTGGCTCGTATTGGACACGTGGCAACCGCCGCACAGCTCCAGGCTGTAACCGCCGATGCGAACGACACGCACAACATCTCCGTATTTTTCCCCGAACAACGCCATAGCGCCCATCGCTCTCGCTTCGGCGATCGGCTTGAGCGAAATGTCCACCTCGAGGCTGTTCCAAATTTGCGCGTTGACCCGCCGCTCGATCTCCTGCAGCTCTTCGGCGGAAATGCTTCCGAAATGCGAGAAGTCGAAACGCAGACGTTCCGGCGCAACGAGCGAGCCCGCTTGATTGACATGGTCGCCCAGCACTTCTTTCAAAGCTTTATGCAAAAGGTGCGTCGCCGTATGATTCTTGATAATGTCCTCGCGGACATCCTGAGTCACGGTTGCCTGCACCGTCTCTCCGCTGCGCAGCACACCGGCCTGGACGACGACGGTATGCACGTGCTGGCCGTGGGGCGCTTTGCCGACCGATTCGACTTTAAGCACGGTATCGCCCGCTGTCATGTAGCCGTGATCGCTGACTTGACCGCCGCTTTCCGCATAGAACGGCGTCCGGTCCAGGATAACCTGACACGTTTCACCCGTTCCGACCAGATCGACGAACTGCTGCTCATGCACGATTGCGATCACTTTAGCACTTGTTACCAAATCAGTATATCCAACAAACTCGCTTTTAACCGTAAAATCAGCCAGCGGTCCGCCCTGCACCTTCATGCTGTCAGACTCCTGGCGTGCCGCGCGGGCGCGGTCCCGCTGCTCCTGCATCGCACGGTCGAACCCTTCGCGGTCCACCGTCAGCCCTTGCTCCGAAGCATAATCCTCCGTCAGATCGAACGGGAATCCGTAGGTATCGTACAGCTTGAAAGCGTCCGATCCGCTGATCGTGGTCAAACCTTCCTTGCGGGCCTTCTCGGTCAACTCGGCCAGAATGGCGAGACCGCCGCCGAGCGTCTCATGGAAACGCTCCTCTTCGGTACGGATCACCTTCTCGATAAATTCGCGCTTCTCCACCACTTCCGGGTAGTACACGCCCATAATTTCGCCTACGACCGGCGTCAACAGGTACAGGAACGGCTTATCCATACCGAGCACCACTTTGCCGTATCGGACCGCACGGCGAAGCAAACGGCGGATGACATAGCCGCGTCCTTCATTGGACGGCAGTACGCCGTCGCCGACGGAGAACGCTACCGTCCGGATATGGTCGGCGATAACTTTGAGCGCGACATCCTGCTCGTCGTTTTCTTTGTATTTGACCCCGGCCAGCTCGCACGTTTTTTGAATGATCGGCTGGAACAGATCGGTGTCAAAGTTCGAATCGACATCTTGCAGAATCGAAGCGAACCGTTCGAGTCCGGCGCCGGTATCGATGTTTTTGTTCGGAAGCGGCGTATAGCTGCCGTCCTTATTATGGTTGAACTGCGAGAATACGAGGTTCCACACCTCGAGGAAGCGCTCGTTCTCGCCGCCCGGCCAGCATTCCGGATCGTTCAGGTCGCCGTATTTGTCGCCGCGGTCGTAAAAAATTTCCGTACACGGTCCGCAAGGCCCTTCGCCGATATCCCAGAAGTTTTCCTGGAGCTTGTAAATTCGCTCTTCCGGAATCCCGATTTTCTTGTTCCAAAGCTCGAACGCTTCCGTATCTTCCGGATATACGGTAACGGAGAGACGCTCCGGATCGAAGCCGATCCATTCTTTGTCGGTCAGAAACTCCCACGCCCACGTGATGACTTCTTCCTTGAAGTAATCGCCGATGGAGAAGTTGCCGAGCATTTCGAAAAAAGTGTGGTGGCGGCGCGTCTTCCCCACGTTCTCGATGTCGTTCGTCCGGATACACTTCTGCGAGTTGGCGATCCGCGGGTTCTCCGGTACGATGCGGCCGTCGAAGTACGGCTTCAGCGGCGCCATCCCGGCGTTGATCCAGAGCAACGACGGGTCGTTGTGAGGCACGAGCGGGGCGCTCGGCTCGATTTTATGGCCTTTGCTTTCAAAAAACTTTAACCATTTGGAACGAATTTCACTAGCTTTCACTTTCGTAAGCCCCCCCTGAATTGAAATGAAACGGGAAAAACAATAAAAAAACGCCCCTGAAAACAGGGACGATTGCTCGCGGTACCACCCTGGTTATTGCACGGCCTTCGCCTGCGCTGTTAACGCTCGGCGGTTCGGTGCAATCTCCTCTTCGCGGACGATAACGGGTCCTTCCGGCGGAGTTTATCCGCGCTCCGAAATGAGCGTTCAGTCGCCCTTCATTAGGAAGACTCTCGCAGCGGACCGCACCCAAGCCCGGCTCTCGGACATGGCCTGCGCCTGCCTTCTCGCCGTATCGGTATGCATCCGAGCCTTCTCTCTGGCTAATGGACTACAACCTACTGAATTTCTTCAACGCTTTCTTGTTTGGAAGCCAAAGCTTTACAAAGCAAAATTATACCTTTCCGACGGCGGGCCTGTCAACCGAGATCCGCCCTGTAGAGCCCGGCATTTGGGCGTATCCCGTTCCCGTGTCCCGTGCGGGGCCGGGGCCCTACTCCCAAACGAGGGAGGTCAACAGCTTGTGTTCGAACGCCCGGATGACGAATGCCTCGTAGAAGTCGCGGCGGACAATCCATTGGTACACCGCATTGTGGTGCGCATAGACCAACACGTCGGTCAGAACGTCGTTATGGCCAAAATAATCGCGCACCGCCTTCACGCCCTTCTCGACATTCGCATCCGGCACGGATAGACGCAGCCAAAATTCCACGTCCGCCTCCCCGTCGTTCTGCTCCTCCCAAGATAAGAGCTTCTCGTCATATGTATAGCGAAGCTTTGTCATCGCAGCCTTTCCCCCTTACATCAAATATCTTACATAAATATATACGTGCGCCAGCGCCACCGAAAACAGCATCAAAGGAAACGCGATTATCATATATTTCATAAACGATATCGGATATCCTTCCCTGGCGGACATACCGGCGACGATCAAGTTGGCGCTGGCCCCGATCAGCGTCCCGTTACCGCCGAGGCAAGCCCCTAGCGCAAGGCTCCACCAGAGCGGCTCCAAATCGGATACGCCCATCGTTCCCATCTCGAAGATCATCGGAATCATAGTGGCCACGAACGGGATATTGTCGAGGAACGCCGAAGCGAGCGCGCTAAACCACAAAATCATGATCGACGTCTTCGTCACATCCCCGCCGGTCAACTTGATCGCCTGCTCGGCCAAAGCCGCGATGACGCCGGTTTCAACTAAACCCGATACGAGCACGAACAATCCGATGAAGAAAAATATCGTCATCCACTCGACCCGGCGGAACGCTTCTTCCAAATAATGCTCCCCGGTTAACAGGAGCAACAGGAACGCGCCGGCCAAGGCCACCGTGGCCGATTCCAGATGGACGATCTGATGGATGAAGAAGCCGCCGATCGTTAAGCCCAGCACGACCAAACTTTTGCGAAGCAGCGCCGGGTTCTGGATTTCCGACTTTTCATCCAGATCCATGACGCCGCGCCGCAGCTCCTCCGTTGTCTGAATGTCTTTGCGAAACAGCAGGACGAAGACCGGGATCGTCGCGATCAGGATGATGATCACAATCGGCGTCAGGTTGTTGATGAACGCCATGAACGTCAGTTCCTTCACCGCGCTGCCGATCATAATGTTCGGCGGATCGCCGATTAACGTCGCAGTCCCGCCGATGTTGCACGCAAATATTTGTGAAATAAAGAACGGGATCGGATTGACCCGCAGCTGTCGCGTAATGCTGAAAGTGACCGGCACCATCAGGAGCACCGTCGTGACGTTGTCAAGGAACGCCGAACCGAACGCCGTCACGATCGCCAGCGCGACCATGATGCGCGCGGGGTGTCCGCCGACTTTTTTGGCCGCCCAAATCGCGACGTACTTAAATACCCCCGTCTCCGCCGTAATGCTGACGATGATCATCATCCCGACGAGCAGTCCGAGCGTGTTAAAGTCGATGTGATGGAGCGCCGTTTCCTGATTAACGATTCCGAGCACAACCACTAGAATGCCGCCGGTCATGGCGACGATCGTTCGGTGGATTTTCTCCGAGATGATGAATCCGTAGGCGACGAGAAATAACCCGATAGCGATGAGCGCTTGCATGTCCATATAGATAGTCCTCCTGCGATGTCTGGTGAGACCCTGAAAAAAGACAAAGAGGAGCCCTTGGTGACAGGCTCCTCCTATGAAACGATTGCTGAATATGCAGTTGTAGACGGGCTTCAGGGTCTCCCGAAAAAAATTCCATCTGTATATACGCCGGAGGTTGCAATTTGTTGCGCCCATGACCAAATTTTTTTTTAAACGGTTCGTTTATGCACGTAATATAAAAAGACATGCTGCAGAATAACCTTGATTACCGCAAAGAACGGAACCGCCAATATGAGCCCGACCACACCCGCCACCTCTCCTCCAACGAGCAGCGCGAACATGATAAATAATGGGTGCATGTTCAAAGAACGGCCGACTACCTGCGGTGAGATGACGTTGCCCTCGAGAATTTGGCAGACGGTATTGACCACGATAACCAGCAGCAGCATTTTGATCGAAATCGTCGAGGCGACGATGAGCGCCGGAGCCGCGCCGAGAAACGGCCCCAGGTACGGAATGATGTTGAACACCGCGACCACGCTTGCCAGCAGCAGCGCATAGGGGATGCCGATTGCCCAATACCCGATGTAAGCAAGCAGCCCGACAATCAGACAAACCGTAAACTGTCCGCGAATGTAGTTGCCGAGCGCCGTATCGATATCGGTCAGCATCGACACAATCTCTTTGCGGTGCGTTCTGGGCACAATGGCCAGCGTCGTTTTTTCGATCAATTGAAAATCTTTCAAAATATAGAATGCGACGAACGGGATAATAAAAATCATAAACAGCTTATTGATCGTATTGCCGATCCCGTTGATGTAATCGGCGATCGCCAGCGAGATGCCGTCCTCCAGCTTCGCCAACGATTGATGGATCCCGATCCGGACGCTGTCCGGCAAAAACTGCAGGCCGTTCAAGTCGTCGACCAGGCTCTGCGCCTTGAACGAAACGTCCGGCATGTGCTCGTTCAGCTCCGCCAGCTGGCGAACGAGCATCGGAATCACGTTCATCAGGATGACCGTCATGGACATGATGAACAAGGCGTAGATCAGAAGCACAGCGATCGTACGCGGCACTTTGCGTGCGCCCAGCAGCGAGACGACCGGATTCAAGACATAGGAAATAATGAGCGCGATGATAAACGGTGTCAAAATTTCGCGCAAAAACCAATACACCCCTGAAATCATCGGCCGGAGCTGCATCAGCAAATATAAAATAACAAGAATGAGCAAGGTATAAACCATCCCGAGCAGAACGCGGTTTTTGGGCAGCCGTTCCAGACACGTCCCCTCCTTCGGCATCTTTCGGTACCGGCTTCGTCAGTACGAACGAACTTCCATATACTACAGTATATGTACAACCCCTGGTTCTTAACCCAATATTCGGACGTCCCCCGCACATAAAGCCGGCACGAGCCGAATACAATGAAGAAGGACGAACGGGACAAAAAAACACCGCAAGCGAAGGAGCGACGCTCCCTGCAGCGGTGTTCATAGGCGTTATATTGTAAGTCGGCTTGCCGGTCCGAACCGTTAGTTGGCGTGAACTTGCGGCATTTCCTCTTCAAAGAAGAGATCATCCAACGAACTTAACGTGCCGTCTTCCTCGACTTGGAATACGGACATCTTCTCCCCGTTCACGGTCAGTTCGATAAAGCAGCCCCAGCAATAAAATTGATGCGAGCCGATTTTGCCGATATCTTTGGAATTACAGTTTGGACAACGTAACATCTGTATCACCCTATTCTTCTTTTGGTACGAAGATTTCCTCCAACGCCTCGCTTGCGCGTACGGGAACAATTAAGGCGTCCTCGCCGACTTTCACGGAATCCGGCATGGGCAGCCATTTGCGCCCTTCTTTGAGATCTGAAATGAAACCCTCGGTCAATTCGTATCCTATTACTTTTTTACCCGTTTTTGCATCTAAATAAACATCCTCGACGACGCCGAGTTGTTGACCGTTCACGGTCAGCAGCGGAAGTCCCTTGATCCGGTGTCTCCCGCCAAGCAGAAGCTTCCAGGTATTCTTCGCTTCAAGCGGCTTAATCGCGTCCTCCCGCTTGATCGTAACGGCGTCTTCGCCTAGTGCGATAACGTCTTCCCATTCCACGCAAGTCGCTTCTTGAAACCAATGTCCCGCCCCTAGCAGAAACGCCTGCACTTGCCAATCCTCGTCGAGCAGCAGATCCGTAACTTCACCGACTTGTTTGCCGGTATGCACGCAGATCACAGGCAACCCGATCACATCCCGCGTACGTCTCACCAAACTCTCTCCAATCGTGAATTGGCTTAAACGATACTACGTAAACGGCGGATGACGGTTTCAACCCGTGACGCGGTTTCGCGAATCTGTGCGGAATCATTCGAGGCGCCGAAGCTGAACCGAATCGCCGACGAAGTTCTCGCTTCGGATAACCCCATCGCTTTCAGCACATGGGATACCTCCAGCGATCCGGAGGTACACGCCGATCCGCTTGCCGCCGCGACTCCGGCCAAATCGAGATTCATCAGCATCGATTCTGTCGAGACGCCCGGGAAGCTGACGTTCAAGATGTGCGGCAGCCGCTCGCTCGGATGTCCGTTCACGATGAAATCGTCCGGGCTGAGCCGCTTTTCCAGCTCGTTTACCAGTTCTTGACGTAGTGTTTCCACGTGATGTTTCTTTTCATACCTCGCGCGGTCAAAAAGTTCAACCGCCTTCGCAAAACCTGCGATCGCCGGGGTATTCTCCGTACCTGGGCGCCGTTTGCGCTCCTGGGAGCCGCCGTAGCCTAACGGCACGAACCGAGCGTTCTTCGCTATATACAACGCGCCGACCCCTTTGGGACCGTTCAATTTGTGCGCGGAAAAGCTCATAAAGTCAACAGGCAGCGCATGCAAATGAAGCGGCATGTAAGCCAGCGCCTGAACCGCGTCGACGTGAAAGGCGATTCCCTTCTCGCGAGCCAGTGCGCCGATCGCTTCGATCGGCTGCAGCGTGCCGACTTCGTTATTGCCGTACATGACGCTGATCAATATCGTATCCGGGCGAAGCGCGGATTTAATGTCGTCCACCGAGACCCGTCCGTATTCGTCGACCGGCACGTAGGTCACTTCGTAGCCGAGGCGCTCCAATCTCTCGCATGCATGCAGAACCGCATGATGCTCGATCTGCGTCGTAACGATATGGTTGCCGCGAGCGCGGTTCGCTTCAGCGGCGCCGAACAGCGCCATATTATCGCTCTCCGTGCCTCCGCCGGTAAAGACGAGCTCAGACGGCGCACATCCGACGAAAGAGGCGATCCGATCGCGCGCTTCGTTCAGCGCGCTCTTCGCGTCGCGGCCGGCCCAATGCGTGCTGGAGGCATTCCCGAAGCTATTCGTCCAATATGGCATCATGGCTTCCACCACTTCCGGATGAACCGGGGTTGTTGCGGCATGATCCAAATAAATCAGGTTCAATGTACTCACCACATCGTTCATAAGAAATGTAAAGACACTTAGATATAAAACATATAGCTGTCGTGATGGCTTCCCTCGTCATGATAGGAGATCATATCCTGCAGCGAGGTCGAATCCAGCACTTGTGCGATGCCATCGCGAATGCGTATCCACAAGTTCCGTTTGGCAGGGTCGTCTTCCTCCGTAAAATCGACGGGGCTGATCGGACCTTCCAGTACCCGAATGACATCTCCAGCGGAAATCTCCTCGGGCGATTTTGATAATATATATCCACCGTAAGCGCCGCGAATGCTTTTGACTAACCCGGCATTACGCAGCGGGGCAACCAATTGCTCCAAATAATGCTCGGAAAGCTGATGCTTTTCGGCGATGCTTTTCAGTGAGGTGGGGCCTTCTCCGAACCTGGTGGCAAGCTCCATCATGATGGTCAGCCCGTAGCGGCCTTTAGTTGATATCTTCAAATCGAGCACCTCATTTACATATCATACATTTTGGTATCTTTTCTATGGTAACACAAAACCTTCTATTGTGGGAGAAAAACAATGACGATATGTTGAAATAATTTTATTTATGAGCAAATCTATGTATAATACTAAGCAGGCCACAAGAGCAAAGCGAGGGGATTAAGAATGAGTAAACCACGTGTTGTCCTCGGCATGTCAGGCGGCGTCGATTCGTCCGTTGCGGCGCTGCTCCTGAAAGAGCAAGGTTACGAGGTCATAGGCGTATTCATGAAAAACTGGGACGATACCGACGAGTTCGGACACTGTACGGCGGAAGAAGATGCCGAAGATGTGCGCCGGGTATGCAGTCAAATCGGTATTCCTTATTATACGGTAAATTTTGAGAAACCATACATGGACAAGGTGTTCGCCTATTTCTTGGACGAATATCGCAAAGGTCGCACGCCGAACCCGGACGTCATGTGCAACCGGGAAATCAAATTCGGCGAGTTTCTGAACAAGGCGCTCGAGCTTGGTGCAGACTATATTGCGACCGGCCATTATGCACGCGTCGAGCAAGTTGACGGCGTATATCGGCTGCTGCGAGGCGTCGATTCGAATAAGGATCAGACGTATTTCCTGCACGCACTGAGCCAGTACCAGCTCTCCAAGGCCATGTTCCCGATCGGCCATCTGCCGAAGCCGGAAGTCCGCGCGATCGCGGAGAAATCGGGTCTTGCGACCGCGAAGAAAAAAGACAGCACCGGCGTTTGCTTTATCGGCGAGCGAAATTTCAAAGAGTTTCTCAGCGGTTATTTGCCGGCCAAGCCGGGTGAGATGCGCACGCTGGACGGGGAATTGAAGGGCCGCCACGACGGCCTGATGTACTATACCCTCGGACAACGCCAAGGGCTCGGCATCGGCGGCTCGGGCAGCGGCGAGCCTTGGTTCGTCGCCGGCAAAGACCTGGAGCGTAACGTGTTGTACGTCGTTCAAGGCGAGAAACATCCGGCGTTGTACTCGAAGGGCTTGCTGGCCACCGACTTGACCTGGATCTCGGGAGAACCTCCGCAAAGCCCGTTCCGCTGCACGGCCAAGTTCAGATACCGCCAGCCGGACCAAGGCGTCATCGTTCATTTCGAAGCGGACGGCAGCTGCCGCGTGGAATTCGATCAGCCTCAGAAGGCGATTACGCCGGGACAATCCGTCGTGTTCTATGACGGCGATGTCTGCTTGGGCGGAGCGGTCATCGACAAGATGGTGAAGTGACGCGGACAAGGTTTGGCTATACCGCATCAGGCACCGGAGATCGGCTGACTTGAGCGTTCGGCGTCCCATATACAAAAACCGTCAAGGTACTCCACCTTGACGGTTTTTTTGTATAAAATTATTTCCCGGGCTATAACGCAGACCGCTCAACCGATCGTCAGCTTGCCTTCCGGATACCGATAGCTGTCCTTCTTAAGCTTCGGCTGCAAAGCGAACGCCAGCGTGATCAGACCGACTCGGCCGATATACATCATGACAATGATGTTTATTTTGCCGGCGAAGCCTAGCTCTGGCGTCAGTCCCGCGCTTAAGCCCACCGTCCCGAAAGCCGAAGCCGCTTCGAACAAAATCATCAGGAAATCTTGCCCCTGCACGGTGGATAACGCCATCGTGGACAGCACGAGGCAAAACAAGCCAAGCAAGGAAAAGGTCGTCGCTTTATATATATCTCTCTTCGGGACCCGGTAACGGAACAGGACCATGTCTTGCTTCCCCCGCACCATGGTCAGTACGGCGCCGACCAGAATAACGAAGGTTGTCAGCTTGATCCCGCCGCCGGTGGAGCCGGGAGCCGCGCCGATAAACATCATGATGACCATCAGGAACTGCGTAGCCGACCGCAATCCGGTAATATCGATCGTATTCACTCCTGCGGAGCGCAAGGTGATCGATTGGAACAACGAGGCGAGAATTTTCGTGTCGAGACTGAGCGGGCCGAGCGTACGCGCATTCGTATATTCGAATATAAAGATGAGCAGTGCGCTTAACAGCGTCAAAATGCCGGTAGCCGTCAGCACAACCTTGCTGTGCAGCGACAGGCGCCGCGAGCTCGGGTAATCCACGAGCTCTGAGAGCACGATAAATCCGATACCGCCGAACAAGATAAGCAGCATCGACACAAGGTTGATTCCCCAGTCCGCCACATAAGGCGTCAGGTTGCGGAACCCGCCAAACAGCTCAAAGCCCGCGTTGTTGAACAGCGATATGGCATGAAACACGCCGTAATAAAGCGCATGGCCGAGCGGCATCTCCTGCGACAAGCGATAGGCGAAGTACAGCGCGGCGAAGCTCTCGATGACGACGGAATAGATCAGCACCTTCATAATAAGCCGCACGACGCCTTCGATGCCGAGAAGATTCATCGACTCCTTCAACATGAGCCGATCGCGCAGCGAAATCCGTTTCTTCATCGCGATTGCGAACCATGTGACCGTCGTCATAAAGCCCAAACCTCCGAGCTGCACCAGAATCAGGATGACGACTTGACCAAACTTTGTAAAATAAGTGCCCGTATCGACCACGAGCAATCCTGTCACGCAAGTAGCCGAGGTCGCCGTGAACAACGCGTCGACCCACGGGGTAGCTTCCCCGCTTACGGCGGCGGCCGGCAGCGACAACAACAGCGTGCCGACCGCAATAATAAGGGCGAAACCGCCGGCAAACACGCGCGGCGGCGTCAGTTTGAACCATTTGGACTTGCGTTTCACTCGTATGTCATCTCCTTGCACCGGGCTCCTTCTTATGAGCTAGTATACCACGACGCAACTAGGCGGCAAACGTCATCGTCACCTTTCGTCAAGCAGCGGACTTTTCCGCATGGCGAAGCTTCAGCCGGGTTCAAGCGCCGATACCGAGCGCCGTCAGCACCATATAGATCGTCACGACCCATCTCGGCATATCGGGAGATACCGCCCGAAAGCTGTGTAAGAAATTCGTCCATGCAGGCCTCCTGCGGTCATAAGCTTTTACGGCTCTCTCCGACACGCGAATCCGGATGGTGATTGAACGTATCCGCGTATTCCACCAATCCGATGTCGCAGCCGGGCCCCAGGCTCACATTCTTGGCCCGGACGATGCCGGCGCGGGTGTGCTCCAGATAAACCTCGTCGCCTTCAATCGTATCGAAGATCAGCGCATCTTCTGCGAACATCAGCGCCCGTACCAGCTTGCCGAGCGCGCCGGCAAGCTCCGTTTTGCGGACAGATATCGTTTCGCCGCCGATTTCTTTAGCCCGGCATTCCGTGTACAAGTCGACTTCGATGCTCCCCGCATTCAGCAGACCGTCCACGCGAAAGCAGCCGCGGGAACGGAACGATTCCGCTTCGCAAGCGCCCTGAACCTTCAAATAACCGTTCACCACGATGTCTTCTCCGGATAAGCCGGCCTTCACCTTCAACTGCCCGTCGACTCTCAGCTCGCGTGCGCTTAAGCTTCCTTCCACGTCCGCTTTGCCGTTAATTTGCATGCTGCCGGTATCCACCTTCGCTTCAAACGAAGTCGAGCCGTTGACTTCCACCGTTTGAGCCTTCACCTCGCCGTGTATGCTCGACCTTCCGTTACAGACGAAGCTCACCAATCCAAAGGACCGTTCACGTTCCCTTGCCCGTTAATCTTAACGTTGTTATACGCGCCTCCGCCCGCGCCGCCCATTACGCCTGAAATATTCAAATCGCCGCGTAAGCCCATCGTTATCGCTCCATTCCCCCATCAAATTTGCACAGCGTCGGTAACATCCGATCCCGCCGTATGCTCGAGCTTGTTCGTATATTCAATCCGGCCGATGCCGCACCCGGGTCCGACGACTACGTTCCGCCCCCGGATGACCTCCGCCTGCGTGTACTCCACATAAACGTCGTCGCCCTCGATCGATTCGGCCGTCAGTGTGCCTTCATAATAATCCGCCGGAAGAAACAAGGAGCCGAGCAGCTTCTTCAGCATCGTCCCGGTCCCGCGCCGCCCGTCCCGGTGACCGTCAAATTGTTGCGCGATTCCATTGGGTCATCCCCTTCCATCGTTCATCTTCATCTTCAGTTCTTCCATGCACGCGGCAAAGCTCAACCGGGCCACGACTTTCGTACCCGGGTCGAACATAACGGAATCCGTACCGCCGATCATCAGGAACGAAGAGATGCCCATCTTGCGAATGAACACCAGCACCCAACTTTTGTTCTCTATTGCCGACTCGTGGCCATGCAGCGTCTGCAGCATCATAACGCCTTCGTCCAGATTGATATCGCCAGCTTGCAGCAGCTTATCGAGCATATAAGCGATCAATATGCGTCCGAACGGGAGCACGGGTCCGTCGCCGAACGTGTTCGTGAACAACTCCAGCGATCGTTTCGAAACAATGTTACGTTCCAAAAGTTCGCTTTGCCCTACCGCCATGTCCGCCACTTCCGGCGAGAAGACGTCCGCCAACTCGTCAAGCGATAAATCTTCCTTCATATTGACGATCTTATCGATACGAGCCAAAATGCTTTTCTTCGGAAAAAAAGTTTCCTGCCCGGTAAACGTCGATTTGCGGATGAACCAGTCTTCGGGAATTAAATTTTTCCGCTTCCAGCGGTACAGTTGGCCATACGAAATACCCGTCAATTCCAGCAATTCTTTCTTGGATATGAGCTCTTGCTCGATCATAACCGCACCACCTTATACGAAACAATGTAATATAACATTGTTACGTTGTAAACTCAAAAAAAAATGACCTTCCCGCAGGTCAATTTTTCCGGCATTTATCGGCTTACATCCCATGGTCTCCGGATGCCGGATCGCTATGCTTCGCATTCTTACTCGGCGTCACGAGAATGCGGGAGATACGTAAATGGTCGATTTCCTCTACGGTAAACACAAACCGTTCATTCCACTCGACCTGCTGCAGCTTGGTGGGCGGCATCTCAACCTGCGCGTACATCCATCCCCCGATCGTATCGTAATCGTCCGATTCGATTTCGAGACCGAAATACCCGTTCACTTCTTCGATCAACAAGCGCCCGTCGATCGAATGCGTCCGTTCGTCCTTCCGCTCGATCTGCGGGCGTTCTTCGTCGAATTCGTCCTGGATTTCACCCACAATTTCCTCGATAATATCCTCGAAGGTAACAAGTCCGCTCGTGCCGCCGAATTCGTCGATCAATAGCACCATCTGCGCTTTGCGCTTCTGCATCAGCTTCAATAAGGCGCTGATTTGCATGGATTCCGCGACCTTCATAATCGGCCTTACGATCGTCAGCAACTCGCCTTCGCCATCCGTCAGCTTCAATAAATCTTTAATATGGACAAAACCGATGATCGCGTCCTTATCGGGATCGCATACCGGGTACCGCGTATGCATTTCGCTGATCGCGATCATTTTATTGTCCTCATAGGAGCGCTGGGCGTACAAACATATCATTTCCGTACGGGGAATCATAATCTCACGCGCATTCGTTTCCGTAAATTCAAAAATGTTATCGACAAGCGTCAGCTCCGTATTGTCGATTAACCCTTTCTGGTTGCTTTCTTTCATCAGCACGCGTATTTCGTCTTCCGTATGGGCGCTGCGATGCTCCTCCGTCGGTTCGATGCCGGTCAGCCTCAGCAGCGCGTTCGACAGCCCGTTCAGCATCCAAATGAAAGGGTACATGATCTTGTAGAACGCCGCCAAGGGAACGGATGAAAGCAGCGTCACACGTTCCGACTTGCGAATCGCATACGTCTTGGGAAACTGCTCGCCGAGCGTAATGTGCAGCGTCGTGATGAGCGTAAATGCCAGAACGAAAGCCGCCATGTGAACGACGGACTCCGGCAGCCCGAACGGGCGCAAAAGCGGCGCCAGCAGCTTGGAAACGACCGGTTCCCCAAGCCACCCGAGCCCGAGGGAGGTTAATGTGATTCCGAGCTGACAGGCGGATAAATACGCGTCCACATTGCTCAGGACCAAGCTCGCACACCGTCCGCTTCGCGAGCCGGCGGAAGTGAGCTTCTCGAGCCGGCTGCGGGACGCTTTGACGATGGCGAACTCGGCAGCGACAAAAAAACCGTTCAAACACACCAGCAGCAGTACAAACCCGATGTTTAACCAAAGGGGGAACGGATCGCTGATCAAGCCCTTTCACCTTCCCAACCGCAAGAAGTCTAGTTTGAAACTATACTAATACCCTATACATCCAAGGGCACGGCTAGAACGGGAAAGTGCGACGCTTCGTCTTCCTTCCGGGTTACGACGGCATCGGCGTAGGGGTCGGTTTGGCAAAGCCTTGCTTGTACGTTTGCTCGATCGTTTGGCGTATTTCCTTCAGCGTCTTGCCGTCCTGCTTCATCTTGATCGACTTGACTGCAATTTGCAAACATACGCCGCAGCGCGTGCCATGATCGTCCCAGACGACGGAGCCGTCCGCTTGCACTTCCTTAATAAAACAGTTCATGTTGCTCATATGACCGGCACTCTCCCCGCAGCCGCAGTAACAGGGCATCCACTTCAAGAGATCGGCCGCTTTGCCGGCGGCTTCATAGACGAGGCGCACATCCTCGGGTTGTTTGTCCAGAAAACGCGGCAGCGCGTCCGCGGAAGCTGTTTTTTCTTGAATATCGCCCTGCGGCGTTGGATGTCCTTGCTGAGTGTGCCCGGCATGCGCACTGCCGTTACCTTCGGCAGAAGGGGCCGTCTTCGGCGCGCAGGCCGAGACGACGGAGGCCAGCAGCAGAAGCGCGATTACCGGTTTGACCGCTTGTTTCATACGTTCCCTCTTTTCCTTCATTCGTTTACCTTCGATTGTACATCAATAATGGCCGCGGTGCCAAAACTTACCGTGTGGAGAGCTTTCGCCGCTGGAGCTGCGTTGAAATTCCATGTTTGCCGCTCATGTGGTAAAATAACTTTATGAAATAGAAACATCCGTTCTAATTTCCATATGTAAAGCGAGAGTTAGCCATGGACCTATTCGATTACAACTACGAAGAGCGGCGGGAAGTCGTCGAGCCGTTGTCGGAACGGTTTCGCCCCCGCAGCTTGGATGACATTGCCGGCCAACAGCACCTGATTGGCAAAGGGAAGCTGCTGCGCAATCTGATTGAGCAAGACCGCGTGTCGTCGATGATCTTGCAAGGTCCGCCCTCCTCGGGCAAAACAAGTCTGGCCGCCGTTATCAGCCGTCTGACGTCCGCCCACTTCGTCAAGCTGAATGCCGTCTCCTTGACCGTCGCCGAGCTGCGCGGCGTATTCGCCAAGGCGCTTGACGACTTGAAGCTGTACGGTCACAAAACGATCGTGTTCATCGATGAGATCCACGCGATGAAATCGAATGTGCAGGAAGCGCTGCTGCCCGTCGTCGAGAACGGCACGATCACGCTGATCGGCGCCACGACCGAATCGATCGCGCACGACATCATCCCCCCGCTCGCTTCCCGCTGCCGGATATACCGGCTCGAGGCGCTGTCTGAGGCGGAGATCAAGCGCGTGATTCTCGAGGCGCTTAACGACCCGGAGCGCGGCCTCGGCAAGCTGAAGGTATCGATCGAGACAGAAGCGCTCGATTATTTGGCCGACATTTGCAACGGCGACATCCGCAATGCGTTGAATGCGCTGGAGAATGCCGTGTACAGTCTCTCCGATGCGGATACGGTCGATTTGGCGACCGTGCAGCAGGCGTTCCAATTCCGGCTCAACGCCGTCACGACGAACGACATGTACAACTTGACGTCCGCCTTCTGCAAGAGCATCCGCGGCAGCCAAACCGATGCGGCGCTCTATTGGATGGCCCGGCTGCTCGAATCGGGCGTCGACCCGCTGTATATCGCCAGACGCATGGTCGTCCATTCCAGCGAGGACATCGGCATGGCCAATCCGCACGCGCTGCAAATTGCGCTCGCCGCGAAGGATGCGGTGCTGTTCCTCGGCATGCCGGAAGCTCGGATCCCGCTTGCGCAGGCTGCGGTTTACTTATGCGAAAGTCCGAAGTCGAACTCCGCATACAAGGCGATCGCGCGCGCCTTCGACACCGTGAAGAACAACCGGGCATACCCGGTGCCGGATTCGATCAAGGACGGCTCGAAGACATATGTCAATCCGATCGACCATCCGGACCGTGCCGGCAAGGTCCAGTATATGCCGGAGCCGCTGAAGGACGCGAAATTTTACGAGCCCCAGAACAGCGGCGTCGAAGCGAAAATTTATATGAAAAAGCAATAAGACAGTCCCAAGCGGGACTGTCTCTTTTCGTCTCATGCGTATGATCCCCACTGGCCGACCGCCATCGCCATCCGGTAGCGGAGCATCTGCTTCACCAGCTCTGATTGCTCTTCCGAGCATTGTACGATCAATACAACCTGGCCTTCATTCTGTGACGAGCTGGCTTCACGGTTTCTTTTTTTCCGGTTTACCCAGTAATCGATTCCCATCCCGAGCAGCGCACCCAGCGCAAGCCCGAGCAGCCCGCATATAATCGGCCCCCATGTCCAGCTGAACCCGAGGGAAGCGCCCAGAACAGCTAACACGGTCCCAAGCACAGCGGGGCCGTCTAACAGGCTGACACCGTCCGATCGATGCATCGTATCCATAAAATGAGCCCGACCCGGCATTTGGCGATCCAGCGGAACCGCCGCGATCGAATCCGCTCCGATCCCTGTGCCGTGCAGGTCGCTGATCGCAAGTTCCAATTCCATGGAGTAACGGAAGGTCGCTACGATATACATCGATTACTACCCTCCTGCGCCTGATTTGATCGAAAATCCCAACGTTTGGTACTCTTCTTCCAGCCACTGCCGCTGCGCTTTTTCAAACAGCTTGTTGTTTTCCACGGCATACACATAGGCGTCAAAGGCCGCAAAGCCATAAATCGACGGCATAAACAACGACCATTGCGGGTCCATGGGCGAATGAATGCGGCCCCAGCTCTCTATCGTAAGCAGAAGGCATTCCATAAAATTGGAGTTGATAGCCATTACAATCCAGCCGATAAGCAGCAAAAAACCGGTCGGAATCCGGTGCAGATACATCTGCCCAAGCCCGGGCATGAGCAGCGACCAGACCATCGCCAACCATGGCGAACGAAGGTCCAAATATTGAACCGCCAGCGAGTTCATCTGAAAACGGATGATCGGCGCATTCTCCCGTTCCGCAAGCGTGAACACTTTGTTTTGTTCGATCGTCGTTCGGTAGCTGTCCCATATGGCATAAATGTAGACCGCAATGTATAAGAGCACCCAGCGAGGATTTATAATGAGCGCCGCTTGCTTGTATTTGCCGTGAATCGATAACACCATCGCTCCATTAATGTGCGATTGCATGTTGATCAGCACTTCCCACACGATGAGGATAGCCCCCTTGAAATGGTTGCCGAGCAGCAAATGCCCGAAGCCCGGAAAAGCGGCCGACCACCAGGCAGTCACCCATGGCTTGCGGAAATGCAATATGTTGACATTCAGCGTGCTCATATGAGCCAAACTGCGACGGTTGTTGCGGTTTTTCGCCTTGCCGTTCATACGACTCACCCCGATAAGGTTGCGATTAAATCAGACACCAGGTAGCTTGCCCCAATTCTGGAAATTTTACAAATACAAAAAAACCGGCATCCGCATGAAGCAGAGATGCCGGTTGGCAGAAGTTAATTGAGGCCGGCTTTAGCCAGCAGATCGCGCACCGCAACGCTAACCATAATCAGGCCGGCCACTGGCGGCACGAACGCGTTGCTCGCCGGAGGCTGCTGCGCCTTGCGGATTTCCGGCGCGTTGTCCGGTACGATCCGCTGGGTGACATCCTCCCGGGGCTTTATCGGCTCTTCCGTGGAGAAGACGACTTTAACCCCCTTGTGGATGCCTTCCTTGCGCAGCTTGTGACGAATGACGCGAGCAAGCGGATCAACCGTCGTTTTCGAGATGTCCGCCACCTGAAAACGCGTCGGGTCCATCTTATTCGCCGCCCCCATGCTCGAAATGAGCGGGATTTTGCGGCGCCGGCACTCCTTGATCAGGTGAATCTTGTAGCTGATCGTATCCGAAGCGTCCAGGACGTAATCAAGCGGATATTCAAACAGCTTCTCGTACGTTTCCTCGGTATAAAACATGCGCAGTGCAATGGCGTCGCACTCCGGATTGATTTGCAGAATGCGGTCGCGCATCAGCTCCGCCTTCGGCTCACCAACGGTCGATAGGAGAGCGTGGATTTGACGGTTCACGTTCGTGATATCCACCACGTCCTTATCGATCATAACGATGCGGCCGACCCCGGTGCGGGCCAGCGCTTCGGCGGCAATCGAGCCGACGCCGCCGATGCCGAGCACCGCAACCGTACTGTTTCTCATGACGTCCAGCCCTTCCGGGCCGATCGCCAGTTCCGTTCGTGAAAATTGATGCAGCATCGAGGGTACGCTCCTTTCAGCAAATCCTCTTATTTCGTAACCGGCGGCTTGACGGCAATGCGAATGGACAGCTGCTCCAACTGCTTATCGTCCACCGTACCAGGTGCATCGGTAAGCAAATCGGTCGCGCTGGCCGTTTTCGGGAAGGCGATCGTCTCACGCAGGTTGGTGCGGCCGGTTATCAGCATGACCAACCGGTCGAACCCGAACGCGATCCCGCCGTGCGGCGGTGTGCCGTACTCGAACGCTTCCAGCAGGAAGCCGAATTTCTCATTCGCTTCTTCCGGCGAGAAGCCGAGAGCGGCGAACATTTTTTCTTGCACTTCGCGCTTGTAGATCCGCATCGAGCCGCCGCCGACTTCGTACCCGTTAAGCACGAGATCGTACGCTTGCGCGCGGATTTGGCCCGGATCGGTATCGAAGAAGTGAACGTCCTCTTCCTTCGGACGCGTGAACGGATGGTGCTCGGCCACGTAACGTTTCTCGTCTTCGTCGTAGCTGAGCAGCGGGAAGTCGACGACCCAAGCAAACTTAAACTGGCTCTCGTCGATCAGGCCGAGCTGTTTGCCGATCTTCAGACGCAGGTTGCCGAGTACGTCCGCAACGACTTTCTTCGTGTCGGCGGAGAACAGCAGCAGGTCGCCTTCTTCGGCTTCCAGACGCTCTTTCAGCAATTCGAGCTCCTGCTCGTTGAAGAACTTCACGATCGGGCCTTTCAGCTCGCCGTCTTTGTACGTAATCCAGGCCAGCCCTTTGGCTCCGTAACGGGCGGCGAACACGCCGAGATCGTCGATTTCTTTGCGGCTCCAGACGCCGCATCCTTTGGCGTTGAGAGCCTTCACCTGGCCGCCTTTGGCGATGACGCTGGCGAATACTTGAACGCCGGATTGGGCGACGATGTCGGACACGTCTTTCAGTTCAAGACCGAAGCGCAGGTCAGGTTTATCCGAGCCGTATTTGCCAATCGCGTCGGCGTAGCTGATCCGCTGGAACGGGGTCGGGATTTCCGTGTTGGCGGTTTCGCGGAACAAGCGTACGACGAGCTTCTCCATCAGATCAAGCAGCTGATCCTGCGACAGGAACGACGTCTCGATGTCGACCTGGGTAAACTCCGGCTGGCGGTCGGCGCGAAGGTCTTCGTCGCGGAAGCAGCGGGCGATCTGGTAGTAACGCTCGAGGCCGCCGACCATCAAGAGCTGCTTGAAAATTTGCGGCGATTGCGGCAGCGCGAAAAATTCGCCCGGATGGACGCGGCTCGGCACCAGGTAATCGCGCGCGCCTTCCGGCGTGCTCTTGGTCAGGATCGGCGTTTCCACTTCGATAAAACCGTTCTCGTCGAGGTAATCGCGGAACACCTTCGCCGCTTTGGAACGAAGCTGCAGCGTGCGCTGCATTTCCGGACGGCGCAGGTCGAGGTAACGATACTTCAACCGCAGCGACTCGTCGATATCGATGCCGTCTTCGATGAAGAACGGCGGGTTTTTGGCCGGGTTCATAATTTCGAGTTCGGTAATTTGCACTTCGATTTCGCCGGTCGGCAAGTTCGCGTTCACCGTTTCCGCATCACGCTCGACGACTTTACCGCGAACGGCCAGCACGTACTCGTTGCGCGCACGATCTGCGATGCCGTGCGCGTCGCCGGAAAATTCCGGGTTGAACACGATTTGCACAAGTCCGCTCCGGTCGCGCAGGTCAATGAACAAGACGCCCCCGAGGTCGCGGCGGCGCTGTACCCAGCCGTTCAAAGTGACGGTTTCACCGACGTTGGCTTTACTTAACGTTCCACAGTCATGCGTTTTTAACATTTGTGTCATGATTCGTACCTACCTCCAAAGTGTGGTCAACAAGGATTGAACTTAGTACTGCCCGCAAATTGCGGAACTGCGGTGCGCGAATATCCGGGTGCGCGCCGGCAGCTTATTACGCCCGCAGCCGGGCGGCCAGCGCTGCTGCAAAGCCAGCGAGCGGCAGCGTCTCCTGCTCGCCCGTCGCCATCGCTTTAACGGTGATCTCGCCTTTCGCGAGCTCATCTTCGCCGAGAATGGCGACATAAGTGGCGCGGTGGCGGTCAGCCGACTTCATCTGCGCTTTAATTTTACGCGATTGATAATCCCGCTCTGCGGACAGCCCCTGCATCCGAAGCTGCTGGAGCAGCTTCACAGTTTCCTTCTCGGCCGCTTCGCCGAGGCCGATCAAGTACACGTCGAGCGGCTTCGCAGCCGGAATCTCGACACCCTGCGCCTGCAGCACGAGCAGAATGCGCTCGAGGCCGAGGCCAAGGCCTACGCCCGGCTGGTCGTTGCCGCCGATTTGGCCGACAAGGCCGTTATAACGGCCTCCGCCGCCAATCGTATCGATGGCCCCGATGCCCGCCGCCTTATACTCGAACGCCGTGTGGGTGTAATAGTCCAATCCGCGCACAAGGCGAGGATTGAGCCGGTAAGGGATATCCATCGCCGCCAGGTGATCCTGCACCGCTTGGAAATGCGTCCGGCATTCTTCATCCAGATGCTCGACGATCGTCGGCGCGCCCTCGCAGAACTTCTGGTCGATCTTGCAATCGAGAATCCGCATCGGATTGCGGTCATACCGCGATTGGCAGTCTTTGCAGAGCTGGTCTTTCACCGGCGCAAAAAAGCGTTGAATGTGCTCGCGATAAGCGGCGCGCACGGCCGGATTGCCGACCGAATTGATCTCCACGGTGACGTCCTTCAAGCCGATCTCCCGGTAGAACGAATACCCAAGCGCGATGACTTCCGCATCAATGCCGGGATCGACGGAACCGAACGCCTCGATGCCGAACTGGTGGAATTGACGGTAGCGTCCGGCCTGCGGCTGCTCATAGCGGAACATCGGCCCGATGTAGTACAGCTTGCTGACGTCCGGTTCGCCGTACAGCTTGTTCTCTACGTATGCGCGAACGACGCCGGCCGTCCCTTCCGGACGAAGCGAGATACTGCGGTCGCCCTTGTCCTGAAACGTATACATCTCTTTCTCCACGATGTCCGTCGTTTCGCCGACGCCGCGTTGGAACAGCTCGGTGTGCTCGAAAACAGGCGTGCGAATTTCGCGGTAATTGAACCGGCGGCACAGCTCGCGGGCTTTATTCTCGAGATACTGCCACTTCTCGATCTCGCCGGGCAGCAGATCTTGCGTGCCCTTAGGTTTCTGTATACTCATCTGGGTCTGGCTCCTTTCTCCTTGACACGAACACAGGTGTGAAAAATAAAAAATCTCCCGCCCCTGTCGATAAAACAGGGACGAGAGAATCGGTTCCGGTTCTCCCGCGGTACCACCCGCGATTTGAATGCATCGGCCGCCGCGGCAAGCCGGACGGAAGAAGGACATTCACACTTGAGGCGGATAACGCCCGCTACACGCAGCACGGCTACTGTCCGGCTTCCCTTGTCTTTCGGCTGTCAGCACGAAAAGCGCGGGTAGCGCCGGGGTTCCCCGACTGTCCTCCGGGAGGTCTGTTCATCCGATTCGCATAAGGAAGCTTGCAGCCTGGGCTTCCCTCTCTGTCCTATGCAAGGTTCGAATTACTTGTTCCCATCCATGGATCGCATCAATGACTTTCAATGTTCACATTTTAACTGCGAATTTTGGCAAAGTCAAGCATACACTGCTGCGCATAAACGGCAAGCCCGAAATTGAAGGCGGGTGGCGAAAACCGTGTCCACCGCCCGCCCAGGCGTCCTGGGGCGACACTCCGCTCTGATTGCGTTCTGCCCGTGATCAGACCCGGCCGGGATGAAGCATGCTGATGAAGACGTTTAACGATTACCGGGAAAACATAACATATACATTCCATAAACCTGACACGTATATTACTTTATCGAGTCTGCGAAATTTCGGCTGTTTCATGATCAGCATGAAGGGCTTTGCCCGCTTCATCCTTCACCAACCGGGCATGTACGACAAATCTGCCTGCCACCGGGTCCAGCAAATAATCACAGGTGGACAAAGTTATAATCCGGTCCTCGGTGCCAGGCTCCACATCCCTCGGATACAGTGATTTTTTCTGAATATTCTCCAGAAAGGCCGCATAAGCCCCCTCATCGTTAAATTCCGTTTCTATATAATTAAAATCCGTTGTCGTATAATAAGCCGCAAAAACCTCAGCCGTATAAGATTCATACAAGGTGTCGAAACGGATTTTCCGATGCGTATCATAGTAGTCCCGATTCACATACTGCTTCAATTCGCCAAACATGGTACCATCCTTCATCCGGTGGCCGTAAATAATCGTATTGCGGTCGTCCGCTCCAATGTTATTGCGAAAATCGAGGAAAATGCTGCCCGCCTTGGATGCCTCTCCTTTATAGTTGCGATATAAGTAATGCTCGTTATCAGAACCTTGAACCACGGGATAATCGATCCGGCTGCCCTCCAGCCTGATCCACCCCACTACGTCTGGATTCAGCTCCAGCAGCGGCTTGAACGAGCTGCGAATCGGACGCTCGCTCCCCCCACCGTAGACGCTCTCCGCTACGGCACTGGCTCCCGCAGAAGAGAACGATTCCTTAACTTGCTCTGCTGCGAACATTCGGCTCGCCTCAGCGAGCACCTTACGGTTCTCGTAGTATCCCCAACCAACGGCCGTCAATCGAATCGAGGCATACATAAACACAGCAACCGCCAGCAGGGTCCAGACCCGATGCATGTGCCGACGCCTCCCCCGCTCCAAAGTTAAACGTCTCTATTCTTCGGTTAAATTCTCCGTAAGTATCCTCTGCCGGCCTTGTTCAAATCGGATTAAAAATACCTGAGGACGCCGGGGTTCCGGCATCCTCAGGTTTTTGCAGCTATGCTAGTACCAGCTTATTACTTTACATAATTGTTCAGAGCCAGGATTAGGGTGACCGCTTCTGCGCGCGTCGCGCTTTCATTAGGAGCAAACAGGTTGTTGTCCCGTCCGCTAATTATACCCAGCTCATTCGCTGCCGCCACTTCGGCTTGCGCCCACTGCGGAATGCTGCCTGCGTCCTCGAAAGTCGACTGCGCGTTCGCCTCTACGTCCAGCTTCAACGCACGTACGATGATGACCGCCAGCTCCGCACGGCTGATCTTGCGCTCGGCACGGAACGAACCGTCTTCATACCCCCCGATAATTCCGGCTTGCACCACAGGAGCCAGATGCGGTTTCACCCACTCCGGAATGTTCTCCAGATCGGTGAAGCTCAGTTCTTCCGTGCTTGGGACCAGCTTTAACGTCCTGCTCAGCAGCGTCGTAAATTCCGCACGGTTAATTTCGGCATCCGGACGGAACGTACCGTCTTCGTAGCCGTTCACGATGCCGAGCCCTACGGCTCGTTCAATGGCCGCCTTCGCCCAATGGTCTTCAAGATCTGCGAAGCTGCCGCTTACGCCCTGCTGTTTGCCCGGCTTGATTTGTCCGTTATCCGAAGGCTGCTCCTTATACGGCTTCACGCTGTTTCCGTCCAGTACAAATTCTACGTTGTACTCTCCATTGTATTTGCCTGGCACCGCAAGAATGAATTGGGCGAATATTTTCGTCTTGGTGTCCTTCACTTCGAACTGCAGCGTTCTTTCATTCCGCTGCTCGTTCGTCGAGACGACTTCCGCATCGGTCAAGACGCCGTCCTTCTCGATCTTCAATCCCGTAACTTCCTTGTTTGACACCGTGACGACCAGATAGCTCTTCCCTTCCTTCAGCACCAGCTTGGCCGGGTGCTTCACATAGTCATTCGTTACCGATGTTTGCTTGGAGCCCCGTAGATTCAGCGCATACTCGATGGCATATTCTCCCTCTGTGTATTTTTCCAAGAACGGCTTATTCGCATCATCTTGCGCTGGATTTGCCCCGCTCGCGATCGCCTTGATCGTAGATTTGTCGAAGGTCAGGTGAACATCATACTCATGATCGTACAAGAAGTCCGGGCTCACCTGCCAGTAAATCTTGACCCAGCCTTTTAATTTTTCCGTCAGGTCATTGACCTGGAACTTTACGGTCCGCGTATTTTTCTCTTCGTCCGTTTGGCTCACTTCCGGAGTGGACATACCTCCGCCATTGTCAATTTTAAAATCCGTGACTTCCTTGCTTTGCTGTAACGTAATCTCGACGAACATCGTTCCATTCTGGACCGTCAGCCTTCCCGGTGTAATGACATAGTCCTGCATCACCGAAGTTTCGTTCGTGTTATACTTCAGGAACCTGTAAGCGATGCTGTACGTGCCATCCGGAATTCCATGAATATTAGGTGTCGTGCCTCCACCGCCGGGTCCTCCACTGCCAGGTCCGCCTCCACCAGGCCCCTCCGGATTGGTTGTCGGAGGTGGAACAAGCGCTACTTCAGCGAACGCAATTTCAAAGGCACGCTCCGTCTGATCGGCATCCACGAGGCTTAGCACGTACACAGCCGTACGATCCTTCACTTCAAAGCTGATTGCCGATGCAGCGCCGTCCGCGCTTAACACGGTCACAACTCCCGCTTGCTTGGCAGCAGCTGCAACCTTTTCCACGTCTTCCAGACTGCCGTCTGCTTTTTTCATTTGAATCTTTTTAAGCTTCACACCGGCTTTCAATTCGAAAGTGGCTACCTGCTTGCCGCTGCTCACCTCAAACTTCGCACCGCTGGAAACATAATTGCTGATTGGCGCTCCCGTTGCATCGGTAATCATGGCAGGCAAGCTGAAGGTGTAGCTTGCATCCGCCAGAATCTCGGAAGCGTTAAAGATGACCAAAGCTTTTTTCAGAGCATTCACAGCTTCATTCACAGCTTGTTGTGTCGCTGTCGTACTAGAGGAAACGTCTTTAGCCGTATCAATTGCCTTTTGCAGGGCAGCCTTGGCCCCTGCCGCATATTGGCCGGGCGAACTGCCCTCTGCGGCTGCTTGATACTTAGCTTCAGCTTCTGCGATTTTGCTGTTCAGCGTCGTCTTGCTCACAGGAAGCACAGGCAAGTTGCTGAAGCCCAGTTCTACGTCATATTCATGGTCATACAGGTAGGAGTCGGTGATCTGCCAATAAATTTTGACCCATCCATCCTTGCGAGCCGTTAAGTCTTCAACTTCAAAGCGGACTGTACGCGTATTGGCTGCCTCATCGGTGCTTACAGTCTCTGTTTCCTGTAGTACGCCGTTTTGCTTCGTTTTGAACGATACGACTTCCTTGCTTTGCTTCAACGTGAAGGACACATAGTACTTGCCGTTCTCCAACGTCAGCTTGCCGCTGTTCCGATCCACATAATCATACATCACGGAGTTTTGATCGGTGCCTTTTTTATAAATCGTAAAGCCGATCGGATACTCGTTCGGATTTCCTGTTCCAGGATCAGGGTTGGCAGGGATCACCGATGCTTGGAACGCATCGACTGCCGCCTGCAATTTCGCAGAAGCGTCGGCGATTTGCGGCCTTGAAGCGGCAAGCTTGCTTCCGGTAACCGCCGCAAGCTCAATAGCCTCTAACAGCGTCGCTTTGGCTCCGGCTTGATATTGTCCCGGCTCCGTGCCTTCCACCGCACCTTCATGAAGCTGTCTGGCGTAGGCAACGGAATTGTTTAAGGCTGCAAGCTGATCCGCATTGAAGCTGATGTAAACGGTTTTGGTCACACCGTTCACCGTGTACCTCAAACCTGTTAACCCCCGCCACTTGGAGTCATCTGCAGAAGCATACCGAATAGCGGGTTGATAAACCTTGTTCTGCGCATCCGACTGATTCTTCACGGCAGACGCGGCGAGCGAATACGACGTTCCATAGGAGCCTGCGGCATTAGGAGAAAGTCTTTTCACATCAAGCTCACCGGCAGGATTTACAAAAGTAATATTCGCATACGCCTGATAATACGGATCTTCCGCTTGCTGCAGGATAGTGGCTGTATGCTTGAATTCATTCGCATAAACCGATTCCGTAGCAGTATCCGTATCCGAATCCAGAATCAGGATGTTAACGGCAGACGCCACAAACTTCCGCTTTTGTATATCTTTAAATCCAGGTGTGAGGGAATCGCCATTATACAAATTATTATATTGTTTGGATACGTCTTCGGGAGAAGCGTAGACATCAGCTACAACATTCGATGCAGCTTGGGTCCTATTAACAAAACCTTGAACCGTGGGGTAGGGATACTCGTTCTCCGAGAAGGCATAGACAACCTGATTGCCCGGCCCTCCCTCAGCTGCCCCGCCATCCTTGGCCGTTTGCGTAAAAGCTCTTATTTCTTCAATTAACTGGATTAAAGGCGCCTTGTCCACAACAATCTTCAGGGCATTGTATTTGTCTAGAGCCGCCTTAAGTTTATTATAGGCCGCCTTGATGATCGTCGGTTCTCCGCCCGCATTAGCTGCAATGGTTTCCGATTGGGTGATGCTGAGATAGAACTCCGCTTTCGAGCCGACCGGGTAGTATCCGTCCCCGGTTCCTTCATAGGTACTGGCATAAACAGAACGCGCCACTGTAGCCAGTTCGTTAAACATGGCCAGCGTAACCGGTTCATTACCGTTATCCCCGCCATTACCAGGGTCCCCGCTCCCGCCCTCGCCATTACCGGGATCGGGAATGACGATTTGGCTTATATCCAGTTCCAATCCGACATGATACCAATAGTTATAAGGTACAGGTAATTTGAAAATATTATCTTTATCATCAACATGAAGTAAAAGATCCTGGATCTTACTGATATCCTCGATTTCCATTTGCACGATGACATTCCTGCCGTCTTCCGTCAATCGGGTCACAACCGGCTTATAGCCTTCAATTCCAGTAACGACCGGTGCTTTTCCTACCTCTTCATGAATGACCGCCTTGTCTCTGCCTGCCATACGCGAGCCGAAATAGGCGAATGTAGCGTAGTTTTCCTTCGTAATCTGATTCTCGAATTTCGCATGACCATTCTGTATAATCAGCTTTCCTGTATTCGGCAGCATATAGGCGTTGGCAGCCGATACTTCCGAATGGTTTGTATCCTTAACATACCGGTATCCGATCGCATATTCCCCATCAGGCACGATAGAGGATGTTTCCGCCGCCGATACCGACCCGATTTGCAGGGCAGACAGCAATAATACGAAGGCAAGCCAAATTGCCATTGTTTTCTGAATTTGCTTAGTCAATTGATCGTCTCTCCTCAAACAGATTCCATTTATCGATACAAAAATGGTTATTCAACCTTGTAAAAACAGTAAATGTCTTTATTGCAAGTGAAGAATGGCCCCTGGTGCTGAGCCATTCTTCACTACTTATCTGTAAATTAAAGATTCCATTTAATTTGCAAATTCATATATCCGCTATGAGGACCCGCATTCACTCCAAGCTGAACCGGCAGATTTTCTTCAAAGTCAGCAACGTCAAACGTAAAATAAATGAAGTCGCCCGACACTGTGCCTGTAATGGTGTCGTATGCATCTGTTGCAGAATTATAGACTTTCAACCCGTAAATATAATCCGTGTCATAATGGACCGTAACTGTGCTTCCCGAAACAACCGCATCATTAGTGAAGGAGCTTGCATGTGGAGAAGGATTGCCGGCAGCATCCAAAAATTCATAGTTAGAAGCGGCCGCGAAAGCCGGTACGGCCAGAGCAAGCGCGAATACGAAAAGCATCAGCATCATCGAAAAAGTCTTTTTCATGGACATTCTCATTATTAACACACTCCTTGGTTTTTTTGGTTTTGTGCTTAGGACATGAACGCGTTGAACAAGCAGAAACTAATTAAACACGGGCGACCCTCGAAGCTGCAAAACAATGAACCGGACTTCCCGCCCTCCTTTCCTGCGTGTTTGAATGCCACAGAAAAAGCAGATTTTGTAGATAATGATAATCATTATCAGTCTGGATGTAAAAAAAAACTTCTGCGGCTGAGGTACATGATTTAGGCCTATAAACAAGTACCCCTTCTCTTCAGAACATCGATGACGTGTGCACCATCTTTCGACACCCCTATCTTATATTTGCGTTCTAAATTTTGTCAATATCTATTTTTCCTGCTATTTTTTCTTTAAATTTACACGAAAAACCCCTAATTTATTTTGCTTCCGAGGGACGCAAAAACAGAATGCAAGCCTTAGCAGATGCAGACTCTCTCCCCCTGAACGCTCAAATGGATGAACAGGGGGCCGTTCTTTGAGGGCATAGATGAACTAGACATAGAGACATGTCTTTATGCCTAATGGAACTATTCATCGTTTGTTATACACGAACATTACAATCAGATCCCCACAGGCAAAACAATCATCCCGGCCTCCTCATCCTGCCGGATGATAGACTGCACCCCATAGACAGATTGAATCGTCTGCGCCGTAATGATCTCCTGAGGCGCTCCCTGAAGCTCCACGCGACCATGCTTCATCACGACAATTTCGTCACTGTAACGAATCGCCTGATTGATATCATGCAGCACCATAATAATGGTCAATCCATGGGACACGTTCAAGCTCTTGACAAGCTCCAGCACCTCAATCTGATAGTAGATGTCCAGAAATGTAGTCGGTTCGTCCAGAAACAAAATTTGCGTCTGCTGGGCGAGCGCCATCGCAATCCACACCCGCTGCTTCTCCCCGCCGGAAAGCTGGTCCAGCGTCACTCCCCGCTTCTCCAGCAAATTGGTGCAGCTTAAGGCCCAGTCGACGGCCTTCTCATCCTCTTCCCCATGTCCGGAGAACAGCCCTTTGTATGCCATTCTTCCGAAGCTCGTCAGCTTCTCAACCGTTAAATCCAGCGGAGCCTCATTCTGTTGGTGAACGACAGCAAGCTTCTGAGCGAGCTCCCGGGGCTTGTAGCTGGCGATAGCCTTGCCGTCCAGAATAACCTCTCCGCTGTGCGGCATGTAATTCTGTGACATGACCCCGAGCAAGGTCGATTTCCCGCAGCCGTTCGGACCGATGATCGTTGTAATTTTGCCATGCTGAAACTGACAGTTGATCCCCATGAGCTGGTCTTTCTTTTTATCGTACGAGAAGCTCAGCTGCTTAATGTCCATAGACGCGATCACTCTTCCTGAGCAAAAATATTAAGAAGGGCCCCCCGATAACGGTCATAATGATGGAGGCCGGAATTTCCGCCGGAGCGAGCACGGTTCTGCCCAGCGTGTCCGCAGTCAGAATCAATAAAGCCCCCGCCAGGGCGGAGAACGGAATCAACACCTTATGATCCGATCCGACCAGCAGACGTGCAATATGAGGGACAAGCAGTCCGACGAAGGCAATAAGCCCGCCAATGGCTGTGGCCACTGCTGCCAGCAGCACGGCAATCGCCGAAATCCACAGCCGTGCCCGGGATACGTGAAGCCCGACATTCTTAGCCGATTTGTCCTGCAGGGCAAGCAAATTGCACCACGGACTGACCAGCCAGGCGAGCAGAAGCCCGATGGTTCCATAAACCAGCATAATATGCACATCACCCCAGTTCTTCATCGTGAGGATGGAGGTGACCGCCTGATTGATGCTCGTGACCGCGTAGCTGCCACGATAATTAAAGGATTGTCCCAATCCGCTGAAGGTTGCATTAATGGCAATCCCGACCAGAATAATCCGGATCGGAATCAGACCCGATTTCCATGAAAACGAATAGACCAAGAAACAAGCCAAAGCTCCCCCCAGGCACGCGAACAAAGGCATCCAGAAAAACAGGTTCGGGAAGATCGACACGGTCAGAACCGAGACAAAGCCGGCTCCTGACGAGATCCCGATGACCCCTGCGTCCGCCAGCGAGCTGCGCATCACAGCTTGCAGCAGCACCCCGGAAACGGCAAGAGCCGCCCCTACGAACAGCGCAACGATAATACGTGGAAGTCTCAAATCCCGGATGACCTCTACCTGTTTGTTCGTTCCTGTAAATAATCCTTGGATCAGCTCAAGTCCCCCGACTTTAATACTGCCCGTGCTGGCGGAGTAGACAGTGACCGCGATCAGGAGGACAATGACCCCCCATATGCTCCATACCTTTTTGTTCATCCCAAGCATCCTTTGTTAGGTGTAGGTTATCGTCATACGGTTCTGCACATGAATTCATGTGCGTTCATGCGGGTTTTTACGGCTTTTAGGGATACAGCATTTTCACCGTCGCTTCCAGCGCTTCGCTCACAGCAAAATTGCCCGTGGTCGGAAAAAGCTCCTCCGGCAGGTCATACACCCGATTATTTTGCACAGCGGAGAAATGCTTCCATATGTCATTCTTCTTGAATTCCTTCTCAAACATCTTTACGACTTCCTCAGGCATGCCGTGGGCTGCGCGCAAAATGACGTCGGGATTGGACTTCTGTAAATATTCCGTATTGGAAGCCAGATATTCAACGCTTTCCCCCTGCACGATGTTCTTGCCCCCCGCAAGCCTTACCAAATCTCCGATATAGGAATTTTCGGTAGCGACCAAATAGCTTCCGGGCACGCCGAGCAGGATCAGCACCGTTGGCTGAGGCTTGCCCTCGACCTGCTTCTTGATCTGCTCCACCTTGGCCTTATATCCATCCACAATAGCCCTTGCCTGATTTTCCCGACCATATCTGGTTCCCATATCAAGAATGGCTTGGCTCATCGTGTCCAGACTGGTGAAATCGAGAAATTTTGCCGTGATGCCCGCATTCTTAAATACCGGGGCCAAATCGTATTCCAAGGTCGTAACGGACAGCACTTCAGTCGGATCAAGCGACTTGACAATTTCCATATTCGGTGTCATCGGATTACCAACCTTCGTTACCCCATCATAGCGTTTAGGCAACACCTTGGAGCTGGTCGGAATGCCCACCAGATCGAGTTCCAGGGCATCTGTGAATTGAGTCGCTGCTACTGTCGTCGATACGACTCTGTAGTTCTCCGCTGGCGCGGGCTCCGCTGCCGGTGGTTCCCCAGTTGACAATGCGCCTGTTGCCACGTTGCCGGAGCAGCCGGTTACGAGGACGGCCAATGATACGAGTGAAGCGCCCATCCATGATTTCATGCGCATTTTATGCTTATCGCTCCTTTCAATCCAATTTGCCCTCTACACATAACGGCTTAGAAATACCCGAAGACACCGGGTGCCGGTATCCTCCAAGGTCTGCAGCCATGTTAGTCCAAGCTTATTATTTTACATCATGGTTCAATGCGAGGATCAGGGTGACCGCTTCAGCACGCGTCGCGCTTTCATCAGGGGCAAACAGGTTGTTATCCCGCCCGCTTATGATACCCAGCTTGTGCGCTGCCGCCACTTCCGCTTGCGCCCACTGCGGTATGCGGTCCGCATCCGCGAAGGTTGCCTGCGCGTTCGCCTCTACGTCCAGCTTCAACGCGCGTACGATGATGACCGCCAATTCCGCACGGCTGATCTTGCGCTCGGCACGGAACGAACCGTCCTCATATCCTCCGATAATTCCGTTTTCCACCACAGGGGCCAGATGCGGTTTCACCCACTCCGGAATGTCCGCCAGATCGGTGAAGCTCAACGCCTTCGTGCTTGGCCCCAGCTTCAACGTCCTGCTCAGCAGCGTCGTAAACTCTGCACGGTTAATGTCAGCATTCGGACGGAATGTCCCGTCTTCATAGCCGTTCACAATGTCTAAACCTGCGGCTCGTTCGATGGATGCCTTGGCCCAGTGATCTTCAAGATCGGCAATGCTGCCTGTGTCCGGTTGTTTACCCGTCTCGGTTAACCCATCGTCGGCCGGCTGCTCTACATACGGCTTCACGCTGCTTCCATCCAGTACAAATTCTACGTTGCTCTCTTCCTTGTCTTGGCCTGGCACCGCAAGAATGAATTGGGCGAATATTTTCGTCTTGGTGTCCTTCACTTCGAACCGCAGCGTTCTTTCATTCCGCTGCCCGTTCGTCGAGACGACTTCCGCATCGGTCAAGACGCCGTCCTTCTCGATCTTTAGTCCCGTCACTTCCTTGTTGGACACCGTGACCGCCAGATAGCTCTTTCCTTCCTTCACCACGAACTTGGCCGGGTGCTTCACAACGTCGTTCGTTACCGATGCTTCCTTCGAACCCCGCAGATTCAGCGCATACTCGATGGCATATTCCCCTGCCGTGTATTGTTCCGACAACGGCTTTTCCGCATGATCTTGTGCCGGATTTGCCCCGCTCGCGATCGCCTTGATCGTAGATTTGTCGAACGTCAGGTGGATATCATATTCGTGATCGTACAGGAAAGTTGGACTTACCTGCCAGTAAACCTTGACCCACCCTTTTAATTTCTCGGTCAGGTCTTTGACCTCGAACTTCACGGTTCGCGTATTCTTCTGCTCATCCGTTTGGGTCACTTCCGGAGAGTACAAGCCTTCGCCGGTGTCAATTTTAAAATCGGTGGTTTCCTTGCTTTGCTTTAACGTGATCTCGACGAACATCGTTCCATTCTGGACCGTCAGCCTTCCCGGTGTAATGACATAATCCTGCATCACCGAAGTATCGGTCGTGTTAAACTTAAGAAATTTGTAAGCCATGCTGTACGTACCGTCTGCAATTCCGTGTGGATTCGAGTTAACGACAGGAACGCCTCCACCGGGACTCTCCCCGCCCGTTAAGTTTCCATCCGCATAGACCGCAGGTGTCTGAACGGCTGCCAGCAGTGCAAACAACATCGTCCATACGAAAACTGCTTTTTGTATACGATTGCTCAAAATAGGCTCTCTCCCTCCGGCTGCCCTATTTTTATTTGATCAGGGCTGTTGACGACGCTTTCTTCCATGAATCTGATACGCCACAAACAAGCCGGATACAACCAGCATACCTGCCAGCATACCGATCGGGGCCTCGTCCCCGGTTTGAGGATTCACAACGGCCGATCCTTGACCCGCATTTGCAGATCCTGAAGATTTGGCGGCAGACACCGGAGCCGATTGGCCCGCTGCGGCCTTGTCCGCGCCAGACTTGCTGTTCTCGGCAGTTTTGCTTCCCGGTGAATTAGAAGCCGGTGCGCTGTTCTTCGTGGCCTCGGAAGGTTTGGCTGCTGCAGGCGGTTCGCTCTTGGCCGGTGCGGCTCCCGTGCTCTTGATCGTTTTTGGGTCAAAGATGAACCTGATCGTATAATCGTGATCATAATCAATATCCGGTACCGTCACGTGAATTTTCGAAATCAAAGGCTTGCTCAGATCATCGATCTTGAACTGAACCACCCGGGTATCTTCTTCCTTATCGCTTCTGATCACCTTCGCATCAGCGAAATCGCTGCCAGCCGGCGTTTTAAATACCGTGATCCATTTACTGTGGTTCAATTGAATCTGTGCCGTGATTTCTCCGCTTTTAACATTCAACAAAGCCGGCTTTTCGAAATAGTCGTTGGCCATGGATACAGAATCATTCTCCGCCTTCGTGATCACGTAGTCGATTCTGTATGCACCATCTGCCAAATCTGAAGCGGCTTGCGCAGCCGGCGAGATAACCAATTGCAGTGCCCATAGCAGCGCGATGACAAAGGACGGCAAAGCTAACCTTCTTTTCATTTATCGTTCTTCCTCCATTTTCCTAGGATTAATTAATAACAAGATAATGATTATCATTCTCAATGATAGCTCAAAAAAAATGACGACTCAACATGATTCGAATCATTTCTACATCTCCCCTACCGAGACCGCTGCTTCAGCATCACAACACCTCGAACCTAAAAAAATGTGTCCACACGAGTCCAAAATTTTCCCAACGGCTTGATGATAGCTTAAGCTGCTAGAAAATGTCAACACTTTTCAGCATGGCTTAACGCCGTATAAATCCTCAAAATCAGATGTTTTCTTGATCTAATCTTTATTAATCGCTCAATAAGAAACTGTTTTCTTGCATGTTTTTGGATAATCATACCATAAAATATGTTGACAATGATATTCATTCTCATCTATTATTTTTTTATCAAGGATTGTCACAATTTGGTCACCAATGCGAGTTATACCGCTAAAGTGAAGTTCGAAGACGATTATCCTGTCATGATCCCGCTTAAACCTGTATAAACCACAAGGAGGAGTTAACCATGATTATTGTTACAAACACCTCTCACATTACGAAGGGAGAAGCTCACAAGCTGATTGAGCGCTTTGACAAAGTAGGCAAAGTCGAGTATATGCAAGGATTTCTCGGTCTGGAAGTTCTTTTGACTGAAAACACGAAGGAATACGATGAAGTAACCGTCGTTACGCGCTGGAACTCGAAGGAAGACTTCAATGCGTGGACGCGCAGCGATGCTTTCCGGGAATCCCATTCTCATCGTGAGAAGCCCGATTACATCATCTCCAACAAAATTACGTTCTACGAGGTGAAAATTGTCCGCCATCCCATCGTTGCAGGAGACGCTTCTTTATCCGTTGGTTAATGCATAATGCACCCGTAACCGGGTGTACTGCAAAAAGGCCGAATCTCTCGATTCGACCTTTTTGTATCGCGGTTGATTGTCGTTATTTATTTGTCATTCCTTAATACCTGGTAGACATCCTTAATCATCATATACGTGTCGCCGTTCGTCAGCTCCTGCTTGTCCGCGATCGCTTCCACGGTAGCCGGAGTCAAGTAGCCTTTGCTCTGCAGCGCGCTGACTGCATTGTTCTCCGCGGCTTCAACTTTCAACAGCAGCGCCAGCATATAAGCGGCTTGATCCATCGTCACCGGCAGCTTCTTCGGATCGGAGCCCTTGGCGAGCGCGGCCGCCGGATTGCCCGTCATTACCGAAGGCTTGAATTTGCGCATGCCCTCGAGCATATTGACCATGCGCTGCTGGTTGCTCTTCGCATCGAGCGCAAAGTTGTTATCGTAGCCGCCCGTCGCCAAGCCAAGCGTGACGGCCGCCTTCAAGCCCTCATACGCTTTATGCTGCATGAACGGCTCCGGCTTGAGCTCGTACGGATTCAGTACCATGCCCTGCGCGCTCAACGTTTGGTGCAGCACGGCGATGGCTTCCTTAGAGGCGGCCATCTGCCGGAACGAAAGCTTCTGTTCGGCAGCGATCTTTACGGCCGCTCCGGCGGCTTCGCCGGCGGCCATGCCGACCGGAATGACGCGCGCCGTACCGTGCGGCAGCGAGTCATAGCTGGCAGCGCGGCCGACCACGAGCAGCCCGTCGACCTTCAGCGGCACGATGCTGCGGAACGGCACCGCGTACTGCTTCGGATCGGTAACGACCGCACCGGTATCCGCAGGAGACATACGCTGAATGTCGACCGGGTACTCGCCAAAAGCGATGCGATCCCACTGGTCGCGATTTTCCAGCACGTCCAGAATGCTCAACCGGTATTCCCCTTGAATGTGCCGCGTTTCGCGAACATACAGCTCCGGTGCCGTGGCATCGAGCTCGATGCCGGCGAATTCCGGATACTTCTCTTTCATGTAAGCGACGATGTTCGGCAGCTCGTTCTTCGCAAGCTCGAACGCTTCCGCTCTGGACTTGGCGTCCGTGCCGTCGATGCCGAAAACTTGCAGCGCATTGATCAGCATCGTATTGTCGTTCTGACGACCGATGTTCAGCCCCCGCATCGCGACCCGCTCTTTATTAAGCGGCGGATAATCCTTCATCTCCTTGTAGCCCCATGCGCTCATCGCATTGGCGCCTGTTCCCGCATCACCGTCATTCTCCAGACGCTCCTGCACTTTCTTCCACACATCCGGCGTAATGTTCTTCAGCCGGAACACGAGGGTTACCGCCATGCGCGCCTTCTTGTCGCCAAGGTCCTCGCGGCCCGTCGTATACGGAACGCCAGCCTGCGCGGCGATGTCGGCATCCTGCGTGGCATCGATCACCGCGCCCGCCTTAACGGTTTGCGTCGTGCCGTCCGCCAGCGTCAGCTTCAAGCCCGTCACCGTCTGAGCTGCGCCTCCCGCTTGCACGACCGGCTCCATCGCCTGTACCTTGAGCAGCACGTCGATATTTTTCTCCGCCGCCACCAGCTCGTTGAACGCATTCGCCGCCGTCACGACGTCGAACGAATCGCCTTCGATTTTACTGTACCAAGCGCTGAAAATACCTTGGTTCAGCACCTCGCGCTTGTGCAGAATGCTTTTCTCCGGTTCATAGTTCATGTCCAGACTGTTGAGCCAGCCCAGCGTCATTAAGCCGCCCAGCACGCCGCGATCGCGCCCGTCCACTAGCAGCGTCTTCAATCCGTTGCGCGAAGCCGAGACAGCGGCTGCGACGCCCTCCGGATCGGTGCCGGCTACGATGACGTCGTACTGCTCCTTCGGCGTTTTCACAGTTTGAACTTCCTGAAGCTTTTGTACTTGACCGGCTTTAACGTTCTGGACCGCCGCTTTCTTCTGCCATACGTAAAGTCCGCTTGCTGCCGCCGCGATCAATACGAGCGCCACGAGTACGCCTATGTAGCCCTTCAGACTTCCGCCCGAAGCATAATTGGAATTGCCCGCCATAATACACCTCTCGTACTAGAATAAAAAGTCCGTTTCAGCCCGGCTTCCGCCCCTTTTACATACGTAAGGCCACCGCAAAAGGTTTCAACATTCGCGCAAAAGCGACAACGCGCGGCCGCAAAGGGATAGGGCAGCCCTCAGCTCCCCTCCCTTTAAGCGCAACTTGCCTTCACGCCTTCAAGCCGTCAACTGCTGTTGCGCGCACTTGCTCATGCGCTTTCGAATCCCCCAGGCTTCGCCTTCCCAGTTTCGCCTTCCCTGCCGCAACTGTTACGATGGTGCGACGCCGAGCCCGTAGGCTTCGTCAAGCAGGCGAATTTTTTTCTCGATATACTCGCGGTATGCCTGGTTGTACGCCGCCGGCTCCTTGGGATTCGGGAAGCGCTCGATCCGCTGTTCGTACCCGTCCTCATGCTCCACCTTCGGAAACAGCACCTTGCTGACAGCGCCGCAGCCGAGGCCGATAATCGTCTGGCGTTCTTCCATCATGAGGATGTTGTACAAGCTCTCGTACCCTTTCAGCGCGTAGCCGACGTTCTCCTGATTGCCGAGAATGTTTTTCTGCCTGTACATGTAGTAAGGCACATAACCGCGGCGTTCCGTCCAATCCGATGTGAGCTTGATCATCTCGGTGATTTCGTCGCGCTCCGCCACCTCATACGCGTCTTTGTTCTTCGTCATGCGGGACGCCCGTTTGAACGACAGCGTATGGACGGTCAACGATTCCGGCATCAGCTTCCCGGTTTGTTCAAGCGTCCGTTCAAGCTCCGCCATCCCTTCGTTCGGCAATCCGATGATCAGGTCCATGTTGATGTTGTTCATGCCAAGCCGGCGGGCCAGATTGAACTTCTCGATCGTCTCCGTCACCGTATGGTGGCGACCGATCGTATCGAGCGTCGCCTGCGTGAAGCTTTGCGGGTTGATGCTGATCCGGTCGACGCCAAACCGTTTCATCACTTCGATCTTATCCTCGGTGATCGTATCCGGCCGTCCGGCTTCCACCGTCAGCTCCCGCACGCGATCCATACCCGGGAACGCTTCGCGCATCGTCACGAATAACGATTCCATCTGCTCCGCCGTAATGCTCGTCGGCGTGCCGCCGCCCCAATAAATCGTCGTGATGCTCACGCCCGCCGCGCGCATCCAGCGGCCCATCTCGCGGATTTCGACGTGGAGCCCTTCCAGGAAAGCATCCACCGACCCTGTGTTCCCCCGGATATCGTAGGCGGGAAACGTGCAGTACGCGCACTTGGTCGGACAGAACGGAATTCCGATGTACACGCTCACCTCGCGATCGAGCCGGAACAAATCCGGGATGACGTTCAATTGCCGCTGCGCAATTTCGGCCAGCAGCTCGACCTTCGGTTCCGTCACGAGGTATTCGTCGCGCAGCACCTGCTTGCACGCCTCGATACTGTTGTTCTTCATCATCAGGTTGTGCATCAGCTTCGTGGGACGGACGCCGGTCAGCGTGCCCCAAGGCTGCTCCATGCCGGTGTACTCGCCAAGCACCTGCAGCAAAGCGTAGTTGGCCGCCCGCTTCGCGGTTCGTTTGTACCCTTCATCCCGATGCGCTGCGGCGCGCGTGTGCGTCCATTCGCAGACAGTGCCGTCAGCCCGATCGGTCAGCTTCGCCTGCGCCGTCACATGCCCCCCGGCTTCGTCCACCCGCACTTCGATACGCAGATGCAGATCGGCGTCTTCCGACGGTTCGTACACCGTCTCCACCTCTTCAAAAAACAACTTGCCTATATGAAACGGCTCGCTCGCCTGCTCGCCGAATCCGACGCGTTCCAGCTCTATTTTCAACTTCATCTCGCCCTTCATTTAAAACTAGCCATAGTGTAGCACATTTGCCCCGGACTGGAAAAGAAATAGGCCGTTTTCGCAGCCTGCCTGCGAGAACGGCCTATTCGTCGTTAACGAAACGTCTTGCGCGGCGTTCGTTTCAATTGCTCGTGCGCGGAAGAGAATGTGGAGCTCATTTCGCCCGCCGTCCCCTCTGACGATAGAAGCGCCACTGCCTCTCCCATATGACCGAGAGCCGTGAACAGCTCCGGCATTGTCGCGATTTGTTCTTTCGGCGATCGGTACATACCGTGTGTCTCCTTCGGGTCCGTCTGGATGTGAGATTGCGTCCACACCTGTCAGGGTTCCCCAAAAGCGACTGCCTTATCCCTTTATGCCCCGGGCTTGCTCTCCACAATGAGCGTAACCGGCCCGTCGTTGACGAGCGATACGTCCATCATGGCGCCGAACTTGCCGGTTTCCACCTTCAGCCCTTGATCCCGCAGCAGCTCGTTAAATCGTTCGTACAGCGGTTCCGCCGTCTCCGGCCGGGCCGCCGCCATGAAATTCGGACGTTTTCCTTTACGGACATCGCCATACAGCGTAAATTGCGATACCGATAAGATTTGACCTCCGGTGTCCAGCACCGACAAGTTCATTTTTCCGGACTCGTCTTCAAAGATGCGCAGCCCCGCCACCTTCTCGGCGACATACCGGGCATCCTGCTCCGTGTCGCCTTCTGCGATGCCGACGAGCAGCACGAGCCCGGCGTCGATCCGTCCGACCGTAACACCGTCTACCGTTACCTGCGCCGCTTTGCTGCGCTGCAATACGACTTTCACTATGGTCTGCCCCGTTTCCTGTCCAAGTTAAGCCTGCATAATCCGCTGCACCGAATACACGTCCTTGACGCGTTTGATTTTCTCGACAACCGCATGCAGGTGATCGATATTGCGAATGAGAATCGTCATATGAATCATCGCCATCTTATTCTTATCCGAACGGCCCGACACGGCGGAAAGCACCGTCTTGCTTTCAGACACCGCCTGCAGCACTTCGTTCAACAATCCCCGGCGGTCGTGACCCGTAATTTCGATCTCGACGTTGTAGTTCGCCTCGACATCGTCCGCCCACTCCACGTCGATAACACGGTTGCCTTCGTCGCTGCATTCCGCCGAAGGAATGTTCGTACAGTCGGACCGGTGCACCGAGACGCCCCGTCCGCGTGTAATGTAGCCGATGATATAGTCCCCCGGCACCGGGTTGCAGCACCGCGCAAAACGGACAAGCACGTTGTCCACGCCCTTGACTCTAACGCCGTTGGTCGGGCGCCCTTTGCGCTCCTTGTCCATGCCCGGCGCCCTCATCTCTTTCACTTCAGACGTGAGCTGAAGCGCCTGCTGCTGGGCTTCTTCCGCTTCCCTGCGCACTTTCTCCGTCAAGCGGGTCACAATCTGCGCCGCCGTAATGCCGCCGAAGCCGACCGCGGACAACATATCTTCGACCTCGTGGAAGTTGAACTTCTTCGCCACCTCGAGCATCTCGTCGTCTTTCATAACCACAGACGGCTCGAAGCCGAGTCGCTTCACTTCGCGCTCGATCATTTCGTGGCCCTTGATTACGTTTTCTTCGCGGCGTTCCTTCTTGAACCATTGCCGGATTTTCGTCCGGGCGTGCGACGACTGCGCAATTTTCACCCAATCCTGGCTCGGACCGTACGAATGCTTCGAGGTGAGAATCTCCACGATGTCGCCGGTCTTAATTTTATAGTCGAGCGGCACGATGCGTCCGTTCACTTTCGCGCCGATCGTCCGGTTGCCGACCTCCGTATGAATCCGGTATGCAAAATCGAGCGGCACAGACCCGGCCGGCAGCTCGATGACTTCACCCTTAGGCGTGAAGACGAACACGAGATCCGAGAAAAAGTCCATCTTCAACGACTCGACGAACTCGGAGGCGTCCTGCGCTTCATTTTGCAGCTCAATAATTTCGCGGATGAACTGCATCTTGTCTTCATAGCCCCCGGAAGGGACGTTGGTGCCCTCCTTATAGGCCCAATGCGCCGCTACCCCGTACTCGGACGTGCGATGCATCTCGAACGTGCGGATCTGCACCTCCAGCGGCTCCCCCTTCGGCCCAATGACGGTCGTATGGAGAGACTGGTACATATTCGGTTTCGGCATCGCGATGTAATCCTTGAAGCGGCCCGGCATCGGTTTCCACAACGTATGAATAATTCCGAGCGTGGCGTAGCAATCCTTGATATTGTCGACAATGATGCGCAAAGCAAGCAGGTCGTAAATTTCATTGAACTGCTTGTTGCGCGCGGTCATTTTCTTATAGATGCTGTAAATATGCTTGGGACGACCGGAAATATCGCCGTCGATACCCATTTCGTTCAGCTTTTCGCTTACGTTCTGAATGACATCATTGATGTATTGCTCGCGCTCGGTGCGTTTTTTCTGCATCAGGTTGACGATCCGGTAGTACTGCTGCGGATTCAAATAACGGAGGGCGATATCCTCCATCTCCCACTTGATCGCAGAAATCCCGAGACGATGCGCGATCGGGCAAAAAATTTCCAGCGTCTCGTCCGCGATCCGCCGCTGCGCTTCTTCCGACTGATGCTTCAAGGTGCGCATATTGTGCAGACGGTCGGCGAGTTTGATCAAAATGACGCGTATATCCTGAGCCATCGCGACGAACATTTTACGATAGTTCTCGTTCTGGTGTTCTTCTTTACTCTTGAATTTGATCTTCTCCAGCTTCGTTAAGCCGTCGACGATCATCGCACAGGTTGCCCCGAATTTCTCACGTACGGTTTCGAGCGAGACGGTCGTATCCTCCACCACGTCATGAAGCAGCGCGGCAATAATGGAGATCGTATCCATTTGCATGTTGACCAAAATTTCCGCTACCGCGAGCGGATGCAAAATATACGGTTCGCCCGACTTGCGCACTTGACCGTAATGGGCTTGGTCGGCAAATTCGTAGGCTTCCCGGATTCGAGTGAGATCCTGTTCTTTGATATAACTGGATGCCTTCTCAAGAAGCTGCTCTATCCCCATCGGTCTATCCATTCCCTTAATTCGATTTTAATCCATTATGCCCTTGAACCGGGCCCTGCGTCAAGAATTTACGGGACAAACCGACATTTTGCGCGGATTCCGCTCAGCCTTGCCGTAAGCGGTCACAGTCCGCTCACTCGGCTCAGCCTTCGTCGATCTGCAGCAGCCGTTCGTCCAACGCGCGTTCGGCCGCATCCCCGCCGCCTGCTCCCGTCTGAACGGCAAAAAGCGCTTCCAGCTTTCTTCTTTCCTTCAGGAGGGCGTCATTTAACTGTATCGATGGAGCGTTTACATGGCGGCTCATGGTATTCATCATCGTCATGACTCCTTTGGCGGACTGGGGTAAGTTTTTTGTCTGGCTGACGCTCCAGGGCGCTTGTACTTTCTTACCCCATACCTATGGAAACTGACGCAGCAAGCTGCCTGTCACTTGCGCTGAACCCCTGCATGGGTGTGCAGAGCAGGACGGGTGCGAGGGGCCGGCCTGCGCAATACGACCTTCTGCGAGATCAAAAAAGAGGCCCCGGAGGGCCCCGCGATTAATATTGGATGAGTGAAAATATTTCCGCACCGTCCAGTTTTTCTCTACCGTTCAGTTCGAGCAGCTCGATCAGAAACGCTGCCCCTACCACTTCTCCGCCCAACTGCTTCACCAAATTGATCGAGGTCGCGATTGTGCCGCCCGTAGCGAGCAGATCATCGGCGATCAACACTTTTTGCCCAGGCGCAATAGCGTCTTTATGCATCGCCAGCTTATCTTTGCCGTATTCGAGCGCATAATCGGCTTCAATCGTTTCACCGGGCAGTTTACCGCTTTTGCGGATCGGCACGAAGCCGACGCCAAGCGCAATCGCGAGCGGCGCTCCGATAACGAAGCCGCGGGCTTCAGGCCCTGCGATCAGATCGATTTGTTTGCCCTGCAAACGCTCGGTCAGCTGCCCAATGACCTCTCGATAAGCCTGGCCGTTCTTCAATAACGTCGTAATGTCCTTAAAGCTGATGCCAGGCTGCGGGAAATCATTAATAACCCGGATATAATCTTTGAAATTCATACAATTTCCTCCAATAAGGTTTCTCTCGGTTGGTATTCCATTAATTTATCCAACAATTCTTTAGCGGATGAGTACAGCATCGCTTGCTCCACGTCCGGACGCTTCATCCGCGCGCGGTACAACAAGGAGGCGGATAAATCTTTCTTCGTCGCCGATGGGACTAAGCGGTAACCGTCGGCCGTCGGTTCGGCCAGTCCAAGCTCAGCGAAGACCTCCATCATAAACCGGACGAGCGCGGGCGAAAGCCCGGCTCGTTTGGCGATCGCCTGGCAATAACCGGTGCGCGGCGTTTCGTTCTTCTCCAGCCACACTGCGGCGCCGTACACCGTCTTGAACATATCCCGGCCTGGCATGACACCGGCCTGCCGGTCGCTGTCCGTATCGCCGTACACGGCGTAATATCGCTCGACCGCGCCGGCTTGCGAGCCGAGCGCTTCGATTTGTTCCATCGTATCGGGAATCGAGAACAGGACGATATCGCGCGCTTCGGATATAGAGAACTTGCGCGCAAGCTCGTTCTGCGGGTGAAATCTGGCTGAGATGTCGACCGTCCACAACGCCGTATCCGCGCTGAACGGCTTCAAAGCTTCGGGCAGCGAACTGCCGAACGAAACGACCGCAGCCGGCCAATTGCCGGACGCCGCCTGCGCGGGTTTACGCTTCAGTTTCTCCAGCAGCTCGGCTACTTTACGTTCAGGCTTGGCCGCACCCCGCCAATCGAACAGCTGAACGGTCGGCACTCTCAAATCCTGAATCATAATTTGCGGACGCCGGACGCCGTTCCATTCGTTGACCGACAGCTCGCCGAGCACATCCAGGGTGGCGGACGCCGGGGAAATCCATTCCGACAGCGACCCTTTCCCAAAGCCGACCGCTTCCACCGCAGCCGCCGATTCACGGGCGCCGCTTTGCAGCGACAGCTTCAAATGCTGATGCTCCTTCCCGATCGTACGCATCTCATTCAAGGCAAGCCCCGTGAACAACAAACGGGGAGACGGATTGCCTGCGCCGAACGGACCGAGCTGCTCCAGCTGGCGAATGTTCTCCAGGTTAATATCTTCAAAATCGCAAACAAGGTCGGCATGCAGCAGCGGCATGTAATCCTCCGCAGTCAGCCACTCTGCCGCCAGTTTGCACAACCGCTCGCCCAGTTCCGGTAAATTTCCGGCTTCCAGCGTCATTCCCGCAGCCATCTGATGCCCGCCGAAATGATCCATCAGATCGTCGCAGTGCGTCAAAGCCCGGTACATATCGAAGCCCGCGATCGACCGCGCCGATCCTTTGGCCATACCGGTTTCCTTATCGATGCCGAGAATGATCGTCGGCCTGTAGTAACGGTCGACCATCTTCGAAGCCACGATGCCGATGACGCCGACGTTCCAGCCTTCTTGGGCAAGCACGATCGCTTTGGGCAATTCTCCGGCCGCTGCTATAAGCTCCTCTACCATGGCGACGGCCTGCTTCGTCATGTCGTCAACGATGCGCTGACGCTCCTTGTTGAGCTGATCCAGCTCGTTCGCCAGCTGCTCGGCCTCCTGCTCGTTCGTGGTAGTCAGCAGTTGAACGGCCGCATCGGCGCTGAGCAGCCTGCCGCTCGCATTGATGCGGGGCGCAAGCGAGAACCCGATATGCGTCGAGTTTACTTCCTTGACCGCGACGCCGGCGACGCCCAGCAGTGCGCGAATGCCGGCACAGGAAGTCGCTCGCATACGCTCCAGCCCTTGCTTCACCATGATCCGGTTCTCGCCGGTTAGCGGCATTAAATCGGCGATGGTGCCGATCGCCACGTATTCGAGCAGTTCCTCCGGCAGACGGCCGAGCAGCGCTTGCGCGAGCTTGAAAGCGACCCCGACCCCGGCCAGATGCTTATACGGGTACGGACAATCCGGCTTCTTCGGATTGACCAGCGCATAAGCGGCCGGCAGCTGCTCGGGCGGCTCATGATGATCGGTGACGATGATATCGATGCCGAGCGATGCGGCATAAGCCACCTGCTCGACGGCGCTAATACCGGTGTCTACGGTCACGATCAAGCCGATTCCCTGCGCCTTTGCCGCATCCAGGGCAGCCTTATTCAAGCCGTATCCTTCATGAACACGGTGCGGGATATACGTATCGAACGAACAATCGAGCTGGTTCAGCAAGTGCACCATCAGCGACGTGCTGCTCACGCCGTCCGCATCGTAATCGCCGTAAACCCGAATCTTCTCGCCATCGCGAATAGCGCGGCGTATCCGCTCCACAGCCCGGTCCATGCCGTCCAGAAGAAACGGATCATGAGTGCGATCCGTCCCGCCATGTAAATACTCAGCCGCATGTTCGATGTCGGTTATCCCCCGAACCGCCAGCAAACGCGAGAGCAGCGGAGACAGCTGTAAGCTTTGCGCAATCGTCTGAGCTTGCTCCTCTTCCAGTTTACCGACGTTCCATCTTGCTTTAGCCTGAAGCATACGGGCTGTTCCTCCCTATCCCTCCGTTAATGAAGCAGCGTCGGCATGTCATCGTGCCCGGCATCCGTGCTCTTGTACGGATAGCCCGGATCGTACGGATTAACCTGCACGCAAACGTCCGATACGTGGATGAACCGTTTCATTAACGTTTGTTTCACTGTCTTTGCTATCTCATGTCCTTCAAGAATCGTAATTCTCGGATTGACGCTGATCTTCATATCGACGATTACGTAATGCCCGTGTTCTTTCGCCTGCAAATCGTCGATGGAAATGACCCCCTTCACCCGCTGCACCGTATCGAACAGTTCGCGCGAATCTTCCTGGCGCAGCACGCGGTCGGTCGAATGTTGCACCGCTTCCATCATATAGCGGTAGGCCAGGCGCATCACCAGCACCGCAATGAGCAGTCCGGCAATCGGGTCCAAATAATACAGCAAAGGCATCCCTATGTAATGGCCGAGCATCGCTCCCCCAATGCCGATGAAAGCGACGATGGACGAGTAAATGTCGGAACGGTGTTCCCAGGCTCTCGCGATCACCGCCTGGCTCCCGATTTTTTTGCCAACCCTGTATTGATATTGAAACATCGCTTCTTTAATGACAATGGATAAAGCGATAATGACGAACGCCAGCCGGTCCGGCGCTTGCGGAGCTTCTTGACTTAAAGATTTCACGGTGGCGATAACGATCTCTACACCGATCACCGTCGCAAGCACGGATAAAAGGATCGAAACGATCGGACCGCCCGCGCGATGTCCGCGGATTCCGGCGATGGCGCCGGCCGTATCCGATGCCGAATGCAAGGCGTCCGCCAGGAGCGCCTTGCTGTGCGTCGTCATTCCGGCGACGCCTTTCAACACCGTTAATCCCAGATTAACCCCGATTCCGACCCACAGGCCGATTGCAGCTCGTTTCTTATGTTCCTCCGTCATGGGGCACTCCTCCATGAAAGTGATTATCGTTCGATGAAAGACAAGAAATATGTACCGGATAAAAGGGCGAAGCCGCCGCATATTGCCTTGTTGCGGCGGCCATGGCATTGCTTACGCGGCGGCTTTCTTCTTGGATCCGACAGCTTTGTTTTTTAATTCATACCACAGCGGTCCGGCGATACAGACCGAAGAGTAAGCGCCGCTCGTCAAGCCGATAATTTTCGCAAGGGCGAACAGCTTGATCGCCGGGCTGCCGAGAACGAGCAAACACACCGCGGCAATCAAGACGGTAATAACGGTATTGATGTTCCGTTTCATCGTTTGCCAAATACTGTCGTTCAACAGACCGGCCACGTCTTCGGTCGATTTCAGCTTGGCAAAGCGGAGGTTTTCCCGGACGCGGTCGAAAATTACGATTTTATCGTTAATCGAATACCCGATCGTAGTCAAAATCGCCGCCATAAACGGCAGATTCACTTCAAAACGGAAGATCGCGAAGAAGCTGATAACCACAAACGCATCGTGCAGAATCGCAATGATCGAAGCGATCGCGAACCGCCATTCGAACCGTATGGTCACATACAAACAAATCGCAAGGCTGGCCGCGCCAATCGCGAAGAGCGCTTTGTTCTTCTGCTCGATCGCCATATCCGGCGTGACGGTGTTTACTTCTTGCGAGACGTCGCTGCCGTAAACGGCCACAAAGCTCTCCTTAATCTTCTTCACCGTATCGTCGGTCAGAATGTCGTTAAACCGGACGGACAACCGGTTGTTATTGTCTCCGCCAAGGGTCAGGATGGCCGGCTCGGTACCGTTCGACTTGAGCAGTTCTTCCGCTTTCGCCCGATCGATCGATTGGCTGGCCGATATATCCATCGAGGTGCCGGCCCGGAAATCGACACCGTAATTCAACCCCTTAAACATCAGCATGCATGCGCCCAGCGCGCAAATAATCAGGGAAGCGATATAAAAATATTTCCGGTTTTTGACAAAGTCAAAATAATTTTTAAATGCAGAGTTGTTTTTAAAGGGCACGAATTTCCGACTCCTTTACGCCATAGTAAGTAGGCTTTTTAAATACGTTGGCGCGAATCAGCAAGACGAGCAGGAACCGCGCAAGGAAGACGTTCGTTACGACACTCAAGGCGATGCTCAGCATATTCGTCAGCGCAAAGCCCCGAATGGCTCCGTTCCCGATGTAAAAAAGGACGGCGCCGGCAATAATATTCGTAATGTTCGCATCCATGATCGTCCGGAAGGAATGCTTCGAGCCCGATTTCAGCGAGGACAAGATGCTTTTGCCGCTGCGGATTTCTTCTTTGATCCGCTCGGCCGTAATGATATTGGCGTCGACCGCCATCCCGATCCCCAGGATGAAGGCTGCGATGCCGGGAAGCGTCAAGGTCGCATGAATCAGATTGAATACGAGCAGCAGCAGCCAGGCGTATGTAATAATCGTAATCGAGGCGACCAAGCCCGGAATCCGGTAAAAGAAGAGCATAAACAACAAGATGAGAACTGAGCCGACAAGCCCCGCCTTCACCGTCTCCTGCAGCGACAGCTGGCCAAGCGAAGCGCCTACGCTTTGTGTATATTTCTCGGTGAGCTTCAGCGGAAGCGCACCCAAATTAATCGTATCGGCCAGTTTCTTCGCTTCGTCGAATGTAAAGTTACCGGTAATCGTCGCTTTGCCGTCCGTCAGCACCTGCTGCACGATCGGAGAGGAAAGCGGCGTTTCGTCCAAATAAATCGACATCGGTTGACCGAGCAGCTTCTCGGTAACCTTGCGGAATTTCTCTTTGTCTTTAACCTCGATTTGAATCATAGCCCGGTTCGTTTGGTCGAACTGGACTTTGGCCGCGTTCTCGACGAAGTCGCTTCCGATCAATTCCTTCGTTCCGTCCGGACCCCGGAAAGTGAGCTGCGCCGGCTCTTTAATCACCTTGCGCACTTCTTCTTCATTGCTGACCCCTGGAAATTTAACGCGAATCCTGTCGGATCCTTCAGTTGTAACCTCCGGCTCCGTAACGCCCAAAGCGTTCGCGCGCTGCTCCAGGCTGAGCGCCGTTTGGTTAAGAGACTCTCTCGTTACCGGCTTCCCGGCCTCGATCGGCTCCGCTACATACAAAATCTCAAATCCGCCTTTCAAGTCGAGACCGAGCTTGATGTTCTTCACCAGCTGCGGGCTCGTCACTCCAACCGATGCAAATACGATCAGAACTATCGCGACAAATGCGACGATGCGTTTGATGTCCATAACGATCTCCTTCCACCCTCAATAGTCCTATTATACCCACCTGCGAAAATCGAGTCAATTTGCCATCGATCGCCAAAAAGCCCGTTAAACGGGCCCCGGAAAACTCGGGTACGCCTCTTATCTCAAGGCGGATGCGGAAAGCCTGGAAATCAGCAAAAGACTCCCGCTACCGGAAACGGGAGTCTTTGTATATGCTCATCGTCATCCAATTCATAAACGAAGTGACTTTTAACGACAAAATATCATTGACGATCCGGTGCAGCGGCGGCACGCCTTGCTTCTGATACTTATCGCTGACGCACTCCCAAACTTCTTGCCCGGTCACATGCTCATAGCCCAGCATCCGAAACTCCTGCGCCTTGCTTTTGCAAAGATCCTCGATCATCAGGTTAAGCTCGTTCTCGTCCATCTCTGCCGCCGGGTCGTCTTCGGCATAGCCGTCTTCACGCGTCCCGGCCGGCGGTCCGGCAAGCTCTTCCTCCGCGCCCGCAGCCACGCCGATTCCGGGGTCTCCCGGAGCTGGCTCCGGCTCCGCAGCCGCCTCCGCCGTCCCGGCCGTCAGCTCCTGCGCATCTTTAACCGATGTCGCGGCCGCCGTCTCCTGGGAATAGAACAGCTCCATATACGGAACTTCCTGGTCCTTGCCGATATCGCGATTCTCCTCAGGCTTCTCCATCGAACGATCCGGTTCGATATCCGGCGATTCAGGCGATTCCGGGTTCGTCCCGGCGCTGCGATCCTCATATTGCTTGCCGTCTGTCATCCATAACCCCTCCCGGTGCGCAGCCTGCTCATGTTGTATGTAATTCGCTGTGCAACGCTTATTTCCTTCTTCGTCTCCTACAGGGCTTGTATAAAAATGTGTGCATGCGCCCGGACAGGTCCGGCATATCCATTAATAAATAAACCGACGTGGGAAAAGAGGTTATGGCATTGACCAAACAATCATTTATCAAAGGGACGATGATTCTTCTCGCTGCCGGTATTATCAACCGCATTCTGGGCTTCATCCCGCGTATGACGCTGCCGCGGGTCATCGGGCCCGAAGGCATCGGGTTATACCAGATGGGATGGCCTTTTCTCATTGTCATTCTAACGATCGTCACGGGCGGCATTCCGGTTGCGGTGGCCAAGCTTGTAGCCGCTGCCGAAGCCGAGGGCAATGAAGCCCGGGTGAAAAGTATTTTTCGCATCGCGCTTGCCGTCGCCACCGTGTTAGGTCTCTTTTTCACAGGGGTCATTTATATAGGGGCCCGCTGGATTACCGATCATTTGTTCACCGACCCGAGAGTGTACTATACGTTTCTATGCATGACGCCTATCGTGCCGCTTGTTGCCGTATCCTCCGTGCTCCGCGGTTACTTTCAAGGGCGGCAGAACATGATTCCGACCGCCGTTTCGCAGGTGATGGAAACGCTCGTCCGCATCGTGGCCGTACTGGCGTTCGCCTATGCCATGCTGCCCTACGGCCTCGCCTATGCGGCGGCGGGAGCGATGGCCGGCGTACTGGCCGGGGAAATTTGCGCCACGCTCGTGCTTGTGTTTCTGTACAAAAGAGAGCGTCTGACTCCCGAAAGAGGACCGATTCGCGCCCAAATCGGGACAACCCGCCGTCTGTCCCGCATGACCAACCTGAAACAGCTGCTTAAGCTGGCGCTCCCGGTAACGGGGAGCAAGCTCATCGGCTCGGGTTCTTACTTCCTTGAATCGATTCTGATCGTGCAAAGCCTGGCGCTTGCCGGCCTTGCTACGACGGTCGCAACGGCGCAGTACGGCGCTCTGCAGGGGATGATCATTCCCGTGCTCATGCTGCCGGGCGCGTTGACATACTCGCTTGCCGTCTCTCTCGTTCCTTCGCTTTCGGAAGCCGCGGCGCGCGGCGATATGAAGACGATCCATATGCGCCTGCGCCAGTCGCTCAAGCTGGCTCTCGTCACGGGCGCACCGTTCGCCGTTCTGATGTATGTGCTCGCGGAACCGATCTGCGCATACATGTATGCCCAGCCCGGCATCGCCTCGATGCTGAGAATGATGGCTCCGGCCGCCTTGTTCATCTACTTTCAAGCTCCGCTTCAAGCCGCTCTGCAGGCGCTGGACAAACCCGGAGCGGCGCTCGTCAATACGCTGATCGGCTCCGCAGTCAAGCTCTCGTTGATTTATGTGCTGGCGAGCCGTCCCGAATTCGGTATTCTGGGTGCGATTGTCGCCATTACCGTCAATATTATGCTCGTGACGATTCTTCACGGTCACAGCGTTGTCAAGCTGCTGAAATTCCGGATGGTGTCAGGCGACTTTCTCAAGGTCGGGGTATGCATGGCGGGCACAGGCTGGGCCAGCACCGTGGTTATGCACTCGTCCTGGATCGACGACGGCCTGCTGCGATTTCTGGCCTCCTGCTGCACGGGCATGACGCTGTACGTGCTGCTCGCGTTGGTTACCCGCCTGATCGAACGCGACGACTTGTTCCGCATGATCTGGCTCGGCAAGCGTTTCGTCAAATAAGCGTACTAAGCGTCCCTCGTTATCTCTTCTTATCGATAAACCATTTGCCGCGATGGTCGACCGAGCAGAAGAACACATCTTTAAAGTCGTTAATCCCTCTCGACTGCAGTTCCCGCTTCAGCCAAAACCGGGTTTTGCCCAGCTTGGTTAAACTCTCGTCCTGTACCCGTCCGTCCATAATGAGCGGCAGCGGCAGGCCTTCGTAGCGAAAGACCGGCTTCCGATCGCCGTCGCCCGGCGAAGATGGGGGATCGGAACTTTTCTCGGTGACCGTCAGTTTTCCGGAAGGTTCCAAAATGGCGAATTCCACGTCCGCCAGGTTCATCACTTTATTTTCGCGAAGCTGCAGCAGCAAATCGTCCAGATTGTAGCGCTGACGCTTCATCTCCGAACGGTCCAGCTTGCCTTTGTCAACAATGGTGGCCGGGCTGCCTTCCACCCAGCGGCGAAGTTTCTCGCTCTTCAGCGAGAAGAAGGCGATAATCAATTGAATCACCACCAGCGTCGCCATCGGCAGAATGCCTTCGAGCATCGGTTTGCTGACGTCCTCGACCACGAATACCGCGATTTCCGCGATCATGATCGAGATGACGAGGTCGAAAACGGACAGCTTGCCGATCTCCCTTTTACCCATAATGCGCATCGTCAAGAACACAATGATGTAAACCAGTATGGTCCGTAGAAAAAGGATCAACAACTCCAAGCGACATTCCTCCCCGCAGTCGGTTCCATGGGTATTTTGACCTTGGAGAGGAACCCTCATTCGGGAGAAATGTTGGTAACGGGACCTGTACTATTTTGATAGCCAAGCCCATAAAATGGGACTAACCAATCCATCGGGAGGTTGCCATCCTTATGAAACGTTCGCCGCTCTTATCCGGATTGACGTATTCCACTGTCGTCACCTTAGTCGGCACGCTGCTTGCTTCGCTCCTTATGCTCGCCACTGATTTGTCCGAAAGCTCCTGGCTCCGGACCACGCTGTTCATTCACGGGCTGTCGTTGCTGATCGGAGGCTTCGTCACCGGCAAACGGTGCGAATCCAGAGGTTGGTACCACGGCGGGCTGCTCGGCCTGGTCTATACGCTTATTGTGTGGATGATCGGCTTTCTCGCCTACGACAGCGGGCTGACGCAAGAACTGCTGATCCTCTCCGGCATCGTGCTCGTAATGGGCGCACTCGGCGGCATGATCGGGGTCAATGTGAAGAAGTAAGTGAATAAGCCGGCAGCTGCGCAAAAAAGGCGTGCATGCGGCAGAGAATGGCTCTCTGGCGCAAAGTACGCCTTTCTTGTCTCTGGAATTGTTTAACAGTGCGCGCTACTACTTGTCTTCAACGGAAGGCGCCGGGGTTACCGCGTTAATCGCCGAACGTTCGAAGGTCAGTTTCGTCACATCATTGACGCGCAGGACGATCGTATCGTCCGTCAGCTCCACGATAGTGCCGTGCAAACCGCCAATCGTAACGATTTTGTCCCCTTTTTTCACGCTGCTCAACATCATGTTGCGGGTTTTCTGACGTTTTTGTTGAGGACGGATCAGCAGGAAATACAAAACAACAAACATTAGGACGAGCGGTCCATAGGTCATCAAATAACTTTCGATGCCTGCCGGAGCTTGGTTGGCCGTAGCCAAAATCATGATCGTTTCCTCCCTTTTTACCTGGTATATGTATATATGATGGTTGGTTAAAACCCTTTGCTGTTCTCGTCGATGCCGTATTTTGCAAAAAATTCGTCGCGGAAATCAAGCAGCCGGTCTTCTTGAATCGCTTGCCGAACCCCGCGCATCAGTTCGAGTAAGAAATGCAGATTGTGATAAGTCGTCAGCCGTATGCCAAACGTCTCGTCCGCCTTAATCAAGTGGCGAATGTAAGCGCGCGAATAGTTACGGCACGTATAGCAGGAACATTCCGGATCAAGCGGCTGGAAATCTTCGGCGTATTTGGCATTGCGCACAACCATACGGCCGGAGCTTGTCATCACGGTGCCGTTGCGGGCAATACGCGTAGGCAGCACGCAATCGAACATGTCGATGCCGCGAATCGCGCCTTCCAAGAGTGCATCCGGTGAACCGACGCCCATCAGGTAACGGGGCTTGTTCGCCGGCAGCAGCGGAACGGTGTAGTCGAGAACCTCAAGCATCAATGGCTTCGGTTCGCCTACGCTGAGTCCCCCAATAGCATACCCCGGGAAATCCATGGAAGTCAACTCTGCCGCGCTTTGCTTGCGCAAATCTTCGTACATCCCGCCCTGAACGATGGCGAACAACCCCTGATCATGCTTGCGCCCATGCGCCTCCAGGCATCGCGCCGCCCAGCGCGTCGTCCGCTCGAGCGATTGCTTGGCGTAGCTGTGCTCGGCCGGATAAGGCGGGCATTCGTCGAACGCCATGATGATGTCGGAGCCGAGCGCGTTCTGGATCTCGATCGATTTCTCAGGCGAAATGAACAGCTTGTCCCCGTTCAAGTGAGAACGGAATTGAACGCCTTCTTCCGTGATTTTGCGCATCTCGCTTAACGAGAATACCTGGAAACCGCCGCTGTCCGTCAAGATCGGGCGATCCCAGTTCATAAATTTGTGCAAGCCGCCGGCCGCTTTCACGACTTCGTGCCCGGGACGCAGGAACAAATGGTAGGTGTTGCTCAGAATAATGTGCGCATCCATCTGCTTCAGTTCTTCCGGGCTCATCGTTTTGACGGTTGCCTGGGTGCCGACCGGCATGAACGCCGGGGTCTCGATGACGCCGTGCGGCGTATGCACACGTCCGAGCCGGGCGCCGGATTGCTTGCACGTTTTGATAGGTTCATAGGTGATGGCCATTAATCAGTCACTTCTTTCTAATAAATAAACATGGCGTCGCCGAAGCTGAAGAAGCGGTATTCCCGCTCGACGGCTTCCTTGTAGGCCGCGAGCACGCGCTCGCGTCCAGCCAGCGCGCTGATCAGCATCATCAGCGTCGATTTGGGTAAATGGAAATTCGTCAGCAGCGCATCGACAATCTTAAACTCGTAGCCCGGGTATATGAAAATACCCGTCCAACCGCTGCCTGCTTCCAGCGTGCCGTCCAACCGCGCCGCCGTTTCCAGCGTTCGCGCACTCGTCGTGCCCACGGACACCACGCGGCCTCCGCGGGCTTTGGCAGCGCGGATGATGTCCGCCGTCTCCTGCGACACCTCGTAATACTCTTCGTGCATTTCATGCTCTTCGATCGTATCCGCAGCTACGGGGCGGAACGTGCCAAGCCCGACGTGAAGCGTCACATAGGCTAATTGTATACCTTTTTGTTCCAGCCTATGCAGGTAATCTTCCGTGAAATGAAGCCCTGCTGTCGGCGCCGCCGCCGAGCCCTGATGCTTGGCATACACCGTCTGATACCGCTCCCGGTCCGGCAACTGCTCTTTAATATATGGCGGCAGCGGCATCGAACCAAGACGGTCGAGAATTTCATTGAATATGCCCTTGTATGAAAATCGAAGAACCCGCGTGCCCATCTCGCCTTCGGATTCCACAACAGCGGTCAGCATCGGTTCGCCCTCATCGCGTCTCGAATCCGACGTCCCGAAATGAATAAGCGCGCCGGTCTTCAGCCGTTTGCCCGGACGAACGAGCGCCTCCCAGGCGTCTCCTTCGAGCTGCTTCAGGAGCAGCACCTCCGCTTTCGCACCGGTGTCCGGCTTCACGCCAAAGAGCCGGGCTGGAATGACCCTCGTGTCGTTAAGCACGAGCACATCCCCGGCTTGTAGAAAAGATTCCAATTGCTCGAACCCGTAATGCCCGATCTCCCCGGTACGCTTGTTCAGCGTTAGCAGCCGCGAGGCCGTACGATTCTCGAGCGGCGTCTGCGCGATCAACGATTCGGGGAGATGGTAATCAAACAAATCTACCTGCATGAACAACTTCATTCCCTTTACGGTAAAGTGGTGACGGTCACCCCGGAATAGTACGCTTGTAAAATTTTCACATAATCATAGCCCAGCTCGGCATAACCTTTGGCACCCCATTGCGACATGCCGAGTCCATGGCCGAATCCGGTGCCTTTAAACACGAATTGCGTGGTTTTGGAAACCGGCTTTACGTTTCCGTCGGCGCTTAGTACGAAGAACTGTTCCTGCTCGTAAGCTTGAGGCGTACCCGAGCCTCCCGCGAAGTAAAGCGGCGCATCGGAGGCGCTTTGCTCGCGGACAGCGCTTCCTGCTCCCCGTATAGTATACCGTTCCGATTGTTCAATTTCAAACCGCGTGCTGGGCAGCCCGCCGAGCAGCGAACGCAGCGCATCCGGATATGACGCTTTCACGGCTTGTCCGTTGACGGACACTTCCAGCGCACGTCCGGACGGCCCCCGCTTCGTTACCTCGAGGCGGGTAATGCCGCCGGCAGCGGAAGCCGGCAGCGAAGCGCCGAGCTTCTCCCTCAGCCTGCCCTCGTCGAACGGACCGCGAACCCATGCGAACGCGTTCGATTCCATCATTTGGCCGATCACAACGAACCGGCTGCCGGCATCGACTTTCGCGATAGCGGGATTGGCCGCATTGTCGACAAAGGGTGCCGAACGAATGTTGACCGCGTCCGTCGTCGACTCGTAATAAGGCAGGCCGATCTCATTCTTCGTACCGGTGTCGCGGGCGTAATCCGAATGAATATATCCGGTTAATCCGCTGGGCAGGACGATCCGATACCACGGCTTTTTGCCTGCTTGGGCACCTTCGTCCGGCGACGGCACGCTCTTCAGATAAGGGACGGGGTTGCCCCATACCTCGCTCGAATCGGCCGTCATGCCGCCTGCATTGGAATAGAAGAGCGGGTCGATCAAAGCGTTCTTGTAGGTCAGCACCTGACCTTTGGTCGAATCGACCGCTTGAATCGCAGCGGCGAATTCCGCTTCACGCCCTTTGTACACCTGATCCGCTGTCGAATCGGACACATTCGCAATTTGGTATTTGTCGCCCTGCTTCAACGCGTATGTACGGGCGGCGATCGCCTGCGCCTTCAGCGCTTCCGCCGGCCAAGACGAGTTTAACTCCGAACCGACGACGCTGTATAAATATTGATCAATGGCCAATTCGTTGATGACGGCAAGCTTGCCGTTCAACGTTGTCACCTCGATGCCGCCGCGGTACGAACGGTTCGATCGCTCAGCCACCTGCACGCCTGCTTTCGGATCTACAGGTGCCGCCCACAGCTTGGCTCCGCCGCCGACAACGAAAGCGGTGACCGGCTGTACGGCCCCATCCCCGCTCACGGAAAGCTCGCTGCGCTTGAGCACGTAGCCCGCCGTTTGATCCACGGCCGTCAAGCGGGCTGCAGGCAGTGCGGCGCTTACCTTGTCCTTTAGCGTCTTCAGCGAAGCGTCATCAGCCGCTCCGCCGACCATGACGGCGAAGCCGCCGCCGATGAGCGCCACGTCAGCGTCAAAGCCGGCCTGCACGATCGCATCCGCTTGCGCCTGCGCTTCAGGCTCCGTGGCGTAAACGCCGGCGTTCCAGCCCAGCGGTCCGGCAACTTGGGCGGTTGCATCCGCTTTGGCCGCCGCAGCGGCCGCTTCCTTCGTCGGAAACGGGCCGATATATGCGGCATATGCCGGCTTCCCCTGCTTCGAGCGCTGCACGATGCCCGTACCCGCTCCGCCAACCGCCAGCTTCTGCGCTTGAGCTCTTGCGACGGCTGCATCGGCGCTTTGCGGAAGCAGCGCATAATAGCCGTTCGCATAGGCGCGTACGACTTCTTTCGCATTCACCTGATGCAGCGGCTTGAAGCCGCTTGCATCGCGCAAGCCGAGCGCGAGTGCGGCCGTGTCCGCGCTCAGCGTAACCGCCGATGCCGGACTGCTGTAACGGCCGGTATCGATAAATAGCGCGACGCGGACGGAAGCCGGCATGGCAGCCGGAATTGCCGCTTGCGCGGCAGGCGCGAGCGGCGTGACCACCGGCGCTGCGAACACGCCGGTCCAGACAACGGCAGCGCACAGCGCCGTCTTGAGACCCGCTCCAAGCGGGCGCCGACCTCGTTCATGATCAACGTTATGACGTTTGGGACTCCCCATGCTGCGTGATTCTCCTCCCCTATTGCAACCGTTGCATCGAGCTGTGATGATGCCGGTTGTATGGTCTCGCTTCTGTAGCGGTAATGATCCCCTAGTAAACTTTTATGACCGGCTTGGCATGGGCAAGCCCAAATGTTTGCACGCGCTCGCCGTCACCATCCGCCCCCGCGGAGTGCGCTGCAAAAATCCGATTTGGAGCAAATAAGGCTCGTACACGTCCTCAATGGTCTGGCTTTCTTCGCCAATGGAGGCTGCTATCGTGTCAAGACCGACCGGTCCCCCTTGAAAGCTTAGGATTATCGCGCGCAGCATTTTGTGATCGATCTCGTCAAGACCGAGCGGATCGACCTGAATGCTCGACAACGCAGCTTGCGTTATGTCCAGCGTAATGATGCCGTCGCCCTTCACTTGGGCAAAGTCGCGCACCCGCTTCAGCAGCCGGTTGGCGATCCGCGGCGTTCCCCGCGACCGCATGCCGATCTCGTGAGCCGCTTCGCCGACGATCTGCACCTGCAGCAGGTCGGACGTGCGGCTGACGATGTACGACAGCTCATCTACCGTATAATACTCCAAACGGCTGACGACTCCGAAACGATCGCGCAGCGGCGCGGATAGCAAGCCGACACGCGTCGTCGCCCCGACGAGTGTAAACGGCGGCAAATCGAGCCGCACCGAGCGGGCGCTCGGTCCTTTACCGATAATAATATCCAGCGCGTAATCCTCCATCGCCGGGTATAACACTTCCTCCACCGTGCGGTGCAGGCGGTGGATTTCGTCGATGAACAGCACATCGCCTTCCTGCAAATTGGTCAGGATAGCGGCCAAATCGCCCGGCCGTTCGATGGCGGGGCCGCTCGTCGTGCGAAGATTGACGCCAAGCTCGTTCGCGATGATATTGGACAGCGTCGTTTTCCCGAGTCCGGGAGGGCCGTATAGAAGCACGTGATCGAGCGCTTCCTTGCGCATTTTCGCCGCCTCGATATATATTTTCAAGTTTTCTTTCGCTTGCGACTGGCCGATATACTCCGCCAAATAGCGCGGGCGCAGACTGAATTCCATCGTCTGATCTTCCATCATCAAGTTCGCCGATATAATCCGGTCATCCATGCTGCGATTCTCCTTTCTAACCGTCTTAACGCTGCGCCGGGAGCCGTAACGTCATCTCATCATCGACTGTTGAAACAGCGCCTGCAGCGCCAGCTTCGTCACGGCGTCCGTCGTCTCGCCGCCCTGCAGCTTCGGTTTGATTGCCGCTCCTGCACGGTCCGCTTCCGCCTCGGTGTAACCGAGCGCGAGCAGCGCCGCCTTCGCCTCCGCCCAAGCGCCTCCGCCCAGCGGAGCTGAGGCCGTGTCGCCCAGACTGAAGCCAGCCCCCGCCATATCGTCGTCCGCGGACGTCCAGGCGCCGAGCTTGTCCTTCAGATCAAGCACCATGCGCTGCGCCGTTTTCTTTCCGATTCCGGGCAGCTTTGTCAAGAACGCGACATTCTCCTGACGGATCGCCGAGGCGATCGTCTCCGGCCGCCCGCCCGCCAAGATGCCGATCGCGACCTTCGGCCCGATTCCGCTTACCTCCAGCAGCAGGCGGAACAGCGATTGCTCCTCGCGAGACGTGAAACCGAACAGCAGGTGCGCATCCTCACGCACCTGGTAATGGATATACATCGTCACTTCGCCGCCGTCCTTGCCGTCCTTCGGCGCAACGGCGAACGGATTCGCACAGAACACCCGATAGCCGACGCCCCGCACGTCGAGCACGACATACTCCGTTTCCCGGTGGGCGACGGTTCCTCTTAGAAAGTCGATCATCGCTTGGTTGCTCCATTCATCTTTTGTAAAAGTGTTGCCGAATGCGCGTGGCAAATCGCGACGGCAAGCGCATCCGCCACGTCGTCCGGCTTCGGCACGCTCGATAAGTGCAGGAACATCCTGACCATCTCCTGCACCTGCTTCTTCTCGGCTTTACCGTAACCCACAATCGCCTGCTTGACCTGCAGCGGCGTGTATTCGCCGATCGGCAATCCCTGCTGCACAGCCGCCAGCATCAATACTCCGCGCGCTTGACCGACGGTCAGCGCGGTCGTTACGTTGCGGTTGAAGAACAGCTTCTCGATCGCCACCGCGTCAGGTTTATATTTGTCTATCAATTGGACCATAGCTTCATAGACTTGCTTCAGACGCACTGAATCTTCGGTATGCGCCTCGGTTTGAATCGAGCCGTACTGGACGGGCACCAATTTATGTCCCTGCTTGTCGATAAATCCGAAACCGACGATGGCGATTCCCGGGTCGATGCCTAATATGCGCACGCGGCTTCCAACTCCCCCGCCCGCTCCTCCGTGAGCCTCAATGACGTTCAGAGGACACCAGAAAGCGAACATATGTATTCACCAGCCCATTATATCAGATTATCCCCCCTATGAACACGCTGTATGGAAGAAAACCATCCGTCAGGCGCCTCTCACCAGCCCTCCGGTAAGCATTAGAAGAAACTGCGGCGCGTTATGCTCGCCGACTCTGCCATCAGAGCAAAATAACGGCGCTGGATCAACCGCATGCGCACTCGGCCGCAAGCGGATGCTCTCCAAGCCCCGCAGCTATCCCCGGATGGTCATGCGCAGCCGATCCCGTCATCAACGCAAATAAACCTCCTGGACCACTTTATAACGTGGACCGGGAGGTTTATTCCGCTCTGACCCTCATCCAAACCGGGGATGAAACGGGCCAGCCTCTATCGTCCTTCAAGGGGAAGGCGCCCGCTGCATCGCATTCTCCGTCTCCTCCACCGCATAGTCGCTCAACGTGGACAATACGCTGTTGTAATCTTCAAGATCGTGAATACGTATGCCATGGTACAGCTGCCTGACCGTTTCGCGGGGCAGACTGCTTTCCAGGTGCTCAATGTTCAATTGAAAGAACGTGCGCATGACGTTCTCCGTTCCGGAGTTCGGGACGCCTTCGAACAAGGAAAGGTTGCCCTTCGCATCGAGCCCGAAGTACGCCTTTTCCTTGCAGGCCGGCGACAAGTCGTCGATCGACTCCGTGAAGTACACCGTGTTCGTCTCGCCCAGGCTGACCGTTATGGAAGGATGGTTGCGGTAATAATTCATAATGCCGTTCGAATCGAGCAGTCCGATCCGTTCGAGCTCCTCCCCGCACACATAGGCTTTCTTCGAGAATGCTTCCCGTTTACCCTCCATTCCGCTAATGATCTTCCGCACCTCTTCCTCGGGCTGTTTGAACGCCGTCACTTGACGGCTGAATACGGCCCGATCCTGCTGCCATTCTCCCAAATCCCAGGAAAGCGGAGCTTGTACCGCACTACGCGAGAACCAAAGCCACGAAGCAAACACGCCCATTGCGAGCAGCACGACCGCCAAATGCAGCCAGCCGCGTTTAAGGCGAAGCTTTCGTTTCAGTTGTTTTTTGAGCTGATTCCACCATTCTTTCACTTGCATAGGAGATCCCCTCTTGTCTATATCGTTATGATTTACTATTTTTCCCATGGGGATCGACGTTTATACGGAATGGATGTATACTGTGTCTTATGGTAAACAACCCATGAGGGGAAGGATGATGACTTACCTATGCAGTCGCTTTTGAAAGAAGTATGGGCTTGGATCCGTTCCATTGCCGCCGCGTTTGTCCTAACCATCTTGATCGGGATGTTCATATTCCAACCGACCAAAGTGCTCGGACATTCCATGGATCCGACGCTAAACGATCAACAGCGAATTTACGTTTCCAAACTGTCGCATACGTTCCGGTACGGACCGGATTACGGGGATATCGTCATTATCGACAGCCGGGTGGAGCGCCCCCGCACCTTGAAGGACGATCTGCTGGAGCATCCGCTGCTTCGCCTCCTTCGCGGTGAGGATGACCCGAACATGTACGTGAAACGGGTGATCGGGAAGCCAGGCGACATACTGGAGATGAAAGATAACAGAATGTACCGAAACGGTCAGCCTCTGGACGAGCCTTACTTGAACGAAACGATGGATACTCCCGTTTCACGGCAATGGACCGTGCCGGAAGGCCACGTATTCGTCATGGGCGACAACAGAAACCACAGCAAGGATAGCCGGGATATCGGCTTCGTGCCGATCGACCATGTGCTTGGCATTAAGTTTTAGCTAAATATAAATTAGCTCGCGAACAGAGCCTATCCGGCAAAATGTTCAAAAAGGCAAGCCTTGCAGCAAGGGCATTGCCTTTTTTTATCTTCATTTCAAAATCCACTGATTCAAATCAAAGCCCTTCTGCGCCAGCTTCTCTTCGACTAAAAAAGCTTTCGTCCCTTCCAGCAGCTTCACGCCGGAGTCGGTAAAAGGCACATCCTTGATCCATGAGACAAACACCAATCTTCGCCGAGCCATATTTTTTTATGGTGAATTGATTGCAGTAAAAAGACGGAGATTAGCTACAATAAACTTCTACCTTTGCAGATCATAAGTAACTGACGCTGTATACAGAGGGGGTTGAAGCTTGAACAGGTTTGTAGTCTATATAATTGCCAGTATCGCATGTCTGATCTTACTCATACTCGGTGTTATGTATGGAATATGGGATAGCAACCAATCTAAAACAGGACCAGTAGGCGATGGGAATGCAAATCCTACTATATTTCAATTGATACCAAGTTTTACGACTTTTCTTCTAGGAATCATAAATTTACCCATGGCTATTATCCGCTATAAGAAAAATAAAGAATCAAAAAGCAAAGAGAATTGAACATGAACTTACAATAAAATTGTTACGCTACCTGATACGATAGATTAATTAACTGCCTTTTCAGCGGGCGGTTTTTATTTGGGTCTAAAATCAATAATACACGGTAACACAGCCTTTAAATAAAGGACAAAAAGCCGCCCCCCGTACGCATTCGTTCCGGGAAGACGGCATTTGCTTAGTGAAAAACCGGACAGACTTAGTCGTTTAACCAAGGTCTTGTTCTTTTGACTTTCGGAGGATGATGAGCTTTGCGGCTGTTCCGTTCAATCAAGCTGCTGATGGCGGCGCGGGCCGATTTCCCACGGGCTGGACGCTTCGCCCTCGCGTCTTCTTTCGCAGCCGGAGCGGCGGCCGACTTGCCGTCCTTCGATTTGTGGATCGACAGCGCACGTTCCTCCGCAACCAGAGGTTCCGCCGTCGCAAACGGCATCGCCCCGAGGCCGGGATATACGTTCACCGCGATGCCAGGTTCCGGAAACGGGTAGCCCGCTACGGCATGCGGCAAGATCGGCGACCCGTACGGCGAAGCAGGGTATGCGTCGTACAGATCCCTACCGTAAGGCGTCGGATACATCTCCATCGGCTCCTGATCGTACGGCGTGCCCGGGTACATCCCCATCGGCTCCTGATCGTATGGCGTGCCCGGATACATCCCCATCGGCCCCTGATCGTACGGCGTGCCCGGATACATCCCCATCGGCTCCTGACCGTACGGCGTGCCTGGGTACATCCCCAGCGGCTCCTGGCCGTATGGCGCGTTCGGATATGCCCCCAGCGGCTCCTGGCCGTATGGCGCGTTCGGGTACGCACCCAGCGGCTCCTGGCCGTATGGCGCGTTCGGATATGCCCCCAGCGGTTCCTGGCCGTATGGCGCGTTCGGGTCCGTCGCGAGAGGTTCCTGGCCATATGGCGCGTTCGGATACGCCTCCAATGGCTCCTGGCCGTATGGCGCGTTCATTTGGGGCAGCGCATAAGGCAGATTCGGTTGACCGCAGCCGCAGCCTTTGCTTGCTGCCGGCGCTTCCCAACTCGGATACGGCGAGTAGGTCACGTTCGGCGTACTCATCGTATAAGGCATTTCTCCGTGCTTTGGCTGGTTCGGAAATACAGGCAGCTCCGGCTCCGTCGCCCAGGGACTTTGCATCATCACTTCCGTTGCCGGCACTTGGAATTGCTGGAACAAGTTCGCTACCGGCGGCATATTTCCGGCATACGTAGGCTCCATAGACGGCATTCCGACATTCGGTGTCGGCATTTCGATATTCGGAGTCGGCATCCCGATATTCGGTGACT
>NZ_BIMH01000009.1 GCF_004000985.1 Paenibacillus validus NBRC 15382 | reverse complement strand
ACTCTGCGTGCCCAGTGGCACGCATCTTCTAACCGGTGAAAGTCCGGTCACGGGAGGGGCCAAGCCCCCGTGTAGCTTTCTGCCCTTTACTCTAATGCCGGCAACCGGCAGCCCTTCTACAACCGCTCGGCGGCTTATCGCCTGAGCGGTTTTTGCATCCTCTCCACCCCTGCCTCTAAAGAAAAGTCCATGCTGAAAAAAAGAAAAATCCATTTCAGTACCTGTAGATTCATGCAACAATATGGAACGATAATGATTATCATTTTCGAGGGAATGACACATGAGAATAAGATACCTGCTCCCAACGCTTATCGTTTTATCGTTCTGTTCCGTCTTCATCGGGGTCAAAGACATTTCGCCGCTTGATCTGTTCCGCTTAACGGAGGCGCAAGCGCAAGTGCTTGCGATCAGCCGGATTCCGCGGTTGATCAGCCTCATCATCGCCGGGGTAAGCATGAGCATTATCGGTCTCATTATGCAGCAGCTTAGCCGTAATAAATTCGTCTCGCCGACGACGGCCGGCACGGAAGATTCCGCAAGGCTCGGCATTCTGGTCGCCATGCTCCTGTTTGCCTCGGCCAGTCCGATTGTGAAGATGCTCGTCGCGTTCGTGTTCGCGCTGGCCGGCACTTTGATTTTCATGAAAATATTGGACAAAGTGAAATACAAGGATGCGATCTTCATTCCGCTCGTCGGGCTCATGTTCGGCAGCATCGTCGGTTCGCTCACCACCTTCTTCGCCTACAAGTACGATCTGATTCAGAGCATGAACGCTTGGCTGCACGGCGATTTCTCGATGGTGATGAAAGGACGCTATGAGCTGTTGTACATCAGCATCCCGCTTGTCATCGTCGCTTACCTGTTCGCGGACCGGTTCACGGTGGCCGGCATGGGCGAAGAGTTTTCCGTCAATCTGGGGCTGAATTACAAGCAGGTCGTCAATATCGGCTTGGTGCTTGTTGCGCTGGTTACTTCCGTCGTCATTCTAACCGTAGGCATGATTCCATTCCTCGGCCTGATTATCCCGAACATCGTGACGATGTTTCAAGGCGATCATCTGCGCAAAAGCTTGTTCTCGACGGCGCTGCTCGGCGCGGTGTTCGTCATGTTCTGCGACGTGCTCGGCCGCATTCTCATTTATCCGTTCGAAATTCCGATCGGCCTGACAGTCGGCGTTATCGGCAGCGGCATTTTTCTTTATTTACTTCTGAGAAGAAAGGCGCATGAACAACATGAAGGCTAAGCTAGGGATTCTCGCTGCGTTGACCGTCGCGCTGATCGTGACATTCATGGTCATCCAGTCCGGCGGCAACTGGGACTACGTGCTGCCCAAACGCGGCGTCAAAATCGCAGCCATCGTACTGACCGGGGGTTCGATCGCTCTCTCGACGATGGTGTTCCAGACGATTACGAACAACCGCATCCTGACGCCGAGCATCCTGGGCCTCGATTCGCTGTACTTGCTGATGCAAACGTTCGTCGTGTTCGCGTTCGGCGCATCCACCTTGACGATGATGAGCAAGCATTCGCATTTTCTGCTGTCGATCGGGCTGATGGTGCTGTTCTCCGGCGTGCTGTATAAGCTGGTGTTGAAGCGGGAAGGGCGAAACATTTACTTTTTGCTGCTGATCGGCATTATTTTCGGCACGCTGTTTACGAGCTTCACCTCCTTCATGCAAGTGCTGATCGACCCGAACGAGTTCATGATCGTGCAGGACCGCATGTTCGCCAGCTTTAACCGGATGAACACGGACTTGCTGTGGCTGGCGATCCTTCTGCTGGCGCTCACGACTGCTTATTTTACGAAATTCGCCAAATATTTGGATGTGCTGTCGCTCGGACGCGACCATGCGGTTAACCTGGGGATCGATTACGATCATGTGGTCAAAAGGCTGCTGATCGTCGTAGCCATTCTCGTCTCCGTCTCGACCGCGCTTGTCGGACCGATTACCTTCCTCGGCCTGCTTGTTGCGAACGTCGCGCATGAGTTTCTCCGCACGTACCGCCATCGGTATTTGATTCTAGGCTCCACGCTGATCAGCATCATCGCTTTGGTAGGCGGCCAGCTGCTGGTGGAGAGAGTATTCACGTTCTCTACCACGATCAGCGTCATGATTAACCTGGTCGGCGGCATTTACTTTATCTATCTTCTATTAAAGGAGAATAAAAAGTGGTAGAAGTCAAGAAGGTTTCGAAACGGTACGGAAACAAAGCCGTCGTTGATAACGTATCCGTCAAGATCGCCAAAGGAAAAATCACTTCGTTCATCGGTCCGAACGGCGCCGGCAAGAGCACCCTGCTCTCCATGGTGAGCCGTCTCCTTACGAAGGACAGCGGCGAGGTCTATATCGACGGCCGGGAAATCGGGCAGTGGCGAACCGGCGATTTGGCGAAAAAAATTTCGATTCTGAAGCAAACGAACCATATCAACCTCCGTTTAACCGTACGGGAGCTGGTTAGCTTCGGCCGCTTTCCTTACTCGCAGGGCAAGCTGACGAAAGAAGACAATCGTCATGTCGACGAGGCGATCGCTTACATGGATCTAGCGGACATGCAGAACAAATATCTCGATCAATTGAGCGGCGGTCAGCGGCAGCGGGCCCACATCGCGATGGTGCTGGCGCAGAACACCGAGTACATCCTGCTCGACGAGCCTCTGAACAATCTCGATATGAAGCATTCCGTACAAATTATGAAGGTGCTGCGGCGTATGGTGGAGGAGCTGGGCAAGACGATCGTGCTGGTCATTCATGACATCAATTTCGCCTCCTGTTACTCGGACTATATCGTAGCGCTGAAGGACGGCCGCGTCGTGAAGGAAGGGCCGACCGAAGAGATCATCGACACCGCGGTACTGAAGCATGTGTATGAGATGGACATCCCGATCGAGCAGATCGATGGGCAGCGTATATGCGTTTATTTCGCTTAAATAATAAAATGATTCTCATCATTTTATATATAAAAAATTTATTGAGGTGAGCAAATTGAGAAGAAAGTTGTCCATGTTTGTACTTGTTGTGATGATGGCGGTATTTGCCGTCGCGTGCGGAACGAACGGTTCGTCAAACGCCGGCGAAGCGGCCAAAACGACCGGGTCGGAGCCGGCTAAGGCGCCGGCAGTCGAAGAGCTGACGATCAAACATCAGCTCGGCGAAACGAAGCTGAAGAAAAATCCGAAGAAGGTCGTGGTGTTCGACTTCGGCGTTCTGGATTCCCTCGATAAGCTCGGCGTCGAAGTGACGGGCGTGCCGCAAGCGAACATCCCGCCTTACCTGGAGAAGTATAAAGATGCGGCGAAGTATAAGAACGTCGGCAGCTTGACCGAGCCGGATTTCGAGAAAATCAACGCGATCGGCCCCGATCTGATTCTCATCTCCGGACGGCAGCAGGCCGCTTATGCCGAGCTTTCGAAGATCGCGCCAACGGTGTTTGTGGGCGTCGATAACAAGCGTTACATGGATTCGTTCACGGAGAACATGAAGACGCTCGGAAATGTGTTCGACAAGCAGGCAGCTGTGGATCAAGAGCTCGCGAAAGTGAACGAGACGGTGAAGAAAGTGAAAGACGTTGCATCGGCCAGCGGCAAGAATGCGCTGATCGTACTGGCTACCGGCGGTAAATTGAGCGCATACGGCCCAGGCTCCCGTTTCGGACTCATTCATGACGTGCTCGGCTTCAAAGCGGTGGACGACAAGATCGATTCTTCGACGCCGCACGGCCAAAGCATTTCACCGGAATTCATCGCCGAGAAAAATCCGGACTACTTGTTCGTCGTCGACCGCGATGCGGCAATTGCTTCAGGTAACGCGGCCGCCAAGCAGGTGGTTGAGAACGAGCTGGTGAAAAATACGAAAGCGTTCAAGGATGGTAATATCGTGTACCTCGATCCGAACTACTGGTACTTGTCGGGCGGCGGGTTGGTCTCCGTTGCAGGCATGGTGCAAGAGGTGGAGAAAGGCTTGAAGTAATTGGATTGGAAGGCCGAGGCCGGGACTAGCTCCCGGCCTCTTTGGCATGTGCGGAAGTGCCGGAAATGTTCGGTGCGGAGACGATTTTGTTGAACTGCGCTGCGGACGAGCGGGTGGGTGTTCGGACGGATTGTGGAGCCGGCAGGCGCGGATAATAAGAAGGTAATTTTTGGCTGGGAATGGGTGAATCATGGTACAATGAATAAGACTGGCGCTTATCGGCGCGAGCCCGCCAGGAGCAGGTTCAGCAGTACGCGAAGGCGTCGGCCATCAAGCTTTCGGCCGGCGCGTTGGAGCGCATCGAATGCCATTTGAAATAACGGAGGGGAACCGAGTGAATTATCGTCAATTGGGAGATACCGGACTGAGGGTCAGCGAAATCAGCTTTGGCACATGGGCCATCGGCGGAAGCTGGGGTCAGAAGGACGACAAAGAGTCTATACGGGGCTTGGAGCGCGCGATGGAAGCGGGCGTCAACTTCTTCGATACGGCGGATGTGTACGGCGGCGGACACGCGGAGGAACTGCTCGCGCAAGCGACTCGCGGCCGGGAAGACGACATCCACATCGCGACGAAATTTTGCCGCGCCGGCGACATCCACGATCCGGCTACTTACTCGGAGCAATCGGTTCGCGCTTACTGTGAGAACAGCTTAAAACGGCTGCGCCGCGAGCGGATCGATCTGTATCAGATTCACTGTCCGCCGCTGGCCGTGCTGCAGGACGGTCAGGTGTTCGAAGTGCTGCGCCAGCTGCAGCAGGAAGGAAAAATCCGCCACTTCGGCGTCAGCGTCGAAACGGTGGAGGAAGGCTTGTTCTGTCTGAGCGTCCCCGGCGTCAAAGCGCTGCAAGTCATCTTCAACCTGTTCCGCCAGAAGCCGGCCGAAGTGCTGTTCCCGCAAGCGAAGCAAGCGGGCGTAGGCATCCTGGCGCGACTTCCGCTTGCGAGCGGTCTGCTGACCGGCAAATTTACGGAGAGCAGCACATTCGAGGCGGACGATCACCGCAGCTTCAACGCGAACGGCGAGCAGTTCAACGTTGGTGAAACATTCGCCGGCCTGCCGTTCGACAAGGGCGTAGCGCTGTCCCGGAAGCTCGCATGGATCGCGGAAGGACGCGGGAATATGGCGCGGGCTTCCATGCGCTGGATTCTTGAGAATCCGAACGTCACTTGCGTCATTCCGGGCTTTAAGAACGTACGGCAGGTGGAGGACAATCTCGGCGCTTCGGGCGCAAGGCCTTTTTCGAAGGAGGAGCTTGCGCGCCTGCGCGCCTTCTACGAGCAGGAAGTCCATGCGTTTATTCGCGGAGCTTACTAAACCGGATACACCAAGCTTTAGCCATGACTGAAACCGGAAACCGGAGTCTTCTCCGGGTACAGCAAGCAACCGTCCGCGATCCGGGCGGTTGCTTGCTGTAGGGGGGACTGGGCTATGGTGTCCGCCGGCTGCTTGATCGCCTGCTGGTCTTCGTCGGTCATGCAGTACATAGGAATGCCGCCATGCGGGATCTCGATGCCGGGAGACCGTTCGGCATTTCGCCCGCTTGCGGACAGGAACAGTGCCCGTCTATCGCGGGAACGACCTCAGGGCTGCCGGGGATGCAGCCGTCGTCGCCAAATAGCTTGGCTTGTCCGCGCGCTTTGGCATACAATAGAAGGATTCAATCCGAAGGGGAGTGAGCAGATGCGGTATTTGGAAAATGAACGACGGTACGAGACGATGGTTTACAATCGGAGCGGGGCTAGCGGGTTAAAGCTTCCGGCGATATCCTTGGGCCTGTGGCACAATTTCGGAGGCGGTGACAGCTACGAGAACGGACGCGCGATGGTGCGCCGGGCGTTCGATCTCGGGATTACGCATTTTGATTTGGCCAACAATTACGGGCCGCCGGCCGGTTCGGCGGAGGAAACCTTCGGGCGGATTTTGAAGCAAGATATCGGGCATCTGCGGGATGAAATGGTCATCTCGACCAAAGCCGGTTATTACATGTGGCCGGGGCCTTACGGCGACTGGGGGTCCAGGAAGTATTTGATTTCCAGCCTCGATCAAAGCTTGAAAAGGCTGAACCTGGACTACGTCGATATCTTCTACCATCACCGGCCGGACCCCGAGACACCGTTGGAAGAAACGATGGCCGCGTTGGACCTTGTTGTTCGTCAGGGGAAGGCGTTATACGTGGCGCTTTCCAATTACTCCCCGGAACAGACACGGCAAGCGTCCGCGATCTTGAAGTCGCTGGGTACGCCCTGCTTGATTCATCAAGTGCGGTATTCGATGCTGGAGCGTAAGATCGAGGAAGGTCTGCTGGACGTGCTGGAGGAAGAGCGGATCGGCTGCATCGCGTTCTCGCCGCTTGCCAAGGGGATGCTGACGGACCGCTACTTCCAAGGCATCCCCGCGGATTCCAGAGCCGCCGGGGCTAGTATCTTCTTGAAGCCGGAAGAGCTGACCGAAGCGGTGATGGCGAAGACGCGCCAGCTGAACGAGCTTGCCGGTCGGCGCGGGCAAAAGCTGTCGCAAATGGCGCTCGCTTGGGTGCTTCGCGGTGGAAAGGTAACCTCCGCCTTGATCGGCGCGAGCAGAGTCAGCCAAATCGATGACGCAGTCGGTACGCTTGCCAATATGGCTTTTACGGACGAGGAGCTTCAGCAGATAGACAATATCTTGAAAGGCTAAAATCGAAAACGCCCTCCGAACGTTCACTGAACGGTCGGAGGGCGAAGTCGTGTTATGGCCTGTGATGCCATTCACCGGACATCCACGCGCTTGCTTTCCAGCGAAGCACGTCCGGTGTGGCCAGATGCGCGATTTCCTTCAAAAATTCGAGCTGTTCGATGTCGGACATCGGCTGGAAGCTCCGGGCGACGCTTAAGTTTCGTTCCAGCTGCTCCATCGTTTCCATGCCGACAATTGCGGTCGAGATCGGCAGCGAAAGCGTATAACGAAGCGCTTGTTCGTACCAAGGCGCCAGCTTGCCGAGGGCGAACACCTTCATGCCGATGACCGCGACGCCCTTCTCCTGCGCTTTGGGGAGAAATTCGTGAGCAAAGCTGTAGATGAGATGGTCCGCCGCAGATAGCGCGACAAGCGCGCTATCGAACGGAAACCGCTCAATCGCTTCGAGCTGGACACGCGGATTCGTGTGTCCGCTGATGCTGAGCTTGCCGACGAGCCCTTGTTCTTTCGCTTCCCGAAGCGCTTCGAGTGCGCCGCCCTTGGCGAAGCATTGCTCCAGCTCTTCGAACGTCATGATGTTATGAAGGCGCCATTCGTCGACGCGGTCCGTTTGCAGCCGCTTCAAGCTAGCCTCCAGAAGCTTCCAGGAGCCGTCGCGGGTGCGGTCGTTCGTTTTGGTTGCGACCCACACCTCACTGCGGCGATGCTTCAGTACGAGGCCAAGCCGCTCTTCGGACTGCCCGTTGGAGTAGCGCGGCGCCGTATCGAAGTAGGTGATGCCCTCGTCGATGGCACGGTTAATGATGCGAACCGCTTCTTCTTCCGTGCAGCCGTGTTCGTCCACTATGCGCTGCGCGCCGAAGCTGAGGAGCGGAAACCGTCGTCCGGTCGCTCCGAAATCCCGTTGTTCCAAGCGTACTCACTCCTTCAATTATTTTGAAAAAAATGGGTGTTGTCCGTATGCTATCCTATCTTCTTCGAGAAAGCAACAGGGGAGAGGGGAAATGCTTGGATGCGCGCGGATGTTTACATGATTTCCCAAAATGACCGATTGACAGCGAAAATATGACCGTTTATAATCGTTATATATATAAAACGATCACAAACGATCGATTTTGTGATCGAATCGTCCACAAACAAGCAAACGGAGGGCGAACCCATTGTTCGGAGAAGAAAGAAAAAATAATATTTTATCGTTAGTGGAAGAGAAAAAAAGCGTCGATGTGCAGGAATTATGCGAATTGTATCAAGTTTCCGAATCCACGATCCGCCGGGACTTGCGGGAGATGGAGGAGGCCGGGCTGCTGAAGCGTACGCACGGAGGCGCTATATCCGTGAAAAGCGTCATGTTCGAGCCGTCTTTCTCGGAGAAAGAAATTTCCCGCACCGCTGAGAAGAAAGCCATTGCGGCGAAGGCGGCGGAGATGATTCGCAACGGCGACACGATATTGCTTGATGCAGGCACGACGACGTACTACATGTTTCGCGAATTGGAAGCGTTTCAGAAGTTGACGGTTGTGACCAACTCGATCATTTTGCCTCAAGACGTCAACCTGCCTCTCGGCATCGAGCTCATTGTCCTGGGCGGCGCTTACCGCGCTGGCGTCATGTCGCTCGTTGGTCCGTTCGCCGAAAGATGCCTCGACATGATCAAGGTTGACAAAGCGTTCATGGCGACCAACGGCATGGATTTGAAGGAAGGACTGACGACGCCGAACTTGATGGAAGCGGATATTAAGCGCAAAATGATTCGCCGCGCGGACCGCGTCATTCTGCTTAGCGACAGCAGTAAAGCGAATCAGGTCAGCTTCTCGCGTTTCGCCGATTGGAGCGACATCGACGTCTGTATTACCGATGCCGGAATGCCCGGTGAATTCATGGAGGCATTAACGGCGCGGGGGATCGAGGTTTATGCGGTTGAGGCCGGGAAGGAGCTCGGAGATGGGTAGACAACAGGTGGTAACGGTCACATTAAATCCGTCGATGGACAAAACGGTGCTATTACCCTCCCTCCAGGTCGGAGGCTTGAACCGAGCTGAAGAAATTCGGCTTGATCCCGGCGGCAAAGGGATTAACGTGGCGCGCATTTTGCAAAGCTTTCAGGTTCGCGTGACCGCGGCCGGATTTCTGGCAGGTACGCTTGGCTCGCGCATCAGGCGGGAGCTGGAGGGAATCGGCATCCGCACGGAATTCGTTGAGGTGGCTGGGGAAACGCGCACGAACATGAAGCTGGTGGACACCTGGAAGCGGGTCACGACGGAGATTAATGAGCCGGGCTTCGACATCGCTCCTGAAGCGTTGAAAGCGCTGAATCAAAATTTGGAAGCGCTGCTCGCGGAAACGGAAGTGATGGTGCTGGGAGGCAGCCTGCCTAAAGGCGTCGATACGCAGATCTATTACGATTACATCAGGACGGCGCACCGCTTCGGCGTCAAGACGATTCTGGATGCGGACGGCGAGGCGTTGGCTGCGGGGATCGAAGCCATCCCGTATGCGGTGAAGCCCAATCAGTTCGAGCTTGAGCAGCTGGTGGGCGCAAAGCTGGAGACGGATCGCGATATCGTCGAAGCCGGACGTTCCCTGCTGAACCGGGGCATCCGGGTTGTGCTCGTCTCGATGGGCGCGCAGGGCGCGATCGTCATGAATGAAACGGAAACGTACCGCGTCCGTCCGTTCCCGATCGAGGCACTCAGCACGGTCGGAGCCGGAGATTCAATGGTGGCCGTCATGGCGCACGCGCTGCTCGCAGACCGTCCGCTCCCGGAGCTGGCGCGCTGGAGTGCGGCGGCTGGGACGTTAACCGCAAGCAAGCCGGGAACGCAGGTAAGCACCTTCGAAGAAATTGAAAGGCATGTGAATCAGGTACAGCTTCAAGCTCTGTAAGGAAACGAAGTTATATCTTGAAGGGGGATCTCCTATGAAAAAATTGTTGGCGGTTACTTCATGCCCTACCGGAATTGCCCACACGTATATGGCTGCTGAGTCTTTGCTCAAAACGGCCGCAGAGAAAGGCGTGGAGTTGAAGGTTGAGAAACGCGGCGCGCTTGGCGTGGAGGACGAAATCACCGAGCAGGAAATCGCAGCGGCGCATGCGATTATCATCGCGGCGGATACGGACGTGGAGGAATCGCGTTTCGCCGGCAAGCCGGTCGTGAAGGCGGGCGTTGCCGAAGGCATCAAAAATCCGATCGGTCTTATCGAGGAAGCACTTTCGATGCAGGCCGTATCGCCAAGCGCTGCGGCAGGCGGCGCCGACTATGCCGCAAAGGTCGAGCGGGCGAAGCAGGAGCGCAGCGCGAAGCGTACAGGCTTTTACAAGCACCTGATGACGGGCGTATCCAATATGCTGCCGCTCGTCGTTGCAGGCGGGATTATTATCGCGCTGTCGTTCATATTCGGCATCAACGCTTTTAAGGAAGAAGGAACGCTGGCTGCAGCGCTGATGAGCATCGGCGGCGGCGCGGCATTCGCTTTGATGGTACCGGTTCTGTCGGGCTTTATCGCCTTCTCTATTGCCGACCGGGTCGGCCTGGCGCCAGGCCTTGTCGGTGGCATGCTGGCCAGTCAGCTCGGCGCGGGTTTCTTGGGGGGGATTATTGCCGGTTTCCTAGCCGGATACATCGCCCAGTGGCTGAAGACGGCTGTTAAACTGCCGAAGACGCTTGAAGGCGTCAAACCGATTCTGATTATTCCGGTCTTATCTACGCTTATCGTTGGCTTGCTTATGATTTACGTAATTGGAACGCCGGTTAAATCGATTATGGACGCTTTAACGCAATGGTTAACCGCCATGAACTCGACCAACGCCGTTTTCCTTGGGCTGCTGCTTGGGGCTATGATGGCCTTCGATATGGGCGGACCGGTTAACAAAGCAGCTTACACGTTTGCCGTAGGTTTGCTGGCGAGCCAAGTATACGGCCCGATGGCGGCGGTCATGGCAGCGGGTATGACACCGCCGCTCGGCTTATGGCTGGCGACGCTGATCGCGAAGAACAAGTTCACGAAGGAAGAGTGCGATGCGGGTAAAGTAGCTTCCGTCATGGGCATTTCCTTCATTACCGAAGGCGCGATCCCGTTCGCGGCAGCCGATCCGCTGCGTGTCATCCCTTCGATTATGCTTGGCTCGGCGGTAACAGGAGCACTGTCGATGGTGTTCGGCGCGACGCTGCAGGCGCCGCACGGCGGAATTTTCGTCCTTGCGATTCCGAACGCCGTAACGCATTTGGCGGCTTATACCGCAGCGATCGCCGTCGGTACGGTGATCACCGCAGTTTCGGTCATGATGTTGAAGAAGAAAGTCGCTTAACTTTAACTTTTAATTACCAGGAGGAACCTACAAATGAGTGCAAACGCAAACGACTTGATTCAAACCCAGACGATCGTCCTTGACATGAACGCGACAAGCCGCCAAGACTGCCTGGAACAGCTGGCCGCCCGCATGGAAGCCGGGCAATACGTGACCGACCGGGCGCTGTTTCTTGCCGATGTGGAGGCGCGGGAGCAGCATGCGTCGACGGCAATCGGCTTCGGCGTAGCGATTCCGCACGGCAAATCGGCGGGTGTCGTGAAGCCGGGGCTGGCATTCGCCCGGCTATCCCGGCCGCTCGATTGGAACGCGCTTGACGGGCAGCCGGTGTCACTGATCATCCTGCTGGCGATTCCGCAGGCCGAAGCGGGCAAAGAGCATCTGCGCGTTCTGGCGTCGATCTCACGGAAGCTGATTCACGAAAGCTTCCGCAACGAACTGAGCGAAGCGAAGACCGAGGAAGACGTGCTGCGTACTTTGGAAAGCGCGCTCTCTTAAGAAAGCGATAAAGATCACACCGTAAGAAGAACCAGGTGGAGAGGAGTTTCACCCTATGCAATCAAGAATACTTACGATTATCAATGAAGAGGGCATGCATTTGCGTCCGGCGCAAACGCTGGCCGATGCGGCCATACAATTTGAATCGGATATTTTTCTGGAGACGGAAGGCGGCATGGAAGCGAACTTGAAGAGCGTGCTCGGCATTATTGCGCTCGGGCTGGAGAAAGGCGCTGAAGTCAAGCTGTCGGCCGACGGGCCGGACGAGGAGAAGGCGGCGGACGAAATCGCCCGCTTGTTCGAGTCGGGGTTCGGTGAGTAGGATGGGCGAATTACGCATTCAAGGCATTGGCGTTTCGGAAGGTATCCGCTTCGGCCGTGCATTCGTTTATGCGCTGGCCGGAGAGGGGCGGGCCGCTTACGCGGAGCGGATCGAGCCGGACCAGGTGCCCGCGGAGCTTGAGCGGTTGGAGCAGGCGAAGCGGCAATCGGTTGCCGAGCTGGAAGCGATCATCGCGAAGTCGGAGCTGACGCTGGGCAAAGAGAAGAGCGCGATCATTCAAGGGCAGAAGAGCTTTTTGAGCGATCCGGCGTTTTATGGTGAAATCGTCAGTCAGGTTAAGCGCAAGCAGGCATCGCCGGAGAAAGCCGTCGAGACGGTTGTCGCCCAGCTTAGTGCGGTGTTTGAGAAAATGAACAATGCGTACGTGAAAGAACGCATTCACGATATTAAAGACGTGGCGGAACGGCTGATGTCGCATCTTCAGCAAGTGTCGTACCCGGATTTGTCGTTTATTCAAGAACCGGTCATCCTGGTCGCCGAAGATTTGACGCCTTCGGTTACGGTGCAGCTCGACAAACGAACCGTGCTCGGATTTGTCACCCGTATCGGGGGCCAAACGACCCATACGGCAATCTTGTCCCGCTCGCTCGGCATTCCGGCGGTTGTCGGCACAGGAGAGGCGTTCGCCGCCTTGAAGCATGGCGACGAGCTGATCCTGGACGGCACGGAAGGCGTCTGCATCGTGTGTCCCGATGCCGCGACGACCGCAAGCTACCGTGAGAAGTTCGAGCAAGAGCAGGCTGCAGCCGAGAAGCTGTCCGCATATCGCGGGCTTCCGGCCCGCACGGCGGACGGCACCACAGTGGAGCTGGCGGTTAACGTAGGCATGCCGGAAGAGATGCGCGAAGGGATCGCGGAAGAAGCGGACGGCGTCGGCTTGTTCCGGACCGAATTTCTGTTCATGCACGCGGACGGCTTTCCGGACGAAGAGGATCAGTTTCGTGTCTACCGGGGGATGGTGGAGCAGTGGAATGGCAAGCCGGTCGTCATTCGGACGCTGGACATCGGCGGAGATAAGGAGCTGTCCTACTGGGACCTGCCGCACGAGGACAATCCGTTCCTCGGTATGCGGGCGATCCGGCTGTGCCTGCACGAACGCGAGCTGTTTAAGACGCAGCTGCGGGCGATTATCCGCGCCAGCGCGTTCGGCTGCGTGAAGATCATGTTCCCAATGGTGTCCTCGATGCAGGAGTTTCGGGAGGCAAAGGCGCTGGCCTTGCAGGCGATGCAGGAGCTGAAGGCGGCTGGAATCGCCTATGACGAGAAGCTTGAGCTTGGCATCATGGCTGAAATTCCTTCCGTCATTCAACTTGCGGACCGGTTCGCCAAGGAAGTCGATTTCTTCAGCATCGGCACGAACGATCTGGTGCAGTATACGTTGGCCGTCGACCGGATGAACGAGAAAGTCGCGCACTTGTACGATTATTTCCATCCGGCGGTGCTGCGCTCCATCCGCAGCTTGATCGACGCTGCGCACCGCGAAGGCAAGCGGGTCGGCATGTGCGGCTCGATGGCCGGGGATCCGCTTGCCGCCCCGCTGCTTCTGGCCATGGGCTTGGACGAGTGGAGCATGGACGCGGCGTCCGTCGCCAAGCAAAAGTTCGCATTGTCCCGGCTTCACGCCGAGGAGTGCCGCGCCCTGCTGGAGCGGGCTATCGACAGCGACACGGCTGCGGAAGTACGCGGGCAGGCGAAGGATTTCTACGAGACGAAGTTCGGGGCCGAGGAGCAGCGCCAGCCGGGTTAGGCGGAGTCGGAAGGGCTGGGCGGCGCATGCAGGGTGGGCGTCGCAAAGCTTGAAGGAGCTGCAGATTGGCCCGCCCGATGCGGTATTTTGCGGTAAAAAACAGCAAACGTCTGCCGGTGAGAATAGGAATGCGTGTACATCATGATTTGTAATTCGATTCCAGAGCGGTGTCCGGCGAGCATGCAGCGTGCGAGCGGCATGCTGTTTGCCGGAAGCGAGGCACCGCTTGCAGGACCTGAACAGCTGGTCCACGTCAAAAACGCCGTTCCTTCGCCAATTTGGCGGAGGGGCGGCGTTTTTGGCATGGCGGCATACGTTACCCGATCTTCAGTGCGAATAGAGCATCCTCGTTCAGCTATTTGGTGCGGAGGCGCTGCTACTCCCAAGTCGCCTTCATCTTCGAGAAAAAGTGCCCGATCGCCATCGATGCGGCGCCGAGCGCGGACGATGCCATGCCGAGCTGCGAGTAGGCGACGGAGGTGTGCTTGCGGTGGAACGCGAGACTGCGCGTGTCCAGCGACTCGTGGATGCTATCGGCGATCCATTCGCTCGCCAGCGACATCCGGTTGCCGATCACGATCAGCGCGGGATTGAACACGTTGACGAGGTTGGCGATCCCGATGCCGAGCCAATGTCCCGTGTCCGCGAACAGCTCGCGCACCCCGGTCACGTCCTGTTTGGCCGCCGCCAGCAGCGCGTGCAAGCGGGGCGTTGGCTCGTCGCCCAGCCGGAGCTTATTCGCTTGAAGCAGCAGCGCCTTCTCCGAGGCGAACGTCTCCCAGCAGCCGCGGTTGCCGCAGCCGCAGCGGGGCCCGTCCTGCGCGAGCATCATATGCCCGACTTCGCCGGAGAACCCGGATACACCGCGGTACAACGCGTCGTTCAGTATGATGCCGGCGCCGATCCCGATGCCGACGCTGATATAGAGCAGGTTCGAGACGGCGCGACCGGCGCCGAATTCTTTTTCCCCAAGCGCCCCGGCGTTAGCTTCGTTATCGATGGACACCTCCAGGCCGAATTCCGCCTGCAGCATGTCGCGCAGCGGCACGTTCTCCCAGCCGAGGTTCGGGGCGGACAGCACCCGCCCTTGATCGTCGACAAGTCCGGGCACGCCAACGCCGATGCCGACGATGCCGTAAGGCGAGGGAGGCGCCTTTCTGATCAGACCGTGGATCGTCCTCTTCAGCTTGTCCGTCACGGCTTCCACCTCGAGATCGGCGAGCTCGATCTTCTTCTCCTTGACGATCGCGCCGCTCAGATCCGTGATCATCGCGAGGATGTAGTTGACCCCGAGATCGACGCCGATCGCATAACCGGCTTGCTGGTTGAACAGCAGCATCATGGGCTTGCGGCCGCCGCTCGATTCGCCGAGACCGGTTTCGGTAACGAAGTGCGCTTCGATCAATTCGCTCACAAGCCCCGAGACCGTCGCTTTGTTCAAACCGGTTTTGGCCGAAATGTCGGCGCGCGAAATCGGAAACTCGCGCCGGATCGTATCGAGCACGATATAGGTGTTTATTTTTTTGATAAGCTGATGATCACCGGTAATTTTCATACGAACTCCTTACGAACTTGTTGTCGATTTTCTCCATCATACCACGTTTTCACAAAAATAAAACATCAACTTACTTTGTTTACTAGACAAACTAAGTTGAGCATGTTAGGATAAAGGAAAGCGTTGCCAATTCATCTCCAACCGATAAGGAGGACTTATCCATGGCTTATTTTAATACGGTGAATCGCATTCAGTTTGAAGGCAAACAGTCCCGGAATCCGCTCGCATTCAAGCACTATAACAAGTCGGAAGTCGTGCTCGGGAAGACGCAGGAGGAGCATCTTCGCTTCGCAGTGGCCTATTGGCACACGATGACCGGCGGCGGCAGCGACCCGTTCGGCGCGGATACGGCGATTCGGCCGTGGAACGGGTACAGCGGGCTTGACCTCGCGAAAGTCCGCGTTGAAGCGGCATTCGAATTTTTCACGAAAATCGATGCCCCGTACTTCTGCTTCCATGATCGCGATATTGCGCCGGAAGGCCATTCGTTGAAGGAAACGAACGAGAACCTCGACGTCATTGTAGCGCAAATCAAAGAACACATGAAAACGAGCGGCGTGAAGCTGCTGTGGAACACGGCGAACATGTTCTCGAACCCGCGTTTCGTTCACGGGGCGGCGACGACGTCCAATGCGGAAGTGTATGCCTATGCGGCTGCTCAAGTGAAAAAAGGTCTGGAAACCGCCGTGGAGCTCGGCGCTGAAAACTACGTGTTCTGGGGCGGACGCGAAGGGTACGAGTCGCTGCTCAATACGAACCTGGAGCTGGAGCTCGACAACCTGGCGAGGTTCTACCATATGGCGATTGCGTATGCGAAGGAAATCGGCTTTACCGGCCAATTCCTGATCGAGCCGAAGCCGAAGGAGCCTTCCAAGCACCAGTACGATTACGATGCGGCGACGTCCATCGCGTTCCTGCAGAAGTACGGCCTGGATCGACACTTCAAGCTGAACCTCGAAGCGAACCACGCCACACTGGCCGGCCACACCTTCGAGCATGAGCTGCGCGTCGCGCGCATCAACGGTATGCTCGGTTCGATCGATGCCAACCAGGGCGACCTGCTGCTCGGCTGGGATACCGACGAGTTCCCGACAGACTTGTACGCCGTAACGTTAGCGATGTACGAAATTCTCAAGAACGGCGGACTCGGCTCCGGCGGCGTCAATTTCGACGCGAAGGTGAGAAGATCGTCGTTCGAGCCGGAGGATTTGTTCCACGCGCATATTGCGGGCATGGATACGTTCGCCAAAGGGTTGAAGGTGGCGGCGAAATTGATCGAGGACGGCTTCTTCGAGAACATCGTCAGCGAACGTTACAGCTCGTTCCAAAGCGGTATCGGCCTCGACATCGTGAACGGTACGACGGACTTCCGCAAGCTGGAGCAATACGCGCTCGCCCAAGACCGCATCCGCAACAAATCCGGCAAGCTGGAGCTCATCAAAGCGCAGCTGAACGAGTACCTGTTCTCGGTGTAAGCAGCGGTATACTAGAATGAAGAATAACGAAAGCAAGGGACTGCTGCAGTCCCTTTTTTCTCGAATAACGGGGAGGATTCCAGCATGAGCTATGTAATCGGCATCGATTTGGGTACCGGTTCGGTCAAATCGCTGCTTGTCGATCAGAAGGGCATGATTTGCGGCGAAGCGTCGAGAACCTATCCGCTGCAGCATGAGCAGCCGGGGTACAGCGAGCAGCACCCGGAAGATTGGGTGACGCAAACGCTGGGCACGCTGCGCGAGCTGCTCCAGACGAGCGGCGTTCAGCCGGAGCAGGTGGAGGGAATCAGCTTCTCCGGGCAAATGCACGGGCTGGTGCTGCTCGACGGACAAGGTCAAGTGCTGCGTCCGGCGATCTTGTGGAACGATACGCGCACGACCCCGCAATGCCGGGCGATTGAAGCAAAACTGGGGTCCAGGCTGCTCGATATTACGAAAAATGCGGCGCTTGAAGGCTTTACGCTGCCCAAATTGTTATGGGTGCAGGAGCACGAGCCGGAGCTGTTCGCCAAGGCTGCGGTTTTCCTGCTGCCGAAAGATTATTTGCGTTACCGGCTGACCGGCAAGCTGCACATGGATATAACCGACGCGGCGGGCACGCTGCTGCTCGATGTGATCGGCAAACGGTGGAGTACCGACATTTGCGAAGCGTTCGGCCTTGATCCGAAGCTGTGTCCGCCGCTTGCCGAAGCGATGGAGCATGTCGGCGGCCTGCTGCCGGAAATAGCCGGTCAAACCGGGCTTGCGGCGTCGACGAAGGTGTTCGCCGGCGGCGCGGACAATGCATGCGGTGCGGTAGGCGCAGGCATTGTCGGTAAAGGCGCGACGCTGTGCAGCATCGGGACGTCCGGCGTGATCCTCGCCTATGAGGAGCGGGAGCAGGACTTTGCGGGCGCTTTGCACTTCTTTAACCATGCGCAGCCGGAAGGCTTCTATGCGATGGGCGTGACGCTGGCGGCCGGTTACAGTCTGGATTGGTTCAAGAAGACGATAGCGCCGGACGAAAGCTTTGATTCCTTCTTGTCGCTTGTCGCGGAGGTGCCGGCCGGTGCGGGCGGCTTGCTGTTTACCCCTTATCTGGTCGGCGAGCGCACGCCGCATGCCGACGCGGTCATCCGCGGCAGCTTCGTCGGGCTGGACGGCTCGCATCGCCGGGAGCACCTGACCCGCGCGGTGATGGAAGGAATAACGTTCTCGCTGAATGAGTCGCTCGAACGGTTCCGGGCGGCGGGCATGGCGGTGGAGACGATCGTTTCGATTGGCGGCGGCGCGAAGAACGACGTGTGGCTGCAGATGCAGGCGGACATCTTCGGCGCGCCGGTTGTGAAGCTGAAGAACGAGCAGGGTCCGGCGCTGGGCGCGGCAATGCTGGCCGCCGTCGGCTGCGGCTGGTTCGCATCCTTAAGCGAATGCGCGGCATCGTTCGTTGCGTATGATCGCCGCTTCGAGCCGATTCCGGCGAACGTGGAGACGTATCGCGGGTTGTTCGAGATTTACAAAAGCGTGTATGCGCACACTCGGGAAATGAACGAGCGCCTCCGGGCATACCGGTAAACGTTTATTTTGAGTTCCTCCCCGAACCGTCTATAATGGAATGGAAATGACTAATGGGGAGGAGTCCTTGATATGCAGTCTCCGAATCGCGATTTGGTGCAATATTACGTCGTCAATGAAGAACTGTCGATGTCTGCGGGGAAGATTGCCGCACAGGTCGCGCATGCGGCGACCACGATGACCCTGCACGTGCTGCTTCAAGATCAAGGCTCTCACGAAACGTACCAGGCATGGCTGAATCAAGGGCAGAAAAAAATCGTGTTAAAAGGAAGCGAGCGGGAGCTGCTGCGCCTAACGGACGAAGGTTATTTGTCCATTCGGGACGCGGGTCATACGGAAGTGCCTTCCGGCTCGTTAACCGTCGTTGTTCTGCCCCCGATGGAGAAAAGCATTGCCGGGCAGAGCGTATCCGGACTCAAGTTGTTATAACGGGCGCTTATGGCCGTTGAGAAAGGAGAACCGAAAGAGATGACCGAGCCGATTGCATTGGTATTTGCCCATCCCGACGATGAAACGTTCCTAAGCGCCGCCTTGATCCGGCGACTGGCTGATGAAGGGAACGCCCCGGTGCTGCTGCTTGCTACGAAGGGAGACGCCGGGAAAAAGAACGGCGCGTTCGCTCACTTGAGCAACGAGGAGCTTGCCGAGCTGCGCGAGGCGGAGATGAGCCGGGCGGCCGAAATTCTGGGGCTGTCCGCGGTGGAGCATCTCGCGTATCCCGACGGTAAGCTGCAGGAGGCGGACGAAGCGGAGTTCGTTCGGCGCGTCGCCGGGTTTCTGAACCGGCACCGTTCGCCGGTCGTCGTGACGTTCCCCGAAGACGGAGGCAACTACCACCCCGATCATATGGCGATCTCGCGCATTGCGACGAAGGCGGTGCTGGACGGATGGTGCCCGCACGTAGAGAAGCTGTATTATATTTTGTCGGCTCCGCTTGCCGAGAAAGGCGTTCAGCCCGCGTTTCGTCTCGATACGGAGCCGTATTGGCCGGTGAAGGCGGCAGCCTTGCGCGCACACGATTCGCAAGCTCTGGCGATCGAGCGGTATTTCGGGCCGCTGGACGCATTCCCCGAGCAGCGCCGCTACGAGGCGTTCGTGTTGGCGTGGGAGCGGGGCGAAGCATGGCCGAAGCGGACGGAGACGTGGATCACGGATCGTCTGAACTCATAATCTCAGATTCAAGGAGAAATCCCCCCATGACGCTTAGGGATGAGCGAATTCGGGGGATTTTGTGCGTTGCAATCAGGTATTGACTTCGAGTTGACTCTAACTTGTATGATCGGTTCATCCAATCAGGAAGGGAAGGATGAACGATGAATCAAAGAGTGATCGTGACGGCTTACGGAGAAGCCGACGTCTTGCGGTTGATGGATGAACCCTTGCAGGCTCCGGCATCCGGCGAGGTGCTGATTCGAGTGGAAGCCGCAGGCGTGGCGCTTGGCGATGTGATGCGGCGAAAAGGCGTTTATCCCGGAGGGCCAAAGCCTCCTTTTACCCCAGGCTACGACGGCGTCGGCCGAATTGAAGCTGTAGGGGAGGGGGTGTCCGGTTTACGTGCGGGAGAGCGGGTGGCCTTTTGCTTGGACGGTACCGGCGCCTATTCCAGGTATGTAAGAGTTCGCGAGCAGGATGCGATTCCTGTCCCGGCATCCATAGACCCTTATGAAGCCGTTTGCCTCGTGCTGAATTATGTGACGGCTTATCAGCTGCTGCATCGCGCCGTGAAGAAGGAGGGTATGCGCCGCATCCTTGTTCATGGCGCTGCCGGCGGGGTCGGGACGGCGCTGCTGGAGCTGGGACGAGTGCTTGGACTCACGATGATCGGGACGGCCTCCGAGCCGAAATTAGCGTCGGTCCGCGGTTACGGCGCCATGGGAATCGATTACCGGTCGGAAGATTTCGTACAAGCCGTGCTTGAACGGTACCCGGACGGGGTGGATGCTGTTTTCGACCCGATCGGGGGGGACAATTGGCGGCGATCCGCTCAAACGTTAAGACCGGGCGGTGCTTTAGTTGGTTTTGGCTTCACCTCCGTCTTAACGGCCGGACCGGATGCCGAAGCTGCGTCCCGGCTCCGGGGGGACTGGTCCCGGCTTTCCCAGGGGCAATGGTACAGTGAGAAGCCGGTGCTGGCCTCCGCTTACAGCGTCACGCAATGGAAAAGAGAGCATCCGTCGTGGTTCCGGCTGGACCTGCAAGCGCTGCTGCAGCTGTTGTCCGAGGGCCGGATCAAGCCGGTCGTCCATGCTGTGATCCCGCTGCAGGAGGCGGCCGAGGCCCACCGTCTTATTGAATCCTCCCGCACAATCGGTAAAATAATAGTAGACTGCTTGTGAGGATAGATAGGGCAGCCGTGAAGGAGGCTACAAGATGCTGACGGTGGGGGAAGCTGCGGAGCGCTTAGGCATTACCGCTTATACGCTTCGTTATTATGAGAAAATCCGGCTGCTGCCTGAGCCGGCCCGGCGCGGACCGGGCAAAGCCCGGCTATATTCGGAAGAGGATTTGCGCTTTATCCGCTTTCTGTTGAGCTTGAAGGACACCGGCATGTCTTTGGCGCATATCGCCATTTTCGTCAAGGACGGCTGCTTGCTGGATCGGGCTCCATCGGGGAACGAGGATCTCACGGACGCCGTAACGAATCGCCTGGACATTCTGCAGCAGCATTACACCGAGCTGGAGGCGCAGCAGGCTAAGCTATCGGAGATCATGGCCCTGACCAGAGAGAAGATTGAATTTTATTCAGATGTGCTTATTTCACGAGGCGAAAAGTTTAGAGGATCAGGAGAGCAACATCTGAACTGAGCCTTTGTATGGAGAAGCCTATGTATTCGTGAGCAATAACAGGCATTCAGGCAATGGGCTGCCAGGGGCGGCCGGTTGCTTTTTTCTTTGCTTTTATACGCGGATCGTGTGATAATATGGTTTTCTTCCTTGAATTTACTTGGATGGAGGCCAAATCATAGTGGAGCGGTATCCTTTTGCTTACGACCGTTCGCAGCCGTTCATTCAGCAGGTTGCGGAATGGATCGCGGATGTGTTTTACGATATATTGCCGGAAGCGGGCTTCGAGGTTCGCGACGAGCAAATTTATATGGCGTTTCAGCTGGAACGGGCGTTTGCCGAGAAACAGGCCATTTTCGCGGAAGCGGGCGTAGGGACGGGGAAAACGCTAGTTTACTTATTGTATGCGATCTGTTACGCGCGTTATATGCAGAAGCCGGCGGTTATCGCCTGTGCCGACGAATCGTTGATCGAGCAGCTGGTCAAGCCCGAGGGGGATATCGCCAAGCTGGCCCGGCATCTGGGTATGGCCATAGACGCCAGACTCGGCAAATCGCCGGATCAGTACGTGTGTCTGGTCAAGCTCGACGAGGCGAGATTCGGATACGAGGATGTCGAGATGTACAAGGACCTGTACGAGAGCTTGCCGGAGTTTGTGCATACGCACGAAGCGCTGCAATCGTTCTACGCTTACGGCGACCGGAAGTTTTACCCGCACCTGAACGATGAGCAATGGAACAAAATCGGCTGGGACGCCTTTCAGGACTGCTTCGTCTGCGACAAAAGGCACCGCTGCGGGCAGACGCTTTCCCGCGATCACTACCGGCGGTCCGGCGATTTGATCATTTGCTCGCACGACTTCTACATGGAGCATGTGTGGACGTATGAGGGAAGAAAGCGGGAAGGCCAGCTGCCGCTGCTGCCGGACCACTGCGCCGTCGTATTCGATGAAGGACATTTGCTGGAGTCGGCCGCCCAGAAGGCGCTGACCTACAAGCTGAAGCATGTCGTATTTGAAGAACTGATTACGCGTTTGTTAAAAGGAGAAATCCGCGAATCGCTCGCGGTGCTGATCGACGAGGCGATTGAGCAGAGCGAAGCGATGTTCGGCGTCCTGGAGCGGCAAAGCCGGGAAATCCCCGGCTCCGACCGGAAGCAGATCGTCTTGAGCGATCAGCTGCTTGAGGAGGTGGACCGGTTCCGCAGCATTCTCACGGCGATTGAGGAAGAGCTTGTATTTGAGAGCGAGCTGTACACCCTGAACGCCTACCATCTGCGTATCGTCGAGGAGCATCTGGAGATGATGCAGAAGGCTTTAAGCTTGTTCGGGCAGCCGGAATCGCTCATTTGCTGGGCGACGGAAAGCGTGAACGGACTTACTCTCGTCATGATGCCGAGAACCGTGAAGGAAGTGCTGCGCGAACGGGTTTTTTCGGCAAATATGCCGATCGTGTTCTCTTCCGCTACGTTATCCGTGGACGGTTCCTTCGATTTTGTGACGGACAGCCTCGGGGTGGAGCGTTACTTGTCTTTCTCCGTCGCTTCGCCGTATGAGTACGAGCATCAAATGGAAGTTATCGCTCCCAAATGGTCTTACCGGGGGACGTTCTCGGAGAAGATGAAAACCGCCGTCAAATTGCTGGAGCATACGGAAGGCAGGGCGCTTATTTTATTCCCGTCCAAAGACGAGCTGGTGCGGTTTAAACGCGAAGTCGCTTATTATCCGGAATGCGCGGCGATGCGCTTTTGGTTCGAGGGCGACCAAGAGATCAGCCATTTGATCTCGTCGTTTCAACAGGACGAACTGAGCGTGCTGTGCGCGGTCAGCTTATGGGAGGGGCTCGACGTGCCCGGACCGTCGCTGTCGAACGTCATCGTATGGTCGCTGCCTTGGCCGCCTCAAGATCCGGTGTTTATGGCGAAGCGTCAGTCGGCGGCATCTCCGTATGAAGAGGTCGATTTGCCTTATATGCTGCTGCGTCTCAAGCAGGGAATCGGGCGGCTGATCCGCTCCCGTGACGACCGCGGCCTCGTGGCCATTCTAAGCGAAGAGCTGCACGAGAGTCCGGAACTGCGGGCGAAAGTGATGGGATTGCTGCCGGAAGCTGTCCGGTTGAAGGAATCGCTCGAAATGGTGTAAACAAATCTGTGTAAAGGCATTGGAATGAGGAGCATTTCACGTTATAATCGAGTATGGGCATTACATAGTACGAGATGCCGTTCTCGCCAATACACGCATAAGGAGCCGTATCATGGAAAAAACACTTATTTTCGGGCACAAAAACCCCGACACCGACACCATTTGCTCGGCGCTTGCTTACGCCGACTTGAAAACCAAATTAGGCCAAAACGTCGAAGCAGTCCGTCTGGGCAGCGTAAACGGGGAGACGCAATACGCATTGAACCAATTTGGCGTAGAAGCGCCGCGTTTGGTTGAAGCGGTAGCCGGCGAAGCGAAGAATGTGATCCTGGTCGACCACAACGAGCGTCAACAAAGCGCTAACGACATCGATCAAGTGCGCGTTGTCGAAGTTATCGATCACCACCGGATCGCAAATTTCGAGACAAGCCATCCGCTATACTACCGCGCTGAGCCGGTAGGCTGCACGGCAACAATCCTGAATAAAATGTACAAGGAAAACGGCATAGCCATCGATAAAAACATCGCAGGTCTGATGTTGTCCGCGATTATCTCGGATTCCTTGTTGTTCAAATCCCCGACTTGCACGGCAGAAGACGTAGCCGCCGCTCGCGAATTGGCCGAGATCGCCGGTGTGAACGCCGAGAGCTACGGTTTGGAAATGCTGAAAGCGGGAGCCGATCTGAGCGACAAAACGATCGCCCAGCTGATCTCGCTGGACGCGAAAGAATTCCAAATGGGCGCTTACAAGGTTGAGATTGCGCAAGTCAACGCCGTCGACACGAACGATGTGCTTGCGCGTCAAGCGGAATTGGAAGCGGCACTGAACGGCATTATCGCCGAGAAGGGTCTGGATCTGTTCTTATTCGTCGTGACGGATATCCTGAACAACGATTCCGTCGGACTTGCACTCGGTCGCGCGGCTCATGCGGTCGAGCAGGCGTACAACGTCAAGCTGGACGACAACAAGGCGCTGCTGAAAGGCGTCGTCTCGCGTAAATCGCAAATCGTTCCGGTATTGACCGAAGCGTTCAACAAGCTGTAAGTTTCATCATGAAGGCTGCCTGGCGAATATGCTCGGCAGCCTTTTGGCGTTGAACAAGGGTGGCAGCGTATGCAGGTGATTTCAAGGAAGGGAGCGCAAGCGGGATGCAAACTGCGGGAATCGATATCGGTACGACGTCGCTGTGCCTGATCATTGCGGATGTGCTTAGCGGAAAAGCGCTTCGGACGATCACGCGTCCGAACGATGCGGGGCTTGCGTCCTCCCGCAGTTGGGAGGCGCTGCAGCAGCCGGATCGGATTGTCCGGCTCGTGCAATCCATGATTGCCGAATGCGGCGACGAATGGCGGCATGTAGGCGCCATCGGCATTTCGTGCCAGATGCACGGCATCGTCTATGTCGACGGCAGCGGACAAGCGGTCGGACCGCTCGTCACCTGGCAGGACCGGCGCGGCGAGGAGCTTATCGATGCGGGGGGAAGCACGTACGCAGCCCGACTCGAAGCTTTGACCGGCTATCGCCTGGCGACCGGCTACGGGCTGGTCACGCATGCCTACAATGCCGCGCATGGCGAAGTGCCTGCTGAGGCCGTGGCGCTGTGCGCGATCGGCGACTACGTGGCGATGAAGCTTTGCGGCGCGGCCGCCCCCGTGACGGATGCTTCGAATGCGGCCGGCTTCGGGCTGTTCTCGCTCGGAGCGCAGCGATTCGATCTATCGGCGATGGCGAAGGCGGGGCTCGACGCCGCCATTCTGCCGAGGGTGGCCGGTGCCGGCGACACGGCGGGCCGGACGCCGGACGGCAAGCTGGTCGCCTGCGCGATCGGCGACAACCAGGCGAGTTTCCTCGGCGCGGTGAAGACGCTGAAGGGGAGCTTGCTCTTCAATATCGGCACCGGTGCGCAGGTATCCGCCTTCTCGCCGGAAGCGATGGAAGGTGAAGGCATCGAAGCGCGACCTTGCCCGGGCGGAGGTTATCTGCTGGTCGGCGCATCGCTCAACGGCGGCAAGTCGTACGCCCTGCTGGAGCGGTTTTTCCGGGAGACGTGCCGTGCGTTTATGCCGGAGTTTGGCGACGGGCGAAGTTTGTACGCGCGTATGAACGAGCTGGCGCTGGAGGCGATGGCGGAAGCGGGGCCGGACTTCCCGGCGGGGCTTGCGAATGGGCCGCAGGTCGGGACTTTGTTGTACGGGACGCGGCAGTCGCCGGGAGCGACGGGTTACATCACCGGCTTGCGGCCGTCGAACTTGACGCCGAAGCATCTGATCGTCGGATGGATGAACGGGATCATCGAGGAGCTGCTCGGGTTCGTGGAGGCGATCCCGCAGCAGCTGCGTGCCGGCGTGACGTCCGTCAGCGCTTCGGGCAACGGCATACGCCGCAATCCGGCGATGCGGCGGCTGCTGCAAGCGAGGCTGGGGCAGCAGCTATTCGTCGCAGACGTGGAGGAGGAGGCGGCGTTTGGCGCAGCCCTTCATGCGGCGGTGGCTGCGGGCTATTACGACGACCATGAAGCGGCTCTGCTCGGGATGCATAGAGGCTTCGATCAGACCTGACTCGAATAAGCGCACGGGCGTGTCAGGACAGTATCGGCTGGAAACATAGGGGTGGAACTTTTTCGCTGCCAGCCGCGTTTACGAAAGTGGAAGTGATCCGAATATAAAGGAGAGTTACGATGCATCCGCTTTGCAAACTCGGACTGATTTCAGCTTTGCTGCTGCTGGGGGCGGGCGTCCGGCAGCAGGAAGCGGAAGCGAGCTTCCCCTACCCGTCTGAAGTGGCGTTGAAGACGGAGACGCAGGTCTATGAGGCTCCGAACGAAAGGGCCGTATCCGACCTGCGTTTATCGCCCCAAACGGTGTACATCCGGGGGGTCGAGGACTCCCGTGGAACGGACGGTGTAACGTGGTACCTCGTGAACACTTGGCGCGGGGATAAATGGATACGGCTGCGCGACGAAGACTTCGCCGGTCAGGAGCAGCTCGCCGCGACCCATATCGCGCTGTTGGCGGAGACACCCCTGTACGATCGGCCCGACAGCGGCAGTCGAACCAGGATTACGCTATCGCCGCAGACCGTGCCGGCCCTTGCGATTGCCGGTTCGTTTTACAAGATCGACACGTGGCTGGGAGAAAAATGGATTCGCATCACCGGCGACCTGCTGCTCGATGTCCGGACGGAGGAGGAATCGCTCGCGCTAACCGGCGTTACCCCGGTGTTCGACCGCCCCGACGCCGACTCCCGGGTCGTCGCGGAGCTGACGCCGCAAGAGGTCGCCGCCTACGAAAGCGCGGGCGGCTGGTACCACATTCCGACCTGGCTCGGACCGAAGTGGGTGAATCCCCGCATCGCGCTGCCTGCGAAGGCGGATGACGTCAGCCGGACGATCGGGCTCACGCAGGAAACGAAGCTGTACCGATATCCGTCGTTCGAATCGAAGCCGCTCGGGATTGTGGCCCCGCAGCAGGTGAAAGTGGTCGGGCAAGCCGGCAATTGGGTGCGTATCCAGAGCGATTGGCTGGGCGACGTCTGGTTGTATCCGGTTCCCGACCCAAGCGCCTATCGCGCTCCCGTCGAAGGGCAGCCGCAGCGTGTGGCCGCCGAATGGAAGTTCAGGCAGCTGGAGATCGGTTCCTTGGGCGGACATACATACCCGTTATCGCCCTCCTTACAGCTGGAAGGGCTGACGCTGCCCGGCGCCGACGGCACGATTGAAATCGGGGCCATGCCTGTAGGGGAGGCTCTTAAGCTCGGCGTCTCGTTGACGAATACGAGTAAGCAAGCGGTCACCTTGACCGGCCCCGCCGAATTTGAACTGCAGCTGTACCGGATGGCGGGCGAGCGCAAGGTGCTTGTATGGAAGGGGCTGCTTCCGCCGCTGCCCGCGACGTCGATTCCCGGCAACGGCTCTTATTTCCTCGCAGACATTCCGTGGAACCAAAACGACTTGGATGGAAACCAAGTCCCGCAGGGCAGCTACTTGCTGCAGCTGCATGCGGTGAAACCGGTCGATTTCGTCGAGGCAAGCCGCGATGAAGAAGTGCGCCGGCTGGAGATGAGCGGCCGATTTGTTTGGCAGACCTTTGGCATTGTGATAGCTCCGGGAGGCTACCTTGGCACAGGCGGACTGCAAAGCGATCAAGGAAGAAGCCTGACCCGGTAACGGGGCATCCCGAATCCGACGAGAAGGACAGACGTATGCGACGCGTACGGCTGTCCTTTCGTCGGTTAGAGTAAACAGACTACCCTGTTGAGGAGGACTATGCATGCAGGAACTGGAACCGTCACAGGTCCGATCTATATCTTCGCTTGCCGCAGGCTGCCCCTGCTGCAAGCATCATCCGCTAACGCTGGACCGGATCGTTGTGGAAAGAGGTGCGCTGCTCGAAGCGGCGCCTTATCTGAAAGAACGCGGCTACCGCCAGGTCGCTCTCGTGTCCGATGAGAACACCTATCGCGCAGCGGGCGGCAGGCTCGCCTCAGAGCTTGCCGCAGCCGGTACTCGCACCGTACTCGCCGGGGCGAAGCCGGATGCGCAAGGAGACGTCGTGGCCGACGAAGCGGGCTTAATTCGGCTCATGCTCGACATCCCGCAAGAGGGGACCGATGCGCTGCTGGCCGTCGGGTCCGGCACCTTGCACGATATGGTTCGGTTTATCGCCTTCAAGATGGGCAAGCCGTTCATCTCTGTGCCGACCGCCCCGTCTGTCGACGGCTTTACTTCCGTTGGCGCGCCGCTCATCTTCGGCGGAGAGAAAATAACGATTCCTGCGATCGCGCCGGATGCTATCTTCGCCGACCTCGACGTGTTGATCGAGGCACCGCAGCCTCTGGTGGCGGCGGGCTTCGGCGACATGCTCGGCAAGTACACGTCGCTGTTCGACTGGCGCTTCGGCCATCTCGTTCGGGACGAGCCGTATTGTCCGGCCGCCGCGCAAATTACGAAGCAAGCGCTCCTCGCTTGCGTCCGGAACGCGGAAGCGATCGCGGAGCGAAGCACGGAGGGCCTACGCATTCTGATGAACGCGCTGATCGAGTCAGGGCTTGCGATGCAGCTGTTCGGGCAGTCGCATCCGGCGTCGGGGGCAGAGCACCATTTATCCCACTATTGGGAGATGGAGTATTTGCGTCTCGGCCGAAAGCAGCTGCTGCATGGCGCCAAGGTGGGCGTTGCCTGCGCGGTCATCGCGCAGACCTATCACCGGCTCGCCGCGGACGAGTCGTTCGACAAGCTTGCCGCGGGCCACGGCGAAGAGCTGCGGCGCGGTGTGCGCGAGATTCCAACCGCCGATGAACTGAAGCGGCTGCTGCTGCAAGCAGGTGGTCCGGAAACGGCGGATCAGCTTGGCATCGACGACGAATTGCTGTCCAGAAGCTTGCGCGAAGCGCCCCGGGTAAGGCCGAATCGATTCACGCTGCTGCATGCGGTTCATGCATCGGAGCAATCGTCATGTCGTTTATAAACTTAGAGATCCGTAATCTCATCCGTAATCTTATACTTTATAGTAAGCTTAGTCCGATTACCGCCGGCATTTTACTATTGCAACATGATAGAACTAGCAGGAGATAGCGGAACAATGGTGTCTTCTTTAAGGGCTCTACGCTGCATGCAGTGCTGGAAATGCTACCCATACCGCAGCAGAGAAACGGCAAGACTCGTTACCGTGGCTGCCTTTCAAGCACGATGAATAAATCAAGAATCCTGACGTTTTCAGCCAATTTTCAGCCAACGTTCAAGCAGCGCTCAGCTATCCTTCATGTTCGTTTAAGATTGGGCGCCTATACTTCAAAGTGTAGAACAAAAACTAAACGAAAACACAAAGGAGAAATGAACATGAATACGATTGGCAAAAAAATCGCAGCAGGTACGGTAGCAGCAGCTTTCTTACTCGGAGGCGCAGGGTTGTACTACACGCAGGCTTACGCGGCGGACACGGCGGCGGACACGAGCGTGACGGACGGCAGCAGCCAGGCGCAGAAGCCGAATGGCCAGCACGGCTTCGGCAAACGCGGTAATCGCGAAGGAGGCGAGCAAGGCTTCGAGCGCGGCGGGCGCGGAGGCTTCGGCATGAAGGGCGGCATCATCGAGGAAACGGCGACTGTGCTCGGAGTTGAGGCATCCGTGATCCAAAGCGAGCTTCAGCAGCAAAAAACGCTCGCCCAAATCGCGCAGGAGAAGGCGGGTTTAAGCGAAGAGGCGTTCGTGCAAAAGCTGGTCGAAGCGGAGACCCAAAAATTGGACGACGCCGTCAGCGCCGGTACGATCACGCAAGAGCAAGCCGATAAGCACAAAACGGACTTGGCGGATCGTCTGAAGCAGGCGGTTAACGGCACGGGGAAAGGCCCGGGCGGGTTCCTCGGAGGCAAGGGCGGACACGGCGGGCATGGCGGATTCGGAATGTTCGGCAATCCGGAGTCGTTGTCGACCCTGCTCGGCATCACCCAGCAAGAGCTGACTTCGGCCTTGCAGCAAGGCAAGTCGCTGTCTGAAATCGCGCAGGAAAAAGGAATTTCTCAAGATCAATTGATCGCCAAGCTGAAAGAAAACATGGACGAGGCCCTCAAGCAATTCGTCGAACGCAAGCATGACGGCCAAACGCCGCCGGCATCGTCTGCGGCGCCTGCGCCAGCCGAGTCTGCGCCTGCTGCAGCGTCGGGAGCGTAAGCGCGGCCTGACTGCGAATCCAACCTCATGAAAGCTCAAGCGGTCTGCCCAAGGGGCAGGCCGTTTTGTCATGGTCCAGACTTCAGCAAAGTATCCGGCAGCACAGGCGTGAATCGCCGCAGCGGAACTATGCACGTACTCACCAATCGGGGAGATCGCCCATATGTTAGTAGCAGCAGGCATATTGAGAGGGGAGCGTGTGAAGATGGCGTATGACGAGCGTAAAGCGACCGCTTGGGCGCAAGCCTTCCTGCCGGAGGGGGCGGAGTTGATCCGGTACGGGCAGACAGGACATCCCATGTGGGTTGCAGCGGATTTTGACGGGGACGGACGGTCCGAGATTGCGGCTGCGTATCGTAAGGGCAGCGATGCCCATGTTCTTGTTCTAAAAGCGGTCGGAGCGGACTGGCGGCCGGCAGCGGATTTGAAGGGGAACGGTTATTCGGTCAGTACGCTGCAGGCCGCTCCGGTCACCGGCCGAAACCGGATGGATCTTGTCGTCGGCTGGCAGGTCGGGGCTATAGGATCCGAGCTTTCCGTTTACGATTGGCAGGATGGTACGGCGAAGGACGTCGCTCCGGCGGGGGTATCGTTCACGTATGTGGAAGCGGCGGATTTGCCTGGCGCGCACGAACGTGACGGTATTGCAGAGCTTGCGTTATGGGCGCACGACACGGGAGAAGCTTACCATGTTGACGTGTACCGGCTTCAGGAAGGAGAACTCGTTCCCGCCTACGACGTATATCCGTATTATTTTCCGAAGGTCGCCCAGTACTATGAACGGTTGGCGTGGATGTATCCGGGTTATTCGTTCTACGGAGAACATCTGCAAGAGGCCCGGAACAAAGCCCGACAGTCCGAAGCTGGGGATTCCGCACAATCCGGGGAACTCATGCGGGCGGGCGAGCTCTATCCCGCAGCCGAGAAAACAAAGAACGGTACGAAGTGGGGATATATCAATCTCAACGGAAAAATGATCATCTCGCCGCAATACGATGAAGCGAATCCGTTTCAGGACAACGGACTGGCGATCGTCAGTGTGGACGGACGCAGCGGGGCTATCGACCGCCGAAACCAGTACCGCGTAAAGCCGAAGTTTGATTCGATATCCCCGTTCACCGAAGGCCGGGCGATCGCGATCGACCGCGACGGCTTTAAAGTGATCGACGAGCAAGGCTCCGTGCTGACGGCGAAGGCGTACAGCTTCATCAGTCCTTACCGTGACGGGCTGGCAATGGCTTCCGCGCCCGGTTCGGCCGCCGGCCCATACGGTTATTTGAACCTGCAGGGCGGCGAAGCGATTCCTTTCGTATATGAAAGTGCCGGAGATTTCAAGGACGGCAAAGCCGTCGTCAAGGTGAAAGACGGGGAGTATGCGCTAATCGGGCGTGACGGCAATCGTCTGCATACGTACAACCTTGAATATGCCGGTGGCCTTGGGGAAGGCTTGCTCACATTCAAGCGGGAGAAGGGCGGCAAGTACGGGTATATGAACGAGCAGGGCGAGGTTGTCATCGCTCCGCAGTATGTGTTCGCGCAGCCCTTCCGGGACGGGCGCGCGGTAGTAAATATGGAATGGGATCTGGGCGATCGGTACGGATTGATCGACCCGAAGGGCGAATACGTGCTGAAGCCTCAATACAACCGACTGGATCAGCTTGGCGAGCATCGGCTTGCCGTCGGTTACCCGATCGATGCCAGTCAGCCTTTTATCGGATCGAAATATGCGATTGCGGACGACCGCGGGCGTTTTTTGACGAAACCGGTTTTTTACGGGGTTCAGGAGTATGCCCAAGGACTAGCTTCGGTTTACGACGATCGAAACACCTATTTCATCGACACCGGCGGACGTCCGGCGCCGGGACTGCCTTCCGTCCCCGGCAGCGGGACGTTGACGTTGATGGGCCCGCTGATCCAGGCGAACGTCGACCGGCGAACGTCGTATTTGGACGCTGCGGAGCGCGTCGTCTGGGAACCGAGCCAAACGCTGAAGCTGCGCGGGTCGTACGAGCTGCATGAGCTCAAGTATAAGCCGAACCGCGACTATCTCGTTTATTACCCGCAGATCAAGGGCATGCAAAATTCATTGGCGCAGCGAAAAGCGAATCAAAAGCTGGCAGAGCTCTCGCAAGTGAAGCCGATCGGCGAAGAGCAGTTGATCTACAGCTATACGGGCGAATATGAAGTCGCGTTCTTCCGTAAACGGCTGCTCGTGCTGGAGCTTACGGGATACAACTACCCGTATGGCGCGGCACACGGCATGCCCAGCCGGATTTACCCCCATGTCGACCTGCAGAGCGGGCGGTTTTACGAGCTGAAAGATTTATTCAAAACCGGCGCCGACTATGTGAAGACGCTCAGCGCGATCATCGGCGAGCAAATCCGGACCGATCCGAAGTATGACTACGTCTTTCCGGACAGTTACAAAGGCATAGCGCCGAATCAGCCGTTTTACGTCAAAGGGGATGCGCTGTACATCTATTTCAATCCGTATGATATCGCGCCATATGCAGCCGGTTTTCCGACTTTCCGCATTCCTTACTCGAAGATCCGCAGCATTCTCGGCACCGATAAGCCATTCTGGAAGGCGTTTCATCGATAATGCGTGAAGAACGATCGCCGAGACCATTCGGCTGACGCCTGGAGCAGCCGAACGAACCTCCTCGGCGGTATTTTTATGAAGAACATGCTCAACCGGCAACCGGGATTCGTCCGGATGTATAGCGAATGAGGTATACTGTTTAAGCGGCAGCTTGCAAGAAATCGTCCCGGACAGGTTGACCGTATCTTTCTTATTATTTACGATATACTCAATCACTGAATGGCACGAACCCGGCAGCCCGTTATTAGCAAGCATTCGGCTGAAAGACGGGGAATGACCACATGGAAGTTCCGGAGGTTTACCATACACTTGGGGGAATAGAAACATGTATTCTTCGTTTCGAATGAGCGAAGCTTTGGCCGGAGCCATTGTGGAAGCTGCCAAAGAAGTCATCGGGCATGACGTTAATTTCATTAATCCGGACGGCAAAATTATCGCCAGTACCGACAAGCAGCGGATCGGCACGTTTCATCAGGCGGGGATGCAGGTGCACGGGGAAGGGCGGCCGATTGAGGTAACCGCATCCGAAGCTTATTTAGGCTCGCGTCAAGGTATCAATTATCCCGTTATCATTGACGGTCAGCGTATAGGCGTTATCGGCATTTCGGGGGACCCCGACGAATGCCGTTCCCTGGGCTTCCTGCTTACGAAAATTACGGAAGTTCTGATTAAGGAACAAATGCTGGCACGGGAAACGCAGTCGCAGGATGAGCTGCGCTCGGCGGTGACCCGGCTGCTGGTGTTTGGCGAGGCCGCGGAGGAAACGCATGGCTGGCGGGGAAGGCTGAGTCAGCTTGGCGTCGACATGGAAGAGGGCGCGTTTGTCCTTGTCGTTGAAGACCGCAGACCGGGACGAGAACGTTCGGGCAGCGCATATTCCATGCATGATGTCGTCCAGCAATGGCATTTAAAGCTGTATACGTATCTGTTCCCGAATCAATACATTGCGATAGCCGGGCAATCCCGTTATAAAGCCATCGTGCAGGACATATCGGCGCATCCGGCGCACGGGCCGGACAAGCTGACGGTCGGGATCGGCAGTATAGCGGCTTGGGAACAACTTTCTTTATCGTATCGGCACGCAAGGTTGGCTTTGCAGTATGCGGTATCCATCGGCGAGCGGATTTGCGAATACGAATCGCTGGAATTAGGGCTGCTGCTGGCAGGCCTGGATCCGGGGGTGAAGCGGGACTTCGCCGGCAAACGGCTGGGCGGGCTTACTTCGGAAGAGCGGATGCTGCTGAGGACGTATTTTTTGCATAATTTATCGCTTAAAGAAACCGCTGCCGCCTTGTATATGCACAAGAATACGCTGCAGTACAGGCTGGATAAAATCGCGGAAAAAACCGGGCTGGATCCAAGACAGTTCCGCGACTCGGTCAGCATGTACCTGGCGCTGCTGGTTCAAGATGAAGATGTGTAAGCGAGGGGAACATTCAGTACTTGTAACAAAAAGGAGGAGCAAGCTTTGGTACGCGGAACGTTCCGCTTCGGAACCTGTTCTCTTATAATGGGACTATTCATATATAATGGGTCTATTCATCAGGGATAAAGGGGCGGGATCATATGAAAGTCGTGATTGCGATCGATTCGTTCAAGGGCAGTGTTTCCTCCATGGCAGCCAGTACAGAAATCGCTGCAGGCATTAACGAGGTGTACCCGGAGGCGGACAATGTTATCCTGCCGCTTGCCGACGGCGGGGAAGGCACAGTTGAAGCGCTTGTGTCCGCTACGGGCGGCCAGATCCGCTCCGTTCAGGTGACAGGACCGCTTCAGCAGCCTGTACAGGCATCCTACGGTATTCTGGGGAATGGACTTACGGCAGTCATCGAAGTGGCGGCCGCCTGCGGGCTGCCGCTTGTGCCCGTAGAGCACAGGAATCCGCTGCGTACCACCACATACGGCGTGGGCGAGCTCATTCTCGACGCGATCGGTCAAGGCTGCCGCGAGTTTGTGATCGGGCTGGGCGGAAGCGCCACGAACGATGCGGGAATCGGCATGCTTCAAGCCTTAGGCTACCGGTTCACAGATGAAGCGGGGAACGATGCAGGCCATGGCGGGGAAGCCTTGCTGCGCATCCGCAGCATAGATGCGGCCCATGCCTGCCCGGAGCTAGGACAATGCGTATTCAAGATTGCTTGCGATGTAGACAATCCGCTGTACGGACCGGACGGTGCCGCTTATGTGTTTGGGCCGCAAAAGGGTGCGAGTCCAGAGATGGTAGAGGTGCTGGACGAAGGATTAGCCGGATTCGCCGGCGTCGTGCAGAGGGCGTTCGGCGTCAATGTTCAGAACATTCCGGGAGCGGGAGCGGCGGGCGGACTCGGTGCGGCTTTTGCCGTCTTTTTGCAAGGCAAGCTTCAGTCGGGAGTCGGGCTGGTGCTGGACATCATCGGCATGGAGGAGAAGCTGCACGGCGCCCATATCGTGATCACCGGGGAAGGAAGGCTGGATGGACAAACGTCCATGGGGAAAGCCCCTTCAGGTGTCGCCCGGCTTGCGCAAAAGCACGGCATACCGGTCATTGCGCTGGCAGGCGGGGTAACGAAAGAGGCTTCCGGCCTGAACGACTTGGGGATTACCTCGTTTTTTTCCATTGTCAACGGTCCCGTATCGCTCGAACAAGCCATGGAACCTGACGAAGCGCGTTATAATCTGAGGCGCACCGCCGAGCAATTGTTCAGATTGATCCAGGCGGTGAGTCCTGGGTGCAACAATGACAACAACGCAGGTGATAAGGGAAATCGTGCGTGAATCAGGAAGCGAAGCCGCTGGTTGTCATTCATACCCTCTTCCACCATACACCCGTGCATTCCGGGACGGTTTGCAGATTGGCGGCGCTTACTTTGTCCGCGATATCAGGGCCAAAGAAGAACCTCGATAACCGCTCCGCTTCGTCGACGGATGTGAATCGGTAATCCGTTCGAATCCAGGCATGTGAAAATCCGTATTCCGTCTCCAGCGCATGAAAATAACTTGTAAGGAAATCCGGTGGATTCGGTTGTTCGTCGCCGGTTCCGAAGTTTTCCATAATGATTGCCGTTCCCGACGGGCGTAAAATTCGTTGAATTTGCGCAAGGATCGTTTCCAAATGAACGTTCCATCGATCGACCTTGGAATTCGCCGAATAGCAAATCGTCCATCCGGCTGTCACGACATCAACGGAATGATCGGGCAGCGGCAAGCGCCGGTTATCGGCCACACAGGTTTCCCAATTCGTTAGTCCCGTACGCTTCAGTTTGTCTGCGGCGATGTCCAGCATCGCTTGCGAGGCATCTATGGCGACGACCGATTGGACATACGGAGCGAGCAAACAGGATAGTCTTCCCGTTCCCGCGCCTATATCCGCGACGTCCAGATGCTCGAGATTCGGGAGGAGCCTGCGGAAAGTTTCCATGATGTTGTGCCGGCAGTCCTCCCGCGATATGAGTAAATCGTACTGTGCCGCTTCGTTCGTGTAAATGTGGTCATGATCCGGCATCCCTGTCATCCTCCCAGTGCTTAGTCCTGCATCCAGAATGGGGGTTGACCTTGGGTGAAGGTCAAGGCTTTAATTTTTCCGGACGGCGTAGATCACATGGACCCATGGATTCATCTGATGTTGAACGGTAATGAATTCGTGGTTGTGGAACCACTCCAATAGTTTGGAGCGATCCGAGGGGTGTTTATCGGACCGTGCTTGGAAAGGGTTATGGTTATGATCGAACATGAGACCGGATATGCAAATTCGCCCGTTCGGTTTAAGAACCCTGTTCATTTCCTCCAATGCAAGCATTTGCTGCGCCTCGTCAAGGTGGTGAAAAGCAAAAGCGGTGACCACAAAGTGAAACTGCTTATCCAGAAAAGGAAGGGATAGCGCGTTGCCGAGTTTGGTCGGCAGCTGGGGGAACTTGTCCCGACACCGGGCAAGCATCTCCTTGGACTGGTCGATGGCGTGCATGGAAGCGCCTGTTGCCAGAAGCTTGCCCGCCAGATTGCCGGTTCCCGTGCCGATATCCAAACCCGCTTCGTCACGCTGCGGGGCCACCCACTGCCGCATAAATTCCAACACGGCTTCATATTCCTGTGCGGAAATAAACGGACCTGCCGCAAATAAAGGGGCGGATTGATCGTAATCGCCGGCTATGCGGTCGAAGCCCCATTTATCCTGCCATGCGGAGTGGCCTTTTTGATGTTTGAAATCTTCCGCAAGCTGGAACAAATCCTCGAGGTGCAGCCCCTGCTTGGCTTCAAGACGGGCAATTAATTCGTCGGTCATGGCAATGGCATATTTCAGCTCCACCCATTTTGAAACCATGGACATTCTTTGCATTTCAAGATCATGATGCACCTCTGCGGTGTCGCCCTGATCGTATTTATCCAGCAGCTTGCGGATTTGATTCAAGCCCAATCCGATTTCACGGAGTGAAGCGATCATTTGCAGCCGCCAAGCATCATGCTCCGTGTAAGTTCGGTAACCGTTGCCGGTGCTTCTCTGCGGTTTAAGCAATCCTTTCTGTTCATATAAACGGATCGCTCGCGGCGTTACGTTAACACGCCTGGCAAGATCATTAATTTTCATAGAGCCGCCTCCCCCAACTAGTATAAATGATGACCCAAGGTGAAGGTACAGCTGATCCGGTGCGGAAACGAATGGGGGGTGGACGTCGGCCGGAAAAAAAGGGCCGCTTTCGATTGTTGAATGTCGAAAGCGGCCTTCGTTATACAGGCCGGCCCAACGCGTACTCAGCGTTCCGTTATTTGCGCAAAGCGATCAATACGGCCAGCCATACGAGGCCGAAGACGACGGCGAGCCGATCGGCGCGGGTCCAGACAAGCAGCCGGCTGCGGCTCGAGACGAGCGGACGCCGTCCGATTTTTTTCATTTCCATGGCGATCGTCATATTCTCGGCGCGATGAAACAAAGACAGCAGCAGCGGCACGATCAGCGCCGGGATATCCCGTGGCCTGACGGTGCCCGGCTGCAGCGGAGCTTTGCCTCTGGCGCGCACGATGTCCGAGAAGCGCTGCCATTCGTTCAGGATCATCGGGATGAAACGAAAAATAAGCGATACGGCGAGGGCGAACGAATCGACGGGCAGCTTGGCTTTTTTGCCATAGGCAAGCGCCCAGTTTAAGCCTTCGACCATGCGGCCGTACGGCGTCGTGACGGCGAACCATAAGCTGGCGAGGGTGACGACGAACAGGCGGAATACGTTGAAGCCGGTTGTCATCGCCTGCGCCTGGGAGAAACCGATCCGGGGAAATCCGTCTCCCGTCGTTAACGTCACCCCCGCAAGCGTGACCGAGATCGCAAAAAATAATAGCAGCAGGCGGGCGAACTTCAGCAGGCCGGCCCATACCGGCCGAGGCAGGCCTGCGAAGCCGAGCAGCACGGGGATGAGCGCGACCGTAAGGCCGGTCCAGTGCTGCTGCATCATCGTGCCGATGACGAGCAGCACGTACAGCAGCCATTTCGACCGGGGGTCGAGCCGGTACCCGATTGAAGAAGGCGCGCTTTCTGCGGAAATGCGCGTCTGCGCGAGCTTCTCGCCGGCTGTGCCCGCAGGCGGAGCTTGCGCTGCCGGGCTAGCCGGGGCAGCCGCTTCCGCTTCCGGCACGGCCGTGCCCGCAAGCGCGGCGACGATCGCATCAGCCGCCGCTTCCGGCGTGAGCCGGTCGGCCGGCAGACGCAGTCCGTGCGCGGCGAACGCCTGCGCCAGCGCAACGCAGCTCGGCAGGCCGACGCCGGCGTCCTGCAGCGAACCGGGCTCGCGGCATAACGCCTCCGGCGTGGCATCGGCGACGATGCCGCCGTCCTGCAGCACAATGACGCGATCCGCGATAGGCAGGAATGTGTCGAGATCGTGCGTGGCGATCACGATGCCTCCGCGGCTCGCAGCACGTCTGCGGCGTTCGATGAACGCGAGCAGCTCCTGCACTGCAGCCGCTTCCAGACCTGCGGTCGGTTCATCCATCAGCAGCCAATCCGGTTTCGTCGCCGTCGTGCTCGCCAGGGCGAGCCGGCGGCGCTGGCCGCCGCTAAGCGCGAACGGGGAGCGGTCCGGCTCGAACGTGCCGCTATAGTCCCACTCCGCCCGCGCGTCGGCGATTCGCCGCTTGCAGTCCTCGGGCTTCAGCTTATATGGCCGCAGCGAGTATGCGAACTCGTGCCGGATGCTGCGGGCGAACAGCTGTTGCTCGGGAAATTGAAACACGAGACCGAGCCGAAGCAAATGAGCGCTGGCGACGCGGCCTTTCCGCCATAGCGGCTCCCCGTCAAGCCGAACCGCGCCCGAAGTCGGCGTCTTCAACCCGGCGAGCGTCTGCAGCAAGGTCGATTTGCCGGAGCCGGTCCGACCGATCAGCAGCGTGACGGTCCCGTTCGCGAGCGTTAAGTCGACGCCGTTCAGCAGCAGCCGCTGCGGATCGTTCGGCGCGGCGACGGCCACGCGCTCCAAGCTTAGCGGCATGGCGGCACCACCGCCTTCGCCAAGTCGTCCGCATGCAGCGGCAGCTCGCGCAGCGGCACGCCCCGCCGGAGCAGGGCCGCCGCCGTGCGCACGACGAAGGGCGGCTCAAGCGCCAGCCGCTCGCAAGGCGCGGCCGGAATCGCAGACGGCTGCCGTTCGAGCGATTCCGGCCGCTCCGCGCCGTACAAAAACAAGCGCGGCGAGCCGTCGAACGCGAGGGCGCCTTCGTTCAAAGCGATGACGCGCTCGCTTGCCGCGGCTTCCTCCAGCCGGTGTGTGATCCAGACGACCGCGGCGCCGTCCCGGTGCGCCTCGCGCACCGCTTCCAGCACCTGCCCGCGGGCGTCCGGATCGAGCATGGCCGTCGGTTCGTCCAGTACAAGCACATCCGGACGAACGGCGAGCGCCAGGGCGATGTTCAGCAGCTGCTTCTGACCCCCCGACAATTCCCCGATCGGCGTGGAAGCGGGCAGCGGCAGCCTGACGCGCCGCAGCGCTTCGTGCTGCCGCCGTTCGAATTCGTCCGCCGGCAGTCCGATGGCGCCGAGGACGAAGTGAAACTCTTCCTCGATCGTGTCGCCAAGCACCTGCGCATCCGGATGCTGCATCACGCCGCGTACGACGACGCGGCCGCTCGGGATGACGCGGCCTTGGGACAACGGGCAGCTGCCGAGCAATATGCCGGCCAAGGTGCTTTTGCCGCTGCCGTTGGAGCCGGTGACGGCGATCCATTCGCCGGGGCGGATGTCCAGCGAGAAGCCGTTTAATGCCTTGCGCACGCCCTCCGATTCGGAAGCGAAGTGAACGGAGGCGTCATGTATAGAAATCAGAGGGGAGAAAACAGACATAATAAACGACCTTTCCGTATAAAAAAAATGTTGTAGGCACTCTCGAATTGTTAACCACATTGTGTTAATATAGGTTAACGATATAACCATATCAAAAATGAGAGGGTCGTTCAATCATGAAATTATCGCTTCGTGGAATCGTATTTAGTGCGCTCCTTGCCGCTTTATTGGTGCTGTTCGGTTATGTGAGCATCCCGCTGGGCTTCACCCCGGTCCCCATTACGCTGCAAACGCTCGCCGTCATGCTCGCCGGAGGCTTGCTGGGCGCGTGGTACGGCTTTCTCAGCATGGCGCTCGTCGTCGTCCTGACCGCTATCGGATTTCCGCTGCTGCACGGTACGGGAGGCTTGCCCGTATTGTTTGGCCCGACCGGCGGCTACGTCATCATGTGGCCATTCGCTGCGCTGTTGATCGGCTTGCTGCTGCCACGCATTCGCATGAGAGGAGCGCTAGGTTATGCAGCCGCGTTCCTCGTTCTGGAAGTATTCGGCTCCCTGCTGCTGTATGTGACCGGCGTACCTTGGCTTGCTCACGTCACCGGGTTATCGTTCGAGAAAGCCATGATCGCCGGATGTTACCCGTATTTGCTGGGCGATGCGATCAAAGCGGCCGTGGCGACGCTGATCATCTCGCCGGTTCGTCAAGTGTTCCCGCCGGAGCGGTTAACGGGCTCTTCCGGAAGTCGCGTCATTTCTTTAGATTAACGGAAGCAACTAAAAAAGCAAGTGACGGAATTTGTTCCGCCGCTTGCTTTTTTTGGTAGGCGCTGCGTTTATTTCGGCACTTCCTCAAATTGCGGGGTTTTCATGCTGCGCAAAATGCTCACTTCCACCCGGCGGTTCTTGGACCGTCCTTCCTCCGTGTCGTTCGTGTCGATTGGATGGTACTCGCCGTACCCGATGGAACGGAAGCGGGCGGGGCCGATTTGATCGTTCTCGAGCAATATTTTCATAAAATTAAGTGCCCGCTTCGAGCTCAAATCCCAGTTCGTTTCGAATGCGGCGCTGCCGATCGGGACATTATCCGTATGACCTGCCACTTCGACCCGGTAATTCGGGTATTGCGCCAGCATCTCGGAGATGAAGCCGGCAAGCCGTGTAGCTTCCGGTTTTACCGTAGCGGAGCCGGAGGAGAACAAGGCGTTGTCTCGAATGGTAATCATCAGCAAATCGTCGGTCAATTGGGTGTCGAGCTCCGCAGACAACTGGTTGTCCGCTATGTATTGATCGAGCCTTTCCTTGAGCTGCTCCAAATCGTGCTGTTCCTTCTGAAACTGCTTCGCTTGCTGTTCTTGCTGTTGCTGCTGGGCCGTTGCCGGGTTCGACGGATCCTCGTACTTGCTCTTATCAACGTTCGGCGCCACCTGAAGCGGAATCATATTGGACACGTCAAAGGTGCCGGTACCGCCGGCGAAGGCAGAGTTCAGAGAGCGCATGATGCTGTCGTACTTTTTGGAGTCCACCTGACTGGAGGCGAACAAAATAATAAAGAGCGCGAGCAGCAGGGTTAACAGATCGGCGTAAGGGATGAGCCATGTTTCGTCGATATGCTCCTCATGATGCTCGCGGTGCTTTTTTTTACTCATCCCTGTCTCCCGCCTTGCTCTCGTTTTTCTCGTCCCGCTGAGAAGTCGGTATGAAAATCATCAGCTTCTGCTTCACGGCCGTCGACGAAATACCCGACTGGATGGAGAGCAGTCCTTCGACCATCATCAGCCGGATTTCCACTTCTTTCTTCGACTTTTGTTTCAATTTGTTGGCAATCGGATGCCAGAGGACATAACCCGAGAAAATCCCGAGCAGCGTTGCGACGAAAGCCGCAGAGATCAAGTGGCCGAGACTCTCGACATCGTTCAAATTGCTGAGCGCCGCGATCAGGCCGATAACGGCCCCGAGCACCCCGAGCGTAGGCGCGTAAGTGCCGGCTTGGGTAAAAATTTGCGCGCCTGAACGGTGCCGCTCCTGCATCGCTTGAATATCTTCCATCAAGACGTCGTGCACAAAGTCTTGATCGTTGCCGTCAATGATCATGCGCATACCGTTGCGCAAGAACGGGTCTTGAATTTCCTCCACCTTGCTCTCCATCGCGAGGAGCCCTTCGCGGCGGGTGATGGACACCCAGTCCGTGAACAGGTTGATCAGATCCATTTTCGGAATTGTTTTTTGCTCGGTGAAGGCAATCTTTATCAGTTTGGGGAAGCCCTTCAATTCTTCCAAAGAAAAGCCGATAAAGAGAGAGGCCGCCGTTCCTACGAAAATGATCATAAGAGCAGCCGGGTTGACGAGGGCAACGGGACTTGCTCCCTTCAGAATCATCCCCACAATGACTGCCACAAAGCCAAGAACAATACCGATAACTGTTGATTTTTCCATTTCGCTGAAAACACCTTCCGCCTGTTTATTTTCTCCATTTTCATGCATTTTCCAATTACTTCGACAAAAAGTGACAGTTATCCTGCTAGGGAATCCTTAGTTTTTTTGTTTAATTTTTCACATTTGGAATAATTGGAGTATAATGAGAGTTAATATGAATGAAGCAGATGGGCGCAGCCGCCGTTATTTTTCATGGCGGTCAGCCCGCGCGGAACGAGCGTGGCGCCCGGGTCAGCAGGGGAAATTGAAAGAAGACGTTCGCGAAGCGGTCATCCCTTGACGAAGCGGACGATGACCGTAACCGAATGAATGAAGAGAGGGGAACAAAGCATATGCAGGCAAATCATCTCCACGAGAAGACAAGGCTTGGACCGGTCCACTTGAAAGTGAGCGAGCTGGATCGGTCGGTGCGCTTTTATGGCGAGGTTGTCGGGCTGCGCGAGCTGCACCGCGCGTCCGGGAGGGCTGTGTTGACGGCCGACGGGGACGAGTCGCCGCTGGTCGTTCTGCATGAGCTGCCGAACGCTATCGTCATGCCGCGCCGAACGACCGCGGGGTTGTATCACTTTGCGCTGTTGGTGCCGAATCGCCGGGCGCTCGGTCTGTCGCTGCGCCACTTGCTGACGTGCGGCATTCATGTCGGGCATAGCGATCACTTGGTCAGCGAGGCATTGTACATTCAAGATCCGGACAACAACGGCATTGAAATTTATGCCGACCGGCCCCGTGAAACCTGGCGGCGCGACGAGAGCGGCCGTTATGTGATAACGACCGATCCGCTCGACGTGGACGGATTATTGAAGGAGGCGGGGGACTCGCCGTGGGAAGGGCTGCCCGCGGGAACTAGTATCGGGCACATTCATTTTCACGTATCCGACCTGCTTGAAGCACGGCGGTTTTATATCGAGACGTTAGGCTTCGACCTGATGGCGTCACGGGATTCGGCGATGTTCGTCTCGGCCGGCGGGTACCATCATCACGTCGGGCTGAACACCTGGGCCGGCGTTGGCGCGCCGCCTGCTGCGGACGATGCGGCGGGGCTCGCTTATTATACGCTGGTCGCGCCGACGCCCGAAGAGCTGGAGCGGACGACCGCCCGGCTGCGTCAAGCCGGGATCGCGCTGGAGCAGGACGGGGAAGCTTGGTTCGCCCGCGATCCGTTCGGCATTACCGTCAGGCTGACTAGCGAAGAGGCTATCCCTAAAGGGTAAAACCCAATGCGATCATCTTAACGGTACAACTTCGAAACCAAGTATAAAAGAAGAACCTTCAAAACCACTCTCAAAGTGGGATGAAGGTTCTTTTCATCTTCGATGCATGACAAAACCGTCCGGTCCAGGGGGAACGAACGGTTTGGCGATGCGATGTTCAGGCTAAGCCCGGATGCAGTACAAGCGGCTCGTCGCTTCCCAGATTTCGCCTTGCGCGAGCGAGAACAAACCGATCTCCTCGGCCGGCAAATCGACGTTCGGAGCGTTGACGAGATTCGTTTGCGGCTCGGGGCAGAAGAAGCCTTCGGTTGCATTGTTATTCCAGATCATCCAATGCTTGTAAGACGTGCCTGCGTCATAGACGAGCTTGACTCCAAGCCGGGAGTCGGTCAGTTCCATCCGGTTGCGGCCGTTCTGCGGCTCCGCCGTGTAATGGTTATCCATCGGCTCGAAGAACGGCGAAATGCCGCCCGATTTGATCGCTTCTTCTTCCGGCTTCAGCGTCTGGAATCTGCCCGTCGGCAGCATCCGTTCGCTCATCTCGCGACGCCGGCCGATCGTCATTGTAAAGCGGCAGTCGGCTGCGGTGCTGCCCGGAGCGAATGGCGCATTGACCGCTGTATGGAAGGCGAGCAGGCAGGGCATAAGTTCCGTGCCGTCGTTGCGCACGAGCACGTGCTGGCCCAATCCGTCTTCCGTCAGCGTATAGGTGAGCCGGAACGTAAAGGCGTGCGGCCAATAACGGTATACCGGATGGGCGGCGTCAACCTTCTGCGTGAGCGTCACGTAGCTGCTGTTCGAAGTCGTACCGTACGTTTCCACGACCCAGGGAATATTGAACAAGAAGCCGTGCAAATGGTTGCCTCGCGCCGCTTCGTTCACCGGGAATTGATAGGTGGCGCCGTTCCAGGGGAACTTGCCGTCCTCGATCCGGTTCGGCGGGAAAAGCACCGGCATGCCGTGAATCACCGGACGCGCTTTGAAGCTCTCCATCTCCTCAAGCGCAGGTTCGTGCAAAAAGCGGTAGCCGGCCTCCGTATCGCGGAATGCGATCAGATTGGCGCCGATTTCGGGCAGAACAGCCGCTTCGTAACGGCCCGCCTGCAGCCATACCGCCTTCTCGCCTTGATAAGTATCCTCATAAGCTTTGCATGCGAAAGTCACAATAGGTCCCCTCCGTCTAGTCTCGTCCATCCTACATCATAGCGGGTGGAAGGGCAGCTTGCCATTAAAATAACAACCTAAACTATTAATATTTAAACCTCGACGTCCGGCGAAGCGATACGCTCCCGATGCGTGTAAACGTTCATGGACGAGCCGCGGATGAAGCCGACGCACGTAATGCCGAGGTCGTCCGCCAAGGAGAGCGCCAGATCGGTCGGCGCCGACTTGGAGAGCATCACGCCGACCCCGATTTTCGCCGCCTTCAGCACGACTTCGGACGATAAGCGTCCGCTGAACGCGATAATTTTATCGCTCGTCCGCCACCGGTTGCGCAAGCAGTGCCCGAACAGCTTGTCGAGCGCGTTGTGCCGCCCGATATCCGCGCGCGTCGCGAGCACATCGGTGACCGAGCAGAGGGCCGCGTTGTGCAGGCCCCCCGTATTGCGAAAGTCAACCGAGCTTCGCTGGAGCGTCTCCATCAAGCTGTAAACCTGCTCGGGCTTAATACGAATTTGCGAGACCGATGTTTTTGCGGTCCGCACATCGTTTTGAAAATAAAACTGACGGCTTTTGCCGCAGCAGGAACCGATAAACCGCTTGGCGTAATATTCCTTGCCGACGGATTGGGGGCGTATCAATTCGGCGTAAGCGATGCCGCGGTCCTCGTCGACGGACATCGTCTTCAACTCGTCGGCTTGCCGAATAACGCCCTCCGACGCCAGAAAACCGACGACCAGATCAGTCAGCTCGGTCGGCGAGCAGACGATCGTCGCGAATTCTTCGCCGTCCACATACAAGGTTAGCGGGAACTCCTCGGCAATCTCGTCTTCTTGCTCGATTACGCCTTGACCGCTGAATTTCATCATATGCCAATGGGTCGTCAGCTTTCGTGTCATGGACTCGCCCTCCGATCGCTTCAGCCGAGCGTTTCCATTTCGAGCTCGGCGACTCGTTTCTCAACGTAACGCGTATCTTTCAAAGCATGATACGTTTCCGCTTTTTCCACCACGACGGCGGTATTGTATTCGGGGATGCCGGCGAAAGCCTCATACACGCCTTTGGGAAACAGCATGTTGCCTTCCGGCCAATACAGCTCCACATTGCCGGGGGCCACCTCCGCAGTTTTCGCCCGGCCGTGGAATGTGCCGAACTGGTTGTAAACGACAAGGGCATCCCCGTCTGCAATCCCCAGCTTCGCCGCATCGGTCGCATGCAGCAGCACGTCGTAACGGTCCGCAGCATTAAACGGGTCGTGGCTGCCGTAAATCATGGAATTAAATTGCTTGCCGCGCCGCGTCGTCGCGTAGAAATGCCCCTCCGGCTTGCGCCGCTCCGGCAGTTCTACCGGGATCAGTCTGCCGCGTCCATCCGGCGTCGGGCAAATTCCGTCCTCGCACAGCCACGCATTGCCCCATTGGAACACGTCGCCCTTCGCGTGCAGATGCTGGATGCCGTCGTAATTGGGAGCGGCTCTGGCGATTTCCTGGCGGATGCCCGCCGCATCCGTCAAGCCGAGCACAGAGGCGGAATCCGGCCGCACGAGCGCCGCAAGCTCCGCGTAGATGCTCCACTCCGCGCGCGCTTCCGGCATGCGCGGACCTTCGATTTCCGGCGAAAAGTAGACCATCCGCTCGGTGGAAGTGGACGTGCCGCCGCCCGGCTGTTCATAACGGGTCATCGCCGGCAAGACGATCACGGCTTCCCGGGCGTCGACCAGGGTCGAGGTGTTGAGCACGATGTCTTGGTGGACGCGGATGTCGACCTGCTCCAGGCAGGAGCGGACGAAGTCCGGCTCGGGCATCGTCTCGAGGAAGTTGCCGCCGGACGTGTAGAACACCTTCAGCTTCCTCTCATGATCGTCCGGGAGCAGCGCATTCTCGAGCGAGACGCCGACGATGTCGCCCTGCCACTTCGGCAGCTCGAAGCCCCACTCGCGCTCGATCCGCGCGATGTCGTCGCCCTTGAACTCGCCGCCCGGCAGGCTGAACGGATCGGCGCCCATTTCGCCCGAGCCCTGCACGCCGCTATGCCCGCGAATCGGCATCAGGCCGCAATGCTCACGGCCGAGAAACCCTCGCAGCAGCGCCAAATTGGCGACCTGCGAAATGTTATCCGTGCCGAAGCGGTGCTGGGTCAGCCCCATGCTCCAGACGAAGACGGCCGATTTGGCTTCCGCCAGCAGCTCGGCAAATTCCCGCATGCGCGCCTGGCTCAAACCGGAGGAGCGTTCCAGTTCCTGCCAATCCTGCTGAAGCACGTGCGCCTTCAACTCTTCGTATCCGTTTACATGCGCCTTGATGAAGGCGTGATTGACGGCCGATCCGGGAGCTTCCGTCTCCATCTCGAACCAGCTCTTCATGACGCCGTGCATGAAGGCGATGTCGCCGCCGATATGCACCTGGTAGAAATCGTCGGCGAGCTTCGTCCCGAACAGCGCCGATTCCGGAATCGACGGGATCCAGTAACCGTCCATCGCCGGCTCGCGATACGGGTTGATCATGATGATTTTCGTGCCCTTGCGCTTCGCGGCGTACATATATTTGGTGGAGACGGGCTGGTTGTTCGCGGCGACGCTGCCCCAGAAGACAAGCACGTCGGTGCCGATCCAATCTTTATAGGTGCAGCTGGAAGCTCCGATTCCGACCGAGCGCTTCAAGGCCGTCTTGGACGGTGAGTGACAGATGCGCGAGGCGTTGTCGATGTTGTTCGTGCCGATGAAACGGGCAACCTTGGCGGCGGCGTAATAAGACTCGTTCGTGATGCCGCGGGCCGTCAAATAAAACGCCAGCTGCTTCGGGTCGATGGCGCGTATTTTACCGGCGATCGTCTGCAGCGCTTCGTCCCAGCCTACACGGCGGAAGCGCCGCTCTCCCTTGCCGCGCATCAGCGGGTAGGGAAGCCGCCCGAGCTTGCGCAGCTGCGCGCTGTCCAGCTTGCGCAGCTCGTCGATATCGGCGTGCAGCATGTCCGGGCGGATCGCCGGCATCGTGTTGAGCCGCAGCACGTTCAGACGCGTCGTACACAGATGCGGGCCTTCCAGCGTCTGATCGTATAACCCGGACACCCCGAGCGCGCAGCCGTCGCAAACGCCCTGTGTCAGAATGCGGGCCGCATACGGCAAATTGTCGCGGTTCTCCCAGGCGACCTTCAGCGTATCGCGAATATGATGCGGCTTAATTCGTCCCAAGCCGAACGGCATTCGGCTGACCCAAAGCTTCGGGTCGGGCTTCCCAGGCAATTTTATGCGGCCGCTATGTTTCGTTTTTCCCATTGTACGTCCTCCTTAGAAGTGTCGGTCTGGTATAAGTTCAATAAAAAAACCGCCGAGACGTTACTTTTTCGCATGAAAAAGCTTCATCTCCAGCGGTTAGTCTCTAGCAGGTTCGCTGCCAAGCGCCAACGTTTGACGTTATCGGTCGCCGAATTTATTTTGGATGTTCTGATCAAACACGAAGATGGACATGCCGAAATCCTGATCGATGTCGATATCGACGAACAAATCGACGAATGCAGCTCCCAGCAGCTGCTCCATCTCGGTTGGAGGGTGACTGCGGTAAATATCCTTGACCCATTGCGTGCGGGCTTCCCGCAGCATTTGCTTCCCGTCGGCCGCGTTTGCGATAAATTTCTCGACCGGGGAGAGATTGCCTTCCATCTCGCAGATGGCCCAGTTCTTGCAGAAGGTGGTCGTGATCCGGCCCGGGCCTTTGCCCATATGACGCTTTCGGTACGCTTTGACCAAGTTGCTGAATTCGGCTTCGTATTTATTCATGCTTCGACCTCCGATAACCGTTAAACGGGTAACAGGTGCGCTGTCCCATATCTGACGGCAAGCAGCAAGATATAGTCTTAACAAAATAATCTTAACAAGAAAGCGTTACCGTGACAAGACAAGAAAAAACCTCCCGCTCGCACACACGGCGAACAGGAGGGGGCGGGGGACTACAGCAGCGCTTCGATATCGGCTGTTAACGCAGCCGGCGTAACGGGCGGTTCGAAACGTTTCACGACGTTGCCGCTGCGGTCAATCAGGAACTTGGTGAAATTCCATTTGATCTCATTGCCTTCAAGCAGCCCTTGCTGCTCCAGGAACGAGGCCAGCTTGCCGCCGGTCTGCGGGTCGATTCCTTCGAACGGAGCTTGTTCCGTCAAGTAGGCGAACAGCGGATGCTTATTTTCGCCGCGCACCTCGACTTTGTCGAACAGCGGGAAGGTGACGCCGTAATTCAGCGTGCAGAACGTGTTGATTTCTTCATTCGAGCCGGGCTCCTGCGCGCCGAATTGATTGCAGGGGAAGCCAAGGATTGTCAAGCCGCGGTCTTTGTACGTTTCGTACAGCTGCTGCAGCTCGTTGTATTGCGGGGTGAGTCCGCACTTGCTGGCCGTATTGACGATAACGAGCACCTTTCCTTTGTATGCCTCTAAAGAAACTTGCTCTCCGCGGATGTTGTTGGCTTTAAATTCGTATACGCTCATGGATTATTCCTCCGTTGTTTTGAGATGGACTTGCTCCAATAAGGAAGTGAGACGCAGACGCAGCGCTGTCGTTTCGTCTTCCGTCATGCCGGTGACACAAAATAGTTTCTCGGGAAGGTCGTAGGCCTTCTCTTTAAGCGCGGCGCCCTGCGGCGTCAGCCGGATGCGCACGTTCCTCTCGTCCTGCGGGTCGCGTATGCGGGTAAGCAGCTTCAAGGCCTCCAGCTTCTTCAAGAGCGGGGTCAGCGTTCCGGAATCCAGGTATAGCCGTGCGCCAAGCTCCTTGACCGTAATGTCATCCCGTTCCCAAAGCGCCAGCAGCGCTACATATTGCGTATACGTAATGCCCAGTTCGTCGAGGTGCGGGCGGTACAGCTTCGTAATTTCGCGAGCGCACGCATAAACAGCGAAGCAGAACTGATTCTCGAGCTTCAAAAGTTCATCGCGATTCAGGATTTGCAAACCTCCTTATATTAGATTGCTTGAAATTAAATTGTATAAAATCTATTTACTGAAACTACTTTACCATCCGTAATGAGCGAAGTCAATGTTTACGCTGCGAACGGTGTGAATTTGTATCGAACGACGTTTTCCCGACAGGTCCTATCCATCATAAAAAGGGCAAAGCATGGCGCCCTGCGCATGTAACAGTTGCATTAGAAAAATACGGATGGTATAGTGGAAAATGACCTCAGAACCCAATTGTTATTTTGGTCAGTACAGGAGATGGATAAATGGATCCTAAAAAAACGGCGATCTTGGATGCGGCGAAAAAATCGTTCTCGCTTTTTGGCTACAAAGGCACGACGATGGGGCACATCGCCAAAATCGCAGGAGTCGGCAAAGGTACTTTGTACTTATATGTGACAAGCAAGGAAGAACTGCTGAACGAGATTGTCAGCGTCTTGGTGGAAGATATGAAACGAACGGCGGAGGAAGCGATCGGGCAGGGCGCCACCGTCTTTGAGAAAATCCACGGGGCCATCTACGCCGCGCTTATGTTCAGGAAGGAACAGGAGCTGCTCATCAAGCTGGCGCACGAGGTGAACGAATTCGGCAGTCAGGTGACGGAGAACGCGCTCGACCAGATCGAGAATCAAATGGTCGACTACATTTCGCAGCTGATCGAACGCGCGGTCAGCACCGGGGGGATGAAGCCCTGCGATCCGAAAATTACCGCCTTTATCGTCTATAAGCTGTATCTGGCGCTCGTTTACGATTGGGAACGGCAGCATCCGCCGCTCACGGATGAACGCATTTTGGAGCTGCTGCAAACGTATCTAATGAACGGCCTATCCACGAAATAGGCTGCTTTTTTTCATCATCTTTTATGCGGAGGGGTATTTATGCGCTTTATTCGACCATTGGTTTATTCAGTGATGGCGGTGGCCATCGGTACGGGAGGCTTTCTGCTCACTACGAAGCAAGTAAACGGAAGCACGCAAGCCGGAGCTGCCGTGCAGCCGACAGCTTACATTGAATCGAACGAGGTTAGCGCCAGCTTTAAGATCGGCGGCCGCGTTACCGAGATTCTCGTGAAAGAAGGGGATACGGTCAAGAAAGGCCAAGTGCTGGCGCGTCTGCAAAGCACGGAGCTTGAGGCGAAGGTGGCGCAGGCCAAAGCGGCCGTGGCGCTCGCCCAGGGCAAGATTGCCGAGGCGCAGGGCGCAACCGCTACCGCTCAGGCGAAGAAGGCGCAGGCGATCGCCGGCGTGACGGCTACGGCCGATGCGGCGGATCAGCAAATCGCCCAGGCCGAAGCGGCGGTGAAGGCGGCGCAAGCGAAGGTCGACGGGCTGCGTAACGGCGCCCGTCCGGAAGAGAAGAAGCAGGCCGAAATTCAACTGCAGGCGACCAAGGAAGTGTACGCCCTCGCCGAGCAAAACTTGAAGCGGATGCAGGCGATGCTTGCGGAAGGCCTTGTGGCGCAGGCCGACGTCGATAAAGTGAACGTGAGCTATCAGGAAGCGAAAACGAAATATGAGCTGGCGCAGCAGCAGTACAACCTCGCTCAGCAAGGGCCGCGTGAGGAGGAAATACGCGCAGCGGAAGCGCAGCTGGAGCAGGCCAAAGCGGCGCTCGGCCTCGCCCAGGCAGGCCGCGAGCAAGTAGCCGTGCGCGAAGGCGACGTTGCCGCAGCGAATGCGGCCATACAGCAGGCGCAGGGCGCTGTGCAGTCGGCCGGCTCCGCCGAGCAGCAGGCCAAGGCGGCGCAGGCTGAAGCGGAAGCGTATCAGAGCTACACCGAGCTTATCGCGCCAAGCGACGGAGTGATCCTGGCGCAGGGTGCACAGCCCGGCGAACTGGTCGGCGCGGGCTTCCCGGTTTTTACCATTCAAGCGACAGACGGCCATTGGGCGAGATTTTATATGACCGAGACGTCGCTCGCCGGACTGAAGAACGGAGACCGCGTCAAGCTGAAGCTGATCGCGACGGGGCAGGAGCTCGAAGGCAAGATCCAGTCGATAGCGGCGGCACCGGATTTTGCGGTCAAGAAAGCGACGCAAACCGCGGGCGAGACCGACGTGCGCTCGTTCGGCGTGAAGGTTGAGCTGCCGCAGCTTCCGGAAGCGGCTGCGATCGGCATGACGCTGCAGTGGAACGGTAAAACGGAAGGGTGATCGGTCGTGACGGAGCTTAAAGTAGGCGGCGTCATTGCCGACGAGTGGAGACACATTATCAAAGACAGGCGGCTGTTCTTAATTCTTTTCATCGTGCCGGTCATGTATACGCTGCTGTTCGGCTCGCTTTATACCCACCACAAGGTGACCGAGATGACGACGATTGTCATGGACGAAGATCAAAGCCCGCTCAGCCGTCAAATCATTCAAGCTTTCGAGGAAAGCGAATCGTTCCAGGTGACGCGCGAGGCGCATACCGAGGAGGAGGTCAGGCGAGCGATCGCCTCCGGGGAAGCGAAGGTCGGGTTGTTCATTCCGAGCCGGTTCGAAGCGAGCTTGAAGCAGGGCCAGACGCTGCCGCTGCTCACGTGGGTCGACGGCAGCAACATGCTGTACTCGAATTCCGCGACCAAGGGCGCGAACGAAGTCATCACCACGTTCAGCATGGGCCTGTCAGCCAAAAAAATGAAGCTGCAGCAAGGCCTGCAGGACGAACAGGTGGCGAACGTGCTGTCGCCGATTCCGTTTCGCTATCGGGTACTGTACAACCCGACGTTTAATTACAGCGACTTTATGATGTACGGTCTGGTCGGAGCCATTTTGCAGCAGGTGCTGTTTCTCGGCATTTCGCTGACCGTCACGCGGGAGAAAGACGGCGGGACCTGGCAGCGTTATGCGGCATGGAAACGCGATCCTTGGCGGATCGCGTACGCCAAGACGGCGCCTTATTTCCTGATCAATTTGTTTAACACGACGATTGCGCTGCTGATCGCGTCGTATTTATTCGGGGCGCCGCTTGCCGGCAGTTTGTTCGCCGGGCTGGCGGTCGTGATGTCCTTCACGTTCGCGGTGTGCGGGATCGGGTATTTGATCAGCATGTTCTCGGGCAATCAGCTCGGGGCGACGCAGACGGCGATGCTGATCGCGGTGCCTTCGTTCCTGCTGTCCGGCTTTACCTGGCCGTTCGAAGCGATGCCGAGGGCGCTGCAGGTTCTGGGGCATCTGCTGCCGCTGACCTATTTCCTGGACGGGGTGCGCAGCGTATTCGTGAAGGCGAACGATTACAGCGCAATCGGTTACGATTGCCTGGCGCTCGTGATGATGGGACTCGTGACGTTCATGGCGGCGATGCTGCTGACGCGCTTTGCCGTGTTTCGCAAGACGACGCCGGAGGATGCGGCTGCGCCGGTTGCGGTTCGCGCCGAGCCTGCGGGAACGGGAACCGCAACCGGAAACGGAAGCGGGCTTACCCTATAATATTGAGGGAGATGGAACGAGAATGAACCGAAGAACATTTGCGGGCTTTTGCGCCGCACTTTTGATTGCTGCCGCTGTCCAACCGGCCGTTTATGCCGAGACGGTAACGGAAGATCCGAAGCAAAACCTGTACTTGAGCGCCCCGGTCCTGGAGACGGTCGCTTCGATCGACTTGCCGTCGGTGCTGGAACGTGCGTTGACGGACTCGAACAACCTGCAGCTGCTCCTGTTGAAATATGCGGCGTTAAACTCGAAGGAGCAGGATTTAAAAGCACAGCGGGAATCGCTGGTAGGCGGCTCGTTCACAGGCGGACATTTACCGGATACGCCCGAGGAGATGGTCGCCGGGATGAATGCGCAAGGAGTAGCCGTCGATCCGGCGGACAACCTGTGGCTCGGGCCGGTGACGACCGTCACGAATAAGGCGATCAATCAGCTTATCCAAGGCATGGGTACGATGAGCGCCGGCATGAATGAGATCATCCAGCAGCAGCGCGAGCAATTGAAGACGACGGCGCACCAGTTGAGCACGGACCAACGCAACGCGCTGCTGCAGAAGGACGAGGCGGTTGAAGCCATCCGGCTGCAGACGACCGCCCAATACGTGCAGCTGCTCGGCTTGAAGAAGCAGCTTGCCTTTATGCAGGATTACGCTTCCGTGCTGGACAAAGAAGTGAAGAAAGCGATGCTTTTCCGCGAACAAGGGCTGGCCTCGAACGAAGACGTGCTGACGGCGACCAAAGCGCTGAACAAGCACAAGGACGAGCTCGCCCTGCTGAACCAAAATTACAAGCTGGCGCTGGTGCAGCTTTCGTTCGACATCGGGATCGCGTACAATCCTTCGCTGGAAGTGAAGGACATCGCGATCGTCACCGTAGAACCCGTGCAGCGAGCGGATACGGAAACGATCCTGAAGAACGCCTATCAGATGAAGATGAGCGCGAACAATATCGACGAAGCGGCGTGGCAGCAGTCCAATACGGTAACCCAAAATACGTATGGGGGCAACTATTTGAGCGTAAACCTGGCGATTTCGGGCATGAAGAACGAGCAGACGCAGCTGGAGCTGACGAAGAAAATCGAGGCCGTGTACACGGAAGCGGAGAACGCCTATCTGGCCTATACGACGGAAGCGCGGAATACGGCCGAAGTGAAGGCGGACTTGAATAAAATGAAGGTGCGTTACGACGCAGGCGTCCTGTCCAGGCACGATTTGCAAAAGTTCGAGCTGAAGGTGCGCGGGCAAGAGACGACGCTGGAAGCCGCGAAGCTGAAATATTTCGTCCTTCGCGAGAAATCGCGCGCGATGGAGAAAGGGTTTATCTCGTAATGGGAAATGGGCTGTGCCGGGCTGATCAAGCCGGCGCAGTCTTTTTTTTGTGAGCGGCAGCGCCGGGCCGGATACGTGCCGCCTGCCCGGCCCCGGCATGCCTTCGCTTGAAGGCATGCCGGGGCTTTTGGCACGGAGCGGAGGCGACTTCTTTCGCTTGCGCGGTTGCCTTTACTGGAACCGGCGCCGGTATTCGCGAGGCGTCGCGCCGACATATTTCACGAAGCAGGAGGTGAAGTAGGCGGCTTGATTAAACCCGACGTCGTCGGCGATGCGCGTGATCGGCAGATCCGTTTGCAGCAGCAGCAGCTTGGCCTGCTCCAGCCGGTAATGCATCAAGTATTCGAACGGCGAGCAGCCGAACTGCTTCTGCATGCAGCGCGCGATATAAACCGGATGAAAATTCAACGCTTCGCCAAGCGCCTGAGCCGACACGTTCTCGTGGTAATGCTGCCGCAAATAAGAGGCCGCCTGATCGGCGCATCTGGCGGAGGACGCCGTCTCGTCGGACTGCCAGGACTCATGCAGCCGCTCCAGCAGGTTCTGAAACAACGTCTGCTGTTTCCAGCGGGACAAGCTGTCGGAACGGGCGCCCAGTTCGATCATCTGATCCATAAGCGCGAACAGCTTGGCCGGCTTCGGGATATGAAAAGATTGGGGGATATGAAATTTGATGGTTTGCGGAATGAAAACCCGCAGCCGATCCGGAATCTTTTCCTCCCGGTCATCGCTCGTTTCCGATTCGTTCGGATCAGACACGCGCCACTCGCCGGACGTTTGGAAGTGGAGCCAATAATACAACGTTTCCTCCTGACAGGGTGCCGTCGGATAATGATGTTTATCCGGGCGCAAAATCAACATGTCACCGGCTGAAACCTCGTATTTCCGGTCTTCTTCGGCGATGTACAAGCAGCCGCTGCGCACAAGCAGCATATCGAACACACCGATATTCCGACGGTTCGGATGTTTGAAGCCCGGCTCGTTCGCCGCGAAACCGTTCACAATGAAATAGGGCATCGGCGGGACGGACAACTGTAGCACAGACAGCGCTTTCACCCCCTTACTATAGGCATGTAAAGTTTGAATTTTAATAGTTCTGGTTGCAAATATGATATATGAATCCCAGTATACCATCTATAATGTGTAATGACGACAGGAGGGATTTACGGACATGACGGATACGCACAAAAAAATGACCTTATGGGCGCTTGCGTGGCCCGTTTTTATTGAAATGTTTTTGCAATTTTTGCTCGGGACGGCGGATACGTTTATGGTAAGCCGCATATCCGACGATGCGGTGGCCGTTGTCGGGATCTCAAACCAGCTGTTTAACGCGGTGACGATTTTATTCGCCGCCGTGGCGGGCGGAGCCGGCGTGCTGATCGCTCAGCGGATCGGGGCGCAGCGGAACGAAGATGCGCGCAAGATCGGCATCATGACGGTGAAAGCGTCGATCGTGATCGGGCTTGGCTTGAGCGTGCTTCTTTACTTCGGCGCGGCCCGCGTAGCGGCCTTGCTGCAGCTGGAGGTGTCGCTGCTGCCGCTTGCCAAGACGTATATCGCCATCGTCGGGGGCGGCATGGTTTTGACGGCTGTGATGTCGACGCTCAGCACCGTCATCCGCAGCACGGGCGACACGCGCACGCCGATGTTCGTCGCCATTGGGATGAACGTCGTTCATATTATTCTGAACTATTTGCTGATCTACGGCACATTCGGGTTCCCGGCGTTAGGTTTGGAGGGTGCGGCCCTATCCACGGTCATGAGCCGATTGGTCGCTTCGATAGTGCTGTTCATCGTTTGGGCCGGTGCCTTTTCCCGTCGGCTCGAGTGGAGCGACTGGAAGCTGTATGACCGCCCGATGTTTCGCGAAGTGCTGCGTATCGGTTGGCCGCTGGGCCTGAACATGGCCTCCTGGTTTTTCTCCCAGCTGGTCATTTATGCGTTCGTCGCCAAATTGGGCGCGTCGGCCTTAGCCGCAAGAACGTATATGAATACGCTGGAATCGTTTTGCTTCCTGCTCGGCTTCTCGGTGGCCTTGGCCGTCCAAATCCAGATTGCCTATTTATACGGCGCCGGGCGCAAAGAAGAGGCCTACCGCAGCGCATACCGGGCAACCGGCAGCGGTTTGGTTATCGTCTTGATCGGTGCGCTGCTTCTTTATGTATTAGGCGAGAGCATATTGTCGTTCTTCACTCAAGATGCGGGCATCTTGGCGATCGGCTTGTCGCTGCTCGGGTTGAATTTGATTTTACAGCCGGGCAAAATGGTCAACATGGCGGTGGGCAATGCTTTAATCGCGATCGGGGACACCCGCTTCGTCGTATATAACGGCTTTTTCTCCATGTGGATCGTCGCCGTAGGGCTGTCCTATGTGCTCGGCATTCAGTCGGGGTGGGGCTTGATCGGCATCTATGCGGCGATGATCGCCGACGAATATTTGCGCGGCTTGCTCGTTACCGTCCGCTGGAGCAGCAAAAAAGCGCTGAACAAAGCCTTGACGCCTCCGGACGCGGCTCAAGTTGCCGTTCATCCTTAGCTTCGTTATAATTAAATAAGCGTATCGGATAAGAAGCATATCCGATTAGGTCAACAAGAGGCTTTATACCGGAAGAGGAAGACCGGGTAAAGCCTCTTTCCTATGTGAAGCGCATGCTGAAGAAGCCGAAGGAGGAACCGAACATGAGTTTGATCGCGGACTGGGTCCGATACGGGCCGGAAGGAGCGTACACCGGGTATGCGGCAAGACTGGCTACGGCACAAACGCCGCTTCCCGCCGTTATCGTGCTGCAGGAAATATGGGGCGTGGACGAGCATATCCAGGACGTCACGCGGCGTCTGGCGCAAGCGGGCTACGCTGCCTTCGCACCCGACCTTTTCGCGAAGGACGGCGAACGATTGCCGGCGCTCGGTGCCGGTCAAATCGAGGCGGCGAAGCAGTTCCTGAACACGCTTCCGCCGTCCGCATGGCGCAATGCGGAAGAACGGGATACCGCGCTGGCGCGGCTCCCCGAGCACGAGCGGTCGGGGATCTCCGCTACGCTGAACCGGCTCTTCGACCTGGGCGGGCTGCAGGACGCGTTTCGCACGCAGGCTGCCGAAACGGCCGTTTACTTGCGCGAGGTGTGCGAGCACTCGCGGGGACAGCGCGTCGCTTCGGTCGGCTTCTGCATGGGGGGCGCACTGTCGGCGGCGCTGGCCGTGAGGGACGAGCAGCTTGCAGGAGCCGTCATTTTCTATGGCTCGGCTCCAGCCCTGGACGCGCTGTCCTCCATCCGGTGTCCGGTGCTTGGTTTATACGGAGAGAACGATAAGCGGATTACGGACGAAGTTCCCGCGTTCGCCGAGGCGATGGAGCAAGCGGGCAAACGCTTCGACTACCGGATTTATCCGGACGCCCCGCACGCCTTCTTCAACGATACGCGCCCGAGCTACCACGTTGCATCGGCCAGAGCGGCCTATGCCGAGACGCTTCGATTTCTGCAGGAGACGCTGAGCTAGGATGCAGCCTCTGGAGCCGCCCTTCATGCGGAGCCGGAGGCTGCTTTATTTAAATCTGCCGGAAGAGCGAATCGGGCGCGCCATGATACCGTTGAAAAGCGGAATGTCACCGCGTATAGTTGGAATGAAGAACCAATTTTCCAGTGAATAAAAAAGGATGATGATGATGCCGTTAGTTGACATGCCGCTTGCCCAATTGCGTACCTATGAGGGCCGCAACCCCCGGCCGGCCGATTTTGAAGCTTATTGGAACCAGGCGCTTGAGGAAATGAAAGCGGTAGATCCGCAGGTGGAGCTCGTGCCCGCCGAGTTTCAGGTCCCGTTCGCGGAATGTTTTCATTTATATTTCAACGGGGTGAGGGGCGCTCGCATTCACGCCAAATATGTCAGGCCGAAGCAATCGGAGGGACCGCATCCGGCCGTCCTGCATTTCCACGGGTACACAGGCAGCAGCGGCGACTGGACGGATAAGCTGGCGTATGCGGCGCTCGGATTTTCCATCGCGTCCCTCGACGTTCGCGGACAAGCCGGCTTGTCGGAAGATTCGGGCGGCGTCTTGGGCAATACGCACCACGGTCATATCATTCGGGGCTTGAACGATCCGGACCCGCACAATCTGCTGTTCCGCCACATCTTTCTCGATACGGCGCTGCTGGCCTCCGTCGTCATGGGCTTCCCGGAAGTCGACGAGGCAAGAGTCGGCGCCACCGGATGGTCGCAAGGCGGCGCGTTGACGATTGCGTGCGCCGCCCTCGAACCGCGTATCCGCAAGGCGGCGCCGGTTTATCCTTTCCTGAGCGACTACAGACGCGTCTGGGAAATGGATTTGTGCAAAGACGCTTACGCCGAGCTGAAGACGTTCTTCCGCCATGCCGATCCGCAGCATATTCGGGAGGACAAAATTTTTACGAAGCTCGGTTATATCGATATTCAACATCTGGCGTCCCGCGTCGGGGCGGACGTCCTCGTCGGCGTCGGATTGGCCGATACCGTGTGCCCGCCTTCGACGCAGTTCGCAGCGATTAATAAGATGAAGACGACCGTCCGCACGGAAATTTATCCGGACTTCGGCCATGAGAACTTGCCGGGGATGCATGATAAAATTATTCGTTTCTTAAGCGCGTTGTAAAGCTCCAGAAGGTCAACGGTGCAGAGCCGGGCTTTCCCTTGGCGGGAGGCTCGGCTCTTTGGTTTGCTTCGGAAGGGGTATAGCCGTATCGGTGCAAGGGAACGCTGAAATATTGCGGGAAAGAAGAGCGGGAAAGGATGAGGGGTATGGCGGAAGCCGGCTTTCGGATAGAAAAAGATTTTTTGGGAAGCAAAGAGGTTCCTATTCATGCATACTACGGTGTACAAACGTTGCGCGCGGTAGATAATTTCCCGATCACGGGCTACCGGATTCACCGGGAATTGATCGTGGCGTTGGCGATCGTCAAGAAAGCCGCAGCCCTTGCCAATATGGAAACCGGGCAGTTGAAGCCGAAGTTCGGCGAAGTGATTGTGAAGGCAGCCGACGAAATGATAGCAGGCCTATGGCACGACCAATTTATCGTTGATCCGATTCAAGGCGGCGCCGGCACTTCGATCAACATGAACGCCAACGAAGTGATCGCGAACCGCGGGATCGAGCTGCTTGGCGGGGAGAAGGGCAACTACTTCATGCTGAGCCCGAATACGCACGTCAACATGGCGCAGTCGACGAACGATGTATTTCCGACCGCGATTCATATTGCGGTGCTGCGTATGCTGGACCAGCTGATGGCCGCGATGCACGACCTGCACGAGAGCTTCCGCGCGAAGGCCGTTGCATTTGACGGCATTATCAAAATGGGCCGCACCCACCTGCAGGACGGGGTACCGATCCGGCTCGGCCAGGAATTCGAAGCGTACCGGCGGGTGTTCTCCCGCGACATGACCCGAATCGGTCAGGCGCGGCAGCATTTGTACGAAATTAACATGGGCGCGACCGCGGTCGGCACGGGACTGAATGCCGACCCCCGCTATATCAAACGGGTGGCCGAGCTGTTGGCCGAGCTGACGGGTTACCCGCTTGTGAGCGCAGAGCATCTGGTGGACGCTACGCAAAATACGGATGCTTACACGGAAGTGTCCGCGGCCTTGAAGGTATGTATGATCAACATGTCCAAGATCGCCAACGATCTGCGGCTGATGGCTTCGGGCCCCCGGGCCGGACTGAACGAGATTAACCTGCCCGCACGGCAGCCGGGATCGTCGATCATGCCCGGCAAGGTGAACCCGGTGATGTGCGAAGTTGTGAACCAGGTCGCCTTCCAAGTGATCGGTAACGACCATACGATCTGCCTGGCTTCGGAAGCGGGGCAGCTCGAGCTGAACGTCATGGAACCGGTGCTCGTCTTTAACCTGCTGCAGTCGCTCGGCATGATGACACAGGTGTTTAAAGTATTCAAGACGCACTGCCTGGACGGCATCGAGCCTAACGTGGAGCTGTGCCGCAATTACGTGGAGCGCAGCGTCGGCGTCATTACGGCATTGAACCCGCACCTCGGGTATGAGCCGGTTGCGCGAATCGCGCGCGAGGCGATCGAGACGGGCAAATCGGTGCGGGAATTGTGCCTTCTCTACGACGTGCTTCGCGAGGACGAATTAAACATCATCCTCGACCCCTATGAAATGACGAAACCCGGCATTGCCGGCGCGTCGCTGCTGCATACGGAACCCCCGGCAGGAAGCGAAAAGCCGAAGCCGTGAGCTTCAATTGAATAATGACCGAAGCCGACCTCGCCGGAGAAGTCGGCTTATTGACGCTGGAAATGGCGTTTATCGCCAGAGGCGCATGCCGCGGCGGTTCTTGGCAAACAATAAGGCCGATGTGAATCGTTACCTTCAAAGGAGAGAGAAGGTTTGAATCGGGCCCTACCATTACTTCTGTGCGTTTGGTTGCTGCTTGCAGGATGATTACCCGCCCCGGCTTCGGCTGAAGCGGGTAACGCCGCGCCTCCGACCCGACAACAAGCCGATGCGGAGCTGCTCATGGGCTTGCAAGAGGAGGGGGTGTACCTGCTCATTGAAAAAAAGGCAAACCGTCTGTCCCTTATCCACAACGGACGTGTCTATCGCTCGTTTCCGGTGGCGACCGGACGCCGCAGAGAGCTGACCCCGACGGGCACCTTCCATATTGTGACGAAAATCGTGAAGCCGTGGTACGTACGAAAGCAAATTCCCGGCGGCCATCCGAAAAATCCCCTCGGGACGCGATGGATGGGCATCAACGTGCCAGGTAGCGGAGGTTATACGTACGGGATTCACGGCACGAATCGGCCGTATGCGATCGGGTCGAGCGTTTCGTCGGGCTGTATCCGCATGTTGAATCGGGATATCGAATGGTTGTATCGGCATATCCCGCTCGGGACGGTCGTCGTCATTCAAGATTGAAAAAAATAGGCCCCCGAAGTGTATGGAACGAGGCTCATCTGCGCAACATAGGATCAACGGTGAAAGAGAGAGGTGTGGTTCCGTTGAGCAAATTAGCGGGTTATACCAAGGAAGTTGTTGTTGAATCGAGATAGAAGCGGAGGGATGTGCCAAAGACACGTAAGGGTAGTACAACGTACTGCAAGACGTGACCCGAGGTAAGACTCATGCTTTACGCAAGATTCATGGCAAGCGACCATCATGAATTCACCGTTGGAAAGGACTCCGCAAGGAGTCCTTTTTCCTGTGGCGTTCTTCCGGGCAAGCTGGAAAGCCATGAGCCATTCCATTCAGGTTCGAAGCAAGAGGCAAGAGGCAAGGGGCAAGTCTTCGATCGGCAGCTTCGTTACTTGGCAGAAGGATCGGGTTTCCCCAGGAACGTCCAGAACGCGCCGCCGAGCAGTCCTTCCACGTCGCGGCGAATTTCGTCTTCCTCCAGGCGCCAGCCCGCCCGCAGCAAATCCGTGTATTTATCGCCAAGCACCTTAGCGATAATCGTCCGGGAATGATCCCACTTGTAGAGCAGCTGATCAAGCACCCGGCAGTCGGAATGCTGGGGAATGACGCTGCCGCCGAGCAGCTCAAGCCGCATCCGGGTTATTTCTTCGATGAGGCTCGGATTGTTCAGAAACCACCAGCAGCCAAAGATGAGCAGATTGCGGTTTTTTCGCGCCGTCACGGCCAGCTCGTGCTGATTTTCCCGCGATAGCATCGTCACCAGAAATTTGACGTTCGGGTGTCCGCTCACGATCCGTTCGACGGCCCCGATGTCGCTGTAGCCCAGACTGTCCCCCGCGTCCTTCAGCGAAGGGTTGACCTTCCGTTTGACGCCGATCATAAGCGCGAACGGAATGCCCGCTTCCTCGGCAACGGGAAGGATGCATTCGTCAATGACCCGTCCCCGCAATGACGGCTCGGGGTAGGCGAAATCGTTCGGCAGCGAAACGGCCATGTACAGCGGGTTCATTCGGCCGATCCAATCGTGAAGAAAGCGCCTCACCTCCGCTGCCGTGTCTCCCGAGAAATCTTGCGTTACCGCATATCCTTGCTGCTGGAGCTTCATATAGGCCGAATCCCAGCCGTTCAGCAGCGGGTCGATGCGCAGCGCGGCCAAAAACCGCGGGTCGGTGCTGCCTCCGCCGGACCAACGCTCCCGCTCGTAGTCGTCGAACGGATCGTTCGTCATGACTACCGTCTTGACACCCGCCAGCTCCAGAATCCGGTCGATATAATCGCTAGCCTGCACTTCCCGGAAGTAGGCCCGGTACGATTCCAAATCGCGCGTGGACAAGTCGAAGCCGAGACGGTTCAGCACCGTGACGACGCCGCGGCATGCTTCGCTGTAAGGAGAGTGATCGATAAACAATGTTTGCCAAATCAGATCGGCGCGCTCCGTTTTGCTCATCCGCCAGAAATCGTCGTAAGACAGATCGGGACGAAACCGGAACATTTCAGCGATCAAATAGTGATACGTCAGCAGGTCGTCAACCCCCCATAACAGCAGGTCGCCGAACGATTCGGCGAATAAGTGGGTGTGAATATCGGCGACGGGGGTAAGGCGAACGGTCTCTTGAACAAAAGCGATCAGCTGTTCTTCGGTACGAATGGCCATGATATTCGAAGTCCTCCTAAGAAAAAGGCATATGTTCACGTGAACAATGGCATTATATCACGTTCTTTGTCATCTGAATAGACGGTCATTCCGTATCGTTAATGGGCGAGTGACCGGTTCGCCGGACCGGGCGTACGCATAGGATGGATGGAGGGCCAAAAAGTTAGCGGAAGGAAGATACGATGGTCGCATACGAATCCGTGGTGCTTATTCTGGTGCTGTTTATTTTGCTGTTGGTCTTACTGCTGATATGGATATGAGGATTGTCGATTAAAAGCCCGGTTGCTTCTCCTTGGCGGAGAGGCGGTACCGGGCTCTTATTTGTTCTTCAGGCCAATATTAGAAGCCTTTATACTGCGGTTCTTCGTTCTCGAGATCTTGAACGCGAGAATTCACTTGGTCGACAATTTGCTGAGTTTGCTTGGCGCAATTCTCGAACAAGGTTTTGGCTTCCTGGTTCTGGGTGCCAAGAGCGAACGTCTCCAGGCTGGCTTGAGCGCTTTTCAAGGATGCGAGCGTCGTTTTTACTTGCGATGCCACTGTCATGCGAATCACCTCCCGAACTCTAATGTGCTCAAATTTTCTTAACTAATGAATGGGAAAAATCACCAGACGACGGCACCGGATAAATGGAAGTCGATTCGGTACATAATTTATATCGTTCGCCTTGTTTTGCAAGGTCAAATAAGTGCTTGTTAGCAGGGAGAGGGAAGCTTTGCAGGATTTGATGCATATCGCATTACGTTCGTTCACGGCCCTCGTCATCTTGTTTGCGATAACGCGCATTTTAGGTAAAAAGCAAATTTCCCAGCTGACGTTCTTCGAATATATAACGGGCATCACTCTCGGGGAGTTGGCCGGGTTTATTTCGACCGATTTGGAAGCTCATTATTTATACGGCTTAACGGCTATCGCTGTCTGGTTTCTGGTGCCCTTCGTGGTCGAGCTGTTTACGTTGAAAAGCTTGCGGCTCCGAGAATGGCTCGAGGGCAGGGGAACCGTGTTTATCCAGGAAGGAAAAGTGCTGGAAGACAACCTGAAGCGGGAGAGGTTTACCGTGAACGAATTGCTGGAGCAGCTGCGAACGAAAAGCGTGTTTAACGTGGCCGACGTGGAATTCGCGATGCTCGAGGCGAGCGGCGATTTGAGCGTGCTGTTAAAAAGCGAAAATCAGCCGTTGACCCCGAAGCATCTCGGCATGCGGGTAGCGCGGGATCGCGAGACGAAGGCGGTCGTAATCGATGGCAATATCATGGACGAGGCGCTTGCTGCGGCGGGGCTGAGCCGGGAATGGCTTCACACGGAATTGGAGAAGCTAGGGGTAACGCTGGAGAATGTTTTTATCGGTCAAGTCAACGCTTGCGGTCAGCTGTATGTCGATTTGTACGACGATAAGCTGCAGGTGCCGCAACAGACGGACATGCCGCTGCTTCTGGCCACTTTGAAGAAATGCGAGGCTGATTTGACGCTCTTCAGCTTAAGCACGGCGAGTCCGGAAGCGAAAGCGATGTATGAGCAAGATGCACAACAATTGCGACGCATGATCGATCAAGTCGAGCCCATACTAAAGAGATAGAAATTCGAAAGGAGACCGTCCGCATGTCCACGAAATCGAAGATGAAAAAGTTAACTTGGGTGCAGCAGGAGTATCAGGAATTAGCGAAGACGCGGGAACCGGCAAGACCGGTGCTGAAAAACTGCATACGCGCTTTTATCGTGGGTGGAGCCATCTGTTTCGTCGGACAGGTGATTAGTGAAATATTCATTCACGGGTTCGGCTTTGACAAGAAGACGGCCGGAGATCCGACGGTAGCCGTCCTGATTTTCATCTCTGTCGTACTGACAAGTCTCGGGGTATACGATAAAATCGCACAGTGGGCCGGCGGGGGCTCGAGCGTTCCGGTCACAGGGTTCGCGAACTCGGTGTGCTCTGCGGCGCTTGAACACAAAAGCGAGGGCTTTGTGCTTGGTGTCGGCGGCAATATATTTAAGCTGGCCGGCTCGGTCATCGTTTTCGGCGTAGTCGCGGCATTCGTTGTCGGCCTGATCCATCTGATACTTGGCATAGGGGGGCAATAAAATGCTAATCGGACATCAGAGCTGGGAGTTCCGCAACCGGCCCGTCATTCTAGGCACGGCCACCGTCGTCGGCCCCGATGAAGGGGAAGGGCCGCTGGGCAATGAGTTCGACATTGTGCATGCCGATGCCATCCTTGGCCAGGACAGCTGGGAGAAGGCGGAGAAGAAGATGCTCGAGGAAGCGGCGAAGCTGGCCGTGGAAAATGCGGGCCTGACCAAGGAGAAGATCGAGTTCTACGTCGGCGGCGATCTGATCAACCAGATCATCAGCAACAGCTTTGCGGTCCGGACGATGCAAATTCCGTATCTCGGCATCTTCGGCGCATGCTCCACCTCGATGGAAGGACTGGCCATCGCCTCGATGATCGTCGATGGGGGTTACGCCAAGCACACGATGGCGGGAACGTGCAGCCATAACAGCACCGCGGAGAAGCAGTTTCGCTATCCGACGGAGTACGGCTCGCAAAAACCGCCTACCGCGCAGTATACCGTCACGGGTGCAGGAGTCGCCGTCATCGGCAAGCATGGCCGCGGCCCTGTCGTGACGGGGGCGACGATCGGCCGTGTTATCGATATGGGGATCAAGGACCCGTTCAACATGGGCGCGGCGATGGCCCCGGCGGCGGTGGACACGCTGCAGTCGCATTTTCGCGATTTCGACCGGCAGCCGGAGTATTACGATCTGATTGTTACCGGCGACCTCGCGGAGGTCGGATACGGGATTGCCCGCGAGCTGCTGAAGAAGCATCGGGTCCCTATCGAACAGACGACTTACAAGGATTGCGGGCTGATGATTTACGACTTGGAGAAACAGAAGTCGCTTGTGCAAGCCGGCGGCAGCGGCTGCGGCTGTTCGGCGACCGTGACTTACGGCCATTTGTTGAGACGTTTGGCGAAGGGCGAGTTGAAGCGCATTCTCGTCGTAGCGACCGGCGCGCTGCTGTCGCCGTTGTCGTTCCAGCAAGGCGAGAGCATCCCGTGCATCGCGCATGCGGTAGCCATAGAAAGCGGAGAGTGATCGAGAATGGACAATTGGATCCAATTTATATGGGCTTTCCTGATCGGCGGCGCCATTTGCGTCATCGGACAAATCCTGATGGACGTGCTCCGTTTGACGCCGGCGCACACGATGAGCACGCTTGTCGTCGCCGGCGCCCTTGTCGAAGCGATTCCTTACAAAGATAAAGGGCTGTACGACCAATTTATCGAATTTGCCGGCGCCGGCGCCACCGTGCCGATTACGAGCTTCGGCAACTCCCTCGTCAACGGGGCGCTCAGTTCCTTGAAGGAGGACGGGCCGATCGGCATCATCGGGGGCATTTTCGAAGTGACCAGCGCAGGCATATCCGCGGCCATCATCTTTTCCTTCCTGGCCGCGCTCGTATTTCGCCCGCAAGGCTAGATCGTTTGAGATCGCAGAACGGCATCAAGACCTGTTTCAGCCCCTAATCAGGGGCTTTTTTGCATTTCTACAAACAATTTCATCAGTTTTACACGTATACGGCGAATTTTGAATCCGGTACAATGAAAATTACACCATACAAGCGAACTTTTTTCAGTCGCTGACGTATATGAATTAGTATGGATCATACAGAGGTACGACATAAAGGAGGCCCGGACGATGGAAACGATGATTCGAGAAGATGTACAAGCGTTAAAGCGCATACAGGCGAATTTGGAATCCTGCATTCTCGGCAAAACCGATGAAATCGCTTTGCTGCTTACGGCGATGCTGGCAGGAGGACACGTGCTGCTTGAAGATGTTCCAGGCACCGGCAAAACGGTCCTGATCAAGGCGCTTGCCAAATCGGTCCGCGGCCAATTTCGCCGCATTCAATGCAACCCGGACTTGCTGCCCACCGATATTACCGGTGTTTCCATCTACCATCCGAAGGAAGAGGCGTTCATATTCCGCCCGGGTCCGATCATGACGCATATTTTGCTGGCGGATGAAATTAACCGCGCGACGACGAAGACGCAATCCGCGCTGCTGGAAGCGATGGAGGAGCGTCACGTCACGGTGGACGGGGAAACGTATGAGCTGCCGAAGCCGTTCCTGCTGCTCGCGACGCAAAACCCGATCGATTTCGAGGGGACGTACACGCTGCCGGAGGCTCAGCTGGACCGCTTCATGATGAAGTTCAGCCTCGGCTACCCGGATGCGGAGACGGAAACGCAGATGATCGTTGCGCAAAACGTGACGCACCCGCTCGATACGCTGGAAGCCGTTTCGGGCGTGGAGCAAATATTGGCGCTGCAGCATCAGGTGAAGCTCGTGCACCTCGACGAAGCCGTCGCGGCTTACCTGGTGGCGGTGTCGCGTGCGACCCGCAACCATCCGGCCGTATATCTCGGCGCGAGCCCGCGGGCGACGCTGGCGCTGGTGCAAGCCTCGAAGGCCTATGCTCTGCTGCAGCAAAGAGAGTACGTCATCCCGGATGACATTAAATTTTTGGCGCCCTATGTGCTGGGACACCGGTTGATTCTGCAAGCGGAAGCGCGGATGGAAGGAGCGTCTGTTTCATCCGTCCTGCAGTCGGTGTTTCAACAAGTGAAGGTGCCGGTACGTTGGGAGAAGTGACCAGGGTGAGGACGTCGCTCGTTCAAAAATGGATCGAACGCCCCCGTTACAGCCGAAAATTTTGGGCGGTGGGCGCCGCTTTTTTAGGAAGCCTCGGGTACCTGTTGTTTCAAGGCGGCAAGCTGGCGCTGATGTTATTTGTCATCATGCTGATCCTGAGCGTATATTTGCTGCTCGGCCAGTGGAGCGGCATCAAGCGGACGCAGGGGACCCGTGTTCTTCATACGGCGGAAGGAGCGACCACCCTTGAAGCCGGGAGCACGCTCGGCGTGAAGGTGCAGCTGCAAATTCCGGGCTTTTGGCCGATCCCGTACGTGTTCGTGAAAGACCGTCTCTACCATAAGAACGGGCGCGAGCTGACGTTCGAAGCGACGCTCGTGCCGGATTGGCGCCGCCGCGCCGATTGGGAATACCGGACGCCGGCGATGCGGCGGGGACATTATACGTTCGGGCGGACGGAATGCGTGACCGAGGATATATTCGGCTTGTTCGAGCATCGGGGTGAGCTGGAGCTGCCGCAAACGATTTCCGTGCTGCCGCAAACGATCGCGATCCGCGATTGGCAGCAGTACCACCAGATGGTGAAGGGCGCGAACCATCATTCCTCGACGACCCGGGCTGTGCGCGAAACGACGCAAATCAACGGGGTTCGGGAGTATATATACGGCGACCGCATTTCCCGGATTCACTGGAACGCAACGGCCAAGACGGGCACGTGGAAGTCGAAGGAGTTCGAGCGCGAATCGCTGCCGAAAACTTATATCGTGTTGGACCGGGATCAGCGCCTTTACGGCGAGTCGGACGAATTCGAGCTTGCGGTTTCCGTCACCGCCTCGCTGTTTCAATATGGCTCGCAGCGAGGGCTGGCGCTTGGTCTCGTATCCGCGGGCAAAGACAGCGCGTACTTCGAGCCGCGCCAAGGACAGCATCAGCATCAGCTTGTGCTGCGGCATTTGATGGACGTCGAGGCGGACAGTCCGGACACGATCCGTTCGTTATTGAAAGACAAGGCGCAGAAGCTGGCGCCCGGCAGCTTTGTGACGATCGTCAGCGCTTCCTTCGGCGAGCCGATGCTGCAGGTGCTGCTGGGGTTAAAGAAACAGCAGATGAATCCTTGCCATATTTGGATCGTGCCGCCGGCTGTACGCAAGGAAGCCTGGGCTAGCCAGCTGCAGTCCCGAGGGATTACTTGCTATGCGATCGGTCAATTAACCGATCTGCCTGTCCAGTTGGGAGGTCGGGCCGGATGAACGGGAAACCTCTCTCTTGGAAAAAGCGGCTGTTGTTCGAGGAGTGGCCGTATCGGCTAACGGTGCTGCTTAGCGGCATATTTTTGCTTCAACTCCTCCTTTGGTTTCAGAAGGAGGATTACTGGCTGCTGCCGGAGACGGTGGCGGTCATGGCGTGGACGCTGCTTGCCGTTTGCGTGCTGGAGCACATTCCGTGGATGCACTGGATGCTGCGCGGGGTACTGCAGTTCATCGCGATCTTGACGATACAAGTGACGGTGCTGGAGCGATACGAAGCGATCGAACCGATGACGATTGGAAGTTTTTTTTCATCCAAACTGTTTCTGAACTTATACGAACTGACGCCTTATTTATGGTTCGGCCTGGGGACCTGGGTCGCCTACCTGACGATGATCTGGTGGGTGGAATCGAAGTGGCGCATCTACGCGCTGCTTGTCGTGAGCGTGCTGGCGCTGTGCATCCGCGATTCGTTCTCGGGCGTATACTTGTGGCCGCAGGTCGTCATCATGGTTGGCTGCGGGCTGTTCCTGCTGATTCTGGCGCACTTCCGGCGGCTGCGGATGAAGGATCCGTCGGCTTGGAGACAGCTCGCGGAAAACCCGTTCTCGATCGTCCTGCCGGTGACCGGTCTGATCGGCCTGACGCTGCTTGCCGGCGCGGCGATGCCGGAAGTCGGCCCGATGCTGACCGATCCGTATACGGCCTGGCGAGCCTACCGCGGCGAGCCGATGAACTTCGCCACCGGCAAAGGGGAGCAGGTTGCCCTTGCGACCGATGCGATGGACGCGTCGTCCGGCTACAGCCGGAATGACCGATTCCTTGGCAGCGGATTCCAGTTCGATTATACGCCGGTGATGACCATCGACACGACGCACCGCGGGTATTGGCGGGGCGAGACTCTCTCGTTATATACCGGCAGAGGGTGGCAGGAAAGCGAGCTCGATCGCGCTTCCTGGGGGCCGGTCCGGCCGGATGCGGTCTTGCCGGCGGATACGCGATTGCCGGGCGACCAAATGAAAACGATCGAGGTCACGCAAACGGTGACGCTGCTGAACGATGACCGGTATCCGGTTCTATTCGGCGCCTATTCGATACAGAAGGTCGTAGGGATGAACGGAGCGCGCAGCGGGTTTGAAGGACTGATGTGGTCGGCGCAGCAGGGCGAGCTTCGTTTCAGCGAGCGTCAGCCGTATCCGAAGACGTACACGATCGTGTCGCAAATGCCGGTCATCGACGAAGCGGCGCTGCGCAAGCTGCCGCATCAATGGCCGAGGCCGGAATTGGCGCCGTTCCTGCAGCTGCCGGATCATTTGCCTGAGCGGGTGCGCAATCTGGCTTTCGAAATTACCAAAAATGCAAGCAGCGATTACGATAAGGCGAAAGCGATCGAGCAATATTTGTCGATGAATTACGCGTACACGAATAAGCCCGACTTGACGAAGGGCCGCAGCCGCGACTTTGTCGACCGGTTCCTGTTCGAGATTAAAGAAGGCTATTGCGATTATTATTCCACGTCGATGGCCGTGCTGTCGCGAGCGGTCGGCTTGCCCGCAAGGTGGGTGAAGGGCTATTCCTCCGGCTCGACGACGCTCGACCAGCAAGGTTTGGGCGGGTTCGCGCCGGGCGAGCTGTTTGCCGATCCGAATGCCGCCGGCGAGTATACGGTGCGCAACTCTGACGCGCATTCCTGGGTCGAAGTGTATTTCAGCGGATACGGCTGGGTGCCGTTCGAGCCGACGTCCGGATTCTCCATGCCGCGGGCCGTTCCGGTTGAAGAGCCGGTCGCCGAGCCGCAGGCGGTCGAATCGCTGCCTGCGGTTGCGGAAGAAGAGGCGGCTCCGGCGGTGCAAAGCCGTCACTACCTGTTCGGCGGCTCGCTGCTTGTCGCGCTGCTGCTGGCCGGCTTTGCCGCATGGCGCTGGCAGCTGGTCGATCTTGTGCGGGAGCGCGCCCGCCGCCGCAGGGCCTTGCAGCTGAAGCAGAAAATCATTGTGGAATGCGAACGGCTGCTGCGCATTTTCCGCAGGCACGGCTACGCGCGCGAGGAGCACGAAACGCTCCGTGAAGCGGTGCGGCGATGGACGGCCAAGAGCAGCTGGATGAAGGGCGAGCTGGATGTCGTGCTGCACCATTTCGAGAAGGCCAAATACGGCAAGGACGATATGACCGAAGAGGAATTCCGTGAAACTACGCAAATTGTGGAGAAGCTTCGTTCCCAAATGTAAATGAGGCCAAGGGCTGAGGGCCCGCTGCCGGAAGGCGGCGGGCTTTTTGAAGGTAAAGAAGCGATTGGCACTCCCTCTTTGAACACACCGGACAAGTGTGATATAGTTTGACGTATATAGCCATTGTTTCCCTGAGGTGAACGTTTTGCTGAAAAAGCTAATCCCGCGTGAGCAAGTGAACAGCATCTATGAACTTGAATTGGATACGTTATGGAAGCAGGGGTATCGGGGCATCATTACGGACTTGGACAATACGCTGGTCGGGGCCAAAGCGCCGTTCGCAACGCCGGAACTGATCGAATGGCTCAAAGTGGTGGGTCAGATCGGCTTTCAGGTTGTGATCGTATCGAACAATCAGCGCACCAGAGTAACCAAGTTTGCGGAGCCGCTGTCCCTGCCTTTTATTTACCGGGCCAAAAAGCCGACCCACGCCTCGTTCCGCAAAGCGCTGAACATGATGCGTCTGGAGGCGGGGCAGACGATCGTCATCGGCGATCAGATGCTGACCGATGTGCTCGGCGGCAATCGCCTGGGGTTATATACGGTGCTGGTCCGTCCGATTTCGCCTACGGATGAGGGCTTTTTTACGAAAGTGAACAGGACGCTCGAGAAAGCGGCGTTAAAGATGATGAAAAGGTAGGGAACGTATGACGCTTGACCATGAAAACAGGCAAGAGGACGACCGCTGCGCAGGCTGCGGCGTCACGCTGCAAACCGCAGACTCCGAACGGCTCGGCTATGTGCCGGCCCAAGCTTTGACCCGGACGCCGATCATTTGCCAGCGGTGCTTCCGCATCAAGAATTACAACGAGTCCTCCAGCATTACGCTGAATCAGGACGATTTCTTGCGGCTGCTGTCGCATGTAGGCTCGACCGAATCGCTGGTCGTGAACATCGTCGATCTGTTCGATTTCGAAGGCAGCATGATTTCGGGGCTGCCCCGATTCGTCGGCAAAAATCCGATCGTGCTCGTCGTGAACAAGATCGATCTGCTGCCCAAAGTGACGAACTATAACCGGATTTTGAACTGGGTGCAGCGTCAGGTGAAGGAAGCCGGGCTGCGGGTCGTCGAGGTAGTGCTTTGCTCGGCGAAAAAGAACATGGGCTTCGAGCGCGTTATTGAAGCGCTGGACGAACACCGCGAAGGGCGCGACATCTATGTGGTCGGCGCGACCAACGTCGGCAAATCGACGCTGATCAACCGGCTGATTCGCGATTACAGCGACCTGGATGCGGAGCTCACCGTCTCCCAGTACCCGGGCACGACGCTCGATTTGGTGCGCATTCCGATGGACGACGGCTCTTCGATCATCGATACGCCGGGAATCGTGTACAAACACCGCTTGACGGAGCTCGTGAACAAAAAAGATTTGATGAAGCTGATGCCGGACAAACCTGTGAAGCCGCTCGTGTTTCAGTTGAACGAGAAGCAGACGGTGTTTTTCGGCAGTTTGGTGCGTTTTGATTTCGTGCAAGGGGAGCGGCAGTCGTTCACGTTCTATACGTCCAACGGCTTGAAAGCGCACCGTACGAAGCTGGAGCGAGCCGATGAGCTGTACGCCGAGCATAAAGGGGGGCTGCTGTCGCCGCCGACGCTTGAAGAGCTGGAGGAGCTGCCGCCGCTCGTGAAGCACACGATCCGTATTCCGAAAGGGAAGCCGTCGGACGTCTCGATATCCGGTCTCGGCTGGGTCAAAGCGAACAGCGAGGCAGGCGCGGATCTCGTCATCCATGTGCCGAAGGGCGTCAAGGTGGCGCTGCGCGAATCGCTGATTTAATTCTTTCGTGCCGCATGGGGCGAGGGAGAACCGGATCTAAGATGAATATGGGGGGAACAACGGCCAATGCTAACGTCGCATAAGCTGGACAGTCATACGATCCTTTACGGCGTGTTCGGAGATCCGATCCGCCATTCCAAATCGCCGATCATGCTGAATCGGGCGTTCGAGGTTACAGGCGTTAACGCCGCTTACGGCGCGTTTCATATTGTGCCGGGGACGCTGAAAGACGCCGTTGCCGGCATCCGCGCGCTGCAGTTTCGCGGCGTAAACGTGACGGTTCCGCATAAAGTGGAAGTGATGGAATACTTGGACGCTATCGATGAAGGCGCGCGGATGATCGGCGCGGTGAATACGATCGTCAACGACAACGGCAAGCTGACCGGCTATAACACGGACGGCATCGGGTATATCCGCTCCTTGAAAGAGGAAACGGGCATCGACCTGCGCGGCCGCAAGGTGCTGATGATCGGCGCGGGCGGCGCCGCCCGCGGCGTCGGCTACGCGATCGCCAAAGAAGGCGCGGCGCATATTTACATCGCCAACCGTACCAAAGAGAAGGCGCAGGAGCTTGCCGCTTCGATGAGCGAGTTCTCGAGCGTCTCCGGCCACGGGCTCGACGAAGTCGCCGCTCTAGCCGGCGAAGCCGCGCTGATCGTCAACAACACGTCGCTCGGCATGCACCCGAACGTCGACGACGTTCCGATGGACGTCTCGCTGATCCGTCCGGACACCGTCGTCAGCGACCTCATCTATAACCCGCTGCTGACCCGATTTTTGCGCGAAGCCCGCGACCAGCGCGGCGCCGCGATCCACAGCGGGTTAGGCATGTTCATCTACCAGGGCGCTTACGCGTTCGAATATTGGACGGGCCAACCCGCTCCCATCGAAGCGATGCGCGCGGTTGTTTTGGAGTCCTTCGAGGGTTAAGCTCTGTACTTGGCTTTCGGTTTTAGTTTTAGGTAGGCTTTAAAGTCTTTTAAGGCTTTTAATCCTTTAAGGGCCGGATGGCCCCTTAAAGGGGGTGCGGCAGATTCGCCTCAGCATGAGCAGATTGCCGCCACCCCCTCTCTCGCCGTTAGCTTTATGACGCAGTCATAAGGCGGTACCACGGTCGAACGAAACGTTAGAAGTCCAGCATTCCTGTCTGCACGTGATGCAGGCAATAAGTCCCGTACGAGCGCCTAACGTAAGCGTGTCCCTGCCGTGTCAGCCCAAGGGGCTGACACGGCAGGGACGATAAGCGCTCCCAGCACAGACATTCCATCAACGACGGCCCAGTCGCTCATCCGCCACCATCTGGGGTCCAGGGGCAGCGCGCCCTGGTCCTCCCCCTTCGGGAAGGGGGAAAGAGGGGGATGCGATACAGGCAAGAAAGGTTTTGAATATGATGTTAACAGGCAAACAAAAGCGTTTTCTGCGCTCGCAAGCGCACCACCTCACTCCGATTTTTCAAGTCGGCAAGGGGGGCGTCAACGATCACTTGATCCGGCATATCGAAGAAGCGATCGAAACACGCGAACTCATGAAAGTGTCCATTCTGAACAACTGCATGGAGGACCGCCACGAAGTGGCCGAACAACTGGCAGAGGGAGCGGGCGCGGAGCTCGTTCAAGTCATTGGCAAAACGATCGTGCTGTATAAGGAATCGCGGGATCATAAAACGATCGAGCTTCCATAACGAAACGCTAGTTTTCCGATGGAACAGGAGGAGAGCCGGATGAAGGTTGGCATCATGGGGGGCACCTTTGATCCGATTCATATCGGCCATCTGCTGGCGGCGCAAAGCGTCTGCGAGGAGCTCGGTCTGGATGAAGTATGGTTCATGCCGACCAATGTGTCTCCGCATAAGGAGCAAACGCAAGGCGCCACGGCGCGGCAGCGCTTGGAGATGGTCCGTTTGGCGGTCGAGGGGCACGAGGCGTTCCGTGCAAGCGATATCGAGCTGGTGAAGGGCGGCGTCTCTTACAGCATCGAAACCGTCAGCTTGCTCCGGGAACGTTATCCCGACCATCGGTTTTACTACATTATCGGGGCGGATATGGTCCAGTATTTGCCCAAGTGGCATCGGATCGACGAGCTCGTACGGCTTGTGACGTTCGTCGGTCTGCAGCGCCCCGGCTTTGACGCCGATCTCGAAGAGCTGCCTGCGCCTATGAAGGAAGCCGTCATGCTCGCCTCCATGCCGCAAATCGAGCTGTCCTCCACCTTGATCCGTGAACGCCGGGCTGCAGGCCGGCCGGTGCGTTATATGGTGCCCGACCGGGTAAACAACTATATCGAGGTGAATCGTTTATATGAAACGTGAAGACATCATCGCATCGGTGAAGCAGCAAATGCCGGAGCGGCGCTGGACGCATACGGAAGGCGTGATGGAGACGGCAGTCATTCTGGCGAAGCGGTACGGAGAGGATCCGGCGAAAGCCGAGCTCGCCGCGATTTTGCATGACGTGTGCAAGTATTGGAGAGTCGACGAGCAGGCGCGCGTGATCCGTGAGAACGGGCTACCCCAAGACTTGCTTGGCTATGATAAAGAGCTGTGGCATGCTCATGCCGGGGCGTGGGTGGCCGAGCATCAATACGGCGTCAAGGACGAAGCGGTGCTGGACGCCATCCGTTACCATACGTCCGGGCGAGAGCGGATGACGAAGCTGGACAAAATCGTCTGTCTAGCCGATTATATGGAACCGGGCCGGGATTTCCCGGGGGTGCATAATATTCGAGAAATCGCCGAACATAGTTTAGAGAAGGCGCTTATAGCCGGTTTTGACGGAACGATTCGCTTCTTGCTGGAGAAGGGCAAGCGAATTTACCCGCTCACCCTGTTCGCCCGCAACGGGCTGATCGAGGAACTGGAGCGGCAGGAGGAACACTACGATACGAACAGACACTAAGGGAGGAAATGGAATGACCATTCAACCGGACGAACTGATGACGCTCGCCGTCGAAGCAGCGGAAGACAAAAAAGCGATGAACCTGGTTACACTGAATTTACGGGGAATTTCCTTGATTGCGGACTATTTCGTTATTTGTCACGGGAACTCCGAAACGCAGGTCCAGGCGATCGCTACGGAAATTCGCAAGCGGGCGGAAGAACGAGGAGCGCGTGTTCGCGGTTTGGAAGGCATGGATACGGCGCGTTGGGTACTGCTCGACCTCGGCGACGTGGTCGTGCACGTGTTCCATCGCGACGACCGGGAATACTACAACATCGAGCGCCTGTGGTCCGATGCGAAAGTGGTTGAGAAGGTATGAGGCTGGAAGCCGGAGTGGTCCGCAAGCTGGAGGTGGCCCGGGAGGTATCGCCGCACGGGTTCTTTCTTACCGATGGGGAGCAGGATGTGCTGCTGCATTATAGTGAAAAAGTCGGCGAAGTGAAGCCGGGCGATCAGGTGGACGTGTTTATTTATCACGATACGGAAGACCGGCTGACCGCTACGATGAAGAAGCCGCTGCTGACGCTCGGCGAAATCGCGCTGCTCGAAGTGGCCGATTTTCATCAACGGTTTGGCTGTTTTCTGGAAATGGGGCTCGGACGCCAGTTGCTGCTGCCGTTTCGCGAGCTGCCGGAGCTGCCGGAGCTGCGTCCGAAGGTCGGCGACAAAGTATTCGTCAGCCTGGCGCACGACCGTCAAGGGCGTCTTGTCGCGAAGCTCGCGAAGGAAGAGGAGCTGCGCAAGCTTTGCTTTGCCGCGCCGCAGGATTGGAAAAACCGCCGTGTGGACGCGCGGGTATACAAGACGCTGCAGATGGGTACGTTCGTCGTTTGCGACGGCGGAGTGTTAGGCTTCGGCGTGATCGGGCTTATTCACGCGACTGAACGCACGCGTCTGCTGAGGCTCGGCGAAGCGGTGAACGTTCGCGTTGCCTTCGTCCGCGAGGACGGCAATGTGAATTGCTCGATGCGCGAGCCGAAGGAAGTCGGACGCGGCGAGGACGCAGAGAAGCTGCTCGCGTTCATGCGGGAGCGCCCGAACGGGGCGATGCCGTACTCCGACGAGACGCCGGCTGACTTGATCAGCCAACGGTTCGGGATGAGCAAGTCGGCGTTCAAACGCGCCGTCGGCAAGCTGATGAAAGAAGGGCTTGCTTATCAGGATGGCAGTTGGACGTATTTAAAGAAGGATGAATCGAAACCGGTTGCCGACTGATCCAGAGGGCAAGCGGTTTTCTTTTGCGGGAAGGCGGTGGGCGTGAAGATGGCTTATGAGCGGTTTTCTTATGTGTACGATCGGCTGATGGAGGATATGCCTTACGAGGAATGGCTGCAGTTTGCGCGGCAATGCTGGGATAAATACGGAACCCCTCGCACGGTGGTCGATTTGGGCTGCGGAACGGGCAGCCTGGCCATACCGCTGGCGAAGCTCGGCCACGAGGTGATCGGGATCGATTTATCCGGGGACATGCTGACCATTGCGCAGCAGAAAGCGGATACGGCGCAGCGGGAAGCGCCTTTCGCGAAGGGCGGCAAGCTCACGCTGCTGCAGCAGGACATCCGGGAGTGGACGATCGGGAAGCCTGCAGATGCGGTTGTATCGTTCTGCGACTGCTTGAATTATTTGCTCGAGCCGGACGACCTGGCGGATGCGTTCCGGCAAACCTACGCTGGTTTGGCGCCGGGCGGAATATTTGCATTCGACATGCACACGCCTTATCAGCTTCAATCGTATTGGGAGTCACAGCCTTTCATGCTGAACGAGGACGATGTGGCTTATATCTGGACGTGCGATTTCGATAGCGAGCGCTGCGAGATTGAGCATGAGCTGACGGTGTTCGTCAAGGAGGACGAGGGCGCGAAGAGGGAGTCGGCAGGCGAAAGGTTCATCCGGGTCGACGAGACGCATCGGCAGCGGGCCTATCCGCTGGATCAAGTGACGCTCCTGCTGAAGGCAGCGGGCTTTCACGACATCTCGGTATATGCGGACTTTCTATGGAAGAAGCCGACGGAGGACACGCAGCGGGCGTTTTTTGTCGCGGTAAAAAAATAACGGGTTCGACCGCGCGCATGTTTACTTTCCGAGCAAGTGAAGTATGAGCTGCAGCAAGCAGAGCACGATGCCCCACAGCGGCAGCGACAGCAGCAAACCGTTGACCAATCCGCGCATGGGCGAATCCTCCTTGCACCCTTTTACCTCAAGTATGGTCTGATGGGGGAAGCCGTAATCATCGACGGCTTGACATGCGGGATTTATTTTACATATAATGAGGGATAATTGGATTCATATTGAAGGCTGTGACAAGAAATAGTAGCGATCATGAGCGCATGCAGAGAGCCGGTGGAAGGTGCGAACCGGCGGCGGCGTGAAGCGAACTCGTCTTGGAGCCAGATGGCGAATGAAGGTGTATCGGCAGCTTGAAGTTAGCGGCAGCCGCACGTTCGTAACCGGATCGAGCGCCCCGCGTTAAGGGGATCGAGTGGACGAGGGCAAAGCATGCCCGTCGTCAACTAGGGTGGTACCACGGGAAACCAAAGCTTCTCGTCCCTAGCGTCAGCTAGCGACGGGGGCTTTTTTGCTTGCTCGCAAATCGAAGGAGGATCAACTCGACATGACACAGGAAACAAGAGAAAACCAAGGGTACAACCCTTTGGTCATTGAGCCGAAATGGCAGCAGGTATGGGACAAAGAGAAGACGTTCAAGGTGCTTGAGGACGACGAGAAGCCGAAATTTTACGCGCTCGACATGTTCCCGTACCCTTCCGGAGCGGGGCTGCACGTCGGACACCCGGAAGGATACACGGCTACCGATATCGTATCGCGTTATAAGCGGATGCGCGGTTACAACGTGCTGCACCCGATGGGGTGGGACGCGTTCGGCCTGCCGGCCGAGCAGTATGCGCTGGATACGGGGAACGATCCGCGCGATTTTACGAATAAAAACATCGATACGTTCCGCCGTCAAATCAAGTCTCTCGGCTTCTCGTACGACTGGGACCGCGAAATCAGCACGACCGACCCGGATTATTACAAATGGACGCAGTGGATTTTCATCCAGCTGTATAAGAAAGGCCTGGCTTACGTCGACGAGGTGCCGGTGAACTGGTGTCCGGCGCTTGGCACAGTGCTCGCGAACGAGGAAGTCATCGACGGCAAGAGCGAACGCGGAGGTCATCCGGTCGTCCGCAAGCCGATGCGTCAATGGGTGCTTCGCATCACCGAGTACGCGGAGCGTTTGCTCGAGGATCTGGAAGAGCTCGACTGGTCGGAGAGCATCAAGGATATGCAGCGCAACTGGATCGGCAAGTCGAAGGGGGCGGAAGTGACGTTCCCGATCGAGGGGCATGCAGGCGAGGGACTCAAGGTGTTCACCACGCGCCCCGACACGTTGTTTGGTGCGACGTACTGCGTACTGGCGCCGGAGCATGAGCTGGTGGAGCGCATTACGACGGCGGCGCAGGCGGATGCGGTGAAGGCGTATCAGGAGCGCGCGGCGCATAAGAGCGACCTGGAGCGGACGGATTTGGCGAAGGAGAAAACAGGCGTATTTACCGGGGCCTATGCGGTGAACCCGGTGAGCGGCGGCAAGGTGCCGATCTGGATTGCCGATTATGTGCTTGCCGGATACGGAACGGGCGCGATCATGGCGGTGCCGGGTCACGACCAGCGCGACTACGAGTTCGCGAAGCAGTTCGATCTTCCGATCGTCCAGGTGGTTGAAGGCGGCGACTTGACGAAGGAAGCGTATGCCGGGGACGGCCCGCACGTGAACTCCGGGTTCTTGAACGGCTTAAACAACGAGCAGGCGATTGCCGCCATGATCGAATGGCTTGAAAGCAACGGCAAAGGGCAAGGCAAGGTGACGTACCGTTTGCGCGATTGGCTGTTCAGCCGTCAACGCTACTGGGGCGAGCCGATTCCGATTCTGCACCTGGAAGACGGCACGATGACAACCGTTCCGGAAGACCAGCTCCCGCTGCTGCTCCCGCAAGTGGACGAGATCAAACCGTCAGGTACGGGCGAATCGCCGCTGGCGAACGTCGAGGATTGGGTCAATACCATCGAGCCGGTAACGGGCATGAAGGCGCGCCGCGAGACGAACACGATGCCGCAATGGGCAGGAAGCTGCTGGTACTACCTGCGTTTCATCGATCCGAAGAACGATAAAGAAATTTGTTCGCCGGAGCTTCAGAAGAAATGGCTGCCGGTTGACTTGTATATCGGCGGCGCCGAGCATGCCGTGCTTCACTTGCTGTACGCCCGCTTCTGGCATAAGGTGCTGTATGACATCGGTGTAGTCGATACGAAGGAGCCGTTCCACAAGCTCGTCAACCAAGGGATGATTCTCGGCGAGAATAATGAGAAGATGAGCAAGTCGCGCGGCAACGTGATCAATCCGGACGAAATCGTAAACGAGTACGGCGCGGACACCCTGCGCATGTACGAGATGTTTATGGGTCCACTTGAAGCGACGAAGCCTTGGAACGTGAACGGTGTAGAGGGCACGTACCGTTTCTTGAACCGCGTATGGCGGTTGTTTGTCGGCGAAGACGGCGCCTTGAGTTCGAAGATCGATGCGAACGAGGAGCTTGGCAGCGAAGCGTTCAAGCGCACGTGGCACCGTACGATCAAGAAAGTGACGGAAGATTTCGAGGCGCTTCGTTTCAACACCGCGATCAGCCAGCTGATGATCTTCGTCAACGAGGCTTACAAGACGGACCGCTTGCCGAAATCGGCGATGGAGCATTTCGTGCAAATGTTGTCCCCGCTCGCTCCGCACATCGCGGAAGAACTGTGGGAGAAGCTCGGTCACAGCGACAGCGTGACGTACGTGGCATGGCCGACTTACGAAGAGGCTTGGACGGTTGACAACGAAGTGGAGATCGTCGTTCAAGTGAACGGCAAAATCGCCGACCGTGCGACAATTGCCGCCGACGCGGACGAAGCGACCATGCAGGAGCTCGCATTCGGGCTCGATAAAGTGAAGGAAGCGACGTCGGGCAAGACGGTGCGTAAAGTCATTGTAGTCAAAGGCAAACTCGTCAATATCGTTGTCGGGTAATATGAAAAAAAACCGCATGCCTGTGTTGCACCGGCATACGGTTCATAACGGAAAACGTGAAAGCATCGCGTTCAATCGACCTTGGTTCTGAATAACCGGGCTTCCACCTTTTCCACATCTTCTTCGTATTTAGCATGAGTTGTGCGGATCAGGTCATAGAAGACCCCGCACAGCTCTTTTTCCATTATTAAGAGCGCTTCGGCGGTAATACCGCCCGGAACGGCCACTCTTTTTTGCAGCTCCGCCGGGGAGAAGCCGCCGGTCGTCAGCAGCTTGCCGGTGCCGAGCGTCATTTCGCTGGCGAGCTGCGTCGCTTCCGCTTCGGAGATGCCGGTCGTTTGAACCGCGGCTTCGACGAATTTTTCCACGAAGAAGGCCAGGAAGGCCGGGCCGCAGCTGCTCAGGTCCGAGGAGATGCGCGTATATTGCTCGGACACGCGAATCGGAGCGCTGATGTGGGAGAGCAGGTTCTCGAGCAGATCCTCGTCCTCCGGCAGCATGCGATCGCCGTAAATGCACAGCGTCGCGCCGCTTAATACGTAGTTGGTGATGCTCGGGATGATCTTGGCGATCTTGCAAGGGAGCAGCTCCTCCAAGTGGCGGATCATCACGGGACTTGTGATCGAAACAACGGTTTGCTGCGACGAAACGACAGATTCGATTTCGTCAATGACGGCTTTGAATTCCATTGGTTTTACGCACAGGAACAGCAGATCGGACTCCGCAGCCGTTTGTTTATTGGAAGGGGCCGCTTGAAGGCCCGGATAGCTTTGTGCCAAACGTTCCACTTTCGTTAACGTGCGGTTGGTTGCGATGATTTGCTCCGGGTTTAGCGCTCCGGAACGGATGAACGCTTCGATGAGTATGCTCCCCATGCTGCCTGTTCCTATGAATCCTACTCGCATGACCATCCCCCCTGAATAGATTGCAGCCTTTTTCCATTATATAGGGGGGCGTTTGAAAATATGCATCATTTTTCCAGTTAGAAGGAAGGGATGAAGATGGGAAACGGTCATTCTCCCCGTTTCGGCGGAATTTGGCTCGGGATGGCGGGCTTGCTTGCGCTGCTGATTGTCGGCTTTGCGCTGAAGCCTATTCTGTTTGCAGCTCCTGACGCGGGCTTTGTCACGGTCGACGAGGCGATGCGCCGTATGCTTCAAGAGCAGTCGGGCGCGGAAGCGGGGACCGGGAAAGCGGAGGATGGGAAAGCGGAGGCCCAGAAAGCGGAGGCCCAGAAAGCGGAGGATGGAAAGGCCCCGAGTGGCCCGGGAGCAGGAACTGCGTCGGAGGCGTTGAAACCGGCGGAGGCGGAGAAAGGGAAGCCGAACGAACCGGCGAACGACGCGCCGGAGGGAGCGAAGAAGCAATTGCCTTCCGCAGGCACGGAACCCGGTGCAGCGCAGCCCGCTCCGGGCGCAAGCGGCGGCAAGCTGAACCTGAATCTGGCGTCGGCCGACCAGCTCGATGCATTGCCGGGCATCGGGCCGAGCCGCGCACAGGCGATTATCGAGCTGCGCAGCAAGCTCGGCGGTTCGTTTCGCTCGGTGGATCAGCTCGGGGAGGTGAAGGGGATCGGCGAGAAGACGTTGAACAAGCTGAAGCCGCTCGTCACGGTCGGGACCGAGTGATGCCTTGCTTTTAATCATTTTGGAAATATGGCCGGTCCGGACGTTTCTAACGCGGTGCCTGCTTTCGTTTTTGCGAGAGATGTGCGACAATAGAGTTGTTTCTCATCCAATTCATGCCAATTTGAAGGAGGATTTGCACTCATGTCAGAACGCAAGCTTGCTTTGGAAACGTTAGCTGTTCATGCCGGCCAGGAAATCGATCCGACGACGAGATCCCGAGCGGTACCCTTGTATCAAACAACGTCCTACGGATTCCGGGATACGGATCACGCGGCCAATTTGTTCGGTTTGAAAGAGTTCGGTAACATATATACCCGCTTAATGAACCCGACCACGGACGTTTTCGAGAAGCGGGTGGCAGCGCTTGAAGGCGGGCTGGCGGCCCTCGCTACCGCATCCGGACAAGCTGCGATCACCTACTCCATCTTAAATATTGCCGGAGCGGGAGATGAGATCGTCTCCGCCTCCAGCCTGTATGGCGGCACTTATAATTTATTTGCGATTACGCTGGCGAAGCTTGGTATTCGCGTCCATTTCGTCGATCCCGCCGATCCGGAAAATTTCCGCCGAGCGATCACGCCGAACACGAAAGCTGTGTTTGCCGAGACGATCGGCAATCCAAGGGGCGATGTGTTCGATGTGGAAGCGGTTGCTGCAATTGCGCACGAACACGGCATTCCGTTAATCGTCGACAACACGTTCCCAAGTCCGTATTTGCTTCGCCCGATCGAACACGGCGCCGATATCGTTGTTCATTCGGCGACGAAATTTATCGGCGGACACGGGACGTCCATCGGGGGCGTGATCGTGGACGGCGGCCGCTTCGATTGGAAAGCGAGCGGTAAGTTTCCGGGCTTGACCGAAGCCGATCCGAGCTACCATGGCCTCGTCTATACGGAAGCGGTTGGACCGATCGCCTATATTATCAAAGCTCGCGTGCAGCTGCTGCGCGATATGGGGGCGGCGATCTCGCCGTTCAACTCGTTCCAGCTGCTGCAAGGACTCGAGACGCTGCATCTGCGTATGGAGCGGCACAGCACCAATGCATTGGCCGTGGCCCGCTTTCTGGAAAAGCACCCGTCCGTGGAATGGGTCAGCTATGCCGGTCTGGAAAGCCATCCGTCCTTCTCGCTTGCTCAGAAATATTTGCCGAAAGGCCAGGGCGCAATTCTGACGTTCGGCATTCAGGGCGGCGTCGAAGCCGGCCGGAAGCTGATCAATGCGGTGCAGTTGTTCTCTCATCTGGCTAACGTGGGCGATTCGAAGTCGCTGATCATTCACCCCGCCAGCACGACGCATCAGCAGCTCTCGGAGCAGGAGCAGGCTTCGGCCGGTGTATTGCCAGGCATGATACGTTTATCGGTCGGCACCGAGGCGATTGATGATATCCTCTATGATTTGGACCAAGCAATCCAAGCAAGCCAGCAGTAAAGGAGAAGAGCTTGACCATGACTCGACGCAAAGACTGGGACACTTATTTTATGGATATCGCTTATATGGCGTCTACTCGATCGCAATGCGGCCGCAGGCACGTCGGGGCTGTGCTCGTGCAGGGCAAAAAACTGCTGGGCACCGCCTACAACGGAGCCCCGTCGGGCGTGCCGGATTGCTCGGAAGCAGGCTGCATGCTCGTTGAAGAATACGAGCTCGTCGATACAGCAAGCGGAGAGCAGGTAATCAAGAAGCAGCGATGCATCCGCACGATTCATGCGGAGCAAAACCTGCTGCTGTTCACCGACCGCGAGGACCGGGAAGGCTCCAGCGTGTATGTGACCGATCAACCGTGCTGGACGTGTGCCAACATGCTGGCGAACAGCGGCATTGTGGAGATCGTGTACCATCGGGCGTATCCGAAGGACAGCGAGAAAGTCAGCGCGTTAATGGCCCAAAAAGGATTGACGTTCCGGCGTATGGCAGAATATGAACCGCCGTCCGGTACGTTGGCCGAAGTGAAAAATTAATCGATTGCCAAGAGGAAGAACCTCCAATGATTTGCCGACAGGCGAATGACGGGAGGTTCTTTTTGTTGCTTATGCAGGGGGAGATGGGACTTGGGTTTGGCCGAAAGACCGGTCGTTCTGATCGTGCTGTGTTGGACGCTCGGCTATGTATTGGCGTACGTGTGGGGTCTGCAAACCGCAGGGATATATATGGCCTTAGCCGGTATCGCGTTCAGCGCGCTTCTTGCGGCGGCGAAGCCGAGAGGCTGGATGTGGCTGCTTGCCGCGGTTACCGTGCTGACGGCTGCCGGCTGGTATGGGGCGTACGATGATCGAAACCGGACCCTTATCGCTCCGGCCGCCGAGCAGGTGGAGCAGGTCGCTTTCCGCGGTCGCCTTGTGACGCCGGTAATGGTGGACGGAGATCGCGTTTCCTTTCAGGCGGTGGCGGAATCGGTTAAGCTGCCGGACGCGCAAAGGGTAGGTGAGGAGGGCGGTGAAGCTAGGGGCGAGAAGCTGCAGGTGTCCGTACGCTTGTTGAAGCAGGAGGAACAGCTCATGGCTGCGAGCTGGCGGCGCGGGGACCGGATTGAAATGACGGGAACGCTGAAACGGCCGTCAGAGGCACGCAATTTCGGCGCGTTTGATTACCGGCGATATTTGTATATGCACCATATTCATTGGCAGTTGACCGTCAAAGGAACGGAAGCAATCGTCGTGACGGCCCCAGGTCGCGGCGATTGGGGAGTGTGGCGGCTCGGGAGGTGGAACGACCGTTTTCGGGACGCGCTCGCTTCGAAAGTGGACGCGTTGTTTCCCGAAGAACAAAGCGGCTTTATGAAAGGCATGCTGATCGGCTTGACGGATGAGATCGACCCGGAGCAATTCGACGCTTTTTCCCGGCTTGGTTTGACGCATATTATTGCGATTTCCGGATTAAACGTAGCGATCTTTCTAGGCTGCCTGATCTGGCTGCTGCGGCGCATCGGATTGACCCGTGAGACCTATCTGTGGACGGCGATGGGCTTTATCCCGCTCTATATAGCGGCAACCGGGGGCTCTCCTTCCATCGTCCGCGCCGGGATGATGGCGATGATCGGCCTGTACGCGGCTTACCGTAACCGGTTGAAGGACGGCCTGAACCTCGCGTTCATCACCGGACTTGCCATGCTCGCGTGGCATCCCTATTACTTGACCGATGTCAGTTTTCAGCTCTCGTTTCTCGTGACGATCGGCATTATCGTTCTTGTGCCGAAGGTGAGCAAGCTGCTTCCGGTCACGAATGTGAAGCTGCGCGACGCCTTGTCGATCACGCTTGTCGCACAATTCGTATCGTTTCCGCTGACGATCTATTATTTCAATCAATTTTCGCTGCTGTCCTTTGCCGCCAACTTGGCGCTCGTTCCGGTTTTCAGTCTAGTTGTCATGCCGGTCGGAACGGTTGCCATGCTGCTTGGATTCGTGTCTATGGAGGCGGGCGGCATACTGGCCTGGATCGTGGAGAAGGTCAACGGGCTGTTATTTGCGGTTGTGACTTGGTGCAGCGAGCTGCGGTTGTTTCAGACGATTTGGCCCAGTCCAACCGTCGGTTGGATGGTCTTCTATTACGGAGGGCTGGCGGGGCTTGTATGGCTGGGGCTGCAAAGGAAGCAGCAAGTTGAATCCGCTTCGGAAGACAGCGGGCCTATGCTGGATTCGGTTCTTGTTATGCACTGGAAAACACGCTTGCATCGATGGAACCGCCGTGTCCTGCTGCCTGGGGCTGTCATTGGCTTAGGGCTGGTGTTGTGGGCAGGGTACCGTCCGCTGCAGGAATATTCGCGGCAGGGCAAGGTGCAGTTTATTGACGTCGGACAAGGGGACAGCATCTTGATCCATTCTCCTGGAGAGGCCAGACATATCCTGGTCGACGGCGGGGGAACGGTGTCGTTTCGCAAGCCCGGGGAATCATGGAAGGAGCGGAGAGACCCGTATGAGATCGGCCGCAAAACGCTCGTGCCGCTTCTGAAAAAGCGCGGCATCCAGCAGATCGACGAGCTCATCGTGACGCATCAGGACGAGGATCATTTCGGGGGGCTGCAGGCGGTCCTGGAAGACATTCCGGTGAAAAGGCTGCTGTTTAACGGAACGTTGAAGCCGATCCCGAAGGTGAAGCAGTTGTTTGAAACGGCACTTGATCGGGGTACCCAGCTTGTCCCGGTACAAGCCGGAGACAGGCTGAAGGTCGGGGCGGATACCGAGCTGTTATTTTTATTTCCCTTCGGTGAGATGACGCAGCCGGAACGCACCACGGTCCGGTTGGAATCCGATCAAAATCCGATCTCGCTCGTATTCATGATGAAGATGGGCGGAACGCGATGGCTTTTTACGGGAGATATCGGAGTGAAGCAGGAACTGGAGCTGCTGGAACATTGGTCCGCACTGCCTCCGGAGCAGGGGGAAGGCTTGCACTTGCTGGATCAGCCGATCGATGTGTTGAAAGTCGCCCACCACGGAAGTAAATCGTCAACCGCTGACCCATGGTTGGAAGCTTGGCGACCGAAACAAGCGGTCATCTCCGCCGGAGCGAACAATGTGTACGGGCACCCGAGTCCGCAGGTGACGGAGCGGTTAAGCAGCCGCGGTACGCTGATTCACCGAACGGACCGCCACGGGGAGGTGCAAATGATGGTGAAGGAGGGGCAAATCTCCGTTCGCCGGAAGTTGGAATGAGGTGACAAGTGGATTGAAGGAATGTGTAAATTAGGATAAAATACCCATATATTCCGATCGAAAGAAAGGGTTAAATCGGATTTTATGTTGAGGGTGATATCGATATTATCGAGTAAAAACGACAACAATCCAATATCGCAGTACTTGTCTTTTTAACGATGAACGCATCGATATTGTCTATTTATGTAACTGAAACGACTTTGAGCGAAGTGGACGGGCATTGGGCTGACGATCAAATCCATCAGGGGATTGATGAAAAAGTATATTGACGGCTACATCGATGGCACTATTAAATCTGAGCAAAACGTTAGCCGGGTTTATTGGCCGCTCAATAATTGATTACTAAAGGAGCTAATAATTATGTGGAAAAAAGGAATTATTTCGTTATCGATCGTTGCAGTATTGGGACTATACGTTGGCATTGAGAAAAGTCGGGCGAGTTTTTCTGATACGGCTGGACATTGGGGCGCTGATGCGATTAACAAGGCCATTCAACTCAAAGTTGTGGATGGATACCCTGACGGTTCGTTTAAGCCTGAACAAAGCGTTAGCCGTGCCGAGTTCATGAAGATGACGGCAACAGCTTTAAAACTCAAGTTGGATTCGGTTGAGCAAGGTTCGGGCTGGTACAAAGCCTATGTTAAGGCACTCACGGATGCGGGAATCACGCGGGACCGAGACTTTGCTACGGAAGACTGGAACGCGCCGATCACGCGGCTGGAAATGTCCCGCATTGCGGTACGCGCAACGGATGCAGATCTGCAGAAGAAGGAATTCAATATCGACAATGCTTCAGTCATGTTCAATGCGACGAAGACCGGCTTGATTCAAGGTTTGGCCAATGGCGAACTGGCCGTCGATGCGCCCACAACGAGGGCGCAATCCGTTACGATCATCGACCGGATCTTGAAGGTGAATAACGGGGAGAAGCTACAGGTTGATCAAGCTGCCGCCAGTTTTGCGGAAATTGATCTGCGCGGCAGCAACTTTGAAACCGTGTGGAATATGAGGATCAAAACGCTTCCTGTTACTGAAAAAATTAACGACCATTTGGAGTTAACGATTCACAAGATGGTTGTTGTTGATACAAAGAAGCCTGATTCTGCATATTTCAATCTTTATGAGGAAATGGCTTCCGACTATTGGGGATACCCTTATGTTATGGGGGCGTACATTACTTTAAAGAATAAAGCTACACAAGAAGAAAATATTATTTGGCCTCGTCAAATGATATCTACTCTACTTGGAAATAGAGCGAAGGCTAGTCAAGACAACATTGTAAATTTCAAAACGAATAAAGATGGAGAATACTCTGGATGGATAGGTTTTAGGTTCGAGAGAGATGTATTTGATCCAATGTTAAACCAAGGTAAAAAGCCTCTTATTGAGATTCACTTACCATCTAAACAATTGGATCTTACGTACAACGAGTAGTTCACAAAGGCGGTATTTCAATGGCTTATAAAAAACTTATATTCAAAGCGATACGTTATATCGTTCTTATAACCTTTGTGACTTCTTGTCTTCCGCTGGATTTGATTCCGTCTGCAAACGCCGCTACAGAGCAGAGCGTTCGAGTTTTTGTTGATTTTTCCAGCTCCAACACAACGGGATCAAGTGCCGAGATTCCTATGATGTACTCAAAGGATACCAGAAAATCCGTGAATGTGGATGTGGGTTCTTTAGTTAAAGGTAATATCACATCGTGGAAGTTTATGTTTCATGGCGCTGATAAATCCTCGGTCGCAACCTTAAACGGGTATAGCTTGTCCATTAATAATTTGGATGGTAAGCAGCAAACCGTTTACGGAAAAATGGATACCAATCCGGGTCATTACATCTATAGGCTGCCCAGCGGGAAAAGATGGGAGCATAAAGGGGAAAAAACAGCGATATGGCAATTTGATGCTGACTCATCAACGGATACTAACGGGGATGGTGCAAGTGACTATCCTGGCACAGTACCTTCGACCGGATATATTCGTCAACCGGATCAAGCTTTGGCATCAAACACGCCCCAATCCTATGATTCGGGTCCTCCTCTTAATGGCCGCGACTTGCGGTACAATGGAACGGACGGTGTAGCCCCTGATTGGAACGGAAGGGGAGCAGCTGCTACAGCTGCGTATGAAGCGGAGCCGCCAACAAAGTTTTATGAGACAAAGGGAGGTATAGGGTTTGATACTCCAATAGCTAGCAGTAATGTTGTAAACATTCGCATTTCAAGAGCAAGTTCTAAACCAGATTCACGTTCTGTTCCCCTTCCAACCCCTTTCGATTGGGGGGCATCTGCAAATAACAAAGGTATGGTTAAAGTATTTCGACACTTATCGAATAATTTAGAAGAAGTAGTCGATTATGAAGCTTTTCCAGACACTACCAAGCAATATGCGGAGCTTCGAAATTACTTCATGGAAGTAGACACCGAGTGGGAAGGGGAAACCTATCTCTACCAAGGCTACTTTGACATCACGTATCAAATACCAACCAAGCCTGACATCGTAGCAGATAAGCTAACCGCTGACAAAGCTTGCTTTATAGCCGGGGATATCGTTAATTTTGAATATTCGTTTCGAGTGATTGGTCAAGATATTTCAACGCCGTTTAAGGTTCAAATCAAGGTCGATTCTACCGTTTTACGAACGGATGATTTCAATGGGACTTACACGACCGGCTTGAAATGGGGAAGGACGTTCAGTTATACATTCTCATCATCCGTTGCTAAATCTATAACGATTACGTTTGATTCTGAAAATAACATTTCGGAGGATCGAGAAGATAATAATGTCATCATTGAAACCTATACGCCGAGCGCAACATGTGATCAAGATTCTCCACCGGAAGTAATAACTGGCGAACTCGTATTGGAAAAGACAACGATGAAATTCGGCGAAAGCAATCTCATCAACAACAAAAACGTTACGGTTACAGGAGGAAACGGCTGCTCACTTGCTGAATTGAGCTATACCTTAACTCAAGGCAGCTTGACTCAGACATATAAAAACGGTTATCTCTATTCCGTAAACTTCTCGGGGCCGCCGTACCCGAAAAGCATGGGGGCAGGAACGGTTAGCGTTACCATGCAAATTAAGAGTACCTGCGGGACAATAAAAATAGTTACTCCCAAGACGTTCGAAATAACGAAGGATCCGGATAACAGTCCACCTGTGTTTGATGGTTCATTTTTCCAAGGGTATAACACCGCTGGTTATCCTCCAATACAAGAAGTCATTGTAGGAAATAGGGTTGATCTGGGCGTGGTAAATGATCCTACGACAAACCCTAAAACCCCGTATGATCCGGATGGAGATCCCGTCATCTATTATTGGAATTGGGAGGGCAGCTCCAGTGCATGGATCAGAGGTCTAAAGGGAAAGCATGATCTTTGGGATTATGGCGATCACTTTGGTCCGTTTGTTGCCGATGTCGAAGGCACACACACCATCGAGGTCACGGCCATCGATAAACGCGGCGCGGTAACCGGACCCAAGCGCGTTACATTGAAAGTAGTGCCGGAGAATCCGCCGCCAATACCTGTTATCACGTTGCCGCCGAAGGTCATTGAGGGCAGACCATTTACGCCGGACATTAGTGGCGCGGACAGCTATTCGCCGCGTAAAGATCGTACGATTGTACAGTATGACTGGACCGGTAAACTAGCTATTTACCCTACAGCCGGAGGGTATCCTATCACTTTGTCGGTTGTAGATAGCGGCGGAATCAGATCTACAGCACCGGCTGAGGCAACCTTAAATGTACAACCAGATTTACCTCCTGTGGCAAGACTGAATAATCCTGGGTACGGTATTCGAGGATCTGCAATTAATTTCAAGGATACTTCGTACAGCCCGGATGATGACCCAATAAGTGTGCATACGCTCACCATGTCTTACGACAGTAACAATGATGGTTCGTTTTCTGGGGAAAGTTCATGGGCAGTAACGACAGATGCAGCAGGAAACTTCTCTTACACACCAACTAAGATAGGTAAATACAACATTCGCATTTTCATTAAAGAGGGGGTTGGGTATCAGAAATCGGACCAGAAAGATTTTCAGTTCGAGGTTGTGAACGAAGCGCCGGAAGCCAGCTTTTATATTCAAGGTTCCGACTTCTTCCCGCCTGAAATCGTAACCAAAAGCTATTCGACTTCTGATCTCATAAATAACTGGAAAACTTCGACCGTTTATGAGGGTGTAAAAGCAAATAAGGAATATGTATACAATCCCGGGGAGGACGCTTTAGAAACTCCTACGGCACCTGTTGATTTGCATACTCCGCCCGTTGGTGTGCCCAATTTTACAAAGTATTCCTTTAGTTGCGCATCTCAGTATTGTGGCGGACCTGACGTTCTTTCGCCAAACTTGATTGGGGTGAAAGCCTGGGATAGCGTTTATTTCACAAACCCTAATTGGGCTGGATCAGGGTACTACCAAGCCGCTCGATGGAGCACCAATTATAACATTCAAATTGGAGGTTACGATGTAGAGCAAGATCGTGTTTGGTATATCACAAAATACGATGTAACTGAAAGTGGCCTATGGGTGTGGAAAGTAACAAGTTTGGTATATAGAATTTCAGATTTGGCGATGGCGGGAGCGTCCGGGACGACTAATATGCCTGCCCCTGTATGGCAGCGTGCGGAAACTATAGGATATTTCGATCAGGCCACACCCCCACCGTCCAATGTGTTTTATATACCACCCGAAAAGAAACCTGTAGTACAGAAATATTCCTTTGTCAAAGAGGGAACCAAAACCGCTAAAAAGATTTACGGACCCTCCGGTGAGTTGGTTGTCAGTCTGCCCGATGCCCAAGGAATCAAGTTTTTCGGGGATACGATGATTTATTTCACACATACAAGGACAGAGGATTATACTTTTATACATTATGACATCTTCATCAATTTTTATGATCTGAAGTCAAAAACACCTATAGGTTTACCTCAAAAAACAGGTCATTATTATTTTGATAAAGAATACGTATCTTCTGGTCAAAAGGATATTTACCCGATGTCTGACAATCGAATAATGGTAACTAGGGATGGAAAAGTAGTTTTGATAGATAGATTTATTAATTCCTGGAATAACTCTACCAATCCTATTTATTATTTATTCGACATTAGGGGTAATCAACTGATTAAGCAAGAACTTTCTGATCCTACTTTCCCTGTTGGTGTTGCGCCGATTATGTTAGAGGACGGCAAGCTTTACTTCTTTTACCCCTATGGCACCAACTTTGAGGTACGAAAGACCGATTTTACCCCTCCCGCTGTAGGCGCTGAATCTTTCAACTATGGTCAGTTCTACAACGAAGCCGAAACATTGGATAACGGGGAAATTTCACAAAAGGTCAAATTCAACTATAACAACTTTGCAAGTGAACCTTCCGTGGGTATTTCTGCAAGAATGGCTGACCACCTCAATATGTACCGGTTGGAGTTAGCTACAAATAAGGTGCGGATCGTGAAAATCGTAAATGGCGTAAAAACAACGCTTGGTGAAGTCGGTTATGCGATTTCATATCGTAATTACTATGACATGAAAATCAAACTGAACGGCAATCGTATCCGGGGGTACATAAACGGCGTACCATTGCTGGATGTGCAAGATTCGACTTTCACAAGCGGTTCTTTTGGGCCCTTCTCGGAAACGTCTTATGTGCTTATTAAAGGGCTCTCAACAACGAAGTACATCGGCAACAACAACCAGCTTCAAAATGTCGGCATCGTAGGGACGCAGCTCGATTATGTCAAAAGCTATTCAGATCTAGAGAATGATCCTGCGATTGAAAACATGACAAGATGGACTTACACGCACACCGAGCCGAATAAATTTCTAGATGCAGGGGATGGTTACTCTGGAATCTCATCGCTAAACGGCCATACGGTAACATCACCTTATGCAGTGCTGGATAAGGTCGGGACGTACAAAATCGATTATCAGATCCCCGACGATCCGGCCCCGGCTGGTTACAAGTATCCGGACAATACATTTGCTGCTTACCGCAAATACTCGGATTTGTCGAGCACTTACGTCACGATACATCGCAGGCCGGTTTCGTTCTTTACGTTGACAATCAATGCGGATAAAAGCGTGGCATGGCAGGATGCATCCTACGACCCTGACAGATGGCTTAGCCCGTCGAATTACTCGACCGAAGCTACCGGTATCGATTACCGCACAAACAGAGGAGTTATCGAGTACAAACGGACCTACACGACCCCAAGCGGCGCGACGATCAACGGTCAGCTGTCAAGGCCGACAGAATGGGGTTGGTATACGGTCAGACAAGCGGTCAAGGACGAATATGGGGCTTGGAGCGATTGGCACGAGGTTTTCATCTGGCTGGAGCCTGCACCGAATAACCCGCCTGCTGTTGCTTTAACTTTCCCGACAGGCACTTATGCTTCACCAACGCCGGTAAGCTTGAAACCGACCATCACTTGGAACCAGTGGGACCCTGATCCGAATACGACCTTCAGCGTCTTTAATCTAACAGTAAAAGACGAGTGGGGGAATTGTATCGAATGTCTCTCCAACAGAGCCATGTACACGCAAAACACATCTTGGGCGTGGACGATGGACGTACCGCTGGTGATGGGGAGGAAATATCAAGCGCAGGTGCAAGTTGTCGATGACGGCAATTTAGCCTCTCCATGGAGCGGCATCGGCTGGATGTCGACGAACAGCCCGCCTTCCGCCTATATGAGCGATCCGTGGGGAACCGAAAGCAGCCCGACTTTGAAAAACACAGTACGACCCGATCTTATATTTGCCCAAACCGATTCTGATCCTGGAACAACCTATATGTACATGCAGCTCCAAATTACAAATGCCGATCAGACCGTCACGATCAAAGACAGCGGTAAAGTATGTCAGCGATGGTCGGGAGGCGTTTGTGTCGGAACCACAAGTGTGTCGAACCGCTACAATTTTAATGAAGATCTCCCTGCCGGTCAAAAGCTGCGTGTGAGAGTGAAAGTGTGGGATGTGCGACTTGTTCCGCTACAACCGTGCCATACGGGAAATGCGGGGATTTGATATCAAATCCAACTTTGTATCCGAAGATGGGAATGAGGGATCCATGTTTCCTGAAACCATCTCGTTAATACTCCTGCATGCGGGAAGCGGGCAGCGCTTGCCGTATGACGCCAGGTGAAGTCGGCAGAAGGTAAGCTGGAGCCGCTCGATAAGAGAAGGTATGCGGACCGATATGCCGGACGGCTGAAAAGCAGGCTATGGTGAGCATGACCGAACGGTCTGACAAACTGCCGAATGTACGGGGCTATACACTTGACATATGGAAACATATGGACCAACCCTGCGTTGGTGTGGGCGGCGAAAAGTACGAATGTCCTATAGGAAATTCGCTATGCCGAACGATGGCGGCATCCGGCCCACAGTCTCAGAGGCAGCACCTAAGGCCTGCATAGGATAGCTAGGATACAAGGAACAAGGAAAGCAAGGGACGTCCATGCATCGAACTGCCATTCGGGACGGCTGCTATAAGACCTGTAAGTCGAAGTGCAGTTACCCTTGTGAGAGCAGGGGCACGACTCATGAAGTACCTGTAATGGGTATGGAGGAACAGCCCCAAGTCTTCTTTCCAAGAGAAGATGGAACGCCGTGTGCGCGGAAACGCGCATGCACGGTGTGGTGGAGGGGAAAAGGCGGAGATTGTATCAAACCCTTACCTATTCCAATCAATATGGTACAGCATCGGACTGGTCGCCGGAAGCTTGGATGTTTATCAACCGAGGACCTACGGGCTTGCTCGCTTTTGACACGCCGATCTACGAGCACGATACGCCGACGTTTACGGTCGCGGTCGCGGACCCCGACGGAGATTCGATGAACGTTCAAGTCGAAAGCAGCTATAACGGCGGCGCTTACGTGAATTTGATCCAATGGTCCGGCGTTCCTTCCGGAGAGCCGAAGGCGTTCTCGCACGGGCCGCTGGCCCGCGGTACCTATACGTTTCGACTAACTGTGAATGACGGTAACGGCGGATCGTATCAGCAAACGTACGTGTTCTACGCCTTGCCGCTCGGGCTTGCCGGACGTGTAAGCCACACCCCGGAGTGGGAAAGCTACCGGCAATTGTGGAACTCCAGGTTTCCGCTGCAGCCTCGCGGTTCGGATATGTTCTGGGCGGGCGAAGCGTTTGTGCTGGCGGCAGATGTGACCGATACCGGAACAAGCTCGACGAAACCGCTGGCCGTAACGGCGACACTGCTTGCTACCGGCGAATCGGTCGATTTGACAGGGGATTCCTTCCTGGTGTTGTACGAAGGAATGCTGCTGAACACCGAGCATCCGTACACGCTGGCGCAAGGCTCCCAAACTTTCCGGTTCAACGTGCAATGGTCCAACGGACTCCATCTAACATACGACGTGCCGATCCGTATCGAGGGGTCTGTCTTCGACGTGATCGTCAATCAAATTCGCCATTAATCGCGCATCATGACGTATAGCCTGTTTTACCCGGACAGCAGTTCTCTTGTTTTCCCAGTTTTTTTCTGTTATATTTCTCACTTGTGGGGTTCTTTCGAAGTCGGAGGAAGCTTCGCGGGTGGGTGAGGGAACATTTCTAAAGAAGGATCAATCATGGAGAAAAACAATCGCTGGAAAGCGGTCGTTTACGTGCTTCTGGGCGCAGCTTCTTACGGCGTATTGTCCACTGTCGTGAAACTGGCTTATGCAGGCGGCTTTACGGCGGCGGAAGTGACAGGAAGTCAAGTGCTGCTGGGATGTGCTGCGATGTGGCTGCTCTCCGCCCCGTACTGGAATCGCATTCGGGAGATCTCCGTCATTTCGATGCTGAAAATGATCGGCAGCGGCGTATTTACCGGATTAACGGGCATCTTTTATTATCAATCCCTGCAGCATCTGGACGCGTCGTTCGCCGTGCTGCTTTTATTTCAATTTACATGGATGGGGATGGCGCTCGAATGGCTGCTGCACGGCAAACGTCCGGGACGCCCCCAAGCGTCCGGCGCCGTCGTCGTCTGGGTCGGAACGCTGCTCGCTTCCGGACTGCTCGAAGGACGGCTGGCCGGTAAAGTCGAATGGCTCGGCATTGCGCTCGGGCTGATCTCGGCGGTCTGCTATACGCTGTTTATTTATTTCAGCGGTAAAGTGGCCGTCGAAGTGCCGCCCTCGCTGCGAAGCGCCTGGATGCTGGCCGGCGCGGCGTTGGTCGTATCGATCGTGTATCCTCCGCACTTTCTTTGGAACGGCGCACTGCTTCACGGGCTGTGGGGGTGGGCTGTCGTGCTGGGCTTGTTCGGGATGGTCTTGCCCCCGTACTTGTTCGCCAAAGGCGCGCCTAAGCTAAACACCGGGTTGACGGCTATTCTCGGCTCCGTCGAGCTGCCAGTCGTCTTGATCTGCTCGAGCCTGCTGCTGCAGGAATCATCGGATGCGGCGCAGTGGATCGGGGTGGCGCTGATCTTAGGCGGCATCGTGATCTCCGAGTGGTACAGCCGCATGGAAGGGAAGCTCGGAAGCCTAACTTCATAGCATCCTGGCAATCGCGCCGCGATAACCGTTCTTCCCCATCGGGGAGAACGGTTTTTACTTATTTTCAGAAGGAATGCGCCTTGAACGCTGCGACGAATGCCTGGAAAGCCGGTGAGTAATACGCATCCTTGCGATAAATGAATACGGTTTCCACCGTGCGGTGCCGCTCCGGTATAGCGTGAATGCGGATGAGGCCTTCGGCGCTCGCTTTGCTCGCGGCGAGCGATTCGGGAAGTAAAGAGACGCCAAGCCCGGCGGCCACACAGCCGAGAATAGCGTCCAGGTTGCCGAATTCCATAATTTTGACAGGCACGATCCCTTCTTCCAGCAGCCAATGCTTCAAGACGGCCCGGTACGTGCAGCCGCCGCGAAACACAAGGATGGCGCGGGTTCGAGCAAGATCGGCGGAGGTCGTCGAAGTTTGCGAAGCGGCGGTTACCATCACCAGCCGTTCTTCGACGACGCGCTCCTGCATAAGCTCCGGATGCCGGACGGGGCCGGCTACGAAGGCTCCTTCCAAAGCGTAGGACAGCACGGCTTCGATGAGCTCTTCCGTCGGACCTGTCTTTAAGATGAGATCGACATTCGGATACTGCCTATGATAGTTGGCCAAAAAGGCTGGAAGACGCACGGCGGCAGCGGTTTCCATCGAGCCGACGGACAGCGGACCCGCCGGCGAATCCGTATCCCGGACCGCTTTACGGGCTTCGTCGAGCAAACGGAGAACTTGTTCCGCATAGGTGAGGAGCGTTTGGCCGGCAGGCGTCAACGTAATGCCCCGGTTATGGCGGTAGAAGAGCGGGGTTTGCAGCTCTGCTTCCAGCTGCTTGATTTTGGCTGTGACGTTGGATTGCGCGTAATTTAACATTTGGGCGGCTTTCGAAATGCTGCCGGATTCGGCCGCCGAACGAAAAGTTTGCAATAACGAAATATCCATGGCATTACCCACGCTCCTGTCTAGTGCTGATATCAAAATTGTTGATGGGCTCGATCGGTATTGTTTATTGTTCATGATAACAGGAATCGGCTACAATGAACATATTGCACCGATTTGGGAGTATAAGGAGATAGCGTCGTGTGGAATCGTAATCACAACCAAAGCGAGCGCAAAGTGATGATCGGCGGCATCCTCGTTCTGATCATAGCGATGGGGATCGGCAGATTTGCCTTTACGCCGATTGTGCCGCAGATGATGGAGCAGGGGTTCATCGGGGAGAAGGAGGCCGGCACGCTGGCATCCGCGAATTATTTGGGTTATCTGGCCGGTTCGTTGATCGCGGCCTTCTATCCGCCGTCGCGGCGCAGGCTGTTCGCCATCAAGTCGTGGCTGCTGGTCAGCGTCGCTACGACCGCACTCGTGGCGGCTGTGGAATCCATCCCCATCTGGCACGTGCTGCGCTTCGTCTCCGGAGCGGCGAGCGCCTTCCTGTTCATCTACGCTTCAAGTCTCGTGATGGACGTTTGGTCCCTCAAGAAGCGCGCTTCCGCGGCCGTCAGTTCTTTGTACACCGGTGTCGGCTTAGGGATCACGCTGGCCGGCCTCGCCGTGCCCTTCCTCTACGCAGCGTTCGGCTGGAAGGGCTCTTGGTGGGGGCTCGGCGTGATCAGCCTGCCGGGGGTCGCGCTGGCTTGGCGCTGGCTGCGCGACGTACCGGCGGAGCGGACGGAAACGGCGCCGTCCTCGCCTGCGTCTCTTCCCGCCGGCAGGCGCTATGACTTGCGGCAAGGATGGGATGGGCGGCTGCTTGCGGCCTACGGATTAGAGGGACTCGGTTATATCGTTACCGGTACATTCCTGGTCGCTTACGCAGGTCGGCTGCCCGAGGCTGCTGCGATTTCCTCCTGGAGCTGGGTAGCTGTCGGCCTCGCCGCCGTTCCTTCGGGATGGGTATGGTCGTATGCGGCCGAGCGCCTCGGTTTCCGTTATGCGCTTGCTGCCGCATTGGCCGTACAATCGATAGGCATCGTCATGCCTGTAGCTTTTCCGACGCCGGCAGGGGTCATAGGGAGCGCGGTCTTGTTCGGCGGCACCTTTATCGGGATTGTGACGCTGGCCGTATCCTGGGGCCGGGCGTTGAATCCGCAGCGGAGCGGACGAACGGTCGGCCTCCTGACGGCGGCTTACGGAACCGGGCAGTTTATCGGTCCGGGCGCGGCCGGCTGGCTGATCGCGGAGGCGGGCGAATACGCGACGGCTTTGTTCGGAGCGGCATGCATTGTCGCGGCCGGTATGCTTTTTTTGCTGGCGCCCTTAAAGGAACGCAAATCCAAGCAATTTTTGAAAGGATGAGAAAAGCATGCCATTTGTGAATATCAAAATTACGAACGAAAACGTTACGCCGGAGAAAAAAGCGGAGTTGATCCAAGGCGTCACCCAACTGCTCGTCGATGTGCTCGGTAAAAATCCGCAAACGACGGTCGTCGTCATCGACGAGGTGGAGACGGACAATTGGGGCATCGGCGGCGAAAGCGTGACGAAGCGGCGCTTACAGGGGCGCTAAGACATGAAATCTATAAGGATTCGGGCGGATGTGGCCCGGGTCCTTATTTGTTTGTGCGTTTAACGAAACAAAACCGGTGCTGCCGCGTATAAGTAGAACAGCAAAAATGTGTCCATATAGGAAAATCATGCGTCTAAGAACCGTCAGCCACAATTGGATATTCTGATATTGTTGACAAGGCTGCAACATTTTTGCAACCGAATCCGTTTATTAGGTTGCAAGAGAGGGGGATCCCAGTGGTAGCGCCAGAGTTAATCAAGGCTGCCCAGATGGGCGATCGCGACGCTCTAATTACCCTATTGCGAGAAATTGAGAATCACGTCTATCGAACCGCTTATTACATTCTGGGCAATGAGCAGGATGCGTTAGACGCCGCTCAAGAAGCGTTAATCCGGATTTATACCAAAATCAACTCCTACGAAGAGAAAGCCCAGTTTAAAACGTGGGTGCAGCGGATCGTCACCAACCTTTGCATCGACAAGTTCCGTCGAACGAAGCCGACGATCTCCATTGAGCAGCACGATCTGAGCTTTACCGACCATAAAACGGTGGAAGACGAAGTTATGTCTACGTATATCGCACAGGACATCCGAGAAGCGATTGACAAGCTCCCCGAGCACCATCGTTCCGTGGTCGTCCTGAGATATTTGCAGGACTTCTCTTATAATGAGATCGCGGAATCGCTGGATTTGCCGATCAATACGGTGAAGTCGTATTTGTTCCGGGCAAGACAGCAGCTGCAGGGCATACTGAAGGATTACAACCGCAAGCAACGCAGCGATGCGGTACGGGGATAGATCGCGATGTGAACCATCAGGACAACAACGGATATACGAATCGTTAGGAAAGGTAGTGTACGGGGATGATGTGTCAAGAGGTGATCGAACTGATGCAGAGATACCTTGATCGGGATCTCGAAGAAACCGAATACCGCCGGATGCTTGGGCATCTGCAGCAGTGTCCGGATTGCTCTGAACTGTTCGAACGTCTTGTGAATTTATCGACCGAGCTGGAAAATTTGCCGAAGGTGACCCCTCCGTTTAGCTTGGTAGATGCAATCATGCCATCGATTGAACGGCTGGATGCCGCTTCCGGAAGCGGAGAGGCCGTTTGGACGAGTACGGCAACGGAAGAATCGGCTTCGCAGGACGCCGAGCGAACGACGGCTAGGGAGCTGCCGAAGCGAACGCGCCGCATGGAGAGCTGGCGTCAGCAGGTACGGGAGTGGGTTTCATTCCCGGTGCTTGGCGGCGTCGTCGCGGCCGGATTGATCTTCGGGTTTTTCATCTTCCAGCAGGACCGATCGACGACGGGCAATTTGGCCGAGAGCTTGAGCTCGAAGGCGGAACAGAAAGCCGCAGCCGACCAAGCGGCGGCGCCGAGAGCGCAGCCGGCCGGTAACGCAGGCGGAGCAAACGAAACCGGACAGGTGCTCAATGACGGGAACGCAGCGTCGGGCGGCTCAAGCGGAGGAAGCCCGGCAGCTGGCGAAGCGAAGGGGGCCGAACAAGAGGTCGGGAAGAACGGTCAGGCCGAGGCGCTGAATCCGGCGGGAGCCGGGGAAGCTGCGCCAACCGGTAAACCGAATGCGACCAAGGCGGCTCCATCGGCTCCGGATCAGAAGAATGACGCGCCTCAAGCGGGTGCGGGGACGTCCGAACAGCTGCCGGCGACGCCGCCGGCTTCACAGGGAACGGCGGATGAGACGCCGGGCGGGAGTGCCGGGACGGAGGAGCCTGCGGTGCCGGATTCCGAAGCGAGCGGCCCATCAGCGGCGAAACCGGGTTCAGCTCCAGACGGTGAGGCCGAGCTGCATCCGCGGGAGAAGGGCGGACCGAGCTTCGGCTTTATGGCTATCAATCCTGAACCTGCGGCGGTGCACGAGCTGTCCTCATCGGACAATGTTTATCATGCGAGGGTCGAAGCGAATCAAGTGGTCATTCGGGACGCCAAAGAAGCGGAAGTATACCGTTCCAAATTCGACCGGTGGGAAGATGCCGCTCGCATCGAGCTGGTCGAATGGAGCTCTCACAAGCTGATATATACGGTTCAAATTTCCGATCGGAAGCGGACGTTCGAGATCAATATGCAAGCACAATCCGTTACGGAAACGGAAGTTAAAATGAACTGACAAGCTAGTTTCAAGACGCGGGATACACGTTGAGGAAGAGGAAGAAATCACAAACGTTCGCGCACACATCGGGGGCTGCTGCGTATAATATGTAGCAGACGAACAATTGAATTCGAACGCGTCTATGATCACGCTTTGATTGGCAGGTTTCTAGAGCCTGCTCGGCGTGTTTTATATAGATGGGTGTCGGGCGAAGGGATTAGGTCGAACCGCTTGCGGCTTTGACGTAATCCCTTTGTTGTTGTTATGATGAGAAGCGAGAACTAGCAGCGGGAGCGGTGGTTGCGGAAGATGGAGTACAAGCAAGCGTTAAAACAAATCGCGAAGGGCCAATTTGCGCCTGTTTACGTCTGTTACGGCTCGGAAAGCTATTTGATCCAGGAGTTCGTGCAGCGGCTGACCGAGCATTTGATCGAGCCCGAACAGCGGGCGTTTGCGGTAGGGCGATACGATTTGGCGGAGACGCCGATCGACGCGGTGATCGAAGAGGCGGAGACGCTGCCTTTCCTGGCGGAACGCAAGCTGGTCGTGGCTTCCGGCGCCGCCTTTTTAACCGGGGCCAAGGAAAGCGGGAAGGTCGAGCATAACATGGACCGGTTGACCGCCTATTTGAAAGCCCCCGCTGAATTTACCGTCCTGGTGTTGACGGTGAGCGCGGACAAGCTGGATGAGCGCAAGAAAATCGTCAAGGCGCTGAAGGATGCCGACCGGCTCGTTCCCTGCGGGATGCTGGGCGAAGCGGAGCTCACGCAATGGCTGCAGCAGCAGGCCGATAAGGCAGGCTTCTCGTTCGCGCCGGGAGCAGCGGAGCAATTGATTCAATACGCCGGGACAAGCCTGCAGACGCTTGTGAAAGAAGTGGAGAAATGCTCGCTGTATATTGGCTCCGGCGGGGTTATCACAACGGACGATTTGGGGCAGCTGGTCACCAAAACCGTGGAACAAGACATTTTTCAAATGGTCGAACATATCGTTCAAATGAAAATGGAAGACGCCTTCACAATGCTGGCTGAATTGCTGCGGCGCAAGGAAGAGCCGATCAAGATTGTCATGCTGATCGCCCGGCAGTTCCGGATCATCCTGCAGGTCAAGGATATGACGCAGCAAGGTTATTCGCAGCAGCAGATCGCGGGGCAAATCGGCGTGCACCCGTATGCGGTCAAAATTGCGGCGGGGCAGGCGGGACGCTTCGATACAGGGCGGCTGATGAGCATCCTTCAGCAGCTGGCCGATCTGGACTACCGCATGAAGAGCGGGAAGATTGACAAGGTGCTCGGGCTCGAGCTGTTCTTGCTCCGGTTAGCGGCGGCGTGAGCGGCTTCTTGCAAACAAAAAGACCATGTGTCCTGTTGAAGGCACATGGTCTTTTTGTTTGTCGCATGCTTGTATCGGGACGCTTAGCCTTGAGCGGCAAGCGCGTTCAGCTTTTTCGCGAGGCGGGACTTTTTGCGGGCAGCTGTGTTTTTATGGACTAAACCTTTGGTCACCGCTTTATCCAGCTTTTTGCTGGCAGCGATCAAAGCATCTTTAGCAGTTTCCACGTTGCTACCTGCTGCAGCCGTTTCAAAAGCTTTTACAGCAGTACGAAGTGCGGATTTGTGAGATGCGTTGCGCAGACGGCGCTTTTCACTCACTTTCACGCGTTTGATAGCGGATTTAATGTTTGGCATGACGTTCACCTCCTACAACAACTTGCAAACAAACAAAGTTCTTATTTGTTGACAACTCTAGATATTCTAACATGGGCGGTATCAAAATGCAATAGAACGTCAGGCCGTTAGCGGAACATTTTGTATAACGCCCTCTTGTTTATCACACAATATACGAGCGAAACGATGAAGAGAGGGGATACGTTCATGGATTTGGATTTAAGCGCGTATTCGGTGCGAACGGACCTCGCGTTAGAAGCTCACGACTTGGCTTCCGCCTCCGGCTCGGCCATTCCCGGCGTACATACGTCCAGCAAAGACGAGGAGGGCATCCGGGTCAGCCTGATCGACATCACGTCGGAGGAAGGCTCCCGGGCGATCGGCAAGCTGCCGGGGCATTACATTACGATCGATGTTCCCGAGCTGCGCAAAAAAGACAGCGATCTGCAGGACCGCGTCGCGACCGTGTTTGCCCGTGAATTTGAAAAATTTCTACTCAAGCTGAATGTTCCCGCTAATGCCAGCGTGTTGATCATCGGACTCGGCAACTGGAATGTGACCCCCGACGCGCTCGGTCCGATGGTCGTTGAGAACGTGATGGTTACCCGCCACTACTTTGAACTGATGCCGGGTCAAGTCAGTCCCGGCTATCGGCCGGTCAGCTCGGTGGCGCCCGGCGTACTCGGCACGACCGGGATTGAAACGAGCGATATTGTGCAGGGCATCGTTGAACGGTCCAAGCCGGATCTTGTCATCGCCATCGATGCACTGGCTTCCCGTTCGCTCGAGCGGGTAAACACGACGATCCAGATCGCGGACACGGGCATCCATCCCGGCTCCGGCATCGGCAACAAGCGCAAGGGGCTGACGCTCGATGCGCTCGGCGTGCCGGTCATCGCCATCGGCGTTCCGACAGTCGTTTACGCCAGCACGATCGTCAACAACGCCTTTGACTTGATGCATGCCCATTTTGCGCGGCAAACGTCCAACACCGGACAAATCCTCGGTTTAATGGATACGATGCAGGAGCAGGAACGGCTTGAGCTCGTCAAAGAGGTGTTGAATCCGTTAGGTCACGATCTGCTCGTGACGCCGAAGGAAATCGACCAATTTATCGAGGATATCGCCAACATCATCGCCAGCGGCCTGAACGCCGCGCTCCATGAAGCGGTTGATGTGGACAATGTATCGGCTTACACGCACTAGCATCGGTATGAGCGGGAGGCACGCACAATTGTGTTACGGTCCCCGTACAGAGGCCATCCTTAAAGCGCAGCGGCTTTAGGGATGGCTTCCTGTTTGTTAAGTCATTTTGAAGCGGCTTAGCAGCCTCTGCAAGTTACCGGCCCTTACAAGCAACTGCGTGGTAGACGATTGCGGATGAGCCTGCCTGACTCGGCGATGGAACCGTCGATTTCTCGGAACGAAGACCCTGCGCTTTGCACCGCTCCCCCGACCTTATTGATTTCAGTTGTTACCGCACGCACCCTGTGACGGCTTGTTCCACGTACTCCTTCACGTCCTGAATCAGCACGCCTGCCTGCTCAGAGCCTGCGAGCCCTATGAAATTTATGGTTCTATCTCCCGAACGAGACTCATAGAGTAGTTACTAGAGAAGCGGGGGACACGAATCACGAATCGTTCCCCTGCCGACATCGCAGCAACGGTCGTACGACGCGATCCGGTAAAGAGGAGGAACAAGTACATGAAATGGTCTGCCGTCACCGTCAATCTAAGCAAAGTTCGCAAAACGGGACAAATGCTCGGGGTTTATTCGAAAACGTTGTCCATGTTGATGATAGGGTGCTTCATTTTTTTTATGGTGCTGGGCGTGCTCGGCTACGTGCAATCGCGGGTGTCGGGCGCCTCGCCGAACGCTTCGATGAAGGGGCTTGCCGCGTCCGTATCCAGCCGCTTTTTTATGGATATGATGGGGCTTGAGGTACCGGGCTTGCCGGCCGGCGGCAAATCGTTCACGTTCTCGCAATCGAACGTATCGAATTTTTTGTTCGCGCTGGTGACGGATTTGAATCCGAACGATCCGAAGACGCTGATAGCCCGCGAAGTGCCGGGGATGTCGCAGACCCGTGCGGTGCCGCTGAATAATGTGGGAAGCATCGATACGCCGGAGGATTACAGTCCGCGGTCGGATGTATTTGAGGGGAAGGAGCTCGGGAGCGAAGGGACGATCACGGCGAATCCGGGATCGGCGGGCGAAACGGGCGGAGCGGTGCTCGGACCGCAAGCACCGACGGCTCAGCCTCCCGCTGCGGCAGGCAAGAATGTCGCCTTTATCTATCAGTCTCACAACCAGGAATCGTATTTGCCGGAGCTGCCGGGCGAGAAGGATCCGGATAAAGCGTACGATCCGAAGAAGAATGTCACCCAGGTCGGTCTCAGGCTTGCGCAGAGATTGGAAAAGGAAGGCATCGGCGCCGTCCATTCGGATAAAAACTATCCGGCTATCGAGAAAGGCTTCAATTATTACTTTTCCTATAAATATTCGTTAAAAACGCTGCAGGAAGCTTCGGCCGGGCATCCCGATCTGGATTATTACTTCGACATCCATCGCGATTCGCAGCGGCGCTCGAAAACGACGGCAACCATCAAAGGGGTAGACTACGCGCAAATCTATTTCATTATCGGGGGCAAAAACCCGAATTATAAACAAAATTACGAGTTTGCCGAGAAAATTCATGAGGCGTTGGAAGAGAAATTCCCCGGCATTTCCAAGGGCATTCATGCGAAGTCGGGGGAAGGGAACGGCGTATACAACCAGAACTTCTCGCCGAACAGCGTATTGGTCGAAGTGGGCGGGGTCGATAACAGCCTGGAGGAATGCTACCGGACAGCGGATGCGCTTGCTGCAGCGATCGCCGAGGTCATCCTGAACGCGGAGAAGGTCGATGCGAAACCGTCGCCCGCCTCGGACGGCACGTCAGCAAAAAAGCCAAGCTGACACGGCTAGGGGAATGAAGCGGCCAAGCCAAATCGTTGAGGACGCGGACAGGTAAGCTGCAGGCGGAAGCGCGGAGAACCCCGGGGAACCCGATTGGCGCGGTTGGTCATGCGAAACCGAAACGCGGGAAGAAGAAAGGGCGCTGAGGCGGCCTGAAGAGACAAGGCAAGGAGCGTGCAAAGGATCATGAACGGAAGCGGCTGGTTCAAATTCGGCGCCATCGCATTGGCGATGGCTTTTTGCCTTTTTTTCGGGGTATCGCTTGCGACGCAGGGAACCGAACGCATTCACGGTCCGCTGACGAAGCCGCCGGGCGAAGCTTCCGCCGCCGGAGTGCGCCCGAACAGCGCAGCTCCGGCAGGGGCGAAGAAGTCGGCGCCGCCTGCGCCCGAGAAGTCGGAGCCGGTGAAGAAAACGGCCGAGAAGAAGACGAAGCCTGCAGCGAAAGCGCCTCAGGAGCCCGCCGCCGATACCGGCATCAACCGGGTCGGCAACAAGGCGGGCGAGCTGCTGCAAATCATCGCCTATCACGGCATCCGCGCCATTGTTTCTTTGTTTGAGGCGATGCTGAAGTAATGGCGCAGGCAGGGGGACTTCTCTGCAAGGCTGTCGGGGCCCGCAAGCCGGAAACAGCGCGGAATTTCCGTGCATTGATGCAAGACCCCACAACTGCTATAATGAAAAGTATTGTACAAAAAGCGAGTTTAGTGAGGTTTTGCTGCCGATGGATATCCAAGCCAGACAAAAGAAAATTAGAAATTTCTGCATTATCGCCCATATCGATCACGGGAAATCGACGCTGGCCGACCGGATCTTGGAATTTACCGGCGCGCTGACATCCCGCGAGATGCAGGATCAGGTGCTCGACCAAATGGATTTGGAGCGGGAACGGGGCATTACGATCAAGCTGCAGGCCGTACGCTTGAACTACCGCGCCGACGACGGCGAGGAATATATATTGAATCTGATCGATACGCCGGGACACGTCGATTTCACGTACGAAGTATCCCGCAGTCTGGCCGCCTGCGAAGGCGCCCTGCTTGTCGTTGACGCGGCGCAGGGGATCGAAGCGCAGACACTGGCTAACGTGTACTTGGCGCTCGACAACAACCTGGAGATTTTGCCGGTCATCAACAAGATCGACCTGCCCAGCGCAGATCCGGAACGGGTGAAGCAGGAGGTCGAGGACGTCATCGGTCTCGATGCGAGCGAAGCGGTCTTGGCTTCGGCCAAAGCCGGGATCGGCATCAAGGAAATTCTCGAGCAGGTCGTGCAGAAAGTTCCGGCGCCGACCGGAGATTCGACGCAGCCGCTGAAAGCGCTCATTTTCGACTCGCACTTCGACCCTTATAAGGGCGTTATCGTGTATGTCCGCGTCATTGACGGATCGATCCGGGCCGGTTCGAAAATCAAGTTTATGGCGACCGACAAAACGTTCGAAGTCATTGAGGTCGGCGCGTTCAAACCGCGTATGGGCATCGTGGATTCGCTTGAAGTCGGCGATGTCGGCTTTATTGTGGCCGGGATCAAAAATGTCGGGGACACCCGCGTCGGGGATACGGTGACTGACGCGAAGAATCCGACGCCGGAACCGCTGCCGGGCTACCGCAAAATCAATCCGATGGTGTTCTGCGGCTTGTACCCGATCGAAACGAGCGATTACAACGATTTGCGCGATGCGCTGGAGAAGCTGCAGCTGAACGACGCTTCGCTCAGCTTCGAGCCGGAGACGTCGACAGCGCTCGGCTTCGGCTTCCGGTGCGGCTTCCTCGGGCTGCTGCACATGGAAATCATCCAGGAGCGGATCGAGCGCGAATTCAACATTCCGCTCATCACAACGGCGCCGAGCGTCGTGTTCCGCGTCACGCAGACGAACGGCGAGGTGCTGAACATCGAGAACCCTTCGCTGTTCCCGGAGCCGGGCAAAATCGATTTCGTCGAAGAGCCGTTCGTAAAAGCCAAGATCATCGTGCCGAACGATTACGTGGGCGCGATTATGGAGCTGTGCCAGGGCAAGCGCGGCGAGTTCGTCAACATGGAATACCTGGATACGACGCGCGTGACGCTTACCTACGACATTCCGCTGTCGGAGATCGTATACGATTTCTTCGATCAGTTGAAATCGAGCACGAAAGGGTACGCTTCGTTCGACTACGAGCTGTCGGGCTACAAGCGGACAAATCTCGTGAAGATGGACATCCTGCTGAACAACGAGCAAGTCGACGCGCTCTCGTTCATCGTCCACCGCGACAGAGCTTACAACCGCGGACGCATCATTTGCGAGAAGCTCCGCGAGCTCATTCCGCGTCAAATGTTCGAGGTGCCGATTCAAGCGGCGATCGGGCAGAAGGTCATTGCCCGCGAAACGGTCAAAGCGATGCGCAAGAACGTATTGGCCAAATGCTACGGCGGCGACATCAGCCGGAAGCGGAAACTGCTGGAGAAGCAAAAAGAAGGAAAAAAACGGATGAAGCAGGTCGGCAGCGTGGAAGTGCCTCAGGAGGCGTTCATGGCCGTCTTGAAGATCGACGAATAGATCAAAAGCAGTGCGGGAAGCAGGTGTTCGGCATAACGCGAACGCCTGCTTTTGGCATTAAGGGGGGGACTAGGCATGTTGCAGCAAACGCAAACGCCCAAGGCGGTGTATCTTCATATCCCGTTTTGTACGAACAAGTGCCATTACTGCGATTTCAACTCATATATATTGAAGGGGCAGCCGGTCATGGATTATTTGGATGCCTTGGAGCGGGAGATGGAACGGACGGTAAAGAGCGTGCCGCCGGGTGAGATCGAGACGATCTTCGTCGGAGGCGGGACGCCGACGGTGCTGACGCCGGAGCAGATGGACGTATTCCTTCGCCGCGTGCGCATGTATTTTGGCAATTGGGCGGCAAATATCGAGTTCTCCATGGAAGCGAACCCGGGGACGACCGATCTGGAGAAGCTGCAGGCGATGAAAGAGGGCGGCGTGAACCGGATCAGCTTTGGCGTACAGTCGTTCGACAATGCGCTGCTCGAGCGAATCGGGCGCATTCACAATACGGACGACGTGTACCGGAGTCTGGAGAATGCGCGCAAGGCCGGGTTTACGAACATGTCGATCGACTTGATGTTCGGGCTGCCGAAGCAAACGATCGATATTATGGAGGCCACGCTGAAGGAAGCGCTCGCGCTGGAGCTGCCCCATTATTCGATCTACAGCTTGAAGGTAGAGGAGAACACGCTGTTCCACTCGCTCTACGAACGCGGCGATTTGCCGCTTCCGGAGGAGGATGAGGAGGTCGGCATGTTCCTTCATATAATGAAGCGGTTGAAGGAGGCCGGGTACGGCCAGTACGAAATCAGCAACTTTGCGAAACCGGGTTACGAGAGCAGGCACAATTCGATGTACTGGCTTAACCAAAGCTACTACGGTCTGGGGGCCGGCGCTCACGGGTATGTGCGCGGGACGCGGCACGTTAACATCAAAGGGGTTCAGCCTTACATCGACGCTACGCGCAGCGGCCTGCCGCTTCTGCAGACGAGCGAGGTCGAAGAGGTTGAAGCGATGGAAGACTTTATGATGGTTGGTTTGCGCCTGCTGCGCGGCGTGCGCAGATCCGACTTCGAAGAGCAGTTCGGGCGGCCGCTGGAATCCGTATTCGGCGGAACGATACGCCGGTTGTGCGCGAAAGGGCTGCTGGAAGAGACGCAAACCGGCTACCGGCTGAGCGATTCGGGCGTTTTGCTCGGCAACGAGGTGTTCGCGGAGTTTTTGGAGGCGTCTGAATTAAAAATAGGTTGAAGCCTTTATACGTTTTGTTGTATATTTATTCATATCATTTCATTTTCTTCATAATGCGATTGGTGGGAGCCCGTATGACTTTGACCCTGACCTGCCGGAAGGCGAACGAACAGGATATCGATACTTTATATGACATTATTCAAGGCTATGCGGAGCAGGGCATTATGCTGCCGCGTTCCAAAGAAACGTTAGCGGCTCAGCTGGATACGTTCGTCGTCGCGGAAGTCGACGGTCGGCTGGTCGGCTGCGGCTCTAACACGCGTCTCGGTCCGGATCTCGTCGAGATCCGTTCGCTCGGCGTGACGGCCGGATACAAGGGCCTCGGCATCGGCAAATCGATAGTCAACAAGCTGGTGGAAGAAGCGAGAGCTCAGGGCATTCCGAAGATCATGGCGCTGACATACGAGGTGGCTTTCTTCGAAAGAAACGGCTTCACGGTCGTGCAGAAGGAAATCTTTCCGGAAAAAGTATGGCGCGATTGCATTCACTGTAAAAAACAGCACTGCTGCGACGAAATCGCCGTGCTCAAACGGCTGGATTGACTTGACACAGACCCTTGAGGTCTGTTATTTTTGTATTAGCTTAGCACTCGCTTGATCTGAGTGCTAACGAGCCCGGAATCGGAGGTGGTTTTCGAATATGCTAACCGAACGTCAGAGACATATTTTAAGCGCCATCGTTGACGATTACATCCGTTCCGCGGAGCCGATCGGCTCACGCAGCATATCCAAACGCGGCAATGTGGGGTTCAGTCCCGCCACCATCCGCAACGAAATGTCCGATTTGGAAGAAATGGGATTTTTGGAGCAGCCGCATACGTCGGCGGGCCGAATCCCTTCGCATAAAGGTTACCGGTATTACGTGGATCACTTGATGGCTTTAGGTGCGCAAGAAGCCGGCGAAGAGGTCGACGTGATGAAACGTTTCTTTGCCGAGCGCATGCAGGAGATGGAACGTGTCATTCAACAGGTCGCGTTGATTTTGTCGCAGGTGACGCCGTACACCTCGATCGTCATGGGTCCGGAGATGCTTACCACGACATTGAAGCATCTGCAAATCGTCCCCTTGAACGAGCGGACCGCCGTGGCGATCGTGGTGACGAACACCGGTCAGGTGGAGAACAAGACGGTAACGATTCCGGAAGGCATTCCGATGTCGGAAATCGAGAAGTTCGTGAATCTTCTGAACGCCCGGTTGAAGAACGTGCCGCTGCTGCACTTCAAATCGAAGCTTTACACGGAGATCGCTTCGGAAATGAGCCGTTACTTGTCCGGTTACGAAGAGCTGCTGATCATGCTGGATTCCGTCTTCGAACGCGACGAAGAAGAGCGCGTGTTCCTCGGAGGCACGACGAATATGCTGACGCAGCCGGAGTTTAAGGATGTCGATAAGGTGAAGAGCATTCTCGATTTGCTGTCGGAGACGCCGAAGATCATTCAATTGTTCGAAGGCACGGACGCAGCCGGAGGCATTCAAGTACGGATCGGCAGCGAGAACAAGATGGAGGCCGTGAACGACTGCAGCCTGATTACGGCGACGTATTCGCTCGAAGGGCAGCTGCTCGGCACGATCGGCATTCTTGGTCCGACACGAATGGATTACGCTAAAGTCATCAAGCTGTTGGACCATCTGTCCAAAGATATGACACAGTTGATGGAGCGTTGGTATAAATGAGTCAGATGAAACCTTCGGGTCCGGAAGGCGAGGAATCGTACGCCAGCCTGCGGAATAACGCCAATGCGGTGCGTGCGATTTGCTCGGCCGTCGAAGGCACGCTCGGCCCGAAAGGGCTCGATACGATGCTCGTCGGCGCTCATGGCGATGTAATTATTACGAACGACGGAGTGACGATTCTGGAGAAGATGGACGTCGCGCATCCCGCGGCCCAGCTGCTCATTCAAGTCGCGCGGGCGCAGCAGGAGCGGATCGGCGACGGGACGACGACGGCGACGGTGCTCGCGGGCGCGCTCGTCGCCGAAGGCGCCCGGCAGGTGACGCGCGGCGTGCCTGTGGCCAAAGTCGTGCGCGGCATCCAGGACGGCGTCGCGCACGCCGTCCGCAGCTTAAGCGAGCGGTCGCGGCCGCTGCAGGGTCTGGACGATCCGATGGCTTATCGGATCGCTTATATCGCAGGCCGCGAGCATGCCGACCTTGCAGAGCTGATCATAGACGGCGCCAGGCAGCTTGGCGCGGCAAAGCTGCGCGAAGAATCGTTTCGCTTCGCGGATGTTGTGCAGTCGCTCGGCAAGTCGCCGGGCGAAGTGTGGCCCGGGCTCGTCATCGCGAAGAAGCCCGCCAACCTGCAGCCTGATTTCCCGTCGGACGAGGCCCGCATTCTGATGATGCAGGATGCGTTCGGACCGGAAGAGGTGGAAGATGAGGCGCTGATGACCGAGGCCGGCTTTCACCGGCAAATGCAGCTGCGCGAGCAGTTCCGCGCCTCCCTCGGCCGCTTGACCGAGCTGCGGGTCGGGCTCGTCGTCAGCGAGCGTGGCGTCGATCCGGAAGCGGAGCAGTTCTGCACCGATCACGGCATCATGGTGCTGCAGCGTCTGCCGCGGGCGCAGCTGCGCCGTCTGGCCGAATACAGCGGCGCGCGGCCGGTTCGCCGTTCCGCGCTGTACCGGCCGGCGGCTGACCTGGCCCCTTATCTCGGCTTCGCCGGGCATATCGCCTACGACGAGCGCCTCGAATGCGTGCGCATCGCCGAAGGCAGAGGCAGCGTCGAAGTGTCTATCATCGTCGGCGCAAGCACGCACGAGATCGCCGGCGAACGCCTGCGCATTGCGCGCGACGCCGCTTCGGCGGTGCAGGCCGCACTGCGCGGCGGCTGGCTGCCCGGCGGCGGCGCGGCGGAAATGGCCGCCGCGCATGAGCTTGAACGCTATCGCGAAACCGTGCGGGGCATGGAAGGTTTTGGTTTCGAAGCGGTTGCTCACGCGCTGCGCAAGCCGCTCTCGCAGATCGTCGTCAATGCCGGCTACAACCCGCTGGAGAAGGTCGAGGAAGTGAAAGCGGCGCAGATCGCATCCGCCAGCGACAAGCTTGGCATCGATTGCGATACCGGCGCCATTACCGATCTCGAGGCGCTCGGGGTCATCGATCCGGCCGATGTGAAGCTGCAGGCGCTGCAGGCCGCAGGAGAAGTGGCGTCCGCCGTGCTGCGCATTCATACCGTAATCAAGATGCGGCAGCCGCGCGAAGAAGATTAAACCTTTGTTATCCAACTGCGTTATGTAGGGTTTTGAGCCCGACTACGTGGTTAGACTAATATTTAAAAGAGAGAGCGGCGGCGCATATTATGGAATGGGCGCGGCCGCAGCCGATTCGGTTAAGGAGGTGACAGACATTGAATACGGAACAACGAGATCCGCAAAGCGGTGAACAAGCCGTACAAAACGAGCAAAATCAACCGGAGAGCGCTACATACGAAGCAGAGGGCGCAGAGACGGCGGAAGCGGGCACTGCGGAAGCTTCCGAACCCCAAGATGCTGTCCAAGCGGAGCTGGAGCAGGCGAAGAAGCTGGCGGACGAAAACCACCAACGGTTTTTGCGGGCCCAAGCTGATTTTGACAACTACAGACGCCGGACGCAAAAGGAAAAGGAAGATTTTGCGAAATACGCCTCTTTGAAAGTGATCGAGCAGCTGCTTCCGGTCATCGACAACTTTGATCGGGCGCTTGCAGCCAGCAAGGATAATAAAGATTATGACGCCCTTGCGAAGGGCATTGATATGACTTTCCGTCAATTGACCCAAATTCTTGCGACGGAGGGCTTAACGGCGATGGAAACCGTCGGCACCCCGTTTAACCCCGAGTACCATCAAGCCATCATGCAGGTGGAATCCGACGAGTACGAGGAAGGCATTGTGGTCGAAGAGGTGCAGAAGGGCTATATGCTGAAAGACAAGGTGCTTCGTCCTGCGATGGTTAAAGTGAGCTCATAGCATAAATCCGTTATATGACAAACTTTCGAAAACAAAAGGAGGCTTATCCTTATGAGTAAAGTTATCGGTATTGACTTAGGAACGACGAACTCTTGCGTCGCGGTTATGGAAGGCGGCGAAGCGGTCGTTATTCCTAACGCGGAAGGCAACCGCACGACCCCTTCGGTCGTCGGCTTTAAGAAAGACGGCGAGCGCGTCGTCGGCGAAACGGCGAAACGCCAAGCGATCACGAACCCGGATCGCACGGTTATCTCGATTAAGCGTCATATGGGGACGAACCATAAGGAAATTATCGAAGGCAAAGAATATTCGCCGCAAGAAATTTCTGCGATCATCCTGCAAAAGCTGAAAGCCGACGCGGAAGCGTACCTCGGCCAACCGGTCACGCAAGCCGTTATTACCGTTCCGGCTTATTTCAATGACAGCCAGCGCCAAGCGACCAAAGACGCGGGTAAAATCGCCGGTCTGGAAGTGCTGCGGATCGTGAACGAGCCGACAGCGGCGGCTTTGGCCTATGGTTTGGAAAAAACCGAAGACCAAACAATTCTGGTCTACGACCTTGGCGGCGGTACGTTCGACGTCTCGATCCTTGAGCTCGGCGACGGCTTCTTCGAAGTAAAAGCGACGAGCGGCGACAACCGTCTCGGCGGCGATGACTTCGACCAAGTGATCATCGACTATCTCGTTGCCGAGTTTAAAAAAGAGCACGGCATCGACTTGAGCAAAGATAAAGCGGCCGTACAACGGTTGAAAGACGCTGCGGAAAAAGCGAAAAAAGAACTTTCCGGCGTATTGACGACGACGATTTCCCTGCCGTTTATTACCGTGGTCGACGGCGTTCCGCAGCACTTGGAAGTGAACTTGACCCGGGCCAAATTCGAAGAATTGTCCGCGCCTCTCGTCGAGCGCACACTCGGACCGACGCGTCAAGCGCTTAGCGATGCAGGCCTGACGGCGGACAAAATCGATAAAATCGTGTTGGTCGGCGGTTCTACGCGTATCCCGGCCGTTCAAGAAGCGGTTAAACGCTTGACAGGCAAAGAGCCGCACAAAGGCGTGAACCCGGACGAAGTCGTGGCACTCGGCGCGGCCGTGCAAGCGGGCGTGTTGACGGGCGACGTGAAGGACGTCGTGCTGCTCGACGTGACTCCGCTCTCCCTCGGTATCGAAACAGCCGGCGGCGTGTTCACCAAAATGATCGACCGCAACACGACGATTCCGACAACGAAATCACAAGTGTTCACCACATATGCCGACAACCAGCCTAGCGTAGAAATTCACGTGCTGCAAGGCGAGCGCGCGATGGCTAACGATAACAAAACGCTCGGCCGGTTTATTCTGGGCGACATCCCGCCGGCGCCGCGAGGCGTTCCGCAAATCGAAGTCACCTTCGACATCGACGCGAACGGCATCGTGAACGTATCCGCTCTGGATAAAGGCACGGGCAAGAGCCAAAAAATTACGATTACGTCTTCCAGCGGTTTGTCCGACGAGGAAATCGACCGCATGATGAAAGACGCCGAGGCGCACGCCGAAGAAGATCGGAAGCGCAAAGAAACGGTCGAAGCACGCAACCAAGCGGATCAGCTCGTTTACCAAGTCGACAAAACGTTGAAAGATCTTGGCGACAAGGTCGATCAAGGCGAAATTGACAAAGCGAACGAAGCGAAAGAGAAGCTGAAAAAAGCGCTCGAAGGCGACAACCTCGACGAAATCAAAGCGGCCAGCGAAGAGCTGACGCAAATCGTGCAGGCGCTGTCCGTGAAGCTGTATGAGCAAGCGGCTCAAGAAGCGCAAAACGCAGGCGGTGCCGCAGGCGGCGAGCCGCAGGGCGCGAAAGGCAAAGACAACGTCGTGGATGCGGATTTCGAAGTCGTTGACGACAAGAAATAATCCGTTCGCATACAACAAGTCCGGCTTGACCTTCTCAAGCCGGACACTTTCCTTTTTTTTGCAGGCCAGGGAGTGGGAGTGAAGGATGAGTAAACGCGATTACTATGAAGTATTAGGGCTTAGCAAGGATGCTTCGCAGGAGGATATCAAGAAAGCTTACCGCAAGCTTGCTCGTCAATACCATCCTGACGTCAACAAAGCAGACGACGCGGAGTCGAAGTTCAAAGAAGCGAAGGAAGCTTACGATGTACTGAGCGACGAACAGAAGAAAGCGCAGTATGACCGCTTCGGCCACGTCGATCCGAACCAGGGCATGGGCGGCGGCGGATTCGGCGGCAATGCGGATTTCGGCGGATTCGGCGACCTGTTCGATATGTTCTTCGGCGGCGGCGGAGGCGGCCGGCGCAATCCTAACGCTCCGCAGCGCGGCAACGATTTGCAGTATACGATGACGATCGAGTTCAAGGAAGCGGTCTTCGGGAAGAAGACCGACATTCACATTCCTCGTACGGAAACGTGCGAGACTTGTCACGGCAGCGGCGCGAAGCCCGGTACGAAGCCGGATACATGCGGCGTCTGTCATGGTTCCGGGCAGCAGGAGGTCGTGCAGAACACGGCGTTCGGCCGCATCGTGAACCGCCGGGTTTGTTCCGCCTGCCAAGGTCAAGGGAAAATTATTAAGGACAAGTGCCAGACGTGTCACGGCGCCGGCAAAGTGAAAAAGCAGCGCACCATTAACCTGAACATCCCGGCAGGTGTCGACGACGGCGCCCAGCTGCGGGTAACGGGAGAAGGCGAATCGGGTACGCGCGGAGGTCCGGCAGGCGATTTGTACGTCGTGATCCGCGTGAAGCCGCACGATTTCTTCGAACGCGAAGGCGACGATATTTACTGCGAGGTACCGCTTACTTTTGCACAAGCGGCGCTCGGGGACGAGATCGAAATTCCGACGCTGACGGAGAAGGTCAAGCTGAAAATTCCTCCCGGCACGCAAACCGACACGTATTTCCGCTTGAAAGGCAAAGGCGTACCGCGTCTGCGCGGTTACGGCCAAGGCGACCAGCACGTGAAGGTGGTCGTCGTGACGCCGACGAACTTGAGCGATGAGCAGCGCGAACTGCTGCGCGAGTTCTCCCGGCAAACCGGAGAGAATACGCACGAGCAGCAGCAATCGATTTTCGAACGAATGAAAAAAGCATTTTTAGGCGACTGAAGCGCCTATCCGAAAGCAGCCTGCGGGATTTCCCGAAGGCTGCTTTTTTCGTGAAGCGGGCCGCATATTCCCGTTAATAATGCGGACAATAGAAGCAGGTTCTTGAACCTGCACGGTGGACCCTGGGATGGATACCGACTTGAAAGGAGGCTGGACCATGGCGGAACGATGGAAAAAGGCGTTTCAAAAAAATCGATTGCCGATCGCGAAGAACGAGGACATCGAATTTTCTGCAGAGCTGGCAGATAGCGACGACTTGGAAGCGGAGGAACGCGCCGCGCTAGCCGATGCCAGACAAGAGCAGGAATAGCTGATGCCGGATCACGGCCGTAGATTTTGGAGAAATGAGGTTTGACATATGTCAGAGAAAGGCATCATGGCCTACTTTCGAACGACGGAGGATGCACAAAGCTGTGTGCCGAAGCTGAAAGCACTGCGTGCGGCGGAGGTGCAAATCGACCAGGTGGGGGAATACCCGGGACACGGGATTGGCGAAACGTTAAATCCGTTATCCAATAGCGATTTTCCCGGTTTGTCTTATTTAACTTTGGGAACGACAAGCGCGAATCAGGATGCACGCGTCCTGATGGCCGCCGACGTCGATGCAAGCGGCATGGCGGACGGCAGCAGGGAACTGCTAATGAACGATCCGGACGATATGACGCGCCGCAATGTGTTGTTGACGGTCGTGCTCGATGAGGCGGCCGTCGAGCAGGCGAAACGCGTGATCCGCGATGCGGGCGGCAGCGTCTGAAATGAAGCGCCAGGCTCACGGTATGCTAACGGCTCCCGGCATGAAGATTCATTCATGCCGGGAGCCGTTTCGCTTGAAAAAACCAGAGGCAAAATATTCGCGACAAATAAAATGTGAGCAGCAGCGTCAGCCACGTCCAATACCAGGCCCAATGCACATATGTAAGGCTGGACCGGTTTTGCTCAGGAAACAATCGCACGGGGTATACGATCCACCCTTTTTCCACGACATACAGACCGGCAATCCAAGTGATCGTCTGTTTGAACAAGAAGCCGGCATAGGCTATTCGAGCTTTACGTTTGGGCACGCAGAAGATCAGCATCGAGATGCTGATGATCCATACGCACATAAGAACGATATATTCGATCATCATGACAAACGGGAGCTCCTCGGTTTAGTTGGCAGTCGGCTCTGATTTGAAATACCAGCCGCAGTACAAGCGAACAACGGTGAATTCCAGAAAAAGTCTAATCCAGGTCCAGTACCAGGAATAGCGCTCGTATCGAATTAAATTCGAATAGGTGACGAGCAGCGCAACGATACCGGTTAATGCGGAGACGGCCAATGCGAGAGCGGCCAGGCGGGCGGATAGCGCTCCCTTCGGCTCATTCGCGATATAAAGCGCGCATATTAGCGGATACAGAAAGTATTCGGTCGTAAACAGCAGGTCGGTCGCTTTCGGAAATTCGCGCACCGGGAATGACAGCAGATGAAACTTGACGTGCAGCAGCGAGTCTAACCAGGTTAACGGCTGACAGGCGAGAAATGCCATAATCGCTTCTCGCCGCTTGGGCTTGGGGATCAACAGCACGGTCGCGATCGCTCCAAGCAAATAAATAAGAGCTATTATCCATCTATCCTTCGTCATTACGGACCCGCCTTTACTGTGTGTTTGTTAGATTTAGCCTTTCCCGCACCGTTTATGTAAGAACCCGTCATTTTACCCGTATCCCTAATTGTTGTATACTTGTTCTTATGCGTGAAAATGGAGCAAATTATGGGAGGGAATACCCGGTGCGTTGGCATGAAATTACGGTATATACGACAGAAGAAGCGATCGAAATGATCTCCAATTTTATACACGAGCTTGGTGCCGGAGGCGTTTCCATCGAGGAATCAGGCACGTTGAACAAACCGCGCGACACGTCGCTAGGTCAATGGTACGAGCTGCCGTTGAACGATATTCCGGAAGGACGAGCGGTTATTAAAGGTTACTTTGCCGAAGGTTCGGATACCGAAGCGATCCTCCAGGAGCTGAAGCAATCCGTTACTCAGCTCGCGGAGTTTGATATTGATACCGGCGAGCCGACTTACGAGTGGAAGCTGGTCGACGACGAGGATTGGGCGAATGCGTGGAAGCAATATTTCAAACCGCTGCGCATTACCGACCGGCTGACGATTAAGCCGACCTGGGAAGAGTACGAGCCGCAGGCCGAAGAGATTATTCTGGAACTGGATCCGGGCATGGCGTTCGGGACGGGAACGCATGCGACGACGGCCCTCTGCCTGAAGACGATCGAGCAGGTTGTGAAGGAAGGCGACGACGTGATTGATGTCGGGACGGGCTCGGGGATTCTGGCAATCGCGGCGGCGAAGCTGGGAGCCAAACACGTGCTCGCGCTCGATCTTGATCCGGTCGCCGTCTCCAGCGCGACGGAGAACGTACATTTGAACGGCTTGGACGATCGCATTACGGTGAAGCTGAGCGATTTGCTGCAGGTGATCAATGAACATCGGGCTGCCGGTGAAAGCACGGCGCTCGGCGTGCAGCTGCCGGTGCAGGTCGTGGTCGCCAACATTTTGGCGGAAATTATATTAATGTTCGTACAGGATGTGTACGAAGCGCTCGCCTCGGGGGGCTCTTATATTGTGTCAGGCGTTATCAAGAGCAAGCAGGACATGGTGCAGGACGCATTAACGTCGGCCGGCTTCCATGTAACCGAGGTGAACGAGGATCAGGATTGGGTCGTGCTCGTCGCCAGAAAGCCGTAGGTGAGCGTCGATGGATTGGAGTAGTTTTCTGCCGTATCCGGTTGACGAACTGCCCTTCGTCTTTCTTGTGCTGCTGCTTGCCTTCACGGTACATGAATTTGCGCATGCGTATCTTGCCGACAAGTTCGGCGACCCGACGCCGCGCGCGATGGGCCGGGTGACGTTAAACCCGCGCGTTCATCTGGATTGGCTGGGCATGATCTTCTTTCTCATTGTCGGGATCGGCTGGGCCAAGCCCGTGCTGATCAACCGGGGACGATTCAAACACCCGCGCGTGATGGGTATCGCCGTGTCGTTCGCGGGCCCTTTCAGCAATCTTGTACTCGGGTTTATCAGCTTGGTGTTCGTCTACGCTTTTCACGCGTACGGCTGGCTTGACGGCATGAGTCCGGGGGTTTCGAGCGCCGTGCTGACGTTTTTGCACTGGATGGTTATTCAGAACATATTTCTATTCATTTTAAATTTGATTCCGTTCCCGCCGCTGGACGGCTACCGCATTCTGGAAGATGTGCTGCCGCGTCCCTGGGCGATCAAGCTGCAGCAATACCAGCAGTGGTTGTTCTATGCCGTGCTGCTGATGTTCTTTATTCCGCCGATCCGTGTGGTAACGCTCGGCCCGATTTTCGCTTGGCAGAACGACATTTTGGCCTTGTTCGTGGCTATACTTAAACCGATATTCGGACCTCTGGCTTTTTAGCGAAAAAACGTGTATGATGAAGGTTGACCGTTCTACGAACCTGTATAACGGTCTCACCTTTTTTTGGGAAAGCGATGGGGGTTATGCAGAGATATTTCATTCAGCCGGAGCAATTTTCCGCTGATATGGTTACGATAACGGGTGACGACGCTCACCACTTGATTCGCGTCATGCGGGCTAAAGCCGGAGATCGCTGTATCGTGAGCGACGGGGCGAACCGCGAAGCTGTTGTCGTGCTTCGTTCGCTCGAAGGCGGACAAGTGTCGGCGGAGGTTGAGACGGAGCTGCCGATGGACCGCGAACCAAGCGTCGACGTATGGATCGCGCAAAGCTTGCCGAAAGGCGACAAGATGGAGCTGGTGATCCAGAAGGGAACGGAGATCGGGGCAACCCGGTTCGTGCCTTTCACGTCGGAGCGCACCGTCGTTCAGCTGGACGGGAAGAAGGAAGGCAAGCGTCTGGAACGGTGGCAAAAAATTGCCAAGGAAGCGGCCGAACAGGCGCACCGCAACCGGATTCCGTCCGTCGATGCCGTGCGCGGCTGGAAGGAGCTGCTGCAGCTCGCCGCCGAGGCGGATGCCGCTTGGTTTTGCTATGAGAAGCAGGATGTTCAGGAGCTGCGAGCGCAGATTCGCGCAGCGCTTCAGGGGCGTATGGGCCCGGAAGCGGCGGAGACCGGGGGCACTCATGCCGCTGCTCGTCCGAAGCTGCTGCTGATCGTCGGACCGGAAGGCGGATTCAGCGAACGCGAAGCGGATGAAGCGGAACGCGCCGGCTGCCGTGCGGTCTCTTTGGGCAAACGTATTTTACGAACGGAAACCGCCGCCATGGTCGGTCTGACGTGTATTTTATATGAATCCGGTGAGATGGGAGGAGAACGGTAATTATGGCATCAGTCGCTTTTCACACCCTCGGCTGTAAAGTCAACTTCTACGATACGGAAGCGATCTGGCAGCTGTTCAAACAGGAGGGCTACGAGCAGGTCGACTTCGAATCGACGGCCGATATTTATGTGATCAATACGTGTACGGTTACGAATACGGGGGACAAGAAGAGCAGGCAAATGATTCGCCGCGCAATAAGGCGCAACCCGGAAGCGATCATTGCGGTCACCGGCTGTTACGCACAGACGTCCCCGGCCGAAATTTTAGCCATCCCGGGCGTCGATCTGGTGATCGGCACGCAGGACCGGGACAAAATTTTGACCTATGTGAAGCAGCTGGAGCGGGAGCGGCAGCCGATCAATGCGGTCCGCAACATCATGAAAACGCGGGCGTTCGAAGAGCTTGACGTGCCCGATTTCGCAGACCGGACCCGTGCCTTCTTGAAAATTCAAGAGGGCTGCAACAACTTCTGCACGTTCTGTATCATTCCGTGGTCGCGCGGATTAATGCGCAGCCGCGAACCGCAAAGCGTCATCAACCAGGCGCGGATGCTGGTGGACGCAGGCTATCAGGAAATCGTGCTGACGGGGATTCATACGGGCGGATACGGGGAAGATATGGAAGATTACAGCTTGGCCAAGCTGCTTTGGGATTTGGACAAGGTGGAAGGCTTGAAACGGATCCGCATCAGCTCCATCGAAGCCAGCCAAATTACGGATGAGGTGCTCGAGGTGCTCCAGCATTCCGAGAAAATGTGCCGTCATCTGCACATTCCGCTGCAGGCGGGCGATAATGACGTGCTGAAGCGGATGCGCCGGAAATATACGACCGAGGAGTTTGCCGCGAAGATCGAGCATATTCACCGCATTATGCCGGGCGTCGCGATTACGACGGACGTCATCGTCGGCTTCCCGGGCGAAACGGAAGAGATGTTCCGGAACGGCTATGCGTTCATGGAACGTATGGGCTTCTCGGAAATGCACGTGTTTCCGTACTCCAAGCGGACCGGTACGCCGGCAGCGCGGATGGAGGATCAGGTCGACGAAGAGTTGAAGAACGCGCGCGTGCACGAGCTGATCGATTTGTCCGAACGGATGCAGCTCGCTTACGCGCAGAAATTCATCGGCCAAGTGCTGGAGATCATCCCGGAGCGCGAGCATAAAGCGCAGCCCGGCAGCGGGATGATTATGGGCTACTCGGATAACTATTTGTCGGTTGTGTTCGAAGGCAGCGAAGACTGGATCGGGCAAGTGTGCCGGGTGAAGGTGACGGAAGCGGGCGTTAACGAATGCCGCGGACAAATCGTCGGCGCGCCGCAGCTGCCTGCCGTCAGCGGCTTGAAGAGAGCGACGAAGGCGACGGCAGAGGCAATTCCAGGACAAGCGGCCAAAGCAATCGTATAAATGGAAGGGTGTTGTCGATGAAGGAGATTTCAGCTGGCGGCGTGGTGTACCGAAAAGCCGGTGACGATTTGCAGGTGCAGATGATCCAAGACCGTTACGGGAAAATTACGCTGCCGAAAGGGAAAATGGAACCTGGCGAAACGGTCGAACAAACCGCGCTCCGCGAAATTTTGGAGGAGACAGGCATCGTCGGCCGCATCGTGAAACCGCTCGAGACAATCACCTATCAGTTCAATTTGTCAGGCGTCGGGGTCGTGGATAAAGAGGTGTACTACTATCTGGTCGAGGCGACCGGGGGGACGCTGCAAGCGCAGGTGGAGGAAATTCGCGGCGTTGAGTGGCTGCATCCCCTCGAAGCGTGGCATCAGCAGACGCATTCGGGTTACGGCAACAACGATTCGGTATTAAAAAAGGCGCTGGACGCGCTAGGTTATGAGGTGGAGTAACGATGACGGCCTTTGATGTAAGCAAGCTGCCCGGGTATATCGATCATACTCTGCTGAAAGCGGACGCCGACGAACAAGCGATCCGTAAAATTTGTGAAGAAGCGCGTCAATACCGCTTTTACAGCGTGTGCGTCAACGGCACTTGGGTGCCTTTGTGCCGCGAGCTCCTGCAGGGCTCCGGGGTGAAGATCAGCGTCGTCTGCGGTTTCCCGCTGGGCGCGATGGAAAGCTCCGTGAAAGCGTTGGAAGCGGCGAAAGCGGCCGAGCAGGGCGCGGCGGAGATCGATATGGTGCTGCAGATCGGACGATTGAAGCAGGGCGATTACGCCGCAGTCCGCGAAGACATCCGCGCAGTCGTGCGTGCGGTGGAAGGCCAAGCGATCGTGAAGGTGATCTTCGAGACGGGCGCCTTGAACGAGGAGCAAAAGAAAACGGCCTGCCAGCTGTCTGTCGAAGCAGGCGCCCATTACGTCAAGACGTCGACAGGCTTCGGCCAGGGCGGCGCGACGGTGGAAGACATTGCCCTGATGCGTTCGTCCGTTCCGGATTCCATCGGCGTGAAAGCGTCCGGCGGCATTCGCGATCTCGAGACCGCGGTGCGCATGATTGAAGCCGGCGCGACGCGGCTCGGCACGAGCTCCGGCGTCGCTTTGATGCAGGGCAGCACCGGCGCGTCGTCCTACTAGGCGGGCGGGGCTATCGCGGCTCTCAGCGGCCGGGGTGCGCCGATTGCACCGGCAGCATGCGTTCGCGCCGGACGGTTGGTGCTCCCTCTGAGCGCTCATCATGGAATAGCGGAACTCGGATGCTTGATTTGGGGCATCTTACGCCTGCACTTCATCAATAGCGGAACCAGGATGGCTTATTTGCGGCGAATCTCCCTTTTCAAACGAAATAGGAGCAAATAAGACACTGCAGTTCCGCTATTTCTTTGATAGGGCGTCCAAAAGGTCCAATGGCGTACCAAAGCTCCGCTATTTGTCGCGATTATTGGCCGCAGTCGGGTACACAGAGTAAAGGATGGGGAAGCATGATGGCGATCGTTTATTTACATAAAAAACGGAAAAAACGGCTGGAAGAAGGCCACCCTTGGGTATACCGCACGGAAATCGAACGGGTGGAGGGCGAAACGGAGCCGGGCCGTCTTGTCGCCGTGCACCGGCATGACGGTCAATATCTCGCTACCGGTTATTATAATCCTGCGTCACATCTGACGGTCCGGATCGTCTCTTACGAGCCGCTCGCCGAGCTGACGCATGATTGGTTCGCGGATCGCTTGCGGCATGCGAAAGCACACCGCGAGCGCTTTTTGCCGGAGGCCAGGTCGTACCGGCTCGTTTACGGCGAAGCGGACTTTATGCCCGGGCTGATCGTAGACAAGTTCGAGGACGTCCTTGTAGTGCAGCTGCTGACGCTTGGCATGGAGACCGCGCGGGAGGCGATTGTGTCCGCGCTTGTAGAGGTGATGCAGCCGGCGGGGATTTACGAGCGAAGCGACGTCTCCGTCCGCGAGCTTGAGGGCTTGGAACAGCGCAAAGGCGTACTGTACGGCGAGTGCCCGCGGCATATTGCGATTCGCGAGAACGGGCTGCTGCTGGAGGTGGATATCGTCGAGGGGCAAAAGACGGGCTATTTCTTCGATCAGCGGGAAAACCGGGCGGCCATCGCGCCGTTGATGCTCGGCTGGGGCAAACGCAGCGGCATTCAGACCGTCGACAAGCTGACCGACGACGGCACGCTCAGACGGGTGCCGGTCAATAAAAGCGGGCAGGAAGTAACGTTCCCCTATTGGGACGGAGCGACCGTTCTCGAATGCTTCTCTCATACGGGCAGCTTTACTCTTAACGCTTGCCAATACGGAGCGAAGAAGGTAACCTGCCTCGACATCTCCGAGCACGCGGTAGAGACTGCGCGGCGCAATGTGGAGTTGAACGGATTCGGTGACCGTGTGGAGTTCGTAGTGGCCGATGCGTTCGATTATTTGCGCGAGCAAGTGCGCGGGATCGAGCAGCGTCAGGAACGGGGGCAGGCCGACCGCCGCAAAGTCGATACGTCGGTTAAGCTGGAGGCTAAGGGGCGGACGTGGGACGTCGTCATTCTGGACCCTCCGGCGTTCGCCAAATCGCGGAGCGCGGTGGAAGGCGCATGCCGAGGCTATAAAGACATCAACCTGCACGGGATGAAGCTGGTGAACGAGGGCGGATATTTGGTTACGGCGAGCTGCTCCTATCACATGAAGCCGGATTTGTTCCTGGAGACGATTCATGCGGCGGCCCGCGACGCGGGCAAGACGCTGCGCCTTGTCGATTTTCGGGCGGCGGGCAAGGATCATCCGCGCATTCTGGGCGTGGATGAAGGACATTATTTGAAGTTTGCCATATTTGAGGTTACGACGAGAGTATAGGCAGCGATCACTCACAATGGGGAGGAGTGGAAGACATGGATGTGTTTAAAGCGATTCGCGAAAGGCGCACGATCGGTCGTGTGAAAGACATAGCGGTGCCCCGCGAACAGATCGAGCAGCTGTTGGAAGCGGGCAATTGGGCGCCCAGCCATCATGCGACGGAGCCTTGGCGCTTCTTTGTGCTGACGGGGAATGGACGGCACATTCTGGGCGAAGCCTACGCCGACATTGCGGAGCAAACGCAAAGTCCGGCCAAGTTGGCGCCGGAAGAAAGGGAAGCGTTCCGCGCGAAGCATGCGGCTAAAGCGTTCCGGTCGCCGGTGGTGATTGCGGTCGCCGTTTCGCCTTCGGCGGAGAAGGGCGTCAGCCGCATCGAGGAATTCGCAGCCGCCCACGCGGCCGTGCAAAATATGCTGCTTGCCGCGCATGCGCTCGGGCTCGGGGCGATCTGGCGCTCGGGCGAGCCGATGTATCATCCGCGCATGCAGCAAGCGTTCGGCTTAACCGGCGACGAAGCGCTCGTCGGGCTGTTGTACGTCGGGCAGCCGGCTATGCCGCAGCCGGAAGGAAAGCGCCGTCCGGTCGCCGATAAGACGCGGTGGATTACCGAACATCTGACCTAAGTCATGTTCACCGTTCCGATTTATTTCGAACAGCCTGATGCAATCCGTGCGTCAGGCTGTTCTTCGTATACGCCCAGCGAAGGCGTTATCCGAAAAGGGGAGAGGAAAGCAATACGTTCGCGCGAAGAGCAGCGGCAGGAGGGTGGAAATCCCAAACCGGGAGGCGGCGTGCGTATGCCCGGTTTACGTCAGGAACGTGTGTTCTTATTTCTCAATATATGATATAATGTACCAGAACCTACCTTTTACCTGAACTACGGTTTCTTTGGTAGAATAGTAGAGTTAAGGACAAGGTGCGGTGTGGGAAGAGGAGGAGCTAACATGGCGTTTCGATTCGTGCTTGGGCGTGCGGGCAGCGGCAAGACAACGCTGTGCCTGAACGAAATTAAACAGAGACTGAAGGCGGAGCCGCAGGGGCCTCCGCTCATCTGGCTCGTGCCGGAGCAGGCGACGTTCCAGGCGGAGTACGCTTTGATCTCGGTGCCGGAGCTTGGCGGGACGCTTCGGGCGCAGGTGCTCAGCTTCCGGCGTCTGGCCTGGCGCGTGATGCAGGAAGTGGGCGGTACGGCGCGGCTGCCGATTGACGAAACGGGCAAGAAGCTGCTGCTTCACCGCATTTTACATAAACAACGGGATCGTTTGAAACGGCTGCATACGGCTGCGGACCAAATGGGGTATTTGGATCATGTCAATCAATTGTTTACCGAATTTAAAAGGTATGGCGTGACGTCGGCGGATTTCGGCCGTTTTTATCGGGAGCGGTTTGCGGCGGGAGCCGGGCCGACAGGATCGCTGGCAGACAAGCTGCATGACCTGCAGAGCGTGTATGCCGAATTTGAGGAGGAGCTGTCCCGGCTTTATTTGGACGGGGAAGATTATTTGACGCTGCTCGCCAGACAGATCGGCGAATCGTCCTACATCCGCGAGGCGGTTTGTTGGATCGACGGTTTTCACGGTTTTACACCGCAGGAAGCCGCCGTGATCGAGCAGCTTGCCGTGCATGCAGAGGATGTGACGCTCACGCTGAGCTTAAACCGGCCGTACCGGGCCGGGAAGGAGCTGCAGGAGCTCGACTTGTTCCATCCGACGGCGCGGACGATGGTTCAGCTGCGGCGCAGGCTTGACGAGCTGGGGATTGCCGTCCGGGAGCCGGAAGTGCTGCCGGCGGCGCCGCCGGCCCGGTTTCGCGCCAACCCGATGCTCGCGCACATGGAGGCGCACTGGGGCAGCCGGATGAAGCAGGCGTACCGCATGTCGCCGGAAGAGCGAGAAGGCGCGGCATTGCGTGTTACGGCAGCCGTTCACCGCAGGGCCGAAGTGGAGGGACTGGCGCGGGACATCCGGAGCCTGGTGCGGGAAGAGGGGATGCGCTGGCGCGACATCGCCGTCTCCGTGCGCAACATCGAGGCTTACGGCGATTTGATCGCCGGAACGTTTGCGGACTTCGGCATCCCTTTGTTTTTCGACCAGAAGCGGTCGGTGCTGCATCATCCGCTTGTTGAATTCATCCGTTCCGCGCTGGAAGTTGCCCGGCTTCATTGGAAATATGATGCGGTGTTCCGCTGTGTGAAGACGGGGTTCTTGACACCGCTGCCGAATACCGGCGGCGGGGAGGGCGAGGCGCCGCAGCTCCAAGTCGGCCGCTATGCGTTCGATCAGCTGGAAAACTACGTGCTGGCTTTCGGGATTCAAGGCTCGAAGTGGCGGGTGAACGCGGACTGGACGTACGTTTATGAGGCTTCGCTGGAGCAGGAGGAAGGCCGGCGCGAGGCGGATACGGCTTTTTTACGCCAAATCAACCGCTGCAGGAGGCTTGTGGCTGACCCTCTCGGCCGGCTGCAGGACCGTCTGCGCGAGCGGAAGGCGGTGCGCGACCGCGTAGAGGCGTTGTACGAGCTGCTTGAAGGGCTGCGAGTGCCCGAGCGTCTCGAAGCTTGGGGACAAGCGGCGCTTCGGTCGGGCAAGCCCGAGAAGGCGAGAGAGCACGCGCAAGTGTGGGATCGCGTGATCGATATGTTCGATCAGCTCGTCGAGCTGACGGGCGACGAAGAGACGTCGCTGGAGCAGTTTGCCAAGCTCGTCGAAACCGGCCTGGAAAGCATCAAGCTCGGGCTTGTCCCGCCGACGCTGGATCAGGTGCTGATCGGCAGTATGGACCGCACCCGGTCTGACGGCGTCAAGCATCTGTTCGTGCTGGGCGTCAACGAAGGGGTCATGCCGTCCAAAATCGTCGAAAGCGGCGTACTGACGGAGGCCGAGCGGCTGCGGCTGGCGGAAGCCGGTCTTCAGCTTGCGGAGGACAGCCGGAGAAGGCTGCTCGACGAATCGTTCTTGATTTATAACGCGCTGTGTACGCCCAGCGTCGGGTTGTGGCTCAGCTATCCGCTGGCTGACGAGGAAGGCAAGTCGCTGCTTCCGTCCGATGTGATCCGTCAGATCAAACGGTTGTTTCCGGACGTTCCGGAAAGGCTCCTGCTGAACGAACCGGCTGCGCAAACGACGGCTGGCGAGCAGCTCGAATTCGTGTCGCACCCGAACAAAGCGCTGTCCCTTCTGATCGTGCAGTTGAAGCAATGGATGCGGGGAACGCCGATCCACGGTGTCTGGTGGTCGGTGTACAATTGGTTCGCCCGCCAGCCTGAATATAGCGGCAGATTGGCGAGAATGATGGAGGCGCTGCAGTATACGAACCGGATCCAGCCGCTAAGTCCGGCTGCGAGCCGGCAGCTGTACGGGGACACGATCGAGACGAGCGTATCCCGGATGGAGCGGTTTGTCGCATGCCCCTACTCGCAATTCGTTTCTCACGGCTTAAGGCTGAAGGAACGGCGGATGTTTCGGCTGGAGGCCCCGGATATCGGGCAGTTGTTCCATGCGGCGCTCAGCCAATTCGCCGAACAGGTCGTCCGCGAAGGCGTCGACTGGGGCGGCATGACGGCGGCCGAAACCGAACGCCGTGCGGCACTCGTGATCGATGCGCTGACGCCAAGACTGCAGGGCGAAATATTGCTCAGCTCGAAGCGGTACCATTACATCGCCCGCAAGCTGAAGCAGGTGATCGCCAGAGCGGCGCTCATGTTAGGGGAGCATGCGAAACGGGGGCAGTTCCGTCCGATCGGACTGGAAATCGCCTTCGGCGCAGGCCAGTCGATACCGCCGCTTCAGTACGAGCTGGAGAACGGCGTTCATATGAACCTGCGAGGCCGGATCGATCGCATCGACCGGGCCGATACGGAGCGCGGCACGCTGCTGCGGGTCATCGATTACAAGTCGAGCTCCAAGGCGCTGCAGCTCGGGGAAGTGTACTATGGACTATCGCTGCAAATGATGACGTATTTGGACGTCATTCTGACCCATGCCCCGCTTTGGCTCGGTACGGAAGCTCAGCCTGCGGGGGTCCTGTACTTCCACGTGCACAATCCGCTGCTGAACGTCAAGAATGCGATCAGCGCCGAGCAAATCGAGAAAGAAATGAAGAAACGGTTTAAAATGAAAGGTCTGCTCACTGCCGATCCAGACACGATTCGCTTGATGGATAGCGGTTTGATCGGCTCCAGCGGTTACTCGGAACTGCTTCCGGTTGCGTTGAAGGCGGACGGCGGCTTTTACAAGACGTCTTCGGTCGCAACGGAGGCGGAATGGAATGCGGTGCGCAAGCATGTCCGAAGGACCATTCGCGATATCGGCACCTCGATGACCGACGGTCATATCGGGATCGAGCCGTTCCGTATCGGTACGGCGACAGCCTGTCAAGGCTGCTCGTACAAGCCGGTATGCCAGTTCGATCCGCAGCTTGCCGGCAATGCGTTCAAGCAGCTGCCTGCGCTCGGCAAAGAGACGGCGCTGGAGCTGATGGAGCGCAAAGCGCAGACTCCTGCGGGCGGAGAGAAGGCGCGGACGTTCCGCCCTGCGGCCGCACGCACGAGCCCGCTTGCGGCGCTGGAAATCGGACAGGAGCCTGAAGAGGAGTCGGCGGAATCCGAAGAAGGAGGGAATGAACGATGAAGATGAGCATACCCAGACCAGAGGATAGCACGTGGACGGACGATCAGTGGAGCGCTGTAGCGACTCGCGGTCGTTCCGTCCTGGTGGCGGCGGCGGCCGGATCGGGCAAGACGGCGGTCTTGGTCGAGCGCATCATCCGGCGCATAGCCGATCCGAACTCGCCAATCGACGTTGACCGTTTATTGGTCGCGACGTTCACGAAGGCGGCCGCTGCCGAGATGCGTCACCGGATCAGTGAGGCGCTTGAGAAGGCATTGACCGCCGATCCGGAATCGGAGCATTTGCGGCGGCAGCTGGCGCTGATTCCGCGCGCGTTTATTACGACCCTTCATTCCTTTTGTATGGAAGTGATTCAGAAGCATTACCAGCGTATCGGACTTGATCCGGGCTTTCGTATCGCCAATGAGACGGAAAGCGCGCTGCTGCGTCAAGAGCAGCTGGAGGAGCTGCTGGAAGAACGGTACGGCGAAGCGGCGGAAGGCGATCCGTTCTGGACTTTGGCCGACTCGTTCAGCGGCGATAAGAACGACGAAGGGTTGTTTCGCCTTGTGCAGCGGTTGTACGACGATTCGCGCAGCCATCCTTGGCCGGAGCATTGGCTGAACGAATGCGTACGCATGTTCGGGGAACGGCGCTTAGAAGATGATCATCCGTGGCTGTACAGCCTCCGGGCTGCGGTACGGATAGAGCTGCAGGGCGCAATCGGGCTGCTGCGGGAAGCGATCCGGCTGTCCCGGACGCCGGGCGGCCCCGAGCCGTATTTGGCCAATCTGGACGACGACCTGACGGTTATCGAGTATTTGCTGGAGCTGTCGGAAGGACACGGATGGGAGCATTTGTATCACGCTGTACAGGGCGCGGGATTCGGCAAGCTGAAGCCGTGCAAGGGCGATCATTACGATAAAGAGCTGCAGGAACGCGTCAAGGAGCTTCGCAATGCGGCGAAAGACAAGCTGGCGACCCTCAGGGAGGAATGGTTCTCGCGCAGCTTGGAGCAATACGACGAAGAGTTGAAGCGAATGGCGCCTTTAATGAGCGCGCTGGCCGAGCTGGTCATGACGTTCGGAGAGCGGTATCAAGCGGCCAAACTGGATAAAGGGCTGGTTGACTTTGCCGATCTGGAGCATTACTGCCTCCGCATTCTAAGTGAGGAGGGGGGAACCCCGGACCATCCGGTTCCATCCGCTGCGGCGCTGGAATACCGCGAACAATTCGAAGAAGTGCTGCTTGACGAATACCAGGACACGAATCGGGTGCAGGAAGCGATCGTCGCTTTGATCTCGCGGGAACGGCCCGGCAACCGGTTTATGGTCGGCGATGTGAAGCAGAGCATTGTGCGCCCATAAGGCGCATCAGTTTTCCTCATTAAGCGGAGGGGCTTCCAGGGTATCGAAGTCATGCCGCCCAACTTATCCAAAGGGGAAACCTGGCGGGGAGTGCAGCATGTTGGGAAAGTCGTAAGTTGGTGAGCTAACGCACCACGACTGAACGGCGAGGCATAAAGATAAGTACAAGGATGAAAGCTAAACTGCTTAAAGTCTAGTCTCAGCGGGCCCATGCTTGCCAGACAGGAAAGTTAGCTGCTACCTGTTATCAGCACGCTGACAGTGGATAGATGGAACGCTGTCAGACATCTCATATCGGATAAATGCTATAATATGAGATGATACCCAAGCTTCTCAAGTGCTGACGCACACCTGGACAGGTGGAAAGGACGAAAGGACCATCCGACAACTTATCGCGCTTGGACTGATGTGACTAAATGGGGATTACCTAAGTGAGAATGCCCGATATGGCTATATCCGAAGGGATTGAATATCTCATAAGGTAACGGAGTCTCCGTAGTAGTTCGAGATAGGGAAAGCCTGTCACATGGCGAAGGGAGACAGCTTGTCGGTATAAAATTTGCGGAAAGGAGCGCAAGGCTCCGTGAATTCTAGCGAAACTTTATACCTATTGACCAAGATATCCAGTGAGAAACCTGACTATAGATTTGATAGGGTATATCGACTTTTCTACAACACAGACTTTTACTTCCTGGCCTATAACAATTTATATGCGAATGACGGCAGTGGAACACGGGAGATCGATGGTGTGACCGCTGACAAGTTCAGCTTGGAGAAAGTCAACGCTTTAGTTGAGTCGATGAAAAACGAATCGTATCAGCCTAAACCGGTTCGGAGAACGGGTATCCCTAAGAAAAACGGTCAAAAACGACCGCTCGGGAATCCTTCCTTCCCGGACAGAATCATCCAAGAAATATGCAGGATGATCCTTGAGGCGATATACGAACCCGCTTTTGCAAATTTCAGTTACGGCTATAGACCTAATCGCAGCTGTCACACGGCCCTCCACGAAGCCAAAGTTCAATTCAAGGGAGCGACCTGGTTCATTAAAGGAGATATTAATGGTTATTTGGATCATCTCTCCCATCATAAACTAATAGCTATCCTTGAAAAGAAAATAAAAGATGCCAAGTTCATCCGACTCATATGGAAATTGCTTAGAGCTGGTTATTTGGAAGATTGGAAGTACGACGGTACTTACAGCGGCACCCCTCAAGGCGGCCTTGTAAGCCCTGTTCTTGCCAACATCTATCTGGACTGCTTGGACAAGTGGTTTATCTCTTATAAGGAAAAGTTCGACACGGGTTCTCCGAAAATGAAGAAAGTTTCTACCGAATACAAGAAACTGGACATGCGGGTTGTTCGGGCTAAGCGGAAGCTGGAAGCTGCTGACGACGCAAGCACTCGCGAGACCGTGACTGAATTTATTAAAGAGCAATCCGCTGTAAGGAATAATCTTCCATATGACGCATCGGAAGAATCGGAGTTCAAGCGTATCAAGTGCATTCGATACGCCGGCGAATTTGTCATCGCGGTCTGGGGCAGTAAAGAGCACAGTGAAAAGATTAAACAGGATGTCAAGGATTTCATGCTTCGGGAATTGGAGATTGAAGGGTCGGAAGAAAAGACGCTCATCACTCATGCTGAAGCAGGGACTAAATTCCTTGGGCACATCATGAAGGTCAAAAGCGACTGGAATTTCAAAAAAGATCAAACCGGCGCCAGAAAGAGAGAGGGGCATGATCGTGTCGAACTCTATATGCCGGATGATATCGTCAGGAACTTCATCATCAAACACAAGATGGTTAAAGACATTGATGCCAAGCCATGGCGGATGCTCCACATTCCGTCCATCATCCATCTTCCCGATATCGAAATTGTTGCGTTATACAACGCACGCCTTCGAGGTTTATACAATTTTTACAAAATGGCTATGAATGTGAGCACGTACATGCGGCAATTGCGGTATGTTATGGAATACAGCTGTTTGGCGACCCTTGCCAACAAGCATAAGTCCAGTATCGCTAAAATAAAGCGGAAGTTCGCTGTTGATAAGAATTGGGGCATTCCTTACGAAACGAAAACAGGTCTAACCAAGACTCTCTTTTTCTATAAGGACGGATTTTCAAGGGCCAAGGCTCCCTATACGTTGTCTGACCCGGACCTTCATCCCCGTCTAATGCCTTTCTTCAACAATGCTGCGAGCTTACTCGATCGGCTGCGTGCCGGTCAGTGCGAGCTCTGCGGTACAAACGACTTCAGGCTTGACTATGAAGTACATCACATGAATAAACCCATTAACCTCGGGGGCAAAGAGATACGGGAACGAATGAGGATCGGCAAGAACCGGATCATGCTTATCGTTTGTCCGGAATGTCATCATAATATCCATCAGGGTTACTAGGAATCTAGGGTCGAGATGACAAGTGGCGAGCCGTATACCCGGAGACGGGTACGTACGGTTCTGAGGGGAGTTCTTCGAAACCTGTCACAGCAATGTGACAAGGCGCGGGGTTCTTACCCTACTACCGCTTTCGGCTGGCAGAGCCGGGATTGTTTCAGGAGAAGTATAAAAGCTATCGGGCGGACGGCAGCGAGCCGGGGCAGCGCATCGATTTAGCGCGTAACTTCCGCAGCCGGCGCGAGGTGGTCGACGGGACGAACTATATTTTCCGTCAGGTGATGAACGAGAGCGTCGGCGAGATCGACTACGACGCCAGAGCGGAGCTCGTCTGCGGCGCGTCCTATCCGGAGGACGGGGGCGACCGTGCGGCCGAGCTGATATTGATCGACAGGTCTGCGGATTCCCGTGAGGAGCCGGGCGCAGGCGCTTCGCCGGACGCGGATGCGGAAGGGCAGGAACCCGAAGGCGGCGGAAGCGACCCGATGTCGGAAGCGAAAGAACTCGAGACGGCCCAACTGGAAGGGCGGTACATCGCAGAGCGCATTCTTTCGATGATGGGAGCGGACGGCGGAAGCAAGTACCAGGTCTATGACAAAGGTGCGAAAGCGATGCGCGACATTGCGTTCCGTGACATCGTCGTGCTGCTGCGGGCGACCCAGCAGTGGGCGCCGGTGCTGATCGAGGAGCTGCGCCTGCGGGGGATTCCGGCTTATGCGGAGCTGAACACCGGTTATTTTTCGGCGACGGAAGTGCAGGTTGTGCTGTCGCTGCTTCGGATCATCGACAACCCGTATCAGGATATCCCGCTTGCCGGAGTGCTCCGGTCGCCGCTCGTCGGCTTGGACGAAGAGGAGCTCGCGCATATTCGGATCGGACGGCGCCACGGACCGTTCTTCGATGCGGTTCGCGCTTACATCGGCCGGGAATCCGCAAGCGGCGCGCATGAATCTGGGCAGGCTCGTCAAGCCGCAAGCGGTTCGGGAGATTGGCTTGCGGCGAATGGAAGCGGGAGCGGCGATCAGAGTGCAGCCGGAACGAGCGAAGCGGACTTGGCTGGCTGCGGCTCGGAAAGCGAGCAAAGTCTTGCGCAAGCCTCCAACGACATGTTCGTACCGCGTCCGGCGTTGCGGCACAAGCTTCAGCGGTTCCACGAGGCGTTGAAGACGTGGCGGCTGCAGTCGCTGCAAGGGCCGCTTGCCGATTTGGTCTGGGATATTTATCGGGAAACCGGTTATTTCGACTTCGTCGGAGGGCTGCCCGGCGGGGAACAGCGTCAGGCGAATTTGCGGGCGCTGTACGACCGTGCCAAGCAATACGAAGCGACGAGCCTTCGCGGCTTGTTCCGGTTTTTGCGGTTTGTGGACCGGATGCAGGAGAGCGGAGGGGACCTGGGAACGGCCCGCGCGCTTGGGGAACAGGAAGATGTCGTGCGGATTATGACGATTCATAAGAGCAAGGGTCTGGAATTCCCGGTCGTGTTCGTCGCCGGCTGCGCCAAGGCGTTCAACCGCCGCGAGCTGACTGATGCATTCCTGCTGCACAAGGAGCTCGGCTTCGGCCCGAAGCTGACGGAGACGGATACGCGTGTCAGCTATCCGACGCTGCCGTGGCTTGCAATCAAGCAAAAAATCAGGATGGAATCGCTCGCCGAAGAAATGCGAGTCTTGTATGTCGCGTTGACCCGGGCGAAAGAGAAGCTGATTTTGCTGGGAAGCGTGCGCGGTTTGGAGAAGCTGCTCGGAACCTGGGGACGTTACGTCGGCCGCGATGTGCTGCCGCTGCCCGACGATACGCTGGCCTCGGCCCGCTGTTATTTGGATTGGATCGGACCGGCTCTGATGCGTCATCCGGACGGAGAGCTGATGCGGCAAGCGGTAGGAATCGACGAATCGCCGCATGCGATCGTGATGCGCGAGCCCTCGCGTTGGCGAATCGAAATTTTAAGCCAGGAGCGGTTCGCCGGAACGGTTCAGGCGGCGGCGGGGACGGAAGCGGCGAGCTCGGATCCCCGTTGGGCGTCGCTTGCCCGGCTGGAGCCGGTGGACGATACGGAACGCTGGGAGCGCGAAGTATGGCGACGGTTATCGTGGCGCTATGCGCATCCGGACGCGACGCAGGTGTTCTCCAAAACGTCGGTGACGGAGCTGAAGCGGCTTTCCGAGCACGACAAGCTGCTCGATCTGCTGGCGGAAGACGGGGCTGCTGCGACGGTACGCTGGGACGAGTTCGGCGAGGCTTTGTTCGGCGGAACGGCGAAGGCGGCACGCTCGTTGCATGCATCCGCTCCACAGAGCGAATCCGGCACAACGAGTGAATGGCCGGCAGCCGGCGCTTCGGGCCGGCGGGCTTCGGCTTACCGGCCTCTCATCGTGAGGCGGCCGCGCTTCCTGGAGCAGCGGGAGCTGAATGCCGCCGAGCGCGGATCGGTGTTCCACGCGGTTATGCAGCATATGCCGCTCGGCCGTCTTCCGCAGGAAGCGGATATCCGCGAAACGCTCGCGGATCTGGTGCGCAGGGAACTATTGACGGAGTCGCAGCGCGAGCTCGTCGACCCGCAGGTGATCGCTTCGTTCTTTCAAAGCGAGCTCGGCGGTCGCCTGCTGTCCGCGCAGCGCGTATACCGCGAGGTGCCGTTCAGCTTCGGCCTGCCCGCCAGGGATGTATATCAGGGAGACGAAGCCGGACTTGCCGAGGAGACGGTCATGCTGCAGGGCGTCATCGATTGCTTGATCGACGAAGGCGACGGTTACGTGCTGCTCGATTATAAGACGGACCGTTTAAAAGGAGCCTCTCCGGCCAGCATCGCGGAGAAATATCGGCTGCAGCTTCAATTGTACGCGAGAGCGGTTCAGTCGATTTGGAAAAAACCGGTGCACGGTACGTTCATCTTTTTGTTCGACGGCGCGCATATCGTGGAGCTTTAGCCCTCAGGGGCGAATGCCCGGATACTAGAAACGCGAAGGAGGAATGAATCCCATGCGGATTTTGCATACGGCCGACTGGCATTTCGGGCGAACGCTGGAGGGCCGCAGCCGGCTGTCCGAGCAGGAGGCGTTTGTCGACGAGCTCGCGGCGATCGTTCGCGATCAGCAGATCGATCTCGTCCTGCTGGCCGGGGACGTCTACGACTCGGTCAATCCGCCGGCGGCGGCGGAGCAGTTGTTTTACGAGGCGCTGGCGCGACTGTCCGATCAAGGCAGCCGACCGGTGTTTGCCATCGCGGGCAACCACGATCACCCGGACCGGCTGACCGCAGCCGCGCCGCTCGCCGGGAAGCTTGGCGTTACGCTGATCGGGCTGCCTGAGCCCAGGGTGCATCGCGTGCCGATCGCCCGAACGGGGGAGACGGCGGTTTTGTTCGCGCTGCCGTATCCTTCCGAATCGCGGCTCCGGGAACTGCTGACCGATGAAGCCGACGAGGCGGTGCTGCGTGCGGCTTATTCGGATCGCGTGCGCCACATCGCGATGGAACAGGCGAAACATTTCGGTCCGCAAACGGTCAATTTGCTGATGAGCCATTTGTATGTGCTCGGGGGCAAAGAAACGGAATCGGAGCGGCCGATCCAGGTCGGCGGCGCTTATACGGTGGATGCGTCGGCGTTGGCGGTCGGCGCCCGTTATGCGGCGCTCGGGCATTTGCATCGTCCGCAGCAGCAGCTGAGCGGCGATACGGTTATCCGGTACAGCGGTTCTCCGCTGGCATACAGCTTCTCTGAAGCGGGACAAGCGAAGTCGGTGACGATTGTCGACTTGAAGCCGGGCGGCGAGCCGGTGCTGGAGGAGGTGTTCCTCTCATGCGGCCGCCCGTTGGTGGAGTGGAAGGCGAAGGGCGGCTTGGCGGAAGTGTACCGCTGGCTCGATGAAGCGAAGGACGCGACAGCCTGGATCGATCTGGAGCTGCATTTGCAGGAGACGATCTCGCTCGAGCAAATCCATCGGCTGCGGCAGACGCGGGAAGGCTTGATTCATATCCGGCCGGTTTATCCGGAGCTGGAAGCGGAGAGCGAAGCCTACCGGGCGACTTCGAAGCTGCCGATGGATGAGCTGTTCCGCCGTTTCTACGAACGGCAGACCGGCGGCGCGTTGCCCGAGCCCGAGCTGACCCGGCTGTTTCTGGAGCTGCTGTCGGATGAGCAGGAGGAAGAAGAATCGGCTTAACGCTTACCATAGATTGGCAGAAGGGAGGCGCGTACGATGCGTCCGATATTGCTGCAAATTGGCGGATTGCAAAGCTACCGCGAAGTGCAGGAAATTGATTTCGGGGCTTTGACCGGGGCGGGCGTGTTTGGTATTTTCGGCCCGACGGGCAGCGGCAAATCGACGCTGCTGGACGCGATTACGCTGGCGCTGTACGGCAAGGTGGAACGTGCGCCGGGCGGCACGCAAGCGGTTATGAACCAGGCCGAGGACACGCTTTCCGTATCGTTTACTTTCGAGCTGGCCACGGCTGGAGGAAGCGAGCGGTATCGGGTAGACCGCCAGTTTAAACGGAATGGCGAGCTGTCGATGCTCGGCAGTCTTTGCCGCTTGATTCGCTACGAACAGGGAGAGACGATCGTTCTCGCAGACAAGGCCGGCGAAGTCAATCAGCATGTCCAAGAGCTGCTTGGCTTGTCGATGGCCGATTTCACCCGCGCGGTTGTGCTGCCGCAGGGGAAGTTTGCGGAGTTTTTGACGCTTGCGGGCAAAGACCGGCGGGCGATGCTGCAGCGGCTGTTTCACTTGGAGCCGTACGGCGATCGTTTGAGCGCGAAAACGGCCAGCCGCTATAAGGCGGCCGATGCGGCCGTCAAGGAGCTGCAGGCGGAGCAGCAAGGGCTTGGCGACGCTTCGGCGGAAGCGCTCGCGCTGGCCGAGACGCGGCTGGCCGAGGCCCGCGAGGCGTGCGCGCGCGTGC